>CANMKK010000011.1 GCA_947498455.1 uncultured Aquimarina sp.
TAGCAAATATTTCTTGTGAATTCATCATCCTTTAAAAATAACTTTTTTATCCTACCCACTCAAATCAACATAGAGCCTTATTTTTTTTCAAGATTGCAACATATGTGTGGGCATAAAATAAATTCTAGTGCTCACGGTTAAGCGTAAAATCATGTGTCAATGAAATATTTTACGAAAACGTTTTCAGAAGTAAACATAGTAAATTTCGGGAGTAAACGTTTCTGTACTAATTATCTATTTATTCGAAAATAGAGATATTAAATTCATAATTAGAAGGCCTTATTTTGTGATTTTTATAGTTTAACAATAGTTTTTTTATCGAGCTCGGAAAAGTAATATCGGTAAACTAGCTTTTCTTTTTTCTTTCTTAATGTTTAGTTAATTTCGAGATATATAAATCATTGATATTAGACATACTATGAGAAAACAAGGAATGTACTTACCCGAATTTGAGCACGATGCATGCGGTGCTGGATTTATCTGTAGCTTAGAAGGAAAGAAGTCTAATGATATTATTCATAAAGCATTAGAAATTCTAGAAAAATTAGAACATCGTGGAGCGGTTAGTGCAGATGGAAAAACAGGAGATGGAGCAGGTATATTAATTGATATTCCACATAATTTTTTTGTAGAGAACAATGATTTTATCTTACCAGAAGTCGGGAATTATGCAGTAGGAAATGTTTTTCTCCCCAAAAAGGAAAATCAAAGGCAGTTTTGTATAAATACTTTCGAAAAAAATGTCAAAGATCAAAACCTTACATTATTGGGGTGGAGAGATGTTCCTGTGAATCCTGAGCATTTAGGTACAATTGCGGCCAAAACAGAACCTTTTATAAAACAGATATTTATAGGTAAAGGAAAAGAGGAACAAAGTCATTTTGATTTTAACCTTAAGCTATATATAGCACGTAAAACTACTGAACACCAGATATACAATTCTAAATTATCTGAGAATAAACTTTTTTACTTACCTAGTTTGTCTTCTACAACATTGATATTTAAAGGTTTGTTGATGCCAGAAGATATCAAACTTTATTATTCGGATTTATTAGACCCAAAAGTTGTAACACGATTAGCTTTGGTACACCAACGTTTCTCTACAAATACATTTCCTACTTGGGATCTTGCACAACCTTTTAGATATATGTGTCATAATGGAGAAATAAACACACTGCGAGGAAATGTTTCTAGAATGCGATCCAGAGAAGAATTAATGAATAGCGAATGGTTCGGAGATGATATAAAAAAAATACTTCCGGTAATACTACCAGGAAAATCTGACTCTGCATCTATGGATATGGTTGCCGAATTACTATTGATGACGGGGAGATCATTACCAGAGGTAATGATGATGATGGTTCCGGAAGCTTGGGAGAAAAATGGAAATATGTCTGATACCAAGAAAGCTTTTTATGAATATAATTCTTGTATGATGGAACCTTGGGATGGACCAGCGTCTATTCCTTTTACTGATGGTAATTATATAGGAGCTGTATTGGATCGAAACGGTTTACGCCCATCTCGATATAGTGTGACAAAGGATGGCTATGTAATTATGTCTTCGGAAACAGGAGTAGTTGATATTAAACCCGAAAACGTAGCATATCATGGGCGCTTAGAACCAGGAAAAATGTTTTTGGTTAATATGGATGAGGGGAGAATTATAAATGATGAAGAAATAAAAGAAAAAATTGCAACGCAATATCCATACAGAGAGTGGTTAGAAGACAATCAGGTACATCTTAAAGAAATAGCATATAATGATTGTCCTCTTTTTATTGGAGAAGAAACAATTCATAAACGAAAACAAATATTTGGATACACCCAAGAAGATATTGATATTATAATTTCACCTATGAGCTCTCAGGGAAAAGAACCTATAGGCTCTATGGGATCTGATACACCGATAGCCGTATTATCAGAGCGGCCACAGTTATTATATAATTATTTTAAGCAATTATTTGCTCAGGTAACGAATCCGCCATTAGATGGAATTAGGGAAGAGTTGATAACGGATATTAGTTTAACACTAGGAGCAGATCATAACATTTTTGATGTTACAGAAAAACATTGTAATAAGTTAAAAGTACAGAACCCTGTTATTTCCAAAGAAGATTTGGATAAGATAAAAACGTATACAGGCAAAGGGTTTAAAGTTATTTCTGTACCCATGTTATATAACATAAACCGAGGGCATAATGGTTTAGAAGATGCATTAGCAAAGATTTTAGATAAAACAAGCGAAGCCATAGATGCAGGAGCTAATATAATTATACTATCCGATCGTGAGGTAGGCAAGCAGAGAGCTCCGATCCCTGCATTAATAGCCTGTTCTTATATTAATAGTGGATTGCAGAAATTAGGTAAGCGATCTCAGGTAAGTTTGATAATAGAATCAGCCGAACCTAGAGAAGTACACCATTTTGCCTTGTTATTTGGATATGGAGCAAGTGCAATTAATCCTTATATGGTAAATGAGATAATTGAGGAGCGTATTGCAAATAATGATATTGAAAACCTTAGTAAGAACGAAGCAATTAAAAATTATAATAAAGCAGTAGGAAAAGGAGTGTTAAAAGTAATGAATAAAATAGGGATCTCTACTTTAAATTCTTATAGAGGTTCTCAGCTTTTTGAATGCATAGGTATCAATACACAAGTTGTAGAACAGTATTTTCCAAATACGGCAACACGGATTCAGGGAATTGGGTTGTATGAAATAGAAAAAGAGATTTCTAAACGCCATAAAAGAGCATATCAAGACGTTTCGGTAGCAGCAAATCTAGACTTAGAAATAGGAGGTCAATATCGCTGGAGACGTAATGGAGAAAAACATCAGTTTAATCCATTATCTGTGGCAAAACTTCAACAATCTGTTAGATCCAACGATCCGGACACATATAAAGAGTATTCTGAGCTTATAAATAAACAGTCAAAACAATTAATGACGATTAGAGGGTTATTAGAGTTTTCTAATTATGATCCTATACCTGTTGAGGAGGTAGAACCTTGGACAGAGATAGTGAAGCGTTTTAAGACAGGAGCAATGTCGTACGGTTCTATCAGCAAAGAAGCTCATGAAAATTTGGCTATTGCTATGAATAGAATTGGAGGAAAAAGTAACTCAGGAGAAGGAGGTGAAGACCCATTACGATTTTATAAAGATGTGGATGGCGATTGGAAAAACAGTGCAATTAAACAAGTAGCTTCAGGTCGTTTTGGAGTTTCTTCTAATTACCTTACGAATGCATCAGAGATTCAAATAAAAATGGCTCAAGGAGCTAAACCAGGAGAAGGAGGCCAATTACCTGGCCCCAAAGTGAATCCAGAAATAGCTAAAACACGTAATTCTACACCATATGTAGGATTAATTTCTCCACCTCCACATCATGATATCTATTCCATAGAAGACTTATCTCAGCTAATATATGATCTAAAATCCGCTAATAGAGAAGCGAGGATTAATGTAAAATTAGTTTCAGAAGTTGGAGTCGGGACAATAGCTGCAGGAGTAGCCAAGGCAAAAGCAGATGTTATTTTAATATCTGGATTTGATGGAGGGACAGGAGCATCGCCTTTGACCTCATTAAAACATGCAGGATTACCCTGGGAGTTAGGTATTGCAGAAGCTCAGCAAACATTAGTAGGTAATGATTTAAGAAATAGAATCGTGTTGGAGTGCGATGGGCAGTTAAAAACAGGAAGAGATGTTGCAATCGCTTGTCTATTAGGAGCAGAAGAGTTTGGTTTTGCCACCGCACCTTTAGTAGCTTCTGGATGTATAATGATGCGGGTATGCCACTTAAATACATGCCCAGTTGGTATTGCCACTCAGAACCCTGAACTGCGTAAGAAATTTAAAGGGAAACCAGAGCATGTGGTTAACTATATGTATTTCGTAGCACAAGAAGTAAGAGAAATTATGGCTCAACTAGGATTTCGAACAATTGATGAAATGGTTGGTCAGGTTCAAAAATTGGATAGAAAGAAAGTAGTGAAACACTATAAAACAAAGGGAATTGATCTTACCCCGATTTTACACAAAGTAGATACCCCAGAAGGGAGAAAGTTGTATAATACAGAAGAGCAAGACCATGATCTAAAAAATTCTATAGATTTTAAAATTATTGAGCAAGCACACCCTGCATTATTCAGAAAGGAAAAAACGATTTTGGATTTTGATATAAAAAATATAGATAGAGCAGTAGGTGCAATTTTAAGTAATGAAGTTTCAAAAATATATGGAGCAAAAGGATTACCTGCAAATACTTTGAAAATTAATTTTACGGGTGCCGCTGGGCAAAGTTTTGGAGCTTTTGCTACCAAAGGTCTTACGATGATAGTAAACGGAAATACTAATGACTATCTGGGAAAAGGGTTATCAGGAGCTAAACTCGTAATAAAAGTACCAGGAGAATCAACTTTAATACCAGAAGAAAATGTAATAACAGGTAATGTTACACTATATGGAGCTACATCTGGAGAGGCTTATATTAATGGAAAAGCAGGAGAAAGGTTTTGTGTGCGTAATTCTGGAGCCAAAGCAGTAGTAGAAGGAATAGGAGATCATGGATGTGAGTATATGACAGGTGGAATTGCCGTTATTCTGGGTTCTATAGGAAGAAATTTTGGAGCAGGAATGTCTGGTGGAATCGCCTATGTATATGATAAGGATGCTAATTTTAGAAAAAATTGCCAACAAGATACACTAAACCTAGAGTCTTTGTTAGAAGAAAAGGATATTAACGAACTTAAGGAGCTGATTGAGAATCATTACAATGCTACATTAAGTCCCTTGGCTCAGCGTATATTAGAAAATTGGAAACAAGAATACCCAAAATTTGTTAAGGTATTTCCTGAAGAATATAAGCAGGCATTGATAAGATTAGAAGAGGAAAAATTGGCAAGTATAAATAATTAATAAGGATTATGGGTAAGATAACTGGGTTTTTAGAATTTGATAGGGAAGTAGAACAATATAAAACAGTAGAAAACAGGATTAAGGAATATAAGGAGTTTACGGTTCCTTTGCCTAAAGATAAACTTAAAAATCAAGGGGCAAGATGCATGGACTGTGGAATTCCGTTTTGTCATAGCGGTTGTCCATTAGGAAATTTGATTCCAGATTTTAATGATGCTGTTTACAATAACAAATGGGAGAAAGCGAGTCGTATTTTACATGCTACCAATAATTTTCCAGAATTTACCGGAAGATTGTGCCCTGCACCTTGTGAAGAAGCTTGTGTTTTGGGTATTAATGAAGACCCGGTATCTATTGAGAATATAGAAAAAAACATTGTAGAAGAAGCTTTTAAAAATGATTGGATAAAACCTGTTCTTCCAAAAAGTAGAACAGGTAAAACAGTGGCTGTTATTGGTTCTGGTCCTACAGGATTAGCAGCGGCACAACAACTAAATAGAGTAGGGCATTTCGTAACAGTTTTTGAAAGAGATGAAAAGCCAGGAGGATTATTACGTTATGGTATTCCGGATTTTAAACTAGAAAAAAAGATAATTGACCGTCGTATTAATATCTTAGAAAAAGAAGGTATTCTTTTTAAAACGAATACATATATAGGAAAAGATATTAATGCAGAACAATTAAAAAATGATTTTGATGCTATCGTTTTATGCACAGGAGCATCAGTTAGACGTAATTTACCAGTAAAAGGTTCAAATTTAAAAGGTGTAGTGCAGGCAATGGATTTCCTGACACAAAATAATAGGAGAGTAGATGGTTTAGGAGGTTTAGGAGAAGAGATTCTTGCTAATGGGAAAGACGTTATTGTAATTGGTGGTGGAGATACAGGTTCAGACTGTATAGGTACTTCTGTTCGTCATAGAGCCGCTTCGGTAACTAATTTCGAAATTATGAATAAAGGAACTCTAGAACGACCCTCACATCAGCCTTGGCCCTTTTGGCCAATGAGATTACGAACAAGTTCTTCACATGAAGAAGGAGTAAACCGAAATTGGAGTATTTCTACCAAAGAGTTTCTAGGTGATAAAAAAGGCAATTTAACGGGGTTAATAACCTCAGAAGTAACATGGGTAAAAGAGAATGGTCGTTTTATCTTGAAGGAAATTCCGGATACAGAAAAAAAATGGAAGTGCGAACTGGCCTTGTTGGCTTTGGGATTTACTGGATCTGAAACTACAGTTGCCAAGCAATTAGGAGTTATCATGGATGAAAAATCCAATATGAAAGCAACGGAAAATGATTATAAAACCAATATAAAAGGAGTGTTTGCAGCCGGAGATACGCGTAGAGGACAGTCCTTAATCGTTTGGGCGATTGCAGAAGGAAGACAGGTAGCACATCATATAGATACCTATTTGATGGGATCTTCTAACTTACCTCTAAAAGGAGAAGGGGATTTACCTAGAATATAATTTTAGACAAAGTGACGATTAAGGGTGTTATATGTCATTTGTTTTTTATAAATTCTTACAATAATATAGGTAAATTCTTTCTATTGTTTTTTTAAATGATAAAATGATGTTTTTTCACGCTTAAAAACATTTTTTATTTAAATTTTATGTAAAAAACGTATAAAATATATGGTTAATGAGTATTTAATATTAGCTTGAGTTAATATAGTATCTTTTTTTTGTAGGAATATTACATAGTTTTGACAAAAGAAATTTAAATGTTATTATTATGTTAAAAAACAAACTCAACTATCTATTAATTACTCTTATGGCAATCTCTATAAGCTGTCAAAATGAAAGTGTAAATGAAGAACAACCAGAGTTACCAGCCAATGCACAGGCAACTTTAAACTATTTGACAAAAACCATGGGTTATGACGAAAGTGATTTTGTAGTAAACCTAGAGTCCGAAGAGTTTTTACAAGGAGATATGGGAATCTCTTTTGATTTAGTGAAAAACCTTGAAGAATCTGGTTTGGCTAGTGAATCTTCTGGAAAAAATCAATGGTTAAATATGGCTGTTACATATAATAATACTAAAAGTATTTATTATTATATGGAAAGTAATTTTCCTCAAAACTATAAAACTCCATTCTCTTGGGCTGCTTGGCATTGGACAGTGAAAAGTTCTAATATTTCTATAAGAAGGACTTATACTAAGTCACAAGCTGATATTGTATTATCAACTTTTGATGATAGTAATACAGGAGCTTATGCTAGAGCTGGAGGTCCAACTGGAAATGGAAATGTAGGTACATATCTAAATATTAATGTAGATAAAGATCATGTTTCTCTTTCTAATGCGGACAGAATGGTTTTAATGATTCATGAGCTTGGACATAATTTAGGTTTCCATCATTCAGATGTTACTGCGGGAACACATATTCCTGGAACTAATAATGCTGCATACCATCAAAATAATAATTGTGGTTCTATTATGAAAAGTAGTGTGTATACTTGTGGATGGACTTTAAGTGCAACTCCACAGTGGACAAAGGATGATACAGCCGCTATTGAATGGGCTTATTAATATTTGTTAAATAATTACCCCAAAATATAATAAAAAACTACCTAAAAATTACTTTTAGGTGGTTTTTACTTTTTTATTCATCATTGATTTTCAATTTCGAAAAGAGTATGGTTATATCGTTTTATATAAGAAATGGTATTATATCATAATTGATATAAGTTTACTATTTGAACATATGATCTTTTCCTATAGTAATTGTATCGCAATTACTTTTTTAAGTTTTGATATTTTTTTGCGATAATTTGTAAGAGTTTTTAAAATCACCAATTCCAAAATGAGTTTTTAGAACTAATGTTCAAGTATGTTAAATGTAATTACTTTATTAACAATTACTTAGTTATTTTTTTGAATTTATAATAAAAAAAATAACTGAATTACATGTCTCTTTTGTGTTAAATTTATAGTTAATCTATATTTTTAGTATATTTTGTATTGATTTATGTTAATATAGTGTGTGTTTTGTTAGATTTTAATAAATATTTTTAGTGTAACTTAAAATTTAATACAATGTATAAACACAAATTCCAACTTAGTTTAGTTTTGGTAACTATCTTATTATGTTATAGTTGCCAAAATGAAGATTTAGATCAAGGTGATGTAAATCTCGATGAAAAGTCATTATCTAAAGATGCAAGAGAGACGAAAGCATTTTTAATGGAACAGGGGTATTCTGATGAAGACCTTATTGTAGATCATGAAAGAAAGTCATTCGTAGTAGGCGATGCGCACTATTCTTTTAGTTTATTTAAGAATATTAAAAAAAGTAAATTAAATCAACCACAAGAGGGTGAGAAAAATCAATGGTTTTTTGGTGGGTATGGAGTTTATTATTCCAACTCAAGAGATATTACGTACTATTATGAGAATAACTTTCCGGGATACCTTGAGTATGCTTTTAGCTGGGCGACATATCATTGGAGTTCAGTAAGTCCGAATATTAATTATAGAAGGACTTATGACAGAAACACAGCAGATATCCTTGTGAGTTCTTATTATGATAGTGGAGATAGGGCTTGGGCTAGAGCACAGTTACCTTCTGGATTAGGTAATGTAGGTTCTTGGGTATCTGTAAATACGTACCAACCAATCGATGATGCTTCTGATATCACAAGAATGACCTTGTTTATTCATGAACTAGGACATAATCTGGGTTATCATCACTCAGATGGTACTCTAGGTGGCTTAATACCTGGTACAAGAGGGGCTGCTTATCATGCGGCAAATGACTGTGGATCTATAATGAAAAGTAGTGTCTATAATTGTGGATGGAGATTAAGTAGTAATGCTGCTTGGACATATGATGATTGGATATCTATTCATTGGGCTTATGGTCTTTATTAATATGAAATAACATAAAGTTATAACCTAACTTATACATAATTTAGATAATGAGAGAAGCTGCTATATAGTTTATATAGCAGCTTTTTTTTTCTGAATTATGATCCCTAGATTATAAAGAGAGTTTCTAAAAGGAAAATGAAATTACTTTTTATCGATTAAATATGTGTTTAATCGATATTTTTGAATACTTTTAATTGTGATTCTAAGTGAAATCGTATCGATAGAGTTACTTTTGAAATGTAAAAAAAAGATGAACTAAGTTAAGTTTTTGTAGAGTTTTAATGTTACAATTAGACCTAACAAGTGATTACCCCAAATACTTAAAGTCGAATACTTTTTTTGCCCTTTATCCATTTCGCCCCATATTACTAATGAGCCTCTAACCCCAGAGGCTTTTTTTTTGCTATTTGGAAAATGAATTGTTTGCTTTAGGTTTTTAAAACACAATAATTCGGTATTTTATCACAATCAAATTTATTGTTTTTGATTAACGAGAATATACGTGTTAAAATTTTCGTAACTATATTTAGAATTGATTAGCTGTTTAAGTATGATCCCGAATAACCTTTGGTTGTTTTGCTTTTTGTTTCTACAATTATATTAACCTCTGTTGTATTTAAAAAATGTCAAACATATGTATAAATTTTTGATATAAAATGACAAAAAACAAAGTGTCTTAAACTGTTTAAAAACAAGAAAACCTTCTGAAAATCAGAAGGTTTTGTCTTGTGATCGCGACAGGATTCGAACCTGTGACCGTCTGCTTAGAAGGCAGATGCTCTATCCAGCTGAGCTACGCGACCATTTTTTTAAACGTTATTAACCTGAACAGTTATTGTTTAAAGCGCCGCAAATATACAATAGATTCTTATTTTGGCAAGAATTAATTAGTATTTTTTCTTAATAATTTTATTTTCCATCACAATTTGTATGCCCGAAATGGCTATAACAGTTTATATATTAATTGTTTAATTCTATCTGATATAGCACAAATAATTTTTTAAAAAAAGGAAAAGAAGCTTCTATGTAAAGAGGAGAAGTGCTTTTGTACTATAAAAAGCACTCTTAGGTACGATGTTAACAATGTTTGAGATTTACTATGATAGAGGTTCTTGTATTCCTTGGGATGAAGATAAAGCTGATCAAGATTTTAATAACGCGATCTATATCAAGAACTGAATTGATTGAGGTAGAGAGTAATATTGATTTGATAAAAGAAGCTATGATTACCAATAGGTTTACTATAAAGAGTTTCTTATAATTAGGTTGTTTGTGTTTTCTATTTTTATGGATTCCTTTTGCATTACCATTTGAGCCAATCGCTCTCCCATTTTATTAAAATCTGTTGAGATAGTGGTTATTCCTCCTTCGACTATTTCTTTTAACAATGTGTCATTATAGGATATAATACCAAGGTCTTCTATAAGTACAAGTTTTAACTCTTTAGCTTTTTTAATAATACGAATAAGGTTTCTATCATCCGGAATTAAATACACTTCTTTTTTTGATGGAACTCGCTTGTCAATATGATCTATTACCTCATACTCAAAATTATGTAATTCACAGTATTCTTTAAACCCCTGAAGCATGCCTAGAGGTTGTTTTTCCTGTTGAAAAAGCAAAATCAATTTCTCATACTTTTTAAGGAGTTTAGAGCCATCATTAAGAGCTTTTATGATATCACTTTTAAAGTTTTGATATATGGCGGGGTATTTAGAAAGTTCCTGATGCGTTTGATCTAAGATATATACTCTATCTTTTGGTAATTTATCAAGTATTCTATCGGTGTCTCGTAGATTGGCAGGCATGATAATATAAGAGTTATAGATACCGATATTATCATATATTAATTTACTAAAAACATTATAATTGAAATGATGGAAGAAGATATCAACTTCAACTCCAACTTCAAGGTTTTTTAAAAATGAGTTGTATAAATCTTCTTTAAAAGCGTTTAATTCGTCGAATAGCAAGAAAATTTTCTGTACCGTACTTACATTTTCACTTTTAATATAATATCCTTTTCCTGGAATTGCTTGTATGATACCCCTTGCTTTTAAATCACTATATGCTAATAGTACCGTATCCCTAGATAGGGAGAACCTGATTTTTATACTATTGATTGAAGGTAATTTGTCACCTCGCTTATATACCCCATTAAGAATTGCTTCTTCTATAGAAGATATTATTTGTCTATACTTTGGAACTCCTGTGTTATCCTTTATCGTAATTGTACTCATACTACAAATATATTGCTTTTCTTTTTAAAACAAACTAGTAGGGAGTAGTAGGTTTTGATTGTTTTTTTTTAGTATCTTTTCAATTCGAAATAACTTTTGTGTTCTATGTAGCGCAAAAAAAACAAATCACATGTAACTCATTTAATGGGTTTTATAAACTAATAATTAATTACGCATGGAAGTAAAACAAACACACATTTTCCAGTTTAGGGGAATTTTGCTGCTATTGTTTCTGGTATCATTTGGTTTTTTAAATGCACAAAGTAAAATTGTGACAGGAAATGTAGTCGGTAATGACAACACCATTTTACCTGGAGTAACAATTACAATTAAGGGAAACAAAACAAAGGGAACACAAACGGATTTTGATGGTAACTTCTCAATAGAAGTTCCAAGTGCCGAAACCGTATTAGAATTTAGATTTTTGGGTTTTGCAACTAAGGAAATCCAAGTGGGAAATCAAACTTTTCTAAATGTAATCCTAGAAGAAGACGCTCAAAGTTTAGATGAAATTGTATTAGTAGGGTATGGTACACAGAAAAAAACAGAATTAACGGCTGCAATAACCTCTGTAGACGTTACTGAGATTCAAAAAATACCAACAGCAGATATTGCTACTGCGATGCAAGGGCAGGTAGCCGGACTTAATGTTGCCATAGCCAGTGGAGTTCCTGGTAGTGATCCAGTGATAAGAATTCGTGGATTGGGAACTATAGGTAATAATAATCCATTATTTGTTATTGATGGTATACCAGGGGACTTATCTTATATCAATCCAGCGGATATAGAAAATATAAGTATTCTTAAGGATGCCTCTGCAGCTACCATATATGGATCCAGAGCTTCTAATGGAGTGGTTATAGTAACTACCAAGAGAGGAAAAACAGGAGCACCAAGAATGAATGTAACTTCGTATGTTAGTGTACATTCCATAACAAATGATGTCGATGTAGCCAATAGAGATCAACATAATCAGATTAAGTTAGATGCATATACTAATGCAGGGGAAACTCCAGCCCCCTATTTAACAAATGGCATACAATATGCAGATTCTGATTGGGCAGATGCGTATTTAAAAAATGCCTTTGAGCACAAACATGATATGAGTATTTCCGGAGGATCCGATTATATGAACTATAATTTTTCTGGGGGATACTTCTCTAATGACGGTACCATTATAAATACCGATTATAGTAGAATAAATACACGTCTTAATCTGGATATGAAATTATTCGATAATCGATTGAAAGTTTCACCGGGAATTGGTTTTACACGAAAAAATAGAAACAATTTTTCAGAAACATTAGGTGGAGGTAATGCTGGTTTTTCTCCTATTTTAGGAGTATACACCCAATTGCCACATAAAGATATTTTTGACCCTAATTCTTTAAATGGTTTTGCAACTCCACCACCGGAGTTAGGTTCTGAGAACCCTATAGGAATCCGATCCATAATCGATAATAAGAACCAGGATGATTATTTTCAATTTAGTATCAATGCAGATTTAAAATTATTTGATGGACTAAGTTATCAGTTGCAGTATGGAGCTAATATAGAAAACAGGCATCAATTTGTTTTTGTCCCTACCTATGATTTTGGAGCACAATCTAACAATGATAGACCGTCATTATTTGAGTTTAGATCCAGAACGAATGAGTGGACATTGAATAATATGTTGAATTATCAAAAAACGATTGAAAATCACGATATAAGTATTTTACTGGGTATTTCTCAAGAAGAAAGTCATTATAGATCCATCAGTGGATCCAATAATGAATTACCATCTGTAGAGCTACAGGCATTATCGGCGGGAATAGGAGATCAGTCTATTTCTGGACTTAATAGAACTAGTACTTTACAATCTGTTTTCGGGCGATTAACCTATGATTATGCCAATAGATACTTTATACAAGGAAGTATGAGGAGAGATGGGTCATCACGTTTTGGACCGGATAATAAATATGGAACTTTTTATTCAGTTTCTTTCGGTTGGGCAGTACATAATGAAGAATTCTTTAATTCTAAGATCATTAGCCAGATGAAACCACGATTCAGCTATGGAATTTTAGGAAATCAATTGATCGGAAATCATTTATTTCTTACCAGAATAGGATCGGGTGGTCAACAACTTAATTACCCTTTTGGAGAAGTAGCAAGTCAAGCGGTTCTTATTGGAGCAATAAGTACTTCATTGCCAACACCAGATATTCAATGGGAAGAGACCACTACTACCAATGCAGGAATTGATCTTGGATTTCTTGAGGATCGCCTTAAATTAACTTTTGATTATTTTAAGTCAGAGACAGAAGGTATGCTCGTAAATGTTCCAATTCCTTCCACTTCAGGAATAACAACATTCCCTTTAACGAATGGAGGTAATTTAGAAAATAGGGGATGGGAAGTTTCTGCATCCTATAGTAAAAATATAGGTGACTTTGATTTTGATATAACGGCTAATTTTAGTGGTTCTGAAAATAAAATTACCCAGTTAGGTATAGCGGGTGAAGCTTTTACTGATGGATTTATAGAGTTTAATAATTTCCCAACTACAAGAACAGAAGTAGGTGGAGAAATAGGTCGTTTTTATTTATACAGAGCCGATGGGATATTTCAGAGTCAAGCAGAAATTGATGCACATGGTGTACAACCCAATGCTGCACCCGGAGATTTACGATTTGTAGATACCAATGGTGATGGAACTCTTAACGATGATGATAAACAATATATGGGTAGTGGGTTACCTAAGTTAGAGTATGGTCTTACATTTAATGCTGCATATAAGAATTTTGATGTGAGTTTATTTTTCCAGGGAGTAGGAGGCAATAAAATATATAATGGTGTAAAAATGTGGTTATATAGAACAGATCGCCAAAATATGTCTGCTGATTTAGTGGATGCTTGGTCTCCAAGTAATACAGGAAGTGATATCCCTAGGAATGTATTTGGTGACCCTAATAATAATATAAGACCATCCAGTTATTTCCTAGAAAATGGATCTTACCTAAGGCTTAAAAATTTACAAATAGGGTATAATCTTACAGAACAAATGCTAAAGAATATATTCATTTCTAAAGCACGACTGTATTTTACAGCAAATAATTTATTTACAATTACAGATTATTCAGGTTTTGATCCCGGATTGGCAAGTGGCGGAACATTTACTAGGGGAGTCGATAGAGGATTTTATCCATTGACAAAATCTTTTGTTTTTGGTGTTAATCTTTCGATGTAATAATCAATTAATTTTTTAAAACTCAAAACGATGAAAAAATTTAAATATATACTATTAATTGGTATTATTGCTGCATTGGGGGTTCCTTTTTCGTGCAGTGATGATTTTGTGGATGTCCCAAATAAAGAGGTTCTCACTGAATCTAGTTTTTGGTTAACAGAGCAACACGCGCTTCAGGCATTAACAGCTACTTATGGAGCAATACATAGCTCTGGCGGAAGCAAATGGACCTTCTTCGAAGAAATATATACCGCTATGGCATATAGAGGAGATGATGTAATTAATAATACGGCAGAGACATACAGTAGGGCATTGGCTTCCTTTAATAATACCACAGAAGCAAGTGGACCTTATAATATTTGGAGATCCAGTTACGCAGGGATAGGTAGAGCCAATCAAATATTGCAGAGAGTACCAGATATGGAAGCAGTAGCTCAGGAAGATAGAGATGTAATTGTTGCCGAAGCTAAATTCTTAAGAGCCTTATACTATTTTTGGTTGGTAACAGGATTCGAAAAAATACCATTAGTGACTACTTTTGATACAAATCCAGCAAACTTATTCCCAAGCCAGGTAGAAGCATCAGAAATTTGGGCACAGATAGAAAAAGATCTTACCGAAGCAGAAAATGATATGTTAGATAGTCATACAGCCGATTGGAAAGGAAGAGCTACCAAAGGATCTGCAAAGGCATTATTAGGTAAAGCCTATTTATTTCAGGAAAAATGGGCTGAAGCAGAAGCAAAACTAGCAGAAGTAGTAGGTATGGATTATCAGTTACTATCTAATTATGCAGATAATTTTAATGGAAAAGGAGAAAATGGATCAGAAAGTGTATTCGAGATACAGTTTTCCGGAGATCGATCTGGTGGAAATGATGAGCGACAAGTATTTAACTTTCAGGTATCTCCATACGCCTTTGGTGGTTGGGAATTATTCTACCCTTCGGAATGGTTGGTTGAGGAAATGAAAACGGACTTAACTCCTGATGGTGAAATTAGCGAGCGGGTTTATGAAAGTATTTTCTTTGATGATCCGGAATCCGAAATGTACAGTAGAGCAGATGATGAAGTAAGGTCGTATGCAAGTGTCTCCGGAGATTTAAATCACCCGAGATATTTTAAGAAGTATTCAGCTAATGAAGATACCAATTTCTATAACGGTACGAATATTACTTTGATCCGTTTTTCTGATGTATTATTAATGTATGCCGAAGCGTTAAATGAAAATGGAAAAACTGATGAAGCAATTGCCGAAGTAAATAAAGTAAGAGAAAGAGGAAAAGCAGCATCAATCACAATTGGCTCGATGAGTCAGAGTGAACTGCGTACACAAATACGTCATCACGAGCGTCCTGTAGAATTAGCCATGGAATTCGGGATTAGATGGTTTGACTTGTATAGATGGCAAAGAGGGAATACAGCAAAGGAATCTATTAAAACGACATTAGAAAATCATAATAAGCCTTTGGTAGAAAATTTTCAGGATAAACATATTTTATATCCTATACCATTACAAGAAATGAATATTAATCAAAATCTTGACCAGAATCATCCGGATTGGTAGTGTAGTTCCTTTACTGTACAATAAGTAGTAATTTGTGTTAAGCCAAAGTATCAAATATGTGAATGCATTTTGATACTTTGGATATTTTATACTATTTCTTATTCTTATTTTTTATGAGTAAACTATATTTAGAAAATGATTGGATATAATACCATTTGTCATTTGAATTTACCGTAATAAAATGTTCTTTATTGTGCCTCAATTTCAGAATAAAAATAAACCGTAGCCCAGCTATGCTTAATTTTTCTTCTTCATTGAAACAAAAAAATCTTTATTTTCTTTTCCAGTAAACTCAAACAACAACTGGTATAAAATGTTTTAGTATATATCTTCTAAACCTATGTCTCAAAAAGTAAATAGCACCTGTTTTTATTGTATTCTAGTTGTTTTTTTGTCTTGTCAAAGAGATAAAGTTACGGATAAGGAGAATCCCTCTCACTTATTCGAAAGTATTCCGTCTTCTCAATCAGGAATAACATTTATCAATGAAATTCCGGAAAATAGTAGAATGAATAGTATGGTGTATGAATATTTTTATAATGGAGGAGGAGTGGCAATAGGAGACATTGATAATGATGGATTATCAGATATTTATTTGACTTCAAATCTAAAAAGTAACAAGTTATATAAGAATAAAGGTGATTTTAGATTCGAAGACATTACAGAAAAAGCTGATGTAGAAGGTTCATTTGGTTGGACTACAGGTGCTACTATGATAGATATTAATAGAGATGGATGGTTGGATATTTATGTATGTAAATCTGGTAAGGGCAAAGCAAAAAATAGGGAGAATGAACTTTTTATAAATAATAAGAATGGAACATTTACTGAGTCTGCAGCACAATATGGTCTTAATTTCTCCGGATATAGTACACAAGCAGCTTTCTTTGATTTAGATAAGGATGGTGATTTGGATATGTTTTTACTGAATCATAATGTGATTCCTATTCATACCAATAATCCAGAAACTTATAAAACCAAAGAAGATGAGTATGTCGGAGATAAGTTATTTCTAAATACTAATGGAAAGTTTGTAGATATATCCAAAAAAGCAGGGATACTTAACAATCCTCTAGGTTTTGGTTTAGGAGTATCTATAGGTCATCTTAATGAGGACAGTTGGCCAGATATATATGTAACCAATGATTATATAGAACATGATTACTTATACTATAATAATGGGGATGGCACATTTAGAGAAAGGGTAAAAACCTCTGTAGGGCATATTTCTAACTTTTCCATGGGTACAGATATTGCAGATTTTAATAATGATGGATTATTGGATATCATAACACTGGATATGATTGCAGAAGATAATTATGGTATTAAAACCAGTATGAGCGGAATGAATCCTAAAGCATTTAATCATGCGGTAAATACGGGATTTCATTACCAATATATGTATAATGCGCTTCAACTCAATAGAGGAGGGGAAAAGTTTAGTGAAATTGCGCAAATATCCGGAGTATCAAGTACGGATTGGAGTTGGGCACCATTATTAGCTGATTTTGATAATGATGGATTAAAAGATTTATTTGTTACCAATGGCCTTAAAAGAGATTTTAGAAATAATGACTTTAGAAATTTCAAGTTAAAACGGTTAGGCATAGCAAAAGAAAAAGAAGAAAAAATGTCTTTGGTAATTGATGAGCTCGTAAAAAAAACACCTAAAAGAAAAACTGCCAATTACTTTTTTAAAAACAATGGCGATTTAACGTTTACCAAAACATCAAAATTATGGGGGATTACTAATGAATCTTTTTCAAACGGAGCAGCGTATGCAGATTTAGATAATGACGGAGACTTAGATATAATAATTAATAACATTGATGAAGAAGCTACGCTATTAAAAAACAATGGTAGTCAAAATTATATCCAGTTTCAATTTCAGGGGAATTCGCAAAACCCATTCGGAATTGGTTGTAGAGTGGAAATACAAACTGATCGAGGGATACAAGTAGCAGAGAACTATCTGGCACGAGGTTATCAATCTTCTGTTGATCCCATTGTCCATTTAGGGTTAGGCGCAAGTGACTTGATAAAAAGTGCTACGATTATCTGGTCGGATGGTAAAACTCAAACTTTTATTGATGTTAAGGCTAACCAAAGATTAATAGTACATTATGATAATGCGAAATTATCTAAAGATTTGGTTACTGAAGAAGATCAAACATTATTGACAGACGTTACAGAAGCTTATAAACTATTCCATCTGCATATGGAAAATGTATATGATGATTTTAAAAAAGAAAGTTTATTGCCGCATAAAATGTCTCAGTTTGGTCCTGCAGTAGCTATTGGAGATGTTACTAATGATGGATTAGAAGATATCTATGTCGGTGGAGCCAAAGGATATTCCGGAGCATTATATATTCAGCAAACAGATCAAACTTTTGATGTAGCTGATGATGATCCTTGGATAACAGATAAGGAATATGAAGATGTTGATGCACAATTCTTTGATGCTGATAATGATGGAGATCTGGATTTATATGTTGTTAGCGGGGGTAATGAGTGGCAGTCTGGACATAGCATGTATCGAGATAGATTATATATCAATA
Source organism: uncultured Aquimarina sp. (assembly GCA_947498455.1). Taxonomy (GTDB): domain Bacteria; phylum Bacteroidota; class Bacteroidia; order Flavobacteriales; family Flavobacteriaceae; genus Aquimarina. The sequence continues at coordinate 18,406 of CANMKK010000011.1, forward strand.
TTAACGGAAAACTAAGAAAAAGCATGGCTACACTCCCAGAGATGTTCTCAAGTGGAAGCTGTGTAAAACCTTTTGATTTTGATAAAGACGGAGATCTAGATATATTGGTTGGAAGTAGGCTTTTTGGGCAAAAATATCCATTCGCAGGAACTAGTTTTTTGCTAGAAAATAAAAACGGAATTTTTACAAATGTTACTAATATAAAAGCTGAAGCATTGGTAGCTATTGGAATGGTCACCGATGCTATTTGGACAGATTATAATAATGATAACCTAGTTGATTTTATTGTAGTTGGAGAATGGATGAATATCTCTTTTTTTAGAAACGATAATGGAAAATTTGTTTTAGATACCTCCGTTCTACCAAATACGAGCGGATGGTGGAATAGTATAGAAGGTGCGGATATGGACAATGATGGCGATATGGATTATGTAGTTGGTAATCTTGGGTTGAATTATAAATATAAAACATCATTGATAGAGCCTTTTGAGGTATATGCCAATGATTTTGATGATAATGGATCTATGGATATTGTTTTAGGATATTATAATCAAGGAAATCAATTTCCACTTAGGGGTCGGGAATGTTCTTCTCAGCAAATGCCATTTATAAAGAAGAAGTTTCCGACCTATGCCAGTTTTGGGAATGCAAATCTAGAACAAGTATATGGAGAAGATAAACTGAAGAAAGCATTACATCTAAAAGTTACTACATTTGCTTCAGTATATTTAGAAAACAAAGGGAATGGTCAATTTACTCTTATTGAATTACCTAACGAAGCACAGTTATCATCTATCAACGATATTAGGATTGATGATTTTGATAATGACGGATTAAAAGATATACTGCTTGCAGGAAATTTGTACGAATCTGAAGTGGAAACACCTAGAAATGATGCGAGTTACGGCGTATTATTAAAAAATACTGATAGCGGATTTATTGCATTACCAGAATCAAAAAGTGGAGTTTTGATTGAAGGAAGTGTAAAAAAAATGATTCCGTTTCAACAAGGAAAAAATAAAAATATTCTTGTTGCAAGAAATGAAAATACGTTAATGATTCTTAGAAAGAATAACTAGTGATTGCCAAATATGGTATCTATCCTGGTAATTCTGTATAAAAATTAATAGTGTATTTCGAACTTTTCAAAAGAACGGATAGTTGATTCCTCGAAAGAAACAGTTTCTACAATAGCAAATTCAGGTCCTTCTGCACACCAATTGAGTAATTTTTTTAATTGATCGATATCTCCTTCAGATTCTATATAGACACTTCCATCCGATTGATTTTTTACATAACCAGTAATATTTAGTTCTAGGGCTTTTATGGATGTACTTTTTCTATACCAGACACCTTGTACCTTTCCAGTGACCGTAATGTTATAATGTTTTAGCATTTTTAGATATTTTATTTTAGCTAAGAAACTTGTTTTCTAAAAGCAAGTATATACAATGTCAAATAAGTAATAATGGAATTGTTGCAATCCACCTTACATTTATATCCGTGTAAATTATTGATGAGCATTGATTATTTGGATGATATCATTTTTTTGCAAAACTCCGGATTGTCGCCAAACCTGTTTCCCTTCTTTAAAAAGTAGCATTGTAGGCACACCCTTTACTTGATAATTGGCTGCTAAGGTTTGATTTTTGTCGACGTTGATTTTTACTATTTTTATGCGTTCACCTAATTCGGTTTTCACTTCTTTAAGAATGGGAGTTAATGTTTTACAAGGACCGCACCAATCCGCAAAAAAGTCTACTAACACAGGTGTCTTAGAATGTATAATATTATTAAAACTATCTTTCATTTTTGTTTTTTTATTTATCGCTTAGGTTTAATTTTCTAATTAGAAGTACAATTGTATAACATATTAAAAACTATGGCAACAATTTAAGAATAAGAATACATATTCAATATAGGATTTTTGTAATCAGAAAATTCAAATTTTATTTGGAGATAGATTTTCTAAAACCATAAATGAATTGTTTGAAAAAACTTTTCGGGACTTTCTCATCTCCTGGAAAACCTATTTCAATAGTACCGCTATCTTCAGGAAGGTAATTAGTTTTAAAAATATAATCCCAGAGACTTAAGCTGATCCCAAAATTCACACCAAAGGATTTTTTAGGTAAAATGTATGAATGATGATATAAGTGCATGACAGGGTTATTAATGATATATTTTAAAGGACCCCAAGTAATTTTTATGTTAGCATGGTTTAAATGACCAATTGTTATTGCTGCAAAATGAACAATGTATGCTTGTTCGGGTTCAAAACCACCCAGCAACATAACACCGACTGTTTTTAAAGGCTTATAAAAAATATTTTCCATCCAGTGATATCGCAAGTGAGCTGCAAACCCCATTTCTTTAACCGAGTGATGTATTTTATGAAACCTCCATAAAAATGGAAGCTTATGAAGCAGAACATGTGTAAACCATTGTACAAAGTCCAAAATAATAAAGAAAAGTAAGAGTTGACTCCAGATAGGTAAAGTCGAGATATCAAGAACTGTAAAACTCTTTACCGAAATGCCTATGTCGCTGAAAAACAAACCTAACAGCTTATAAAAACCATCAATGGTGATGGCAAAGATGAAAAAGTTGAAAAACATATAGAAACCATCTAACCAAAAGTCTTTTCTAAAGATGGATTGTTTTTTCCTCCAGGGAAAGAGAATTTCCAATCCCCAAACAGATAAAGAAATGAGTATGAGACCCCAGAAATAATTAATATACCAAGGCACTTCAAGTAGTATTGATTTCCAAAACCATTGTACATTACCGATAAAGGAATCAATAAATGTAGATGTGTACTTGTCCATATTTAATTACACTATAATAAAGAAGAGTATATAATACCTTTTGTCATTTAAATTTACTATAATAAAATGTTCTTTTTTGTGGTTCAATTTCAGAATAAAAATAAACTGTAGCACAGCTATGCTTAATTTTTCTTCTTCATTGAAAAAAAAATCTTTATTTTCTTTTCCAGTAAATTCAAACAACAACTGGTATAGACAAAGCTAAAAATATTTTTCTTAGAAGTAGTATAACAAGATAATTTAAAATCTGAATCGTTTCAAAAAAGATTGGTTTTTACAATTAAAATGTTAATAATAGTTAAAATAGTACCTTTTTATACATAGTACTGTAACAAAATTTAGTTCTGTTAGTCTAGTAAGTATATAACAATCAAAAAAATATACATTATGAGAACTCTGGACAGCAATCAAATCACTAAAAAATTAAATAATACTAAAGGATATGTATGGAACTCAAAAAGACGATTTAGATAATCCTTTCCGATTTTAAAAAAACAATAATTTCAAAAAAATTCAAAAAAACAAAAAAATGAGAACTTTAGATAGCAATCAAGTAACAAAGAGAATAAATAAAACTAATGGTTACATCTGGAATTCTAAAAGACGTTTTAGATAATACATTGATATTTTAAACCCTCATTGAGGTATTAATTCCCCAATGTTTGCCTCTAAAACAAAATAAAGGTTTCGGAAACATATCTCGTGAGTTTGCACCGAGGTTGTTGATTCATCAAAATATAAGCATAATGAGAACACTACGGACTATTAAGAAAAAACTAAAAACTGCGACACAAAAGCGAAATGCTTTTCTTGGCAGAACAATAAATATGTATAATTATGAAGATATTATACTTACAAAAATTGGACGCTATAACTATCAAGTCGAGCGATAGAAATAGGCTTTAGGTTGGATCTAAAAAAATGGATTCAACCTAACTACTTTTAATCAACATTATAGAGTTTAATTCTCCGAGGCTCGCATCGATATTCTAAAATTTAGTATCCGCTCTAAGCCTTGTGGCTTACGCGGAGGTAGTTGATTGAATAGTGATATGTATTCAACTCTAGATCCTAAATACGTATTTGTTACGTCTCTAAAAATAATGATAACAGAATTACTATAATAAATGATGTTTAAATCTGGTTATTTCTGCATTATTATATAGTGTAATCATTATTTTACTTTTTATATACTTTTGAAATGTTTTTCTTCTAATAAAAGAATAACGATTTAAACCTAGGATTTTATTATAATCTAAGGAATAATATCAAATTCTTAACAATAAGATTACTTCATTATATTTTTTTACGTGGCTTAAATATTCATTTTTCACAAATATGGGAAATGCGTATTTTTAGGGTGTTTTTTCCCTTAAAATATTGTTAAAAAAGGCTCTTTTTATTGTTGTTAATAATATCTTTGATAGCATCTGAATCGGGGAAATTATATAGATTTTCATAGCACAAACTTAATGTAATAAATATCGTTTCAAGGGGATTTAATTAAATCCTTTGACGTATAACATGATCCTGACTAAATCATGTATAGGGAAGTAAATTATTAAAATTAAGTATACATTATGAAAACAAAAGAAAGAGTATCAAGTAATCGTTTTTTAGTCATTAGTATTGGATTGGTATATGTATGGTTTGGGGTATTAAAGTATTTTCCAGAAGCCAGTTCTGCGGAGAAACTCGCTCAAAATACAATAGATATATTGACTTTAGGTCTTATTCCCCCCAATATTTCTATTATTTTGCTGGCAGTGTTTGAAACAACAATAGGGTTATTACTAATTTTAAATATCTATAGGCATATTACAATTATTGTGGCTTTAGTTCATATGGCATTCACTTTTCTTCCCCTATTTTTATTTCCAGAACAATCATTCTCTGATTCACCTCTTGTTTTTACATTGTTAGGGCAGTATATTTTTAAAAACATTATCATTATCGGAGCTTTATTAACACTGTATAAGGTTCCCAAAAGTAGTCCTAAGCTGAGGTTGAGTTAAAAGATAATATGACTTTTAGTTATATCAGAAAAAATAAAAGCGAGCAGTATATTTCATAAATATACTTAATCAATCATCAATCAGTATTTCTGGTATCATAGTAGATAAAGAAGCCTAATCGTAATAGTTTAGGCTTCTTTCTAATTTTTTATATTCTGTATAAACAGTATAATCAAGAAATATCTAAACTTATATAATTATTTTTTTAAGGAAGAAGGGCATACATAGTTGGTAATTTTAATTCCTTTTTGTTCTTTAATTTCTTTAAAACCGCCTGCAATATCGATAAGATTATGAATACCTCTACTTTTTAATATCGAGGCTGCAATTATAGAACGATAACCACCTGCGCAATGTATGTAAAAGTTTCTGTCTTCTGGAAACTTAGCTAAATAATCATTAATAAAATCAAGAGGAGAATTATGAGCTTGTTCAACGTGTTCTGAAAGGAATTCGGTTTCTTTTCTGACGTCGAAAATAGGTACCTCTTCTTTATTCAGTATATTTTTTAATGCAGAAGCGGTTATTGAGTTAACGGTATCATATAAAGCTCCAGATTTTTTCCAAGCCTCAAAACTACCTTTTAGATAACCAATTGTATTGTCAAAACCTACACGAGATAAACGTGTAATAGCTTCTTCTTCTCTTCCTTCGGGAGAGACAAGAAGAATAGGCTGCTTAACATCTGCTATAAGTGCTCCTACCCAAGGAGCAAAACTACCGTCTATGCCAATAAATATTGATCTTGGGATATGTCCTTTTATATACTCATTTTGATGTCTTACATCTAATATCACTGCATCTGTTTTATTGGCTATGAATTCAAACTCTTCTGGTGATAATGGTTTTGTTCCTCGCTCAATAATTTCATCAATATCTTCATATCCTTCTTTATTCATTTTTACATTAAGAGGAAAATACAGCGGAGGAGGTAAGAGTCCATCAGTAACCTCTTTTACAAACTCTTGCTTGGTCATGTCTGTACGCAATGCATAATTCATTTTCTTTTGATTCCCTAAGGTGTCTACTGTTTGCTTCATCATATTTTTACCACAAGCAGATCCAGCTCCGTGAGCAGGGTACACTATCACATCATTAGCTAGTGGCATAATTTTGTTCCGTAAACTATCATAAAGAGTTTCTGCCAACTCTTCTTGTGTCATATGGGCTGCTTTTTGTGCAAGGTCGGGTCGTCCAACATCACCTAAAAATAAAGTGTCACCACTAAAAATAGCATGATCTTTACCATTTTTATCCCTAAGGAGATACGTTGTACTTTCCATAGTATGCCCAGGTGTGTGTAAAGCAATTATTGTAATTTCACCAAGCTTAAACTCTTGGTTATCTTTAGCAATGATTACATCAAAAGAAGGATCTGCATTAGGTCCAAAAATAATATCAGCCCCTGTTTCTTTTGCAAGAGTAATATGACCACTTACAAAATCAGCATGAAAATGTGTTTCGAATATATATATGATTTTAGCATTGTTACTCTTTGATCTTTCTATATAAGGTTTTATTTCTCTTAGGGGGTCAATAATAGCTACCTCACCTTTACTTTCTATATAGTATGCTCCTTGAGCTAGGCATCCAGTATATATTTGTTCTATTTTCATTTATTTTGGTACTTCAAAGATTTTATTTTTTCTAACTGGTAGGAAAAATATATAGTTTATTTATCAAAAATAACGTAATTATTAGGACAATTCTATAAAATTACCTCAAAACTGATATTATATTATCTTTTTGGTAAATTGTTTCGATGACTAAACTTTAACCAATTTTTGGTAAGTAAACCACTAGCATTCGAAGCTATGGAACCTAGATTGCTATACTTCGACTTAGCACAGCAACCATGCTGTTAGAATAAAAAAAATAATTAGAACACCAGTATATTACGTTTTCGTATTACTTCATTTATAGAATTAAATTTAAAAAAAGATAAATTTTCGAAAACTATGCTATCTGGATTTATAAAATATTTTTTTCAGTTTAATGCGTAAATCGTATTATAATAACTTTGGAATAGTTACGTAAATAACGTTCGGAAATAAAAATAGAACCTTAAAATTATGTATGATGCTCTTATTGTCGGTTTATTATAATTTACTACTTGGTATTAGTATGTTAAGATCCATTACTGTGTTTTTTTAACGAGTCTCTCTCACTGGAAACTAAAATTGTATATTTGTTATTTACAAGTATAGATTAGTGTGTAAAGAAAATTTTTTTAGATCCCTACACATTATCCTATAAAATTGAAAATGATCCATCTGTATCAGGTAAAATTTCTGACTTATATTTTGTGTCAAAGCAAAGAAATCTTTCAAAAAAGTTACAAGTTTTTTGAGTGTTAGTAAAAGTGCGACAAGTAAGTTTATAAAACTTCTAATCATTGACAGAAAGATACATTTCAGATTTCGAGGAAATAATAAACGAAAGCATTATTTTTATATAGATATTCAAGATTTTATTGAGTATAAAAATATGATAAACAAATATTTGTTTGTGAATATAAGGCTTTGCAAAAAAGACTATAAAACCACAAAAAAGAGAGAATAGAGAACTTTCTCAGTTTATTCAGGATACTTCAATTTTAATATAGAAATGGTAAAACACACAAAAAAACTACTAGAAAAAACACTTTTTAAAATAATCACTCAATGAAAAAAAACCTAACCATTCTATTGTTTCTTTTTGTTTCTTTGGTTGTTTCCCAAGAAAAAAGGAATTATAATATTGGAGTTTTGTTAGATAATAAAGCAGCAAAAATCAACACAATTTTTACAGATCTCGAAAATCGGATCAAAGCCGTAGTTGGTGAAGATGCTACTATTTCTTTCCTCAAAAGTAATATACTTACTAATGATTTTAATCTTCAGAAAGCCGAAGAAAATTACAATAAGCTTCTACAAAATAATACAGATATTATTCTCGCTTTTGGTGTAATTAATAATGAAGTCATAAGTAAACAACAAACCTATAGCAAGCCAACTATTTTATTTGGAGCAGTAAATAAAGATTTAGTTACGGTCGATTTAAGTAAAAAAACTTCGGGGATTAATAATTTTACATATTTGATAGAGTCAGAATCCTATAAAGAAGATCTAACAAAGTTTAAAGAACTTTTTAATTTTAAGAATATAGGAATTGTTATAGAACAAGAAATAGTTGATATTCTTCCCATTCAACAGACTTTGGATAAAGAATTTGAGCTTTTGGAAGCCAAGTATAAACTTATTCCTTATAAAACGGTTAGTGATATTACATCTGGTCTTAAGGATATAGATGCTGTATATATTGCCGGAGGTTTCTTTTTAAAAGACCATGAAATTTTAGAATTGACAAAATTGCTCATAGATAAAAAAATACCTTCTTTTACCAATACAGGTGTAGAAGATGTGAAAAATGGTTTGATGGCAACTAATCAATCAGATGATAATTTTGATCAATTTATGAGGAGAATTGCTTTGAATATTGAATCTTATGTGAACGGTACTAACTTTTCAGAACTTCCTGTTTTTATTGAATACGAACCCCGGTTTACAGTTAACTTTAATACGGCAAAATCGGTAAATGTTCCAATAAAGTATAGTTTAATTGCAAATACAGATTTTGTAGGTGCTATAGAAAATAATACTTCTGACAAGAACTATAATTTACTACAGATAATTGACGATGTGTTAAACAATAATTTGTCCCTACAATCTGGTGTAAAAAATGTAGAATTAAGCGCACAAAATGTTAAAACGGCCAAAAGTAATTATTTACCTAGTCTTACCGCTTCAGGTGGAGGTACATATGTTGATCCTAATCTTGCCGAAATAAGCGGGGGGTCTAACCCGGAGTTTTCGACTTCAGGTTCATTAGTCCTAAATCAGACTTTATTTTCTGAGGCAGCAAATGCCAATATTACCATACAGAAAAAACTGCAAAAAGCACAAGAAGAAACATTTAACGCATCTCAGTTAGATGCGATTTTTGATGCTTCTAATGTTTATTTTAACACCTTAATTCTCAAAGCTAATGCGCAAATTCAATTACGTAATTTAAATCTAACCAAAAAGAATTTAGAGATAGCAGAACAGAATTTTGAAGTTGGAGAATCAGGAAAGGCAGATATGTTGCGTTTTAAAAGTGAAATGGCACAAAATACGCAATCAATGGTTGAAGCGATTAATCAATTAGAACAAAGCTTCATTACTATAAATCAGTTATTAAATAATCCTTTAGACAAGGAAATTGATATTGAAGATGTAGAACTTAATAAAGGCGTTTTCGAACAATATAATTATGAAGAACTAACACAATTATTGGATGACCCTAGACTAAGAGAACCTTTTATTGAGTTTCTTATAGAAGAAGCTAAACGCAATGCACCAGAAGTAAAATCATTAGATTATAATCTCCAGGCTACAGAGCGCAATATTAAACTTAGTAGTAGTGGTCGTTTTCTACCTACATTAAGCATGCAGGGTTCGTATAATAGGGTTTTTAGTAGAAGCGGTGCAGGAAGTACAGCTCCACAAGGAGGTACGCTCTTAGATGATAATTATAATATAGGTGTAAATCTGTCACTCCCCCTTTTTAATCGAAACTCTAATAATATCAATAAGCAGATCGCTACTATTCAAAAAGAACAGCTACAAATCAATAAGCAGAACACAGAACTATCTATAGCCGCTAATATTAGGAATAGTGTCTTAAGCCTGATTAATCAAATAGCAAATATAGAACTATCGAGGGTATCAGAAGAAACAGCAAAAGAATCATTAGAACTTACACAAACTTCATATAATAGTGGTTCTGTTGCCATAGTACAATTAATAGATGCACAAAATAATTATACGAATGCACAGCTTTCGAGTATAACTGCTATATATAATTATTTGATCAATGCATTACAACTTGAGCGTAACTTAGGGTATTATTTTTTGATCAATACCAAAGAAGAAAATGCTAAATTCAGACAACGTTTTTTAGAATTTTTAAATAATAAAAATTAACCAACAACTGGTAACTCATAAATCATGACATATATATATAGAATTTTTGTAATAACACTTTTTATCTCTGTTTTATATTCCTGTGGAGGAGAACAGAAGAAAGAAGAAAAACTAGTACGCCCGGTAAAATATGAAGAAGTAGGTTATCTAGGTGGGAAAAAAAACAGAACATTTAGCGGAACTGCCAAAACGGATAAGATTATTAACTTAAGTTTTAGAAGTAATGGTATTATCACAGAATTTGACATAAAATTAGGGCAGATAGTAAAAAAAGGTCAATTACTAGCCAAACTTGATAATGTGCAATCTCGTTTAAATTACGAGAGTGCCGTGTCATCTAAGAACAGTGCAGAGTCTCAAATGAACACTGCTAAGCTAAGTCTAAACAGAATACGAGCTTTGTTTGAGAAAGGAACAGCTTCTTTAAGCGATTTTGAAGCAGCAAAAAATTCCTATAAAACAGCTCAGGAAAGTTATGAGTCTGCAAAACGTAGTGTTTCAATCCAACAGGAGCAAATACTTTATGGATATTTGTATGCGCCAGAAGATGGAGTAATTGCGGCTATTAATACAGAAATTGATGAAAATGTAAACTCTGGACAAAATATAGCTACACTTAATGCCGGAAGAGATATGGAAATTACACTAGGAATTCCAGAGAGTGTGATCAATAGAGTGAAAGCAGGAATGGAGGTGACTGTTAATCTTACTTCATTAAAGAATAAGAAATTTAAAGCCAAAGTAACTGAAGTTTCCCCTGGCGTGGATAGTAATACGGCTACGTATCCAGTTCGGGTTACTGTAATTAATCCAACAGCTGATATAAAAAGTGGTATGGCGGCCAATGTTACTTTTGATTTTAGTGATCAGAAAATGAACAACAAAATATTGGTTGTACCAGCAAATGCAGTAGGTGAAGATAGTAATGGGCGTTTTGTGTTTTTAATAGAAAGCGATAATAATAGTACCAGAGTAAAAAAACAACAAATAACAATTGGTAATTTAACAGGAGAAGGTTTTGAAATAACATCTGGACTTTCAGTTGGGCAAAAAATAGCTACGGCTGGTTTACAAACACTTTTGGACGGACAAGAAGTGAAATTACAATAATTATCAAATACATTACAATCCTATGAATTTAGCAAAATTCTCTATAGAAAAGAATAGAATTACTTTTATGGTATTAACTACCATCATTTTTTTGGGTGTTTCCATGTATTTTGGTTTATCAAGAGATAGTATGCCACCGTTTACGATTCGTGTAGCATCAGTCATATCATCATTTCCAGGAGCAAGTCCTGAACGTGTAGAGCAATTAGTTACAGATAAGATCGAAAAAGTAGTACAAGAACTCCCAGAGTTAAAAGAAATGAGTAGCACTTCACGAACAGGAATATCTGTAGTTAGTGTCACGCTAAAAGATGAAGTTCCAGAAAATAAGATGCAGGCTGTTTGGGATCGATTACGCAGAAAATTAGATGCACTTAAAGGGTTGCCAAGTGAAGTGAATCCAAACCTAGACGATGATGGTATAGGTGATGTATATGGTATTGTAGTAGGTTTGACATCTGATGGGTATTCATATGCAGAAATGAAAGAATTTGCCGATGATATCAAAGATGACCTAATAAAAATCCCAGATGCCGCTAAAGTAGAGATGGGAGGAGAGCAGGAAGAACGTGTTTTTGTAGAATTTGATAAAGCAAGATTAAAAGAATATGGATTGTCCGCAACTAAACTGCAGCAAAGTATTTCTTCAATCAATATTTTGAACTCAGGTGGTCAGATTAATGTTGGGGATGAACGTATTATATTGGAGCCAACGGGGAATTTTAATTCGGTAGAAGATATTAAAAATATGCTTATCTCCGTCGGTGATAGTGCGCAATTATTAAAACTCGGTGACGTTACCACCATTAGTAAAGGATACATTGACCCACCGACACAGAAGGTTAGAGTTAATGGCAAAGATGCTATCTCATTACATATTAATCTAAAAGATAATGCAAATGTAATCACTCTGGGTGAAGAAGTAAATGAAGTCGTAAGCAAATGGCAACAACGTTTGCCAGTAGGTATTGAACTAAGTAGGGTTTCATCTCTCGATACATATATTGATTTTAAAGTTAGCGACTTTATAAATAATCTAATTCAGTCTATTGGGATTGTATTAATTGTAATGCTTGTCTTTCTTGGCTTTAGAACGGGGTTTGTTATTGCTAGTCTTATTCCTATTGTAACAATCATGACATTCATGATTATGGGTTTAATGAATATAGGACTTAATCAGGTAACGTTAGCTGCTTTGATTATGGCATTAGGAATGTTAGTAGATAATGCCATTGTTGTTGCTGAAACTATCCTTGTAAAGATGGAACAGGGTATAGAGAAAAAGAAAGCTGCAGTTGAAGCTTTCTCAGAGCTATGGATGCCTTTGTTAATTTCTACACTAACGACTTCAGCAGCGTTCTTAGCTTTTTATTTATCTCCAACTAGTATGGGAGATATAGTGGGACCTATTTTTGTTGTAATCTCCATTGCATTATTATCGTCCTGGATTATAGCGCTTACTGTAATTACAATGTTTTGCTATTTATTTTTCAAAGTAATTCCTAAGGGAGAAAAAAAACCAAGTATTATTGATAAGATTATTAAAGGATTAAAAAAGTATTATAAAAATTTAATTCTTTGGGCACTGACCAATAAATACAAATTTATTATCGGGATTTTTATCTGTTTTTTTGTTTCTATATATGGATTTACCAAAATCGCATTTATATTTTTTCCGGATAGTGATAGAAATATGATTACTATAGATGTCAATTTACCCGAAGGAAATAAAATAGAACGTACAGTCGAGGTGGTTAAACGTATAGAACAATATATGATCGATTCGTTACAAACGAATATGTCACGTACAGAGGGTATTGTAGATTGGTCATCCTATATTGGCGAAGGACCAGAATCTTATGATTTAGGCTATTCTCCTGATGAAGCCAATTCTAATTATGCACATATCTTGGTAAATACTTCTGCTTTTAGCCAAAACATTGCTATGATAGATAAAATAGACAAATTTACATACAATAATTTTCCTAATGCAGATATCAAAGTAGGAGCTTTGGGTGCTGGAGGAGGAGGCGTACCTATAGAAATTAAAGTTTCCGGAGACAATCCAGATGAGCTTTCTAAAATAGCCGAACGGGTAAAATTGAAATTATCAAAAATATCAGGTACCAAGAATGTAAAAGACGACTGGGGACCAAAGAGTAAAAAGTTCTTAATTCAGATCGATCAAAATCGAGCACAAACTGCAGGTATAACAAGCCAGGATATAGCCACTTCTCTACAAACCGTTTTAGACGGATTTCAAACAGGGGAGTATAGAGAAGATGATAAATCTATTCCTATTCTTATGCGAAGTGATAATAATCAGCAACAATCCCTAGCTTCTTTGGAAACATTAAATATTTATGCACAGAATTCTGGTAAGAGTGTGCCTTTATTGCAAATAGCCTCCATTGTTCCTGCATGGCAATATGCAAAAATTAAACGGTTTGATTTACGACGTACCATCAATATTACTAGTGAATTAAAATTGACAGGTAATGCGTCTGCGATTACTACAGAAATAACTCCTTGGTTGGATGAAGAAATCAAAAACTGGCCCTCAGGATATACATATGAGTTTGGAGGGGATGCTAAAAACTCTACAGAAGCTATGGGATCAGTTATCGGTTATTTGCCGATAAGTGCTTTCATTATTGTATTGCTGCTTATTATACAGTTTAATTCTTTTAGAAAGATGGTAATGGTTGTACTTACTATTCCGTTAGCTATTATTGGAGTTGTCATGGGATTATTAGTCTTTAGGGAACCTTTTGGATTTATGCCATTTTTAGGTGTAATCTCGTTAGCAGGAATAGTGATCAATAACGCAATTGTATTGATAGATAGAATGGAAATAGAACAGAAAAATCTTGGAAGGACTGAAAAAGACGCAGTAATAGCGGCTTGTTTACAAAGATTTAGGCCAATCTTGTTAGCTACTTTTACAACAGTTCTAGGACTTATTCCCTTATATATAAGTGGAGGTGAGATGTGGGAAGGTATGGCAGTTAGTATTATGATAGGGTTATTATTTGGTACTGTGATTACTCTATTGTTTATTCCTGCTTTTTATAGTGCATTGTACAAAGTGGATTATAAAAACTACCAATTTAAGGATGAACTTTTAGACTAAAATGAGCTATTTTGATCCATTGTATGATGAGAAACAAGTAGTACATTCACTATCTTAATGATTACCGTAGTTTTGATTTACACCATACATTGCTTATGTAGTAGTATGTGGTGTAAATCTACCTTGAAGTAAAATTAGAAGAAGTTCCTATTTTGAGTATATTCTGGTGTTAGGGAGCTGTCAGAAATACTAATATTAATGAGATTTTACTGAATTACCTGATTAAACAATCAGAATCTTATCAGTTACTTCTTTCTGATGTAAATTAAAAGCTTTGATAGTTTTATATGATCAAAAAATTATATCCATATCGTTTTGAGTTGTTTTTGTTTAGTCAGATAACAATTCTATTTGGGTCTTTGATCGTTCCAGGAGATTTTTTCGAGATGTACATATCGCCTATATTTTTTTTGACAAACTTACTGGCAGGGATTTTATTAATTTCTAAGAAGAAAAAACTCCTGTGGTTTTTTATTATCTTATTTATTACGTCTGGAATTGTTTTTGGCGCAAATATTATAGAAAATAAGAATAACCAGTTGCGAACTATACTCGAAATGGGAGTGTATTTCTTATTCTGTACTAGTGTCACTTTTGAAATTATTAAACAGATTTGGCAAGCTAAGATAGTTAGTCAAAATGTGATTTTTGGATTGATCAGTGGGTATATTGCACTAGGGCTCGTTAGTTTTTTTATTTGCCTATCTATAGAGATGACTTACCCAAATTCTTTTGCAGGACTTAATGCGGCCATCGATCAGCCCCAATTATTTACAGAACGATTAATGTATTACGCTTATATTACTTTAATGACGATTGGTTATGGAGATATTGTACCTGTGACTGCTTTGGCACAGAAAGCAGCTATTTTAATAGGAATGATAGGGCAGTTTTACTTAGTGATTCTAACCGCTATCGTAGTGGGTAAATATGTAAGTAAGAACGAGTAATACGATTTTTACTTTATCAAAGCTTAGGTAGTTATAAAACTATATTTTTATCGTCTAATAAACTAACAGATTTTAAATATCATTGTGTCATTAACAGGATAGAGTGATGGTACATTTGCTGATTTTCTGAATATTTTTCTTACTGTAAGGGATACCATATGAAAATAAAAAACCGTTCATTTTCTAATAAATGAACGGTTTAACTCAGTCGGGGTGGCAGGATTCGAACCTACCATCTTATACGTGTATTTTTATAGTGTTTTGTCGTTGTTTACGCCAAAAATAAAGGCTTTAAGCCAATAAACACGTTATTTTATTCTAAAAATGTTATTCCAATCATTTCTGTAAATTTAGTGACGTGAAGTGACGTGAATATAACTAATTCACATTCAGAAAGATATACGCTTATTCGAAATTAATTTGATATTTTTTTAAAAAAAAAGGGTAACATTTTACCCTTTCGCTACATTAAGTTTATGGAAAGATATTTTTTTTAAAGCTATATGTGAGTGTAAAAAAAATATGGTTTTACCATAATTTAAGTAAGCTAAAAATCTGATTGAAAATATTTTATTCAAAAATCAGAGAGTTTTAATCTAACGCAGATTAAATAATATTATATATATGTATATTTAAAAAAAACCTCTTTTATTATAAATAATCTTTGTTTTCATTTGATTTTTTAACATTATTTTTATCTTTGTAACGACACGAAAAGTCGTGTTAAACGTCGTGTTATGGCGTAGATAACGACAAATTAAAGATTTATTTATTTTTATACCACCCCTTGCAACAAATTAAATAAGTCACCGTTATTTTTATATATATTTTTTGCTATTTTTAAATATTATTTTGATTAATAACTTTACTCTACCCCATTATTTAATTTTATTAACGTACTAAACAGTAAACGATTTATGAAAAAAAGGGAAACTTCAAAAGGTAAGAAATACCGCATTCTTGAACTTTTAAAAAAACTACCACATGAAGAATATCGAGTAGCTAAGAAAAAGCTACCAATACTATTAGAAGTAAGTACTAGAACATTTGAAAGGTGGTTATATCTCCCATTAGATACAAAAACCGAGGTATCAGTTGGTAAACTAGTAATCTTATCTAAATACTTAAAACTTTCTTCAATGGAAGAACTTATTAATTATGAGGTAAAACAAACCACTACCAAAAATTCAAAAAAGGCAGATACAAAGGGCACAGATTTAATAAAAGAATTTAACTTAACCAAATAATTGTTATGCATACAATCACACGTTTTAAGGCATCAAATAAAACTACTCTAGCCAATGCTTATAAAGTATCATTGTATACTTTTCAAAAATGGCTACGACCTATCAAAACAGACTTAGGAGAATATACAGGGAATATCTACAGTCCAAAACAAGTATCTAAAATCGTTCAGCATTTAGGATTACCCGAAGATTTAAAACTGATAAGTGTCTAAAAGCTATGATAAGATAGTTTGTGACTTTGAAAAAGCAGTTGTTCAACTGCAAAAAGACTTACAGTACTTAGCTGATAAAAATTCTCTGAGTACTAAGTTTTTTGACAAACAGAACCGTATTATTAAATCGCTGATTGATTACCACGAAAGAACACAAACGTACACCGAACAATTAGAAAAAGAATCATTAAAGTATCAAAAAGAGAAATACGAACAAGTTCAAAGCTATATAGAACGTATCATAAGTTTTGAAGCTATTTGTATTATTCACGGCATCATTGATTTTCCTATGTGGTTATCCAAAGGAAAATCAATTTTGTTGTATGAAGCTGAGGAGTTAGGTAAAAATAAAGAAATGCGACTACCTATACTCTTAAATGATAAACTACAGCAATTATCCATAGATGAGAGGAATACAGTTATGGATATTTTGCAAAAGGACATAAACACAGCTATAGAAAAGCTGATAAATAAGATTAATAAGGGAATAAGTAAATCTTATACATGAAACTAGAACATAAAGAGATAAGACCAAAAAATATAAATGATTTAGAGAACAATCAAGAGAAGAAGGAAAACAAAACAATAATTCATAAAATACAAGATTACTTGGACGTGAACTATGAGTTACGTATCAATGTACTTACTATGGAATTGGAATACAGAAGTATTAAGCAATTGAGGTTTAAAACTTTAGATGACAGGCAACTAAATACGATTTGGATGGATATTCAAAATAGCGGGATTAAATGTACGGATAGTACCCTTATGAAAATCTTAAATTCCAACTACACAAAATCATTTCATCCTATCAAAGATTATTTTAAAGGGCTTCCAGAACCAGACGGAAAAGATTACATACAAGAACTTGCTGATACTATTACCATAGAAGATATTGAAATTGATGATATAAAGCTAAAAGATTTATGGTATGGCTATTTAAAAAAATGGCTTGTTGCAAGTGCTTCTACTTGTTTAGGATTAGGTATTAACCAAACATGCCTTATTCTTGTAGGAGGTCAAGGATCAGGTAAAACCACATGGTTAAATAAACTCTGCCCTGATAACATGAAAGATTTTCTTGTATGTTCACATATTAACCCGTCTTTAACAGATAAAAACACCGCTAACTTTTTAGCGGAAAAATGGTTTGTAAATGTGGATGACCAACTAGAGACAATTTTCGGTAAGGATTTTAACTCTATGAAAGCTATCATTACTGCACCTTTTGTTACTATTAGGAAACTATTTCATAAACTAACAAAAACGCGCCCAAGAATATGCTCTTTTATGGGGTCGGTCAATAGTCGCCGTTTTCTTACTGATTCAGAAAACAGAAGATATTTAGTGTTTTCTACTGAGGAAATAAATTATAAGCATACTACCAATATGCATAAAGTATGGGCGCAAGCAGCTCACCTAGCAAAGAATAATTTTCAATACTGGTTTTCTCATGAGGAAATGAAACAGTTAAATAAGGTTAACGACATTTACAAACAAAGTACAATTGAGGAAGAATGGTTATTAAAGTTATATGAACGTTGCGAACCAAATGACCCAAAGGCAATGTTTTTAATGCCGTCTGAGATGCTTTCACAAATGAATGCACATTCTGGGTTAAGAATGTCGAGTAAACGGCTCTCACAAGCTATGGAGCGTCTTAAATATGGTCAACCTATATCTAAAAGGATAAAAGGAAAAGGATCAAGAAAAGTATTTCCTGTCCGTTTGGTATCTGACGAAATGGAAAACAACCTACAAAAAGAGTTTAGGGATATGCACAAAGAAAAACCTACCCCTCAAAGGCTCGATACAGAATTACCACTATAATTATAGTCATCCCATAAAAAAACCGATATATACCATATCGGTTTTTTTATGGTAACAAACGCTACCACACGAATTTTTAAAACCACATTTTTGTCATTTTTATAACTTGAAAGCCTTATAAGGCTAACTATTTGAATTTCAATAAATCCTTTTTCTTTTTTTTATTTCGTTAAAACCACGCTACCACACTACCACATACCACATTACTATTATTATAATATATATATACTTAATAATAAGTAATATAGTAATAGTTGTAAAGAAAGATATTGAGGTTAAATGTGGTAACTGTGGTAGCAATTAAAAAAGTGTGGTAGTGTGGTAGGCAAAAAACAGCACTTTTCAGTTTTATGTTTTTTTCTTTGATTTTTAGGAACTGGAACAATCAATAATTGGCAGAATGCAGACTAAATCAAGCTATATTTTAACAAATTCAGGGAAAAAACTTCTAAATTTATTTAATTTCACCTTGTAAAACGTAAATAAATGGTAAATGGAAGGGTTTAAAAATATCATTAGTATTTTAACTAGTATTCTAAAAATTAGTAGAAATAACTTTCCCGAAGTATTATCAATACCAACATTTTTAGGAGGTCTATGGCAATTTATCGGTTTAATGAGAGTAGGGATTCCATATGGACGGTTTTTTTCTGTTTCACAATTAATTGCCGATGGGCTGTTGACTTTACTGTTAATCGCAGTCCTGTTTGCTGTTACAACTGCGATGATAGTTTTTTTAGATTACATCAATGAATATAAATTAAAAATAACCTTAAAAAACAAAAGTGATTTTTTCCAGATTTTTATATTTATAATAATTTGTCAAAGTGTTATAACGGCTGGTATTATAGTTTTTTTATTTTTTTATAGACCACTTCCAAATATTACGGTTCTAGGAATAGTTTTTTTGTCTTTATTAATTTCTTCAATAATTTTCGTAACGATAACTTTTTATGTTGAAAAATATATAGAGAAAAAGAAAAAATCGAAAAAGCAACCAAAATTGAAGGTACAAGAAAACAATAAAGAAAAAGAAGAAAGTGAAATTTTAAAAGAAAGATTAAAAGAGTTTATCGTATATTTCTCTATAGGTTCATTAGTGATAATATCACTATTTTATCTGGCAAATAAATTTTTCCTTATACCTAATGATCTTGAAAATATGAAAAGAGTGTCCTGTCTAATTGATAATGATTTTCCAAACAAAAAGGATAGGGAAGTAATTTATTATAATGATAAGTATATTTTTGTTGAAGTACTCACCTCAAAAGAAGAGAAGATTATACAGGTATATGAGTATAAAGAGTTATTTAACTCTAACGCTTGTAAAAAGGAAAAAATAAATTCCAATACTCCTAAAGAAACTTATTGTTTTTAAAATTTCATTAAAATTATTTAAGTCCTTCTAAAAACCACAACGCATAATCTACAGTGGTTGCACATTTGACCTATGAAAAAATACATAGGTCTTATTATTCTTATTTTTTTAGTAATAGCAGGTAAAAAAGGCGTGACGTTATTTAAAAAATTCCGTCACGCCCAACGCCTAAAAATTGGAGTATCTAAATTCAAATTATTAAATATCTCCTCTACCATTCAAAGCAATATTGTTTTGAATATCAGCAATTTTTCCAATACTACTTTTGCTTTAGATCAAATAAATATAGATGTCTATACGCCTACAGGTGAACTACTAGCAAAACAAGTTTCCCCTCTTAAAGCTCCTTTGTTTATAAGCCCCAACCAAAATACCACCTTGCCAATTATCTATAAAATCAACGCCCCCATATTGATTTCAGAGATTAAAAAACAGGGTGGTATTACAAGTGTACTGGCAAATTTCTTGACTTCGGGAAAAAAAGGCATACCTCTAATCCTTAAAGGTTTTATAGTGTCAGGAATGATAGAAAAATCAATTAATGAAACCCTAACCGTCTAAATTATGGAAAATATAGCCCTACTTATCTTATCAATATCCTTTACTGCCGTTATCGGTGTTATTGGTTATTTCCTTCGTTCAGTTCATACAGAAGTACAACAATTCATCAAAGAACTTACAGATTATACCAGTAAGCTAAAGCAATTAATTGTAGGTATTCAAACTCAAATTGATAAAGGTATTGAAACCGATATTGTAGAGATCAAGGCAGATATTAAAGCCCTTTACAAAGCTTCACAGCAAAATACAAACCTTCTTAACAAAAACCGATTAAACTAATGCATTTCGATATTGATACATATAACCCTATGGAAGCCATTGGCAAAATCGAGGATGCGGGCAAACTTGTCGAAGGTGGTGGTATTGACCGTTACTGGAAGCGTCACCCTATTAGTCTGGATTTCAAAAAATTGTTCAACGACACAATATCAAACGATTGGCTTTATGATAGCAACCTTGCATTAAAACATTTTAATTTACGAAGTATTGAGTTTGGCAACTGGATGAACCAAAAAGACCGAGCCAATTTTTTGTATTCCTCTAGTTTATCCCTGCATCATTTAGCCCTTATATATGATCTTAAAGACGATCAAATAGGGCTAAATGGCAAACTATCACTAGCATTAGGAGCAAGAGGTAGCGGACAGGCTTTAGCACATTACGAACCTTTAAAGCGATCTGTCATTAACCTTACTAAAACAAAAGGTGTTGGTTCACTTGCTCACGAATTTGCCCATGCCATTGATAACATCATATCTTTTTATACAGGTGGTAAAGTGCAAAAATGGGTTTCTGGTGGCGACTCTATCCGTAAGGGATATAGCACAACTATTGCTAAAAAAGGGAACTATTTCGAAAAGCAATTTGAAGAACTGTTCAACATTCTATATTACACTAAAGAAGGTAAGAAAACAGATTTTAATACGGATATAAGTAAGCTACCCGATTACTGGAATCAACGAAATGAAGTATTCGCCAGAACCTT
The DNA here is from genome assembly GCA_947498455.1 of uncultured Aquimarina sp. Lineage (GTDB taxonomy): Bacteria > Bacteroidota > Bacteroidia > Flavobacteriales > Flavobacteriaceae > Aquimarina. The sequence goes on from CANMKK010000011.1 coordinate 39,661, forward strand.
TGAGGTATACACTTTTTATAAATTAAAGGAACAAGGTATGAAAAACCAATTTTTGGCTAAGTCTTCATACGCGAATGAAAGATACCCTTCTATTGATTTAGTACTAAAAGCTTCAAGACATATAGATAATATCATAAAACGCGGGTTCAATCTTATGAAACGTAACAAGGCATTAAGCGGTTTGGTTACTGTTTCAGGATATGATGGTTTTAGAAAAACCTTAAAAAAACACGCAGACTTAGAGGATACTCTTAATAATATGCAACGTATCGCCCTTAGGGATACGCCACAGGTGAAAGAGTTAGCCACATCTTTACAGGGCAATACCGTTGCAGAAACAGCACAAAATATATGGAATTATTTACGTGCCAATACCCGATATAAACTAGATCAAAACGGTATTGAAGAATTAAGAACCCCAGTGCGTAGTCTGGTTGATGGTAAAAAAGGAATTACTGATCCGAGTTTTGGTATTGATTGCGATGATTATACTATCCTAATTTCAGCTTTATTATTAAACCTGAACATTCGCCACGAATACAGAGTAACGGCTTATAAAGAAATAGGAAAATTCCAACATATATACCCTGTTGCATTTGATAGCTTAGGAAACCATTTTGTAATAGATGTTGTACCAGAAATACCACGCTTTAATTATGAAGCAAAACCAATTATTGACTTAAAAACTATACCCATGGAATTACATGAATTATCAGGCGTTGGTGATGAATTGCCAAACTCTGTTTTAGAAGAACAAAAACACGAATTATTAGAAGAATTAAACCAACCTTTTAGCCTGTCTGGTATTGATGATGAAAATGATGATATACTAGAAGATTCATTTTTATCTGGTTTTGCAGAGGTTGAAACGGAGGAAGAAGCAGAAATTGTATTAAATGGCAGAGATGATATAAACCTTCTTATTGATCGTGGATTATTGGCAGAAGTCAATAAATCCAAAGTTGCCTTAGAGAAAGAACTACGAAACCCAACAGCATTAAGCCAAACTATTAATGTGCGCAGAGAACTTGCCCTTATTAAAACAGTTATGCAACGTTGGAATAATGAAGATGCCAGAGAAGCAGCGATACAAAATGCCATCAATTCAGGTAGTAGCTATTCGAATTTTTACAAAGCTTTACAAGTAAGCATTAATCACTTTGAAAATGAAAGTTTACAGGGTATTGACGATGAAGAACTAGACGAGCCTATTTATTTGGCTAAAGTGGATATGACCAATGTGCAATTTGATGACCTTTTAGATGATGAAAACCCCGAATTAAGTGGATTAGGCGATTTGGGAAGGCGTAGACGTAGACGAGGGTTTTTCAAAAGGATATGGCGAAAAGTAAAAAAAGTTGGTAAAAAAGTAATCAAAGCAGTTAAGAAGTTTAGTCCTTCACATATTCTAATTCGTGCAGCTATAAGGTTAGTTCTAAAAATCAACTTGTTTAAAATAGCATCCCGTTTGATATATGGGTACTTGACAGAGACACAGGCAAAAGAACGGGGCATGGATTTAAATCAATGGCGTAAGGTTGTCCGTGCTAAAAACAGGCTTGAAAAATTCTATGTAAAAAGAATGGGCGGTAAAGCCAGTAAGTTTAGAAAGGCTATTGTTAGTGGGCGCGCCAGAAAAAAAACAGGAGTCAGATTATCGGGCACTGATGATTTAGGCGTAGTGGTTACTACTACAGCAGCAGCGGGAACTACAGCAGCTAGCGGGTTTATAGTATTTGCTAAAAAAATCTTGAAGTTTGTTAAACTTGATAAGTTGTTTAAGAAAGTGGTTGATAAAATCAAAAAGAAACGTCGTGGTGGTGATTCTAATCAAGCAACCACTAATACTATTGAACCAAACACTGTATCTACTGTTAAGTTTGAAGATACTAACCCACATTTTAACGAACAATCAACCTCATTTAATACGCGATCTATGAACAATAATCCAGCGATACCAACCCCCACTCCTGTAGGATTTAAGAGCAAAGTAATTGCCTTTTTCAAAAAACACAAGAAAAAAATTATAGGTAGTGGTATAGTTGTAGTTCTTGCTATTATAGGTGTCTTGTTTTGGCAAAAGAGTAAAAAGAAAAAGAAACGCTCCCTTGCAGGTGTTAAAGCTGCTAAAACAAGAGCCAGAAACCGTAAACGTGCCTTAAACGGTGTATCTGTTAGACGTTCGGGAAATACTCCAAAACGTAGAACTTCTCCAAAAACACTTAAAATAGCATCGGGTACAGTAGGTCGCGTCCGCTCTGGAAAGCGCAGTAATGGAAATCGATTAAAACAGATGCACGCCAAAGCGAAACAGTTACAAAAAAAACACCCCAGAAGCAAATATAGCACCCTATTAAAGAGGGCTGCCAAAATGATATAACAATCTTATTATTAATTATAAAACCCAAATAAATTATGGATAACATGAATGAATTTGATGAATTCGAAAACGATGAAATTATTTTAAACGGATTCGGAGAACTTGGAGAATTAGGAGAAATCGACGACCTAGATGATGATGACGATGATGATGACGATGATGATGATTTAGAAGGTGTTGACGAATTAGGTCGTTACAGAGGTAGACGAAGAGGAAGAAGCAGACGTTTTAGACGTAGAGGAAGACCCAGAGGGAGAAGAAGTATAAGAAGGGCTATTAAAAATGAAATGGGGGCATCCCGTTTTCGTAGGCATTTTTTGGATAGATTACATAAATTACCTTCACATATCCAAAAATCATTATCAAGCGGAAAGGCTCAGATTTCAGATGCACCTTACTATGCTACCTCAGAGTTAAAAGGTACTAGATCAGAATTGATTAGACTTAGTATTCCCGAAGAATTGGGGCTTACTAATATCGACAATGGTAAGCTAAATAAAGACCGCTATTTGACCTTATCAGGAATCCGTCTTTTATATGACAAAGATTCCATTGATGGGGCATTTACAGACCCTTTTCCTGCGGATTTATTAAATGGAGAATGGGAACTAGAACTCAACGGACAAAAAATATTCGAAAAACAACCTATCAGACGGTTTTTTGATGGATTCTACGGATATAATACAGGTAAACCATTTGGTTTATACGTACTGAATAATCCCAAAATAATTGCCCCACAAACTCCTGTTGAATTTAACGTGAACCTCCCTAAAGAAGTTCAGGGATATTTAAAAGTATTTCTCGAAGGTACTTCTGTGTATGGTAATTAACCAATCTATTTTGTAAGCATTGCAGCCTGAATATATGGGCTGCAATGTTTAGTAACTTATTAAAACATTAAACGAATGCCAGATTATAGCAGCCTATTAAAAGCACAATTAGTAACCTTGTTAGAAGAAAGGGATACAGAAATTGAAGAAAAAAACCAACAGATTACCACATTGCAAACAGAAGTAAAAACGCTTCGAAATCAGCTTAATCCTGTAACCAAGCCAAGCACTAATAATGCTCTAATAGTTTCAGAAAAAATAGATCAAAACATCATTACAAGTGCTATAGACAGGCTTGTTGAGGGAATTTTGTCCCTTCCCGACGAAGTAAAGCAAGAACTCCCTTTTATACTTCGTACCACAGCAACAGGAATACAGGCATATACTACGGTATTATATGGAGCATCAACAGGTATACAAGCACAAAACGGTGGGATAGGCGAAGAATAAAGACAATGCGACAAACATAAAAAAACACGATGCAAAAGAAAATTCAACTTATAGAAAAACTAATTACCACACCTGATAGTTTAGTGCGTATCTCTGAGGACTTGGATAGAAATTACAGAAGGTTAACGGGTATTGCCATACTTCATAATATTGGAGATAAGCACACGCTACGGTCTTTTACAATTGATAGTGTAGAGATATTTCCAAAAAACTTTGAAGTAGCATTTTTACAAAGTAATGCATACGTTGCTCCAAAAGATCGTTTTTTTCCATTACAAGAAATAGCAGACGGTAAAAAAATAGAAATCGATTTTCAAGATGTGCAAGTTTTTAGTAAGAATGTAAACAGAGATGGTACAAACGCATATCCTTATACTTTAAAAATCTATTTAGAATTAAGCAATGGTTAAATCAAAAATGATACAAGTATTTGGCGAATCCCTAAAGCCTAAACAGCGTAAAAGTTTTCGATATAAACTGAATGGTAAAGGAAGAAAAGTAACGGGAATTCTACATAGTAACAACGCCGAATTATCCGTAAGCTTTCATAATGAAACTGAATTAGAGATAAACAGTTTAGAAACCCTATTGACAGATAGTTTAGAGTTGCCCCCCGCAAAACGCATTATCACATGGGAACAAGATTTAAAAGACTGTTCATTTATAAGTGGGATCATAAAAAACCTATCTCCAAACAATGAAAATATTAACCTATACTTAATTCTAGATCAATGAAAAGCAATGATAATTTATTATGTCATATAGTGGCTACCGATGAAATGCTAAAAGGATTAAGCCCTAAATATAAGACGGACGAGATTGTACATAACCCTTCACGAATCAATGTAGCAGCAAATGAAGTTATCTATTTACACTTTTTTCATTGTGATTCAACTGATTTTAATATAGAGATTGCAACTCCAACTTTTATACAACAACTGACCCCTAAGAACACTTTTAATGGTAGTAATAATACAATCATTAGAGCTATCGGAAATGTGAATTTTAAAGCGACACAAGACAGCAATTTTTATGTACAATTTTTAAAAATATACTACTAGATGAAACGAGTTAAAAACTATATAGCACCTGACCTAGCTAAGAAAAAAATTGCGCGCTATAAATACTGGTCGATCAAGGATGAAACAGGAATTACCATTACATCATCCGAGGACACACAAGAAGGGCGCAGTTTTGCTGATCTACTAGATAAAATCATAGTGGATAATGTTGATGCAGAAATACAAGTTAAGTTTGGCACAAACGAACAGTCAAGCCGTCAAAATACACCTATTTTTATTCGTGTCAATGAAGCTATAGAATGGATTGAGCCAGAAGAAGAAGAAACCATAAAAATTAACGGTGTACCTCATAGATTAGATAAAAACGGGAATGTAAATATCAATTTAAAAGCTCCGCAGACAGAAACTACAACAATAGAATCTCCTAATGATATTATCCGTCAGGAAATGGAATTACAATTAGAAGGATTACGCAAAGAAAATCAGCTAAAAGAAGAACGTTTCCAATCAGAATTACATAACAAATTAGCAGAGCAAACCTTGCAGTTTAAAGAAATGATGCTTACGGATCGGGAAAGTCGAATAGCGGAACGAGAGCAAACACTAGCACAACAGGAAGCTATTTTCGAAGAAAAACAAAAGGAAATGGGCGAAACTATTAAGGGGTATGCAAAACATGTTCCTAGTCTATTAGGGGGCTTATTTAAAGAATGGATAAAGAAAGGAGACAGTAGTAGCAAAACATCTTTAGGAAAAACTGAGCAACCAAAAAAAGAACGTAGAAAAGTAAACTTTGAATTTGCCGAAGAAACAGAAAATGAACCAATAGCAAATGTAGCTTCAGAGCCAGAAATCGAAGAGGATGAAATCGATATTGAAGAAATAGACACTACAGAAAATATAGAATCACAAATACAACCAGAAAATGAAAACATATAAAATCACTTTTGATGTAAAGGCAGAAAACGAAGGGCAGCTAACAGAGAAATTACAGGCATTCCAAGATTTACAGGACTATCTACAACATGACGATCTAATAAGTTCTGTAAATGTAATTGTTGAGAATCCAGAAATTATAGAATTTGTAAAAGAGGTTGTTCCGGAGGAAGGTAAAGAACTGTCTTTAACGGATTATATCCTCATTGCCAAAAAAGCATTTGAACGATTTAGCGATTAACATCATTATCCATTAAAAACTAAAATTAAAAATAGTATGAATCCTTTAATACTGGCAAGCCTAGCCAATGGGGCAAAAAATATTCTTTCTAATAGAAAAGTACAAATAGCGATACTGGTTATTATCCTGTATTGGGTATTCAAAAAAAAAATAGCTAAAGCCATACACAGATACCGCCAAAATAAGTTTGATAAAAATGAAGGTGACAGCATTAACCAATTAGCACAGCAATATCGTGCTGCTGCCAATCGCTCTGGTATTTCTTGGCTCATTGATTTAGATGGTACAAATACCAAAGAAATAGAAATATTAGCGCACCAGACTAAAGGAAGGTTACAACAAGTAGCCAATGCATATAAACTAAAATTTGAAGAATCCCTTACTGATCGAATGCGAAAAGAGTTAAGTGCTTCTGATTTTCAAAACTGGTGGAATATTGTTACCTAATAATATCTTATGAAAATATCTTTTAAACCTACCCCTTTGGGAAAATTTATCCTAATAACCGTAACCCTCATCGTTGCGGTTATTCTTTATAAAAAACGTACAACCCTAAAATCTTTAACCTTGAATACTATAAATTATCTAAAAGAAAAAACATGGGATATTGTCTCAGATCGTAGAATTAATACTTTGCATCCTACCATTCGTGCACAGGTCAAAGAATTCATAATTAGAGTAGAAAAAGAACTAGGAATCAAACTACGAGTAACTTCTGCGTTTAGAACTTGGGAAGAACAAAGTAAATTATATGCTCAGGGAAGATCTTTTCCTGGTAAAGTAGTAACCCATGCCAAAGCGGGAGAAAGTTACCATAACTACGGACTTGCTTTTGATGTTGTAGAAATCAAAAACGGTCAGGCAATCTGGAAGAATCCAAATTGGCAGAAAATAGGAGAATTTGGTAAAAAAATTGGTTTCTCGTGGGGTGGAGATTGGAAAGGTAGAAAAAGAGATAAACCACATTTTCATAATAATTTTGGAAAACACCATACACAACTAGCAGTGCTGTATAAATCAGGGAAACGAAACGGAAATTATGTAACAATTGTTTAGGTTATGAACACCATCATCAAGTTACTAAACAACAAATGGTTTTATATTTCTGTAATCCTCATTTTGTTGTTTGTTTTGTTTTCAGGAATAAGAGAACCTAGAACATTAGTTACCACAATAACCAAAACTGATACTGTTTATATAAATAGACCTTATAAAAAGATTGTTATAAAAGAGATTATAAAACCTCAGAAAGTATATGTATACAAAAGAGATACTGTATTTAGGGAAAAAATTATTCATGATACATTATTTACTGCCTTACTACTTAAAGACAATAAGGCTAAAATACATACACTTACTCCTCTAGGAATTCCAAATATAAATGAGTATACACTACCAGATTTTAACGCCCTTACAATCGATTATAAGGGCAGATTAGATATAAAGCCTACTAAACACCCTAACCGTAAAAGAACTTGGAATACAATAAAACATGTCGGTATTTTTGTTGGAGGTGTATTAATTGGGTCACAATTGAATAAATCTTAGTTGAATGGTAATACCATATTAAAATTATGGGTATTCATTAGTTTTAAACCACTAACTAACAATTGATTAACTATTCTACTCTTGTTTTTATAAATAAAACTTTAACTATTTGACGTTTTCGGCTAAAATATAGGTAAAAATTATGCGGATATTCCCGCACTTTTAATTAAAAAAGCCGCAAAATTACGTTTAATTTAGCTGAAATTTGACAGCAAATCTAAGTAAATATTTACTTAGATTTGATCTGTAAATCAATCAATTACAAATATATTTTTTCACTCAAAAATTAAATAAATTTATAAGAACCAATTATTATGAAATCAAACCACTTTTTTCTTAAAGCTATTTTTTTAACTTTATCCTTGACTCTACTTAACAGTTGTGTAACAAAGGAAGTAAATGAAGAAATAGGAGTAAATGACCAAGAAAAGTTTCAAATTGAAAAGGAAGACATTCAAATCCCTGGGGAGGACGGAGATCAAGACGAATAGTAAAACTAAAATTAACTTAATAATATTTATTATGACATTTGGTGCAATAATTGCCGCTATTGCACCTTTTTTACATGTTCCTTTTGATAGAGGGTCTACTGAACGAATATTTGGTTTCAAAAACGCAAGAATCTTTTTATATTCTTTAGGAATGCCCTTAACAATTTGGTTAGGTGCATTAATAATGTCATTTACTGCAAACTTTATTGAAATAAGATCGGTATATAAAGTACAACGATATATATCAATAGTTTTTCTTTCTGTTGCCTTTTATTATTTATTGTGGACTTTTACTGCTTCATCTACTAGAGATTGGAATCCAATAATTTATTACACAATGGCTTTAGGTATTTCAATATCAATAGCTATCTTAATTAATAAGTATTTAAAATCGATTTCGGAAGCATCCAAAAAGTATTATAAAATATCTGATAGTATTCCTCTTTTAGATAAAAGAGTGAAGACAGTTAATGATATAGCCAAAATAATGCCTTCGGATAATAAGGATATTGTTACATATAAGGCAATGGTTGATATTACAGGAGATAATTTAAACGATGTTATTTCAGAAATTAAAAAAGGAGTGGCAAATGAAAAAAAATAATTCATCACTTCCTAGTAGAAAAGAATTACTCAAAAAGCTTGAAAAAGAATTTGAAGAATCGGAAACTTTACAATGGTTTATAGAAGTAGAGATAATAAGGTTGACAAGGGAAGGCGGTGATACTAGCTACGAGGAATTAAAAAGAATTGCAAAAATTTCAGAGGAGAAGATTAATAGCTTGAATAAAAAATAATATATTGTTACCTCCTAAATCAATTTTGTTTCCCTTCTAATTCATTTAGATAATTTGTAATAACTCTAAAAAAATCTTTATCTTTTACTAGGTTCATTATCTTTTTCGAAGCAAATAAATTAATTTCTTTACCTATAAAATGTTTAAAAGCGTTTTTTATTTCCTCATCATTAACTAATAAATTAAGTAAATTATCTTTTAAAATGTCCTCATCATTTTGCACATCAGTAGATAAATTATGAGCCGTATTCGATTTATTTTTATCAATTTTTTCATTCTTTTCAATTGTTTCTTTTTCTCCTATTCCTTTAATAAGCCAATCAAGATTTACATTAGGATAATAAGCGATAAATTTCGTAATGTTATCTTCCGTAATCCCGCTTTTACTTTCTAAAACCCCTCTAGTCATTCCAGTTTCCTTATAGAATTTATATTTTGTGATACCCTTATACCTTATAAACTCAGTGATTCGATCTTTAATACTCGACATTTTTTGTGTATTTATTTTTTTAGTCAATTTATTTTGACTAGTTTTGAACTATTAAGCAATATATTTCAATCAAATATATAACTTTTTACGGTTAAACCTTATTAAATAAACTATAATACTAGTAGTTTTTACATTCTCTTTAGAAAAATTAAAGTTAAAGCTAGGGAATTGTAAAAGAGAAACAAAAAAAATGAATAGTAAACGAGAAGATAAGTTAGAATTAAGAATTAAGACTGAAAGTTGGGTTATGACAAATTCTGATTTGTTGAATAAGGCAGGCTTTGATAGAAGGGCAAAGATTCCAGAGGGAACTTTACAAAAATTCATAAAACATAATCAAAAAATCAATGATAAGCGAATCAAATCCATTTACAGGATAATTAAAAAATTACAATTAGAATAAAATCAATTTGCTTTTCACCTGTTAATTTAAAATCATATGATAAACAACAGTCTCGAATATGAAAGAAGATTCAATCAATATTTAAAATTTATTGTAGAGTCATTAAATATGAAAGTAGATGATTTCATGCGTACTATTTTATTAGAGAATAGTAGTGATACATGTTATGAAAGACTACTATACAAATGGATTGTTAAATTATTTAAAAAAGGTAAGCCCCAAGATCAAGCACTACAATTAATCTATCGTACCAGAAATTTTGTACTATTTAATACTTGGCATACCTTTTATGATGAACCAGACCCAACTAAAAACCTACAAGACTTACTTATTATGCTCAACTCTAATGCTACCTATAAAAAACTAAACGATGAAGATAAACTATTGGTGCAAAAGAAAATAGCAGAACTAACCAATACAGATTTAACCAAAGATGTGATTAAGGAAGTATTAGAAAATATTGACCCGATTGTGGAGGTCGAGACACAAGAAAAACAAGAAAGTAAAATTAAAATATACAGGCATGCATTTAATAGAATACATGGCGCTATCAAGAAAATCAACCTAAAGAATTATAAAAAAACAAGAAACCCCTAAATGTGGATTTTCTAACTTCTTAAAATTGGTAATACACTAATATCTTAGGAATGTAGGAGTATTAAAAAATCATGATTAATAATTATTGAGTTTGTGTTAAATACCCCGTAACCTTTGTGATTTACTCCTACATCCTTTTTTTTATTGAGAACTCTTTTAAAATTATAAATCATGAAAATTAACTGGATTAAAGTATTAGATAAAGTTCCTAGTTTCATAATCGGGGCTATTGTGGGCATTATATCAATGTATATTGTTGTTAACTACATTAATTGTTTAGATTGTTAATTTATTTCATTTCTTGCTTATGACTATTTGTTATTAAAATTTTTATCAAAACTAAAATTTAAAAAATGCAACCAAATTTTTTAAAACCGATACCGTTACATAAATTATATGATATACTAGAAGGATTAGGAGAAAATACTGGTGTGTTTTTATTTAAATATTGTCTCGATGAAACAAGGGAAAAATTCTTATATGAAAAAATCCATTTCATGTATCACCAGAGCAAAATTAAATTCCCTAATGATATGGACTAATTTAAGGGATATCTGAGTTAATATTTTATAACACTACTAAAGATTAATTATAATTTCCCTTTTTTTAGACTCTGTTTTTAGACAATAAAAGTTTAAATTTAGCGATTCTTAACCACACAGATATATTATTATTATATGAGTTTTAAAGCTACACTTTTCATTTTCGAAAAAGAATACCCCCTTATTGATATAAAGTATAATCTAAAAAAAATGGTGGACAATACTGGTCGCCCAACTACCAGAACCCATGGAGGTAGTATACAAGTACAATTTGCAGCCACAAGAGATGATAGCGGGATGTATGAAGCCATGTTATCTCCGACACAGATGGTTAAGGGATATATTAGAACATATCGCCGTGATGGGATACAAAAGGATTTTGATATAGAGTTTGCCAATGCTTTTATATCCTACCTTAAAGAGCATTTTAATGCTGCGAGTACAGAACCTATTATTATGGAGGTTACTATAAGCCCAATGATACAGAGAATAAAAGGTACTATTTTCGAGTTACCCGCTAATCCTTCTAATCCATTTATAGAAGAAGCAGCACCAACCGTTAGGGAAGATGGAAAAGAGTTAACCGCATATTTTATAACGGACGAACTAGGTAATGAGATTGAAGAATACGAAATAGATCAAACCATTTTATTACATATAGAAACCAAGAATCGTATAGGTCATATAATCACAATTAATTTAGATGATAATGAACATGATTTTAAATATAATGGGGCAGTATTAAAAAATGATACTATCAAAGATTTCACCATAGGTAATAACTTAGAAGTTATAGAGTTAGAAGTTATAGAACAACAAGAAGCATAAATTATGGGCAATACTAAATTTAAAATCACTTTTGCTGATGGAGAAAGCAAAACAATAACAGCCAACTTTATTAAACCTCAAATAGTAAAAGGATGGTGGACGTATGATAGAGAAGGAGAACAACCATATATCTACAAAATACTTGATGAGGATAGTAATAGAGAAAAAGTAGCTGTTCCATTAGGAGATACTATGTATTTTCATGTAGAAGTAAAAGGCATACAACCAGAGCAAGAACTAGATTTTCAATTATTCGATTATGACGAATGGTTATGGGGCAGCCCAGAAGGAAGTGCGGGAGATGTACTTGATCCAGATGATTCCGAATTCCCTAATGATCCTGTTACTGCAAAAGCAAAAGTTAAACAAATAGGTGATAAAAGAATAGCAACCCTAGAGGTAAAACTTCATAATAGTTGGGAACCAGTTATAAAGGATGATCATGAAGGATTTTCCATGACCAGAGATCATACCATAGAATTATACTGGAAAATATCTTACAAAAATATTTCTGAAACCTTCCCTAAAGATGAAAATGATGATCGTTTAAGAGTTGGGTATAATGATCGTAATCTTTGGATTATTCCTGTCAACGAAGGAAGTAGCATGCCTGAATTTTTTGATAGAGAAGGAAATTTGATCGTAACTTGCTTTAATCCTGTAGGGGAAACTTCCATAAAACAAGATGATGAGAAGCGTACAGAGCAATATGATAAACACGGGAAGTTAATACGCTATGCTGTTAAAAAAGCTAATAATGTAGCAAAGGCAACAGGATTTGAAGGTAAGATTTCCAATATGGTTATTATTAAAGTAAAAATCATAACTAAAACCAATACCCTCTCAGAGGTTAATATGATTAAAAAACAAGTGTACAGAGAAACTATAAATCTAACTAAAAACGAAGTTATACATAGTGTTGGATATGAGGTTAAGAGTGCATCTGCATTTGCAATTAAAGATACATTCTCTTACATAGACATAAACGAAGAAGAAAGAATGATACGAAAATCATTTTCAGAATATTTTAATAGTGTAGATTTAAAAGAAGCAACAGTAGGTATAATAAGAAATGCAAGAGAGTTGTTACGATTCTATGATTATGTACAAGTAGGTTCAACTATACATAGTTTTTTTGCGCAAGATGGTGGTAGTACAGGGATTCCCAATCCTTCATCATTGGTTAGTGTATTCTCTACTTTTTCAGGTACAAAACCACTTAAATGGGCAACCAGAGATCTTGCGGAGGAGGCTGCAAAAAAGACAATTGCCGAAACGGCAAAAAGAACAACTACCTCGGCAGCCTTACAGTCAGCTACTACACAACAAGCAGCAAAAATTAATCCAATGGTATTAGCATCTGAAGCATTAACTGGATTAGGTTCTTTATTTATGGTTGCAGATGTAATAGCAACAGAGGTAACTAACAGTATGTTAAATGATATGAGTGAATACGGAAAGGAATTAATTCACATTAATAAGCATAATGGGTTAGATGCAATCAATACTTTAATTGAACGAACTTATGCTGATGAATTAGGAGAATTCTTTCTTCAAAAAAATATTTCTAGTGAAGCTCATTATAAAGTAATGAGTGGAGAAATCAAAACAATCATGGAATTAGATCAATTTGAACCTATTAATGATTTTGGTACAAAATATTCTTATTTGATCTTTGTTAAAGATAAAGATACTGAAGCAGAAAAATTCTATATTGATGCTGTTTATAGCGAAACATACTAAAATAATGAACAAGATTATATCGAAAGTATTAATTACTCTTATATTACTTTTATCTTCCTGTAATAACAATGCTCAAGAAGAAAAAATAACCCATAAAACATTCCATAATACGAATTTACCATTAAAAGTAAAGATTGGAGAGAAAAAACAAGATAGTGTTCCAACACTCTTTTATATACCTCTTGAATTTAGATATGTCAACAATAGCGGTTCTAAACTCAAAATTAAACATAATTTCTGGAGTGAAAAAAGCCCAAATGTAAGACATGGAACAGTGTATTTTAAACACAACAAAAAACTGGTAAAAGGTATTAGAACAGAATATTTAAAAAACAAGCAACAAGAACATTATCAATCATTTGTGAGATTTGAATTATTATTGAGCAATCAGGAATTTAATACTTTATTCAAGCAAGAATTTATTAAAAATAAAATATATGACTTAAAATTCAAACCGTATTTACGTTCTTTTTTAAAAAGGAAAATTTTAGAAAAAGGATATGTAATCTCAATATTTTTTGATGTAGAAAACAAAAAAAACATCATTCATAAAATACCTTTGGAATTTTAGTGATAAAAAATGTTTAATAATGTTAAAATGAAAAGTTGCATATTCCTTTTTTTACTTATTATCTCATTCAATTTTATTTCTTGTAAAAATCAAGCACAAGAAGAAAAAATAAAGCATCAAGTATTTGAGACTAAACTTCCTACTAAATTTGAAGTTGTATTTTTTAATGCTTATGAATCAGATAGTGCTTATGTACATCTGTTTTTACCCCAAAAATTTAATCTAATTTCTAGTTTCAATAACCCTATTTCACTTCAACATACTTATTGGAGCGAAAGAGGAGGAAATGTCTCGAAAGCTGCCAACTTTTTTTTAAAAAATGATAAGTTCTCCTCAGGACCAAATAACATAAAAATATTTGAGAATGAGACATTAGAATTAGAATTGTATACAAGGTTTAAAAAAATCATTTCCAACTCTGAATTAAAAGAATTAGAAGTTTTTTTTAATACTAAGTTTGAAAAAGGTAAGATTTATGACAAAGAAATGACTTCAAGTTTTATAAGGTTTTTAAATAAAAAAATTCCTCACAAAGGATTTATACGTTTCACGTTATATAATGATGAAACGAAAAAACATTTTTTCCACAATGTGCCTTTGAATTTTTAAGATTTTTTATGAATAATGTAAATATGCTATAGAAACAGATTTTGCAGAAAATATAAAGGTTGAATTTTAAAATAACAAAAACATAAAAAAAGGTGCTAGATGCTCCGATGGTATTAGCATCTGAAGTATTGACAGAGTTAGGTTCTTTATTTATGGTTACAGATGCAATAGCAACAGAAGTAACTAACAGTATGTTAAATGATATGAGTGAATACGGAAAGGAATTAATTCACATTAATAAGCATAATGGGTTAGATGCAATCAATACTTTAATTGAACGAACTTATGCTGATGAGTTGTCTAATTATCTTATTGTAAGAAATGTTTCACAAGAAGCTCATAATAAAGTTTTAAATGGAGAACTAACTTCATACGAAGAATTAAGAGATTATGATTATTTTCCCTCTGAATATGTTAAAGAAAATACATATTCTTATTTAATACAAACATCAGGAGAAGAAGAAACAAAAAAATATTATATAGATGCTATATATTTGGAATAAATTAATAAACAAAAGTGTTATGCAAAATATTCTACTTGCTATCTTTATTATTTTTCTATCTTGTAACAATAGAAATCAAAAAGCTGGTATTACTCATCAAATTAAGAAAAGTAATCTTCCGATCAAATTTGAAGTAGCTTCCTCCAATTATCAACAGCGAGACAGTAGTTATGTTTATTTTTATATACCGCAAGTCTTTGATTTAAGTAATAATTATGAAAATTCCATTTATATTGAAGATGCATATTTTAGTATTAGTGGAGCAAATATAGTAGATGGCGTAACTTTAAACTACGAAAAGAGTTCTTTAAAATCATCCATAAGTGGTTTTAATATGTTAGAAAAAGAAACCAAGAAACTAAAAATTCACACAAGATTCAAAAGAATTATTTCAAAAACGGAGTTAGAAGAATTGAAAAATATTTTTGGAAAAGATTTCAAAAAAAGAGTTATTTATGACCTTGAAATTACATCTAGTATACGCAAATTCTTAGATACGAAAATACCAAATAAAGGATTTACACATTTTACGCTTTATAATAAAAAAACGAAAAAACGTTTTTTCTACAATGTTCCTTTCGATTTTTAATACTTTTTATGGATAATGTAAATATGCTATAGGAACAGATTTTGCAGAAAATATAAAGGTTGAATTTTAAAATAACAAAACATAAAAAAAGGTGCTAGATGCACCTTTTTTTATATCTCAGGCAGCCTAGAAATTGCATTTTCATCCTTTAATAACCCCATTGACTTAAGATAGCGTTCCGTAGTAGTTATCGTTGTGTGGCGGCTCATTTTCTGTATTTTAATTATATCTTTCTCCTCTTTGTACCAATTTACACAAGCAGTATGTTTAAATCCATATAATGTATAATCATCATCCAGATCAAAACCAAAATGCTTTTTGATCTTTAAAAAATGCTTAGTCATATAATTAGTCCCCATGGGAGTTTTAGAAGGTTTTTTATAACCTCCTAAAACATAAAAATCCTCTGGATATTCTGAGAGGTTCATTTTTTCAATAATTTTTCTAAGAGCAGGGGCAATAGGTATGAGGTCATGCCTTTTTGTTTTACTTTGACTAACTTTAATTCTGATATGATTTTGCTCTAAATCAATATCCTTTATTTTCATCCTTCTTAATTCAACAGGGCGCATAAAAGAGTAGTATATAAATGAAATAATAACCCATAAATACGGATCATTTTCCAAAATATATGTTTTCATTTCTACTACTTCTTCGTTTGTGTATGGTTTATTTTTTGTCCCATAATCTGTAGGAAGTTTACCGAATTTTTTTAGTGGGTTTTCTGCTTTAACCCATTCTTGATCTATACACTCATTATAAAATGCACTCAGAACGCCTAATACATTATTATGTGTTTTAGATGAATTTTCACGATCTGTAAGTATGTACATTTGATAATCTTGTATGATGTGGAAAGTAATATCGTCAACATACTTAATGGGTTGGTCTAACTTTTCGCCCCATTCTACAAATAGTAGTACCGTGTTTTTAAAAAAACTAATACCTCTAGGAAAATGTTTCTTTGCTTCTCGTAATATAACAAGTTTATCAAGGGCTTTACGAATAGTTACAGGTTCTTTTTTGGTATTTTCTTTAGTTTCCTTAACCTCTACCGTTTTTTGTTTTTCGGACTTATTTCGGTCTATATGATAACCTTCTTCGAGGAGTTTGTTAATTTGCTTTTTACGATCTTTTAGAAATGCTGTTTTTTCGGGTTTTGTTTTATATTCGGATGGAGCATATAACCTTTTTCGTACTAAATCATTTTTTTGAGCATCCCAAATATAAAATTTCAAATAATCCCCATTAACAGCTTTGGATTTTACAATTTCTGCTTTTTTAAACTTTGGCATATTTTGAAATTCATTTTTGCAAACGAGTTTAAAAGTTTCAATTATTTCGTTATTTACTGACGTCGCTACTGACGTGATAGCCACCCTTAAACTAGAAAAGCCTTCATTGTCAACTGACAATGAAGGCTTTACACTGGTCGGGGTGGCAGGATTCGAACCTGCGACCTCCGCGTCCCAAACGCGGCGCGATAACCGGGCTACGCTACACCCCGAATTTTGAATAAAATTTCAAAATATTATTGCGGAGAGACAGGGATTCGAACCCTGGCAACACTTACGCGTTGACAGATTAGCAATCTGCTCCATTACCACTCTGGCACCTCTCCTAAATCAATTCCTAGTTAAGAACTCTGCATTAATGTTTCAAATGCGGATGCAAATGTAGCTTTTATGAATCTACAATGCAACATTTTTTTTACATTATTTTTGTTTTTAATAGCATATTTTTTTAAAAACCTGAAAATCAGTTTTTTTTAGAAAACGAGTTTTTAAAAATTATACTAAAAGATATTTTTTAGAGAAAATATATCGATTATTTATACAAAGAAAATTATACCAGTTGTTATTTTCCAGTAAATTCGAATGACAAATGGTGTTAGTATTGTAGTCTAAGAAGTTTAACAAAATTGCATTTATTAATGTTATGCCCAAAATAGGTGAAAACAATTTTTTGCAAAAAATCATTCTTTTTAAAAAATAGGTGTTTCAATCAAGAATCATATATTTGTGTACTTGACCTAATTATTCGTATTATGCAAACAAATAAAAAATTGAAAACAATCTGGAGTAGAAGTATTTTATTTATATTTTTATTTTGTTCTGGATTTACTTTTGCCCAAAAGCCTATATTATCTAGAGATTTTACCTTTAATGCTAGTGAAAAGTACAAGAGAATTAAGGGTATCAATTCTTACTATGTCGCTTCACGAGATAGGATGGTTTCTATCAAAAAAGGAAGAAAAGACATGACCATACAGCGATTTTCGTTGAAAGATCTAAAAGAAGATGTGAAAAAAAGGCAAATTATAGAAGATAAAGGCGATTTTCAGACTGTCATGGATCTAGGGGGCAGGGCAGTAGTTTTTTATACTATAAAAGATAAAGCTTTCGCCCAAAGAATCTCATTAACTGGTATAATTGCCGAAAAACCGGTACTCGTAGGTAGTGATAAAGAGAATATAAGCGATGATTTTGGTTTTAAGAGTACGTTTGGATTCGATGCAGGTGGGAGAATAAATAAATTTATTTTTAAAAAGTCATTTGATGGAAATAAATTGTTGGTTTTATTTAGGATAAAAACAGCTAATGATAAGGCAGATAAAATCGGGATTAACGTATATGATTCGACGTTAAAATTACTTTGGAAAAGAAAAGTTACGTTACCTTATGCTACGGAACGAATGGAAAATGAGGATTTTGCAATTGATAACGAAGGTACTTTTTATATGACAGCATCTATTTTTGGTGCAGGTGCTGAAGAGAAGAATAAATTAGAATCTGGATATAGAACAGAAGTATTTGAAATAAAGGAGAATCCCAAAGAAATTAAAAAAAGCAAAATTGAAATTTCTGGAAAATCCATTATGGATGCAGTAATTGGTTTAGATAAATATGGTAAAATAAGAATTTCTGGTTTCTATAGTAATAATGATGACAAGTTAGAAGTTTCGGGTATATTTTCTGCAAACCTTAGCGGAGAAGGTATTGTTAATTCTATAGTTAAAAGTGATATTCCTCAAAATATTTTAAGGCAATTAACTTTAAAAAGGGAAGAACGAATTAATGAAGGAACTCAGAAAAAAGATGATAAAAAAGATTTTGAAAACATAAAAGTCAATAGTATAACCTATAGTGATGATGGAGGAATTGTATTATTTGGAGAACAACGATACGTAGAATCATTTACTACGTCTAGTTCTTCAGGTTCCAGAACTACATACACATATTATTATAGAGATATTATTGCATCTAAACTCTCTTCTGAAGGAAAGATAATTTGGTTTCATAAATTACCTAAATATCAAATTGGAACTCGAGGTAAGCGTAGTATGTCTTATTATACGTTAGTTAAAAATGGGAAGTACTATTTGTTGCATATTGATGATTTTTTAAATTTAAAACGAGCATTTGATGAATTTCCAACCAGATATTTTGATGGTAAAAAAGAGTTTCTGTATCTAATATCTTATACTATAGATGATATAACTGGCAAAGTTGTTAAGGAACCTGTTCTTACAGGTAGTGATGTGCGAAATTCTCGCCTTGATCTTCTAGAAGTAAGTAAAGGAGTAGAGCTTCCTAATAAGGATATGTTCTTTGAGATTTATGATGGGAAAAAGAATAATTTGCTATTAAAAATTTCTGAACCTCAGTAGGTTGTATGGAAAGTTGATTAGTTGTTTTTTTCTAGTAACTGGTTGTTTATTTCCAGAAAAAACTGAAAACCGACCCGCCATATTTACGAGAATTACTAAAATTAGGAGTATCTTCAATTTTAGTGTGTTTAGAGTGTTCTATAATTAATACCCCATTATCATTAAGTAAATCATTTTCAAAAACGAGTTGAGCTATTTTTTTAAATTGTTCCGTTGTAAAATCATAAGGAGGATCAGCAAAAATAATATCCGACTTCCGTTTGACTTTTTCTAAGTATGAGTATACATCACTTTTTATTGTTTCAATAGAAAAGTCAAGTTCTTTTGATATACTTTTAATATACCCAACACATCCATAATGCGCATCAATTGCAGTAATTTGTTGTGAACCTCTTGATGCAAATTCATAACTAATATTACCAGTACCAGCAAAAAGATCTAATAGGGTAACTTGAGAAAAACTATAATGATGATTTAGAATATTAAATAGACCTTCTTTAGCCATATCAGTGGTGGGTCGAACAGGCAATTTTTTTGGTGCTTGTAATCGTTTTCCTTTATATATTCCAGAAATAATTCGCATATTAAAAATGACTTAGTAAAACAAAATGTTGGTGAGTATCAAAAGGGCTAACTGTTTCAGGAATTTCATATGAATCATCTCTTTTTCCAAAATCAACATTCCTAATATAAGTACGTGCAATAGTATAATAATCACTATTCTTAGCAATATTTCCTACAAATAATAACTGAAATTCTTCTGGATTAAGCTGAAGCTGTTCTGTGGCGAACATTAGATAGTATAGAAAATCTTCTTTAGTTTCATGTAAATAAGTATTTCCTAAAACTAATTTTCCTTTCTCGACGACTAATAGATCAAAGTACTTAGAATTCATATGGGCATATACAGTAGTCGTTTCCTTATTTTTATTCTTTCTGAGTATAGTATCAATTAGTATACTTGATGAATGCTTATAGGTAAAAGAGCCAAAAGTTTCAAAAAAGAAATTGTTAATATTGATATACGGTATATATACAGTAACTATTTCATGTTGATCTAATTCATCATAGGCTATAAAATCATTCTCTAATACTTTTATAGAATACTTTAAATACTGATTTAGTAGCTCTTTGTCAAATAATGCTTTAGGGACAAATGTGCATAGGTCATTCTGGTATATAACTTCAATAGTTTTAAAACTATACTTTAAATGTGGGCTATGATCAAATATATTCTTTATTTTTTCTAGAACTTGATCCGGAGATAATTGAATACCAAAAGCTTCTTCTTCTAAAGTAATAATTTTATAATCAGAACTTACAATGCAAAAAGAAAGTCCATTCAGGCTAACCTGAATGGACAATGTATATGTTGTATTATCAATTGTATTATTGGTCGTTTGCACCATAAGATTTCGGCCAGTTACCAGTAGTTTTTACTTCTATCATTGAACCTACAGAAAGATGTGTGCCATTTACCCCGTCAACAGAAACAACTTCTTTTTCCTGGAATAGTAGGTCTTTATCCTGATCGTGTAATAATATATCTTTAGCTACTTTCGCTTCAAAAACAGCTACTCTAATACCGTTTTTATCAATAAAACCAGCATCTAGTTCGAAATTAGCATCTTGTCCTTCTACTGGGACTTTCATCATTGATTTATATCTATCTGTACCCTTAAACAAAGAATCTTTAACAGAAGCATACCCGAGAGTGTCTACGACTACTGTATCTCTTGGCTCATCAATTTGTAATACTTTATTGAATCTTATAAAACTAGAATCTCTACGTTGTGTAAGTGTAAACTTTGCAGTATCTATAAAAGTAATCAGCTTATTAGGATCCTTTTCGAATTTTCCTGTTACTGTTTTAACTGCCAATTCTGCGTTTCTGATATCTCTTAAGTTCTCAATTGCTTTTGTGTATCGAACATTTCTTACCTTATTAAATCTTACAGGTCCCATAATCGAATTATATACCATGTATCCCAAGGCCGCGATAACCACCCATAGAACTAGTTGAAGAACAATTTTCATTTTTTATTTTAGCTTTTAGATATTAGTGTATACGCAAATCTACAATTTTTTTTTTATCGTAAAAGTTTATAGCCAAAAAATCATTACTATCTTTGATTTATTAACAGAATAAGGGTTTAATGACTAAAGATATTTCATGAGGGAAACAGAATTTTATGAATTGCTAAAGAATGATTTCCCGTTTGACCCCACTTTGAAACAAGATATAGTATTACAGAAACTCGCAAATTTTGTATTATCAAGTACCAAAGACGCACTTTTTTTATTAAAAGGATATGCAGGTACCGGGAAAACGACTCTAATTGGAACTTTGGTTAAGAATTTAGGGAAGGCAAAACTGAATTCCGTACTATTAGCACCAACTGGACGTGCTGCAAAAGTGATTAGTAATTATTCTGGCAGACAGGCACAAACAATACATAGAAATATTTATTATCCGAAAAAAAACAGCAGTGGGGGGTTAGCATTTCAACTAAAACAAAATAAAAAAAGAAATACTGTTTTTATTGTTGATGAAGCTTCAATGATACCTGATATTCCTAGTGACAGTAAGCTATTCGAAAATGGATCGTTACTGGATGATTTAATGATGTTTGTATATTCCGGACATAATTGTAAGATTCTTTTTATTGGTGATACAGCGCAATTACCACCTGTAAAATTAGAAGTAAGTCCAGCTTTAGATATGGATACCTTGTCAATGAGTTTTAATAAAGAAGTAACTCAGATAGAACTGGATGAAGTAGTACGGCAAGCAGAGGGTAGTGGTGTTTTAATGAATGCAACTTCATTACGAGAATTACTTAATGAAGGTTTTTATCAATCTTTTCAATTTGAGGTTTCCAAGTATCAGGATATTGTTAGATTGGTAGATGGCCACGATATTATGGAGGCGTTGAATGATGCATATACTTCTGTTGGTCATGAAGAATCGGTAATTATAGTTAGATCAAATAAGAGAGCAAATATTTATAATCAGCAAATTAGATCTAGGATACTTTTTCAGGAAGAGGAATTGTCGGCAGGAGATTACCTAATGGTAGTGAAGAATAATTATTTTTGGTTGGATTCTAAAAGTGAAGCTGGGTTTATCGCAAATGGTGACATCATTAAAGTATTAGAGATTTATACGATTAAAGAATTGTATGGCTTTCGTTTTGCAGAAGTAAAAATAGCAATGGTAGATTATCCAAATCAAAGACCATTGGAAACTGTATTGATTTTGGATACATTAACTTCTGAAACACCTTCTTTGTCTTATGAAGAATCTAATAAGTTATATCAAGAAGTAATGAAAGATTATGAGGAAGAGAAATCTAAATATAAAAAATTTTTAGGAGTAAAAAACAATAAGTTTTTTAATGGATTACAAGTGAAATTTTCTCATGCAATAACTTGTCATAAGTCCCAAGGAGGACAATGGGATACTGTGTTTATTGAGCAACCTTATCTTCCCGACGGTATTGATAAAGATTATCTAAGATGGCTATATACTGCTGTAACAAGAGCTAAAGTAAAGTTATACTTGATAGGGTTTAAGGATGATTTTTTTATAGAAAACTAGTATGTATAGAATATGCAAGAAACGATTTTAAGTATTTGTCTCGGAATTGGATTAGCAGCATCTGTTGGATTTAGGATATTCTTACCATTATTAGCCGTTAGTATAGCGGGGCATTATAATATAATTCCATTAAATGGAGATTGGCAATGGGTAGGAGGAACGACGGCATTGATTGTTTTGTCCGTGGCTACCATCATTGAGATTTTAGCTTATTATATTCCATGGTTTGATAATTTATTGGATACAATTGCTATTCCTCTTGCAGCAATTGCAGGTACAGCAGTTGTGGTCTCGACAGCTGCTAATTTAAGTCCGATTGTAACCTGGGCATTGGCAATTATTGCAGGAGGTGGAACAGCTACTACAGTAAAAAGCACAATGGGTGCATCCAGGCTTACATCTACAGCCACAACAGGCGGAATTGCAAACCCAATCATAGCTACTGCCGAGACTGGTACGGCTACTGTGATGTCTGTATTGTCAGTGTTTTTACCATTTATAGCAATTATATTTGTTATAATGTTGTTTTTTGGTTTAAGGAAAGTTTATAAAAAAGTATTTATTAGGTCTTCTTAAAATTGATTTAAAAAAGTTATTTTTGTCGAGTAAAAAGCAATCAATTTTGAACAAAACTAAGCTGAAAACTATCGCGATGATCCCCGCGAGATATGCAGCATCCCGATTTCCGGGAAAATTAATGCAAGATCTAGGAGGAAAAACAGTTATTTTAAGAACATATGAAGCGGCTCTGAATACAAAGTTATTTAGCGATGTATATGTAGTTACTGATAGTAAAATTATCTATGACGAAATAATGTCACATGGAGGTAAGGCTATTATGAGTATTAAGGAACATGACTGTGGCAGTGATAGAATAGCCGAAGCTGTAGAAGATATGGATGTTGATATTGTTGTTAATGTCCAAGGAGATGAGCCATTTACTGAGAGAGATAGTTTAGAGAAAGTACTCGAAGTGTTTAATGATGATGATGCCGATCGAATTGATCTTGCTAGTTTAATGACACCAATGAATGATTGGGATGATATTGTTAATCCTAATAGTGTAAAAGTAATTGTTGATAAGGATGATTATGCTTTGTATTTCTCAAGAGCGCCAATCCCTTATCCAAGAGATAAAGAAATAAAGCACACATATTATAAGCATAAGGGGATTTATGCGTTTAGAAAACAAGCTATTTTAGATTTTTATCGTTTACCAATGAGAACTCTAGAAGCTTCGGAAAAAATAGAATGTATCCGATATCTAGAATATGGTAAAAATATAAAAATGATAGAAACACATCATGAGGGTGTGGAAATAGATACCCCAGAGGATTTAGAAAAGGCTAAAAAAATAATTAATAAAGAGAACCTTTTGAGTATAGAACCTATAGTTACTCCAGAAGTTGATAAGACTTCTATTCATAAAAATTTCCCAATGGTGCCTCGTGTAGTCTTTGGTAATCGGGCTTTTAATCAGTTAGATGATATTTTATCATCAGAACGTAAAAAAGGATCGCCATTTATATATTTAATTGATGATGTTTTTAAGAATGATACTTCGTTTATTGAAGATAGAATAGTACTATCAGGAAATGATACTATTATATATGTTTCAACAAAAGAAGAACCTAAAACATCTCAGGTAGATAGCTTGGTATCTGATATAAAAAATAAATATCAATTTTTGCCTAGTGGCATTATAGGTATTGGAGGAGGTTCAGTATTGGATTTGGCAAAAGCTGTTGCAATTATGCTTACAAATCCAGGGAGTGCTACAAAATATCAAGGATGGGATTTGGTATCTAATAAATCTGTTTATCATGTCGGTATTCCAACAATATCCGGAACTGGAGCAGAGGTTTCTCGTACAACTGTGTTAACCGGTCCTGAACGTAAACTTGGAATTAATTCGGATTTCACTCCATTCGATCAGGTAATTTTGGATCCAGAATTGATAAAAGATGTTCCTAAAGATCAATGGTTTTATACAGGAATGGATTGCTATATTCACTGTATTGAATCATTAAATGGTACTTACCTTAATGCATTTAGTCAGAGCTATGGAGAAAAAGCACTTGACCTTTGTAAAGAAATTTTTCTAGAAAATACCCTAGATAAAAGAGAGTCAGATGCAAAACTTATGATGGCTTCTTGGCACGGAGGAATGAGTATTGCTTATTCCCAGGTAGGTGTTGCACATGCTATGAGTTATGGATTAGCATATGTTTTAGGAACCAAGCATGGAATAGGGAATTGTATTGTATTTGATAAACTAGGTGAATATTATCCAGAAGGGGTGGCGTTATTTAAGAAAATGAAAACAATTCATAACATTAATTTGCCAGAAGGAATTTGTGCCAATGTATCAGAAGATCAATTGGATACAATGACTTCTGTTGCCCTAGGTTTGGCGCCATTATGGGAAAATGCTTTAGGTAAGAATTGGCAAGATAAAATTAATGCAGATAAACTTAAAGCAATTTATCGTACCTTATAGTACTAAGACAATTATCCATACACTTATATAAATTATAATGAGGCGATTATCATCTTTTATTTATCATAAAGTTTTAGGGTGGAAGATGATAGGGGATTTTAGTGAGGATACTACAAAAAAGTGTGTAATAATAGCTGTTTCGCATACTAGTTGGCATGATTTTTATATTGGTTTGTTAATTAGAAAAATCACTGGTGTAAAAATCAGTTTTATGGGAAAGAAAGAGCTTTTTAAATGGCCTTTTGGTTGGTATTTTAAAAGAGTAGGAGGGATTCCTCTGGATAGAACTTCAGGACAGAATAAAGTAGAAATCATAGCTGAAGAATTTAAAAAAAGAGATGAATTAAGGTTAACCTTGGCACCAGAAGGTACTAGGAAAAAAGTTTCATCATGGAAAACAGGTTTTTATTATATTGCACAAGAAGCTAATGTTCCTATTATTATGGTGACTTTTGATTTTGGTAAAAAACAAAATAAAATATCCAAACCGTTTTATCCTACTGGAAATATAGATAATGACCTCTTAGTTATGTATGACTTTTTTAAAGGAGTAAAAGGGAAAATTCCATCTTATAGTTTTGACCCTAAAGACTAAAATTTACGTGTATTTTCTTTTTTAACGTCTTCTTCTTTTTCTTTTTTCAAAGATCCTACTCCAAAAATTAATTCGGTACTAGAAAATGTGGTTCCAAAAGTTTTTGTTGCCAAGTGTACTTAGGAGATGGCACTTTCTATTTGTTTAGTAGAAAGTTCTTTTAAAGGATGTATAAATACAGACCAAAGAATTCCGTTAGAGATAGCATACTTAACATCTAGTGCAGAATGAAAATTCGCAGTAAGAGCGTCCAGTAATAAGTTCTTGTCTAAAATACTTGATTCTGTAATCGGTGCTATAATGCGCATTCGATTATTGGTTGCATCAGTAATACATACCATAGGAGTTTCTTTATATACAAACTGCCAATTTCCAATCCCTCCTACAAGAGTGTCGGCTTTTGCACTAATAATTTCATTTAACAACTTATTTGTCATTTGTTGAGCTTGAAAAAATGTGGATGATAAAAGAAAAGCAAAAATAATCGATCGTTTCATAAAGACATTTGTTTTTATTTTTGTCGAAACGATTAAATATTAATAACAAAAAAGATCGCAAAATAGCGATCTTTTTTGTTGTTATTGTTTGTTTAATATGGGTTACTCCTCCATAGTGTGGTACACATTTTGGACATCATCATCTTCTTCAATTTTTTCTAAAAGTTTTTCTACATCAGTAACTTGCTCTGCAGTAAGTTTTTTGGTTACTTGAGGAATACGTTCAAAACCTGAAGATAAAATCTCTATTTCACGACTTTCTAGTTCTTTTTGTATTGCGCCAAAACTGCCAAAAGGAGCATAAATTAATATTCCATCATCATCCTGAAACACTTCTTCGGCTCCAAAATCAATAAATTCGAGTTCTAATTCTTCTGGATCTAACCCTTCTCCATTAATTCTAAAATTACAAGTATGATCAAACATGAATTCTACGGATCCCGAAGTACCTAGATTTCCATCACACTTATTAAAATACGATCTTATGTTAGCTACGGTTCTATTATTATTGTCAGTAGCTGTTTCTACAAGAATTGCAATACCATGCGGAGCATATCCTTCAAAAAGTACTTCTTTATAATCTCCTTGGTCTTTGTCAGAAGCTTTTTTGATGGCTCGTTCTACATTGTCCTTAGGCATGTTTACAGATTTAGCATTCTGTATTACAGCTCTAAGGCGCGAGTTCGAAGCCGGATCAGGGCCACCTTCTTTCACGGCCATTACAATATCTTTACCAATTCTGGTAAATGCTTTGGCCATCGCAGACCATCGTTTCATCTTACGTGCCTTCCTAAACTCAAAAGCTCTTCCCATAATGTGATTTTAAATAATATATACAAACATAAGTAGAATGGTTTTTTTTAACAAACTCCTCTAAGCGAATTTATCAATCTCCAACAATAATTTCATCGATGGTTCTGGCTAGTTTAAAATCCTTTTCTGTAACTCCATCAGCATCATGAGTAGAAAGGCTAATAGCTAATTTGTTATATACATTAGCCCAATCTGGGTGGTGATTTAAAGCTTCAGCCTCAAAAGCTATTCGGGTCATTACAGAAAATGCATCTTTAAAATCATTAAATTCAAAAGTAGTATGTATTGCATTATCATGGTATTCCCATCCATCGATAGTTTTTATTTTTTCATGTATTTCTGATTCTGATAATTTCATTTGATATTATTTATGTTATTTTTTATCGTAAACTTAGTTAATTAAGTTCTAAACCATTTCGTAGTGCTTCATCATTATTACTATTTTTATTCCAGTACGCTGATTTAATACTTTTTATTATAGTAGCCTTTGTGGTTAATTCTTTTGCATTTGAACCAAAACCACTTTTAAAAGTTTCTGTCCAACTTTCTATTTCATATGGAAAACTATTGCCGAAAGTAATACTAACACTTCTGCTTAATTCTGGGTATTCAATAGAGTATATATGAACATTGTTGCCTTTCTGTAAAGTTGCTACAGCATGGTAAGGTTTTATTTTTTTATGCCTTAATCTACAATATTCAAAAGAAGGGATCATCTGTATTTCTCCTTTTGGAAGACTTTCTGGATCAATTCTAATTTTTGCCCAGAGTTCATTTTCTAAAATGTTTTTTTCTAAGATATAGTTTTGATCAGCTTCTCCCTGAAAATATGAATGCGATAAAACCTGAAACTTATTTCTATTGTTTAATTGTGTATATACGTGTCCACACCATTCTTGCATAGAACTTGATATTTTTAAGGCGTGTTGATTATTCGAAACAGGATAAAACGTACTTTGCATTATAGAATATGGGTATATTCCAGTAGTAAACTTTTTGGTTGAATTTAGCTTTAAAATAGGTGTGTTTTTTGAATCTTGAGTATCGGCTTTCACCTGTTCATTGGGTAAAAAATCTTCAGTAACATAAATAAGAACTGCTTTCCCTTTTCTTAGCTCACCATATCTGGCTTGTTCTAATTGATAAGAAGTAATTTCCGCCTCACCTGCATACCAGTATTTCTTAAATTGAGAAGATAACTCTTTGATTGGTTCTACAGAGGCGCTTTTTTCAATAGGAGTATCTGTAACCTGTGTAGATTTGTTTTTAGTGGTATTGCTACAAGCGATTATTATTAATATTCCAAGTGTACTAAGTAATAGGAGTGTTTTTTTCATCTGTTTGTTTTTTATTGTTTTAGAGGTCATACTTCTACTTAGTTTTATACAAGTATGGGATCTTTGACAATTAGGATAATCACAAATCTGTGTTTAGTGATTTTTTGTACCAGTTTCATGATTTAAGATAAGTATTGCCTTGTAACAAATTACAATAAAGCTATGGTTTAGCAATTGTAGTTAACGTTTCATAAACAAGATGTGTTGGTAGTCCCATAACGTTAAAATAGCTACCTTCTATATGTGTAATTCCTATATGACCGATCCACTCTTGGATCCCATATGCTCCAGCTTTATCCATAGGAGAAAAAGTGTCTACATAATAGTTAATTTCTTCATTACTTAGTGCCTTAAAAGTAACTTTTGTTTTTTGATTAATTGTTATTATGGAAGTATTCGTTTTAAAACATACAGATGTAATAACTTCATGAGTGTTATTGGATAATGAAGCAATCATATGTTTTGCTTCTTCTTTTGTTTTTGGTTTTCCTAGAGCTTTATTGTTATGCCAAACAATGGTATCACTTGTGACTAATATTTCATTTGGATTTAATTCAGAGAATGCATTTGCTTTTAATTCTGCTAAATAATCAGAAATTTCTTCCGCCATTAGATGATCAGGATATACTTCTTCTATCTCTTTTAGTTGGATTGTAAATTCTAATCCAAGGTCTTTAAAAAAATGTTGTCTTCTTGGTGATCCTGAAGCTAATATTAATTTGTGATTTTTTAATAATTGTTGAAGCATATTTTATTTTAGGATAAATTGATAAAACAATAGTGTTACTGAAGTAAGAAATGATATTATTTTCAGGATTTTACTCAGTTTTTTGAAATCATTTTGAGTTTCCGCATTCCAACTTTTTAATATAAAATATAATAACGGAGCTACAATTATTGCTAGAATTAAAGTAACCGCTATAGTATTACTAAAAAGATATGTGTTAATATAATAGATTACCATTGCCAAAGGCACAAAGGTTAGGGCACTGATAAGTTTAGCTGTACGGCTTTTGCCTAGTTGTATTGGGATTGTTTTAATATTGTGATTATGATCTTTATCAATATGGATACAATCCTTAGCAATTTCTCTAATTATGGTTATAACAAAAGCAAATATGGAATAATCCAAAATTATAGAGAAAATTACCGTCTGAGAAGTTCTGTTTTGATCAGTTATAGCAGGTAATAAATCGAACAAAGGAATAACGATCAGGCTTATCCCCGCTAACAGTCCTATAATTATATTTTTTAGAACAAGTATTTCTTTTAAATAAGAAGCGTAAATATAAAATATAGCTGATATAATGATAAATAAGGCAGAAAAACCTGGTTTCCCTATAAGGTTAGCTAAATAAAAACCTATTAGAACTCCTATTACGTTTAATATGATATACCATTTATTGGCAGTTTTTTCAGAAATGCTTCCTTGAATTATACCATTAGAAGCTGAATTTTCTTGATCATATATTTCAATAATGATGTTTCCAGCGGCAGTTATCATAATAGTAGCTAAAACAAGTAACCCTATTCCGAATGCATTTAGTGTAATATCTATTCCGAAAGGATCAAACAAGCCATATTTTATACATAATTGTATAAATGCTATTAGTAGTAGGTTGTCAAATTTGACTAGTTTTAAGTATGGAACCATATTTTGGAAATACATTGGTTAGTTCGCAAATGTAATAATTAAAGAAATGTTCTTAGGATTGAAATCGTATATTATGAAATAAAAATATCCAACAACTTTATGTGTAAAATTGTTGGATATTTTGAGTGTAGTTAACGTATTTTAGTTCGTTTTGATAATTTTGTATGAAGAACTTTTACGTCCATCAGTGATTTGAACAAAATATATTCCTTGAGTTACATCACCGATATTAATTTGATTAAAATTTTTGCCAAACTGTGTATTGTCTTTAATTACTTGACCTTCAATATTAATAACACTGTAATAAAGGCCTTCTGAGTTTTCAGGTAATTTAATATTTATAATTCCTGTAGTTGGATTTGGGTAAATACTAATTTGATCAGTAATATTTAGATCATCAACCCCTAATGCTATTGCATCATCTAGATCAGCTTCTAATATTCCTCGACCATGAGTACCTACTCGTATTATGTTATTGTCTTCTTGAATTTCAATATCTGCAATATATGTATTTGGGAAATTACCTGCTTTTTCCCATTCTGTCATAGTAGCTTCTTTGTAGTATACTCCATTGTCAGTTCCTAAGAATAAGGCAGATGGGTTTCCAGAAACCGTACCATCATAATATGCAATAGCACCTGCAGGAACATTAGGTAAATTTGTACCACTGATATTTTGCCAATTATTTCCACCATCTAAAGATTCAAAAACCTTATGATTGTCGGTATATCCTCCTAATGAGGCATATAAATGAGTAGCATCATTAGGGTCAACAATTATACCCAAAACAGGTTCTGTTACAGGAAGGGTTCTCGGCGTCCATAAGTCAAACTCAATGTTCTTGATATAGATATCTGATCTAGAATAACCATTGGTGTTGAATATTACTCCACCACTCGCACCATAATTTTCCAATGCGTAAATATACCGGCTATCCGAAGGAGCAATTGCAATAAGGTCTAAAGATCGCCCAGTTGGCAAAGAAAGACTACCTATAGCTGACCAGTTGTTACCTTGGTCGGTAGAACGAAATACTTCATTATATCCTGCAATAATTGTACTAGGAGTATTGGGATCTAGGGTATATGGTGTAACCCATTCTGCAGCAGTAATACCAGATATATTATTAGAAATCGTAGTTCGAACACCATTTATAAATCTATAAATAACACCGTTTTGAATAGAATTATAGCGAATATTAGCATTTGTAGGATCTATTTCCTGATGCATACCATCAGCAGTAGGAGCAGCTTGGCTCCAAATACCATTAGATTCACGAAATACATTACCATTATCCTGAGAACCACCAATTACTACATTTTCATCTGTTTGAGACGTGGCGATATCATAATATTGGGTTATGATTAATCCATTGGATAAATTAGTAAATTGGTCATTGTTTACGTTTAAAGAATATACACCACCATCATTACATAGATAGATACGATCATTTTGCAATGGATTGATAAAGGCATTACGAAAGTCGACATGGATTAACTGTAACCCTGAGTCTCCTAACCAATGGCTTATTGCATTGAAACTAGAGCCTCCATTAGAACTTTTATAGAAATCAAAAAATCCTGCATATATATGATTTTCATTAGCAGGAGAAATCATGACTACGCCATCTCCTTGGGCAATATTAGGTGTTGCTAGATTTAATGGAGAAGCGCTAAAACTAGTTCCGCTGTTAGTAGAGGTGTGTAGATTGTTACCAACGGTGACAAAGACTTTATTAGAATTTAAAGCTGTTACTACAAGTCTCATATAATTACTACCTGTCCAATCGGCTGTTTGACTAAAATTAGTTCCTCCATCTGTACTTTTATAGAAAGTATTGGTGCTTTGGCTTACATAGTACAGTGTGTTAGAATCACCCGGTTTAAATTTAACATCGGTAATTATTCCATTGGCAATTTTGCTAACTGTATCGAATCCATTCGTAGTATGATATAGACCGTCTTCAGTCGCTACAAATATATTGTCCGGATCTGATGGGTTTGCTTCCATCCAATAAATACGAACATTGTCACTAAAATTAAGAGTTAATGCTGTAGGATTCCAAGTGGCTCCACTATCTGTTGATTTGTATACTCCAATTCCTGCAGGCCCATACCATACACGATCACTAATTGCAATATAGATAGTACTTGGTGTGTCTTGATCAACAATGATACTACTTACCGCTAAGTATGGAAGATCATCACCAAGTGGAGTATAAGTAGTTCCACCATCCGTTGTTCTCCAGATACCTCCATTAGCGGCTCCTACATAAAATGTATTTTCATCCGTAGGGTGAAAAGCCATTGCACTAGTACGACCAAGACCAATTTGATTTCCTAAATCTTGATTATAAGATACATTTTGCCATTGTGTTAATGCATAAGATCCCTCAGGTAGTGCATTCTTTTTTAATTTAGTATTATTACTGGTTTTAGAAAGATCTGCAAATGTCCCATCTTTATTAAGTCGTGGACTCCAAAAAGAAAACCATCTGTTAAACTTTGACCATTCTCCATCTTGTATAAGATCTTCTTTAGAGTAAATAGAAGGATTCTTATTAGAGTACTTCATTTTAAAATAGTCACTGGCTTCACTTGCGATATCGTAAAAATTCTGTGATTTATTATTAGTGATAACCTCTTTTAATGATGTTAATTCCTGAGAATTAACTTTAAAATAAAAAATCGTTAAAACAAATAAAAAATAGTATTTTCTCATAGCATGTAATTATTTTATCGAAAAAATAATTTCGAAAAGATTTATAATTTTTAAAATTAAAAAACGTGCTATAGATATCAATATAAATATTAACTAATTTATGTTAATATTGATGTATTTAAGGATAGTATTGTATTTGTTTTATTGGTTTATAAGAGAATGTATACTACATGAAACAATAGCAGCTGTTTCTGTACGTAACCTGTTGTTTCCTAAACTAACTGGTAAATATCCTTTCTTTAGTGCTTTTTCTATTTCTGTAGGTGAAAAATCACCTTCTGGACCAATCAAGAACGTGATATTATTTTTGGGTTTTAAAATTTCTTGAATAGACTTTTTGTTAGATTCTTCACAATGTGCGATTAATAACTGACCTTTTCTATTTTGTGCAATGAATTCAGAGAAAGAAACCATAGGATTTAATTTTGGTAAGTGATATTGCAATGACTGCTTCATAGCACTCTGAAGAATTCTTTCAAATCGTTCTGATTTGATTGATTTTCGCTCACTATGATCACATAGTATAGGAGTAATTTCATCAATACCGATTTCTGTAGCTTTTTCTAAAAACCACTCATATCGATCATTCATTTTTGTAGGAGCTACAGCCATATGCAACTTATGTTCTTTAGCGGGGTGAAATTCCTTACTATCTAACTCAATAATACATTTATTAAGGTTTGAAAAAGTTATAAAGCCTTTACATAACAATCCTAGCCCGTTAGTAATATGTAATGTATCTCCTTCCTTTTTTCGTAACACTTTGGTAATGTGTTTACTTTCTTCTCTAGAAAAAGTAAATTCATTAGTTGCCTCGGTAATTAAATTACTATAAAAAAGCTGCATAATTTGACTATAAATTAAAGTTTAATTCTTGCTTGAGCGAGAACACTCATATCCGTGAAGTCTTTGTTAAGGTATTTTAAATATCCTACAATACCAATCATAGCGGCATTATCCGTAGTATATTCGAATTTAGGAATAAAAGTATTCCAACCATATTTATATTCTCCTTCTTTTAATGCTTTTCTGATATCAGTATTAGCCGAAACACCGCCGCCTATAGCGATTGTTTTAATACCAGTGTCTTTAGAGGCTTTCTTTAATTTATCAATAAGGATATTTACAATAGTATACTGAATAGAAGCACATATATCTTCTAAGTTTTCTTTTACAAACTCTGGATTTTGTTTTACTTGCTTTTGAACAAAATATAATATAGCTGTTTTCAGGCCACTAAAACTGAAATTTAATCCGTCTACTCTAGGTTTTGTAAAGGGATATGCTTTAGGGTTGCCGGATTGTGCATATTTATCAATAAGTGGACCGCCGGGATATGGAAGCCCTAGTACTTTAGCACTTTTATCGAAAGCTTCTCCAACGGCATCATCGATTGTTTCTCCAATAACATCCATATCGAAATGACTGTTCACTTTTACAATTTGTGTATGTCCACCACTAATAGTCATTGCCAGAAATGGAAATGTTGGTTTCTCTTGGTTTTCTTCTTCAATAAAATGTGCAAGGATATGAGCCTGCATATGATTGACATCAATAAGAGGGATATCCAATGCAAGCGCCATTGACTTAGCAAAAGATGTTCCTACTAATAAAGACCCCATTAATCCGGGACCTCTTGTAAAAGCAATTGCGTTTAGTTCTTTTTTATGAATAGAAGCTTGTTTTAAGGCTTGATCAATAACAGGAACTATATTCTGTTGATGCGCTCTAGAAGCCAATTCAGGGACAACGCCTCCATACTGTTCGTGAACTTTTTGAGATGCTACAACATTTGATAATACTTTACCGTTGCACAATACAGAAGCAGAAGTATCATCGCAAGAAGACTCAATACCTAGGATGAATATATTTTGTGGGCTCATTATGAGGAAAAGGGCATAGAAATTGTTAATATTGTCTACAAAGTTAAAACAATAAAACGTATCAAAAAATTCGGGAAAATATTGAAAAGAATATTCTTTTCACTGTTAGGTATTTTTATACTATTGGTGATCCTATTTTCTATCCCCAGAATTCAAACTTTTGTAGGTAAAAAAGTAACAAATTATCTTAATGAAGAATATGAGGTGGATATGTCTATCGGAGGAATAGGGTTGACTTATTCAGGAGATATAAACCTGAAAGAAATTTTTGTTAAAGATCATCATCAAGATACGCTATTATATGCTGGGAGCATTACTTCTTCGATTCTAAATATGAGTCAAATTACTAAGGGACAACCTAAATTAGGAGATGTTGCGATCAAGGATCTTAGTTTCAAAATGAAAAAGTATAAAAATGATACTAGTGATAATTTGATGATTTTTATTAGAAAGTTTGGTTCTAGTAATAAAACCTCTTCCGATTCAAAATTTATATTGACTACTGGAAATATAATAATGAAAAATAGTCAATATAATTATATAGATGAAAATTTAAATAATCCAGAGGTTGTTATCATAAAAAATATCGAACTCGATGCCGAAAGTTTGAAAGTAGATGGAGGAGATTTTTACATAAATACTAATGTGCTTTCTTTTAAAGATAAAAGAGGTTTAGATGTTTCCAATCTTAAAACGGCTTTTTCAATCACCCCTACGGAGATGAATTTTCGCAATCTTTTGTTAGAAACTAAAGATTCTAAAATAGAAGGAGAAGTTATTTTTTCTTATGAACCTGAT
Organism: uncultured Aquimarina sp.; assembly: GCA_947498455.1. Lineage (GTDB taxonomy): Bacteria > Bacteroidota > Bacteroidia > Flavobacteriales > Flavobacteriaceae > Aquimarina. The sequence continues at coordinate 75,300 of CANMKK010000011.1, forward strand.
GGGTTGTCAAATTTCGAGGATGAAGTAGTAATTACGGCAAATTTTAGTAAAGCAGTGGTTTCTACGAATGACCTTATTCCATTTTATGAAGAATTTGGACGGGATGAGAACTTAGTGCTCAAAAAAACAATTGTAAAAGGTACTCTAAATGATTTTAAGATATTGAATGCTAATATTTCTGGATTAGATAGATCAGTTATTCAAGGAAATATTAGAATTAAAAATGCCGTATCTGATGTGTCAAAGTTTCAATTAGAAGGAGATTTTAAAAATTTGACAACCAACTACTATGATTTGATAAATTTATTACCTCGTATTTTGGGGGAATCACTTCCTAAACAATTGTATCAATTAGGAAGTGTAAAAGCTGTTGGTAATGCTATTGTTACTACTAAAGAAGTTGATTTAGATATAGATATATTTTCTCAATTAGGAAAAATAAAGGCGTTTGTTTTGTTGGGAGAGCTAAATAACATTAAGAATGCAACATATAATGGAAGTATTGTATCAACAAACTTCAATTTGGGTAAATTGGTAGGAAAAACTACATTAGGTAAGACGGCATTTAATATCGATATTGATGGAAGTGGTTTTACATTAAAAGACTTAGATACCAAAATTGAAGGTGATATTAGTACATTAGAATTTAATGGATATGCCTATACGAATTTGAATGTAGAAGGGAATTTAAAAGATCCAGTTTTTAATGGTAAGTTGGTTTCTGATGACCCTAATGTAAAATTTGTTTTTAATGGTATAGCCGATTTATCAAAGGAGATTAATAATTATGATTTTACGGCCAATGTAGATTATATAGAATTAAATAAGCTGAATATTTTTACTCGAGATAGTACCTCTGTATTTAGTGGCGACGTATATATGAAAATGAAAGGAACCGGAATTAATGATGCTAGGGGAACTATTTCTTTTGCCAAAACACTTTATAAAAATCAAAACGCAGGATATTATTTTGATGATTTTGAAATAACTTCTTCATTTGATGATAAAAATATCCGAACAATAACTATAAATAGTCCAGATATAATCCAAGGTAATGTACGAGGAATTTTTAGATTCGAAAACGTATATGATCTATTCCGTAATTCGATAGGTAGTCTTTATACTAATTTCGAAGCTACCGAAATTACAGACAATGAATTTATGGAATTCAATTTTAATATTTACAATAAGATTGTAGATGTATTCTTTCCAGAAATCGAATTTGCACCCAATACTTTTATAAAGGGAAAAGTAGAAAGTAATGATTCCGAGTTTAAATTAACTTTTAAATCACCAGCTATAAGAGCTTTTGATAATTTGATGAAGAAAGTGGATATACAGGTGGATAATAAAAACCCTTTATTTAATACATATGTAGCCATTGATAGTGTTAATTCTAAATATTATGATGTCTCAAAATTTAGTTTGATAAACGTAACATTGAATGATACGTTATTTATGAGATCAGAATTTAAAGGAGGAAAAAATAATGTAGACAGTTATAATTTAGATTTTTATCATACGATTAATGAAGAGAACAACTCTGTATTAGGTTTTAAGAAATCAGATTTTACTTTTAAGGGATATACATGGTATACCAATCTTAATAAAAGTAAAAGCAGTAATAAGATAATTTTTGATAATGATTTTAAAAATGTAGAAATTCAATCTTTAAGATTGAGGCATAAAGATGAAGAAATTCGTCTTTCTGGAACAATAGAAGGCGAAGAAAATAAAAATATCAGAGCTGTTTTTAGAGATGTAGATCTTAATAAAATTACTCCGAATCTCGAGAATTTGGAATTTTCTGGTATTGTAGATGGTGATATAACGCTTTTACAAGATAAAGGAGTGTATTTTCCTAGCTCTACCATTATTATCAATGATTTAGGTGTAAATGATTCTCGATTAGGAGAGTTAAGGGTTAATATATCTGGTAATGAATCTCTTACTGAATATAGAGTAAATACTAAGCTTGTTGATTATAATAATTTAAAAAGATTATCAGCAATAGGTTCAATTGATATTTCGGATACTAATGCCGACATGGATATAGATGTGGGTCTAGAACAATTTAATATTGCAGGTTTTAGCCAATTAGGAGGTATTGTTATTTCGGATCTTAGAGGTTTAGTGTCTGGAAATGCAAAAGTTACGGGTAGTTATAAAAACCCTTCAATAGATGGTCTTTTAAAATTGAATAGCACAGGAATGAAAATTCCGTATCTAAATATTGACTTTAATTTTGAGGAAGAGTCCAGAGTACTATTAGATAAACAGCGATTTAATTTTGATTATGTGAATATAACGGATACCAAGCATAATACAGAAGGAATATTAAGTGGGTATATCGGACATCAACGTTTTTCTAATTGGGAATTAGGGTTAGAGATAGACGTTCCCGATAGGATGTTGGTACTGGATACAAAAGAAAACGAAGAGTCACTCTATTATGGAACTGCATTTATAAGAGGTGATGCTACTATAACAGGGCCAACAGATGGATTGGTTATAAAAGTAAATGCTACTACAGAAAAGGGAACAGTATTTAAAATACCGCTAAACGATTCCGAATCTATAGGAGATAATTCTTATATCCATTTTTTGAGTCCCGAAGAAAAACAAGCTCAGTTAGAGGGGAAAGATATTATTTTAGAAGATATAAAAGGGTTAGAACTTAATTTCGATTTAGATGTAAATGATAATGCACTGGTAGAAGTTGTAGTGGATAAAAATACTGGTAGTTCATTAAAAGGAAGAGGGGCAGGAACATTATTAATAGAAATAAATACCAATGGAAAGTTTAATATGTGGGGGGATTTTGTGGCATATGAGGGAAGCTATAACTTTAGGTATGGAGCATTAGTGGGAAAAGATTTTACAGTAAGATCAGGAGGGAGTATCAACTGGGATGGTAGCCCTACTAGAGCAATTCTGGATTTAAGTGCTGTATATAAAACCGAAGCAAATCCGGCAGTGTTGTTAGAAAATGCTACAATTAATCGTAAAATACCAGTCGAAGTAGTTGTTGATCTTAAAGGAGAATTGATACAACCTGATCTTAATTTTAATATCGAATTGCCTAATTTAAGTTCGGTTGCTAAAAGTGAATTAGAGTATCAATTAGAAGATCAGGCTACAAAAGAACTACAGGCATTATCATTAGTGACACAAGGACAATTTTATGGTGGTAATCTCGATCCAACTTTTATCACAGGTAATTTGGTAGAACGGGCAGCAGGAATGGTTAATGGAATATTTTCTGGTGATGATGATAAGTTTAAAGTAGGATTAAATTATGTTCAGGGAAACCGAAATATTGATCAGGAAGCAGCAGATCAGTTTGGAGTGACAGTATCCACACAAATAAATAATAGAATATTAATAAACGGTAGAGTAGGAGTACCTATTGGAGGAGTTAGTGAATCTGTAGTAACGGGAGATGTAGAAGTAGAGTATCTTTTTAATGAACAAGGAACATTAAAAGGAAAGATTTTTAACCGTCAGAATGAAATACAATATATTGGAGAATCGCAAGGGTATAAGCAAGGTTTAGGATTGTCTTATTCTGTGGATTTTGATAATTTTAATGAATTATGGAAAAAAGTATTCGCAGGAAAAAAGACTAAAGATACTACTGCGATAAAAATAGAAGATACTACCAAAATAGAAAAACCAGATTTTCTTAATTTTACAAACAAGAATAATTAAATCAATTTAATTTTTACACAAAATTACATGGCTAAACAAATTAAAACCATTGGTGTAATGACATCTGGTGGTGACTCACCAGGAATGAATGCCGCAATTAGAGCAGTAGCAAGAGCTTGTTCTTATTATAAAGTAAAATGTATTGGGTTTTATAGAGGTTATCAGGGGATGATTGAAAAAGATTATTGCGAGATGACTGCACGTAGTGTTCGTAATATAATAAGTGCTGGAGGTACTATTCTAAAATCAGCAAGATCGGACGAGTTTAGAACTAAAGAAGGAAGGGAGAAAGCAGCACATAATCTAAAAGAGATTGGAGTGGATGCAATGATATTGATAGGAGGAGATGGCACGTTTAAGGGCGGTAAGATTTTTAGTGAAGAATATGATATTCCTGTGATAGGTGTTCCGGGAACTATAGATAATGATATAGCAGGTACAAATTTTACGATAGGATATGATACTGCATTAAACACTGTAGTAGAAGCGATCGATAAAATTAGAGATACAGCAAGCTCCCATGATCGATTATTTTTTGTAGAAGTTATGGGGAGAGACGCAGGGTTTATAGCACTGAATAGTGGGGTAGGAGCAGGAGCAGAAGAAATATTGATACCAGAAGAAGATTTAGGATTGGATAGGTTGTTAGAATCATTAAAAAGAAGTAAGCGCTCTGGTAAATCTTCGAGTATTGTAGTGGTTAGTGAAGGTGATAAAACGGGTAAAAATGTGTATGAATTAGCAGATTATGTAACTGCCAATTTGCCGGATTACGATGTAAGAGTTACCGTATTAGGTCATATGCAACGAGGTGGTTCTCCTAGCTGTTTCGATAGAACCTTAGCTAGTAGACTTTGTGTAAAAGCAGTGGAGCTTTTATTGGATGGTGAGCAAAATGTAATGGTAGGTTTGGTAAATAATAAAATTATAGCCACAAATTTTGAAGAAGGTTTAAAAGAAGATCATAGTATCAATAGAGAATTACTACGCATTTCAGATATACTTTCTGTGTAAAAATTTCGCTATTTTAATACATGTTTTTGAATGACTGATAACGCAAAAACCAGCATAGTACCATTTGTCATTTGAATTTACCGTAATAAAATGTTCTTTTTTATGCCTCAATTTCAGAATAAAAATAAACCGTAGACCAGCTATGCTTAATTTTTCTTCTTCATTGAAACAAAAAAAATCTTTATTTTCTTTTCCGGTAAATTTAAACAACAACTGGTATAAAAATGATTATACGATTTACGGATGAGAATTTCGTAAAAATAATTATAAAGATTTTTCGCTAGATTGATGAATCAAATTAAAGAATAGCCATAGCTATTGTTTAATTTTATGAAGAAAATATAGTAGAAAAAGAATGTGATTAGATGCGAAATTTTTATTCGTAAATTGTATTATAAAGTAATTTGTAATGTACTATAATGAAAGAAGCCCAAAGCATAATAGCTTTGGGCTTCTTTATATCTATATCTAGAATTATTTGAAGCTTTCCATTATTTAACAGCAATAACAGAAATTTCTACATTAACAAATTTAGGTAATGCAGCTACAGCAACAGTTTCTCTTGCTGGAGCAGTATCTTCATTAAAGTACTTGCCATAAACTTCATTTACCAGAGAGAAATTATTCATGTCACTAAGAAAAATAGTGGTTTTAATCACATTCTCGAAAGTCATACCAGCTTCTGCTAAAACAGCCTTGAGATTTTGCATTACTTGCTCAGATTCGGCTTTTATTTCATCTGTTACAAGTTCTCCGGTTTCAGGATTAATAGCTATTTGTCCAGAAGTATATAAAGTGTTACCGGTTAAAATTGCCTGATTATAAGGTCCAATCGGAGCGGGAGCTTTGGATGTTGTGATGATTTTTTTCATTGTGTAAAAAATTAAATATGTGTGTATGAAATTATCGTTTTATAATAGCTATATGGATATATCCTATAATTGTCTATCTGGAGCACGTCTTTTGTCATATTTTATATCACTAAGTACAGATGATTTGATTCCTATAAAGAAGTTCCAGGAAGTTCTGGCACTAAAAGGAATCCAATTAAAACTCATTCTCCAGCTATCTAGATCTCTTTGGAACCTAAGATTCGTATAGGTGAAACCTGGATTTTTAAGATCATAACCAGAAGAAACACCAACAGACCATTTTGGAGCTAATTCTACATCTCCAGAAAACATAATAGAATGTGATGATATTTCGTTTTGGCGTCTACTATTGCTATAATTAACAGTATAAGATAACCTTAGAGACCAAGGGATTTTGTAATTGTAATTTTCAACATCTTTTTTATCTCCATTCTTGTCATTTTTACTAAAATTCTGCTCTTCTTTAAAATCAGTACCTCCACCAAATAGATTGTCCGTTCTACCACCATTTCTGAAGGTTTCATTACTGTTGGGATCTTCATTAGATGCACCTTTTTCGAAATCCTTACTAGAAAATGAATACCCGAAATTTGCACTCGCTCTGGTAAGTCTAAATAAACTACCTCCGTTATCTATATTCCAAACATCTATTTTTTGATTGTTATTATCTAAAGCGTAAGGGTCAAGTTCTGCATTAAAATTAATATCCAATTTATTTTGCACTATTGGTATATTACCACTAATAGATAAAGGGCTTAATTTTAAGGAGTCCCCAGCAATATTATATGCTGTTCTTAATGTAAAGTTGTTTAGAAGCTTTATTTTTTTTGCTTCGGTAGCCGTGGTGTCTTTACTTTTTACTTTAGCTTCGAGGTTATTGCTCAAGGAAAAACCTATATTGCTTGAAAATATATTACTAGGAGCACCAAAGAAAGTTCCTTCAAATTTTGAGTATTCTACTTTTTCAACTCCTTCTTCGTTTTCAATTGTTGTAGGATCATCCTCTACAGGTCTGTCATATTCATCATAAAATTGACTAAAAGCAGGATTAATACTATAACTTATAGAAGGTCTTACTGTATGGCGGATCGCTTGTATTTTACTATCTTTTTTAAACTTAAAAGTTCCGTAGATGGTAGTTCCCAAACTGGCAGAAAAATTATACGTACGATATGCCGCAAAACTTGACGTAGTATCTCGTAGAACGGCTCCGGCACCATCTTCGGCATTCTCATCAAAACTTTGTTCTATGGTCTCAAATACCCAATTTTCCTGAAAATTAGTTCCCATAGTAGCACTTAGGTATTTAAAAATCTTAAAATTAGTACTAATAGGGATAGAATGTTGCATACCAATTCTAGCATCTTTAAACATTCCCCGTTTAAAAAGAAGACTATCCTGAGTAACCACACTATTTTCTCCTCTAAAATTATATTGTGTATTAATATTATGTATAATCCCTTTTTTGATACCTGATTTTGGAGCAAAAGGAAATACTCTCGATACACTGGCATTTACATTAGGAAGTGATAAATTCACTTGCCCGGTATTAGTGTTCGAGGTATGAGTGGCTGCAATGCTAAGGTTTACTTGTGGATCTCCAGGGATGGTCTTAGAATAAGAAATAGAGGAACTAAGTTGGTTGTTTAGGAAATTTCCGGTGTTTCTTTGATTCGTGGATTGCTGGAAAAAATCACTACTACCAAAGTTAACGGAGGCCGAAAAACGAGAATTCGGACTTGCTTTTGCATCTTGGTTATGTGACCATTGGATATTGTAACTAATTCTCCTCGAAAAATCAGGAAACCCTCTTTCACTAGTAAGGTTGTTTTCAAACCTGAAATTTAAATTACCATTATACCGATATCGTAGAGCATATGCTGATTCAGTTCTAAAAGTGTAACTACCATTTGTATAATAATCACCCGTAAGTGTTAAATCTACATAATCGCTTAATGCAAAATAATATCCTCCATTTTGTAAAAAATAACCTCTATTATTTTCTTCTCCATAACTGGGAATAATAAAACCAGAAGTGCGATCCTCTTGCAAAGGAAAATAACCAAAAGGCAATCCTAAAGGTGTTGGAACGTCTGCAATAAACATGTTAACAAGTCCAGTAACGATTTTCTTTTTAGGCACCAACTTTATTCGTCTGGCATAAAAATAATAATCAGCATTGTCGACATCCTCAGAAGTAGTAAATTTTACGTTACTCATGTAGATAACAGAATCATTTACTCTTTTAGAAACTTCTCCTTTTACATTCATCTCTCCTTGTTGGGTTCGGGAGTTATAAATCAATGCTTTTTTGGTATCAAAATTAAAACGAATAGAATCAGGTTCTACTACATTTTCTGCTTGCTTAAAAGTAGGTGTCTGTGTGTAAGTTCCTAAAGAATCTTTAATTCCATATGCATATACTTCATTATGTGTGTTATCTACAACAATGAGTCCAGCATTAATTTGCATATCTCCGTAGATAATTTCAGCTTCATTGTAGAGATACATTTTATTTTCTTTACGGGCAAGTCGCATATAATCTGTTGCCTTGTAAGTTACCTTATCAGTCAGTAGTTGCGGAGGTTGTACAATGGTGTCTTTTTTTACAGTATCCTGGTTTTTTTCATTTAATAACTCTTCAGGAGTATCCTTAGTTTTTATTTTATTAACATCAGAAATGCTATCTTTCGGAGAAGAAATTGGTTTCTCAGTAGTCTTGTCAAATTCTTGTCCTGTTGTATAACAGATACAAAATAGTGAAAAACTTAGTGAATAAAGTATGTTACGTACCGTTGTTTGCAATGGTTTAAATCCTATTTTTGTAAAACTATGGCTTAGTTTTTGAAGTGCCAAAATTACATATATTTTTTATGTAGAGATTGTAATTCATAAAAAAATAAATTTTTATAATTAACAATAATATCCTAGAGATATTTTACAGAAAATATATTATAATATGAAAAATCAAAATGTTAAGCTTTTTGTGTTGATATATTAAAAACTGAAACAAATAAAGAATGTTTCAAATTAAGGGGCAATATGCACATATTTTTATGAAGAAGAGAATAATTTATAGCAGTTTATTACTTGTGTTTATTTACACATTTTCATCATTTATTGTTGAAGAAAATCAAAAGAAAAAGTTTGTAGTAGTTTTGGATGCAGGGCATGGAGGATCTGATCCAGGTAATAGAGGTAACGGATATAAGGAAAAAGATATAGCATTAAATGTAGTATTGACAATTGGAGCCACTTTAGAGAAAGATGATCGATTCGAGGTGGTGTATACGCGTAAAACAGATAAATTTGTTGAATTACATGAGAGAGGTAAGATAGCTAATAAGGCCAAAGCAGATCTGTTCGTATCCGTACATTGTAATTCTCATAGGTCTCAAGCATCAGGTACAGAAACATTTGTGTTGGGATTGCATGCGAATGACGAAAACTTTAATGTAGCTAAAAATGAAAACTCCGTTATTTTATTAGAAGATAATTATGAGGCACATTATGATGGTTTTGACCCTAATTCTCCCGAGTCTATTATTGGATTAATATTAATGCAGGAAGAATATTTAGATCAGAGTTTAACATTGGCTAGTTATGTAGAAAATGGTTTTAATAAATCTTTGAAGAGAAAAACCAGAGGAGTAAAACAAGCTGGCTTTGTAGTATTGCATCAAACATATATGCCAAGTGTTTTAATAGAATTAGGTTTTTTAACGAATAATAAAGAAGGAAAATATCTAAATTCTAAAAAAGGTCAGGATCAAATGGCTTCTTCAATAGTAGGCGCTATAGTAAATTATAAGGAAAGTCTTGATTCCATATATCAGGTTTCAGAACCAGAGCCGGAGAGATCAAGCGTTACTAATATAGATTCTCTTACTACAGCAGTTGGAGAAAAAGTGTACAAAGGAATTATTTTTAAGGTTCAAATAGGAGCAGGATCAAATGATATAGAATTAAAATCGGGTAACTTTAAAGGATTGGATCAGTTATCTAAAGTTCAGTTTGGAGAAGTGTATAAATATTATTTCGGAAGTACTTCTAATTATTCTTTGATAAAAGAATTACGTGAAATAGCAGTAAAAAAAGGATTTGACTCTAGTTTTGTTGTTGCATTTAAGGAAGATCAAATAATTCCACTTACAGAAGCTCTGAAAGTCAATACCTCTCCAAATTAATCTACAAAAATACTGATAAATCCTTTGTTAATAATAAGCGGAAGTATATTTTTTATTCTAAATTTGTGTTCTAAATATATAATATTTTGAAATTTACTCGCGAAGTTAAAACTGGCATTTTAGCACTTAGTGCAATAGCACTTCTTATTTTTGGATATAGTTTTTTAAAAGGAAAAAACCTTCTGGAAAATGATAGAACCTTTTATGCAGTTTATGATAATGTAGAGGGCTTAATACCTTCTTCTCCCGTAACAATAAATGGTTTAGTGGTAGGAAAAGTGATTTCTATCAATTTTGCAGATACCAAAGGAAATTTAGTAGTAGAATTTAATGTTAATAATAAATTTTCTTTTTCTAAAAATAGTTTAGCAAAGGTCTACGGAGGAGGATTGATAGGGGGGAAATCATTAGCTATTGAACCATTGTATGAACAAGGATTGGAAGCCAAGGATAGAGATACTTTGCCAGGTAAAATAGAGGCAGGGCTTCTGGAGTTGGTTAATGATAAGCTAACTCCTTTACAAGAAAAATTAGAATCTGCTATAACAGACGCGGATACCTTACTTACTTCTGTAAATGGTATTTTATCTATGGATAATAAAAATAACTTGAATTCTATTATTAAAGATTTAAGTGTCACTGTAAAGGGATTTAAAGGAGCTTCTAACTCATTGAATACGATTTTATCCGGAAATGAGAGTAAATTAAATCGAACATTTACTAATTTAGATGACATGTCAACAAAACTTAGTAAATTTTCTGATTCACTTTCTCATATCAATGTAGGGAAACTAGTTAAAGATCTCAATGGAGTCTTAGCAAATTTTGATAAAATTTCTAAAAATTTGGAAGCCGGAAAAGGAACAGCAGGAAAATTATTAAAAGATGATGAATTATATGATAACTTAGAGAGAAGTACCAAGCAATTGGAGTTATTACTGCAAGACTTGCGACTGAATCCAAAAAGATATGTACATATTTCGGTGTTTGGCAAGAATAATAAACCTTATGAAAAACCTTTAGATTCAATAAATTAAACTCAGATTATGCAATATATACCTAATGTTTTATTCATTATAGCCTTAGTTGTAGGAATTGGATATTTTACAAAAAATATTCGTAAGGTCATTCGAAATATTCGATTAGGTAAGGATATAGATAGAACAGATAATAAAAAAGAGCGATTAGGGAACATGGCTCGTATAGCCTTGGGACAGTCCAAAATGGTTAGAAGACCAATTGCCGGTATTCTACATATAGTAGTTTATATAGGATTTATTATCATTAATCTAGAAGTGTTAGAAATTATTATAGATGGTATTTTGGGTACGCACCGAATATTCAGTTTTTTAGGTGGATTCTATGATTTTTTAATTGGCTCTTTCGAAATATTAGCACTTTTAGTTCTTATTGGAGTGATATTGTTTTGGGCACGACGTAACGTAATTAAGTTAAAGCGTTTTTGGAATCCTGAAATGAAAGGATGGCCAAAAAGCGATGGAAATTTGATTTTGTATTTCGAAATGGTTTTGATGACCCTTTTCTTACTGATGAATGCAACCGATTTACAATTACAGAATTTAGGAGCTGAACATTATATTAAAGCCGGCTCGTTTCCGGTAAGTCAATACATTTCTCCATTATTTGATGGAATGTCCGAGTCTACATTATTTATATTAGAACGCGGAGCTTGGTGGTTACATATATTAGGGATATTAGTCTTTTTAAATTATTTATATTTTTCAAAACACCTACATATCTTATTAGCATTTCCTAATACGTATTATGGTGATTTAAAACCAAAAGGGGAATTAGACAATCTAGAAGCTGTTACTAAAGAAGTCATGCTGATGATGGACCCTAATGCAGACCCTTTTGCTACTCCTGCAGAAGATCAAACAGAAGGAGAGCCCGAAAAATTTGGAGCTTCTGATGTAACGGATCTTAACTGGGTACAATTACTTAATTCATATACGTGTACTGAATGTGGGCGTTGTACCAGCGAATGCCCAGCAAATCAAACAGGTAAAAAATTGTCCCCGCGTAAGATCATGATGGATACCAGAGATCGCTTAAAAGAGGTAGGGGATAATATAGATAAGAATGGAACCTTTGTAGATGATAATAAGCAGTTATTAAACGATTATATTACACCAGAAGAGCTGTGGGCTTGTACAAGTTGTAATGCTTGTGTAGAGGCTTGTCCGGTAAGTATAAGCCCTCTGTCAATTATTTTAGATATGAGAAGATATTTGGTAATGGAACAAAGTGCGGCTCCTTCAGATCTAAATAATATGATGACCAATATAGAAAATAATGGAGCTCCTTGGCCATTTAATCAAATGGATAGATTAAATTGGAGTAAAGAGTAAATAACTAGTACGTTTGATACCCGAATTCATGAATTGGGTTTATGAAATATATTAACCAATATGGAGTAAACCGTAATTACAATTATATTAACCATAACTAATAACCACCAACCTATTTTTAATAGGAAAAACTAAAAATTATGAATAAGGAAGAGGTAGAAAAATTATTACATGATAAGGTAGAAGAAGGAGAGCATATCAGTCCTGTTTTACCAGAAGGTATTAAGAATTATTTGATTGATATTGATGGGACTATTACAGAAGATGTGCCGAATGAGGAACCAGAACGAATGGTAACTTGTAAACCTTTTCCGGATGCATTGGTAACACTAAATAAGTGGTATGATCAAGGACATATAATATGTTTTTTTACTTCAAGAACAGAAGATCACAGAGAAGTAACAGAAGCCTGGCTAAATAAGCACGGTTTTAAATATCATAGCCTATTAATGGGGAAACCAAGAGGTGGAAATTATCACTGGATTGATAATCATTTAGTAAAAGCTACTCGTTATACTGGTAAATTTACAGAACTAGTAGAAAGGGTGGTTACTATTGAGGTGTTTGATGATGGAAAACATGATTGATTAATAAGGTTTTGATTTTATTTGCGCAGCAGGAAGAAATGAAAATCTGGATTTATAATAAAGATTGTATATGAGCGAAACAATGAAAGTGCCGACAATGGCAGAATATATGGCTGAGGGTAAAGTTCCTGAAGTTTTATTTTGGGTTGGTTGCGCAGGTAGTTTTGATGATAGAGCAAAGAAGATAACCAAAGCATTTGTAAAATTATTGCATAATGCAAATGTGGATTTTGCTGTGTTGGGTACAGAAGAAAGTTGTACCGGTGATCCGGCTAAAAGAGCTGGTAATGAATTCTTATTTCAGATGCAGGCTGTTACTAATATAGAAGTAATGAATGCTTATGAAATAAAGAAAATAGTAACCGCTTGTCCTCATTGTTTTAATACACTTAAGAACGAGTATCCTTCACTGGGAGGTAATTATGAAGTGATGCATCATACCCAATTTTTAAAATCATTATTAGAAGAAGGAAGACTTGCAGTAGAAGGAGGTAAATTTAAAGGAAAAAGAATTACTTTTCATGACCCTTGTTATTTAGGGAGAGCAAATAATGTATACGAAGCACCAAGAGACTTATTAAAAAAATTAGAGGTAGAGCTAATTGAAATGAAACGATGTAAGCAAAAAGGTTTATGTTGTGGAGCAGGAGGTGCGCAAATGTTTAAAGAACCAGAGCCAGGTAATAAAGACGTTAATATCGAAAGAACAGAAGATGCACTGGAAACAAAACCTGATATTATTGCTGCTGGGTGTCCATTCTGTAATACCATGATAACAGACGGTGTTAAAAATAAAGAAAAAGAGGATAGTATAGAAGTCTTGGATATAGCAGAATTAATAGCCAATGCTCAGGATTTATAGTATATTGTAAGTAAAGTCACACGTATTTTAAGAGAGTTCTTATGTTTGTTCATATTAACTCTTTTTTGTTGCAAGAATTAGGAATAGTTTTTGTTATTTTAGAAAAAAAAGATAGCCGATGTTAGTAGAATTTAGTGAATTACCAGAAACTTCTAGAGTTTGGATATATCAAGCCAATAGATCTTTTACTACAGAAGAAATAGAAGAAATCAAAAATAAATTAGATACGTTTATAATCCAATGGACTGCGCACGGAGCAGATCTTAAAGCAGGATACGATATTAAGTATAAAAGATTTATTACCATTGCATTAGATCAAGATCTTAATAAGGCTACAGGTTGCTCTATTGATGCCTCTGTACATTTTATTCAGAGATTAGAATCAGAGTATAATGTTGATTTAATGGATAAAATGAATGTGTCTTATAAACAGGGAGAGTTTGTTGCTTACAAGCCACTCAAGGATTTTAGAAAAATGGCTAAAAATCGGTCAGTTTCCCCAAATACTATTGTATTTAATAATTTGGTAACAAATATTGCGGAGTATCGTACGGATTGGGAAGTTCCTGCGAAAGATAGTTGGCATAACCGTTTTTTAAACTAGATTTTGTGCAGGATATTATAAAAAATTACATCTCTTACTTTATTCTCCTTTTTACCTTTACCTCTTTTTCTCAGGAATTTAGTCCATTAGTTATGGAGCAAAATTTAGAAGATCAAAAGAGATGGGTGGATAGTATCTATAATAGGATGACATTAAAAGAAAAAGTTGGTCAACTATTTATGGTAGATGTGTTTTCTTCGGATTCTAAAAAAGAAACTGATAAAATAAAGCGACTAATAGAAGAATTTCATATTGGAGGAATTATTTTTTCAAAAGGAGGGCCAAAACGACAGGCTAAATTAAATAATGAGTATCAGACACTTTCTAAAGTCCCATTACTGATTGGAATGGATGCAGAATGGGGATTGGCAATGAGGTTAGATTCTACCAAAGCATTTCCATGGAATATGACTTTAGGGGCAATTCAGGATAATGAATTGATTGAGGAAACCGGGAGGCAAATAGCACGACATTGTAAAAGATTAGGTGTGCACATTAATTTTGCTCCAGTAGTTGATATAAATACCAATCCCAAAAATCCAATTATCGGAAATCGTTCCTTTGGGGAAGATAAAGATAATGTAACAGAGAAGGCATTAGCCTTTATGAAAGGAATGCAAAAAGAAGGGGTTTTAGCCAGTGCCAAACATTTTCCGGGACATGGAGATACCGATAGTGATTCGCATAAAACGTTACCAACAATTAATTTTGATCAAAAAAGGATAGACAGTATAGAGCTATATCCATATCGTGCATTGATCAAAGAAGGACTATCTAGTGTAATGACCGCTCACCTTAATATTCCTAGTTTAGAACCTAGATCAGGATACCCTTCGTCTATTTCAGAAAATGTGGTTACCAATGTGTTAAAAGATAGTTTAAAATTTAACGGGTTAATTATAACAGATGCACTAAATATGAAAGGAGCTTCTGATTTTAAATCCCCTGGAGAAATTGATCTTGCTGCTTTTTTAGCAGGAAATGATATTTTATTAATCTCTGAAGATGTCCCTTTAGCTTCTCAGAAAATAATTTCTGAATATTACTCCGGAGTAATTACAGAAGAACGTTTAGCACATTCTGTACGTAAAATTCTATTTGCTAAATATAAAGCAGGTTTGAATGCATATAAACCTGTAAGTACAGAGTATATCTATGAAGAACTAAATAGTATCAAAAACGAAGTCCTGCATCATAAACTTGTAGAAAATTCACTTACAGTAATTAAGAATGATAGAGCAATTTTACCTGTTAAGAATTTAGATATAAAAAATGTAGCCTACGTATCATTAGGAGATGATTCTGGAGAAGTGTTTTTAGAAGAATTAAATAAATATACTAAGGTAGATTGGGTAAAAGGAAATCAATTACCGGATATATTAGATCAGTTAAGGAATTATAATTATGTAATAGTCGGTTTGCACAAATCAAATGGTTCTCCTTGGAAAGATTATAAGTTTAAGGACAAAGAATTAGTTTGGTTATATGAAATTGCTAGATTAAATAACACAGTATTGAGCATTTTTTCTCGCCCTTATGCTATGCTAGATATGCAAACAACTACCAATTTTGAAGGAATTGTAATGGCATATCAAAATAGTGAAGTGGCTCAACAAAAAGTTGCACAGCTAATTTTTGGAGGTATTGGTGCACAAGGAAAATTACCTGTAAGCCTTACAGAAGAGTATCCAATAGGAACTGGTCTTGAGATAAAACCATTAAAAAGATTGTCTTATGGATTACCAGAATCTGTAGGTATGAATTCCCATAAGTTAGAGCGTATCGATTCTATTGTTGATATCGCTTTAAAAGAGAATATGACACCAGGACTACAGCTTATTGTGGCAAGAAAAGGAAAAGTAATTTACAATAAAAACTATGGATATCATACCTATAATAAGGTTCGAAAAGTAAAAGGTTCAGATATTTATGATTTGGCATCTTTAACCAAAATTTTGGCTACATTACCTTTAACAATGGAACTCAAGGATGCTGGTATTTTATCACTAAATAGTCGTATAGGAGAAATGCTTCCTTCTTTTGCCGGTTCTAATAAAGAGCATATTACTATACGATCAATGTTATCTCATTATGCAAGATTAAAAGCTTGGATTCCTTTTTATTTAAAAACATTGGATACAGCTACCTTAAAACCTGATAAAAAATATTACCGAAACACCGTTTCAGATGATTTCAATATCAAGGTCACTAATAATTTATATCTAAGAAAAGATATGAAAGACTCTTTGATAGTGAGAATTAAGGAAAGTGAATTAAGAAAAAAACTTAGTTATAAATATAGTGACTTACCATATTACTTAATGAAAGAATATATCGAAAATCATTATGGTAATACATTAGATGCATTAACTCAGCAGCATTTCTACAAGTCTTTGGGAGCAAGCAATATGGGGTATTTACCGCTAAATAGATTTAAGAAAAAGCGTATTGTTCCCACAGAGGATGATCAGGCTTTTAGAGGAGAAATTGTACATGGATTCGTACATGACCAAGGTGCTGCCATGTTTGGAGGAATTGGAGGGCATGCTGGATTATTTGCCAATGCCAATGATGTTACTAAAATTATGCAAATGTATCTTAATGGAGGGTATTATGGAGGAAAACAATATATTCAAAATAGTACAATTCAGGAATTTAACACCTGCCACTACTGTTATAAAAATGTACGAAGGGGAGTAGGGTTTGATAAACCCCAATTAGGTGAAATTGGACCTACTTGTGGTTGCATTTCTCGGAATAGTTATGGACATAGCGGTTTTACAGGAACCTTCACTTGGGCCGATCCAGAAGAAGAGATAGTGTATGTTTTTCTCAGTAATAGGACGTTCCCAGATTCTGCCAATCGCAAATTAATATCCAATGATATTCGTTCGGAAATCCAACGAGTTATTTATGAAGCAATTGATTATTGATTTGTTAGTGTGTAAAAGTACTTTACTTAGTTAAGTACGTTTTTGAAATATAAATTTTTTATTACATACAACAACTACTCGAAAGTTTTTAGCAAAAAAATCTGGTTTTGTCAAAGACAAAAATACCTTACGACATAGCATAAGCTGTGGGCGAGATGATTCAGTGGAGAGCCTTTTCTTTTGTTTTTTTTGTTCAGTTTTTACTTCTGTTATCTTGCTTATTTTCAGTAAGAAAGTAAAATATGCTATATCTTTTTTAAAAATAAAGTGATTTTTAGGGTAACATATTGATGTTTCATGACATATATATATAGTGAATGACACATTTCATGGGTAGGCAAACAATTGAAAGTGTCAATAACAGAAAATCAAAAGCTACAGTAATACTGGGGTTTATATGCTGTAGCTTGATTTTTTGTATAGTATTGAATATCAAAAAACTGGAATTATTTTCATTTTCTCATTTTAAAACGATTAATTTGCAGCTTTTTAAATTTTTCTAAATAATGAAATTGTTTTTTACACTAATTTTTGTAATAGGATCTGTTCAGTATGTTGATAATGATGGGAGTAGGAGGATTATTTCTGATGATAACTTCAATTATGTATTTTATATTTCAGATAAAAATAGTAACAATTATAAAAACTATAAAGACTATTATTGGTTTAAAACCGGTAAGGTTAATTCTTCTAAAGGCGGTAGTAATGGAAAACTATTGCATGGTATATATAAAAAATCATATAAAGACCGTGTTTTAGCAGAACAAGGAGAATTCCATTATGGTTTGAAAGATAAAGAATGGGTTAGTTGGTATAATAACGGAGAAATAAAAGAAATCCATAATTGGAATAAAGGAATTGCTACAGGAAAATATCAAAAATACCTTGAGTCGGGAGAGTTACTTATTACAGGTACCTATAGAAGTAATAGAAAACACGGTAGATGGATTAATCATCAAGTAAAGGATACATTGTATTTTAAAAAGGGAGAAACAGTAGTAGAACAACCGGAGGAAGAGAAAATAGAGAAAACCGAAGATGTAGAAAAGAAAAACTTTCTTAGTAAGGTCAAGGATTTCTTTAAAAGCTTTAAAAATATTTTCAAGAAAAAAACTCCAGAAGAAAAAGAAGAGTTGAAAAAACAAAAAGAAATTAAGAAGAAACAAAAAGAGTTGGATAAAAAGCGTAAAGAGCTTACTAAGAAAAAAAAGTCAAAGAAAGATAAGGATCAAACGAAACAAAATTAGATGTTAAAAGCTGGTTCTCTATTGTATGCGATATATGTTTGTCTCATCATTGCTATTTTAAGTGGTGGACTCATCTATATGTTTACAATAAACAAAACACTAGCTACAAGACAACAGATAAAAGAGCAGCTGATTGATAGGTGCGATGCTTGTTTTGATTATTTTTTATCTAATCATAAGGTGTTTGATAAGAATACTATTGGTAAAACAAACCTGTTTAATGATGGTCTTATATGTGAGTTCGAGAAAAAACGTTGGGGTATGTATTCTATACTACAGGGAAAATCCTTTTTTAAGAAGGATACTATTAATAAAGGATATATTGTAGGCCATACAGGAGTAGAAAACCCTCTGGCGTTATATATGTGCGATTTTGGGGAAGAGCTCAAAATTTCTGGCACGACAATAATTAAGGGAAATGTTAAACTACCAAAAAAAAGATATAAGGTTGTAAATATATTAGGGAATCAGCAAGCAAATAACCCAAAAATAGAAGGAAATATCTCTGTGTCTTCTCAAAATTTGCCTAAAATAAATACCCCAGAATTACAGTATCCGAGAAATATAGAAGAATCAACACTCGAAAAATTAAAGAATAAAGAGGTTATTTTTAGGGGATTCGATCAGAAAACGGTTGTTATCTATATGGGTAAGAATGAATCTTTAGATAGACTACATATAAAAGGAAATTTTATTATAAAATCTTTGGATACGATTCGGATTAATGATACTTCCAAAATAGAAGATGTTATCATTCAGGCTCCGAAAGTTATAATAGAAGAAAACTTTGAGGGAAGCATTCAGGTATATGCAGAAAAGGAAGTAGAAATAGAATCAGATGTTAAATTAAGGTACCCATCTAGCATCGTAATAAAGGATTCAACAAGAGATTATGAAAAGAAAATTACAATAGGAGAGAATGCAGTAATTTATGGAGGTATTGTATTAGATGGATCTAGTTTTAGGGAAAAGCAGAATAATTATATAAAAATTGAAGAAAATTCTTTAGTAGTAGGGGATATATATTGTAATGGTATTATGGAGTTAAAAGGTAGTGTGATTGGTTCTTTGTATACACATAAATTACAGTTAGAAACACGTAGTTCTAAATATGCTGATGTGATTCTAAATGGAGTAGTAGATGTAACCGGATTACCAGCAAATTTTGTGCGGTTGCCATTATTTGCAAACATAGGAGATGAAAGACTTGAACGAATCAAAAACATACAATAAGTATTTCCTAAATGGAAGTTCATTGATCGAATCTGTAATTGCAATTACGATCATTGCAACTTGCCTATTAATAGCTATTAGATTATATGCAATGGTACTAAGTAGTAGCGATTCATTACGTTCTTATAAAATAAAGTTTAAAGTAGCTCAGTTATACAATGAAGCCAGAATAGCCCAGGATTTTGGTGATGAGTTATACGATTATAAAACATTTTCCATACGTAAAACTGTTGAAGAATATGAAGGAAATAAAGAGTTAAAACAATTAAAATATACGGTTATAAACTCAGAAGATACATTAGTTTATAATTATTTATTGCTAAAAAAAAGGTTGAATGAGTAAAGTAAAAGCATTTACAATATTAGAAATGCTAATTAATCTTACGATTATGTCTATCATAATGGGGTTAATATATTTTGCGTATTCTTCATTTGTGCAACAAGTGATTAATTATCAAAGCTCTATAGAACAGCAGAATAAGCTATCGAGAACGTATGTACAATTAAAGGCGGATTTTTATAATGCCGATAGAATAGTTAGAAACAACAAGGACTTTGCTATTCTAAAATATAATACTAAAGAAATAAGATATAAGGTTACAGGTACCTATTTAATAAGAAATCAAGCAGGCATGTTAGATACATTACAAATAGACGACATACATATGGAATCGAATCTTAATCTAATTACGAAAGAAGAATTGATTACCAAAATGGTGGTGAAAACAATGTTATTTGAAGAACCGATAGAGTTTATGGTTATCAAAGAGTATGCTCCTAATCTTACGATCAAGTTATAATGGGAATAGATGTAAGTAAAATACATAAGAATACTAAAACCATTACGGTTAATAAAAAGGAGTCATCTTCTACAGGTAACTTCTTTACCAAGGAAATTAGTTTTTCTAAAAAAGTAGGGGCAAAGGAAAAAGAAGTTTTGTATAAAGATTTAGCAACTTTAATTAATGCGGGTGTTGATTTTAAGACATCTATGGATATACTGGCTAATCAGCAAAAGAAAGAATATCTTAAACAATTAATTTTAGATGTAAAAGCACAAATAGTAAAAGGAAAAAGTTTTTATGAAGCATTAGAAGAAACAGGTAAGTTTTCACCTTATGAATATTTTAGTATTAAGATAGGAGAAGAAACTAAAAAATTAGATATCGTTTTACTAGAACTTCATAAGTATTTTAAACGTCAGATTAAGTTAAGAAAGCAGATTATTTCTGTAATAACCTATCCTTCGTTTGTATTGGTATTAACATTTGGGGTTTTGTATTTTATGCTTACATACGTAGTACCGATGTTTAAATCTGTATTTAATCAGTTTGATGGGGATTTGCCTGCACTCACTAAAAATATAATTATTCTATCAGAAAAATTTCCATCTATTTTTATTGGAATTGCCATAGTAGTAATAACTATTGTGTTTTTAATAAAAATCTATGGACAAAATCCAGGTTTTAGAAATTTTAAATCAAAACTAATACTGAAGATTCCTTTTTTCGGAAGACTTGTTAAAATGGTATATCTGGCTAGATATTGTCAGTTTTTGGATTTGTTATTGACATCCAAAACTTCACTGACAGAGTCTTTGGATATGGTAAAAAAAATGATAGGTTTTTACCCCATAGAATCTTCTATTGATTCTATAAGAAAAGATGTGATAAAAGGAGTTCCTTTTGCTGCAGCAATGAAAAAACATAAGATTTATGAATATAAATTAATATCTATGGTAGAAGTTGCTGAAGAAATTAATGAATTAGATACTATGTTTTCTCGATTAGCAGATGAGTATGATGAAGAAGTAGAACATAAAACCAAAATGATAGGAGTAATTTTAGAGCCAGTAATAATCATTGTTATCGGCTTGATTGTTGGTTTGATAATGATTGCGATGTACGCTCCGATGTTCGATTTAAGTAAAATAATTAACGGAAATTAAAAATATAGATTTTGTTGACACAATTTAATACTTTTGCAAACCCTAAATTCCCCTTAATGAAATCATTAAGAACTGAAACTTTACGTATGAAACGCAAAAATAATTGGTATGCAGCAGCATATTCCATGACAGAAATCCTTATTGTACTGTGTATCATTGGTATTCTTTTATTGATGGTATTACCAAGTCAGACTTCTGTAATAACTCAAGCTAAATCTATAGAAGCTCAGAGCATGCTGAATCATCTATATGGACTAGAGAAAAATTTCTTTTTTAGGCATTCTCGATATTCCGCTGATTTTGATGAATTAGGTTTCGAACCAGCACAAACTATTGAGCAAGGAGGACAAGCAGTATATAAAATAGAAATTATAGAAGCATCTACCAATTCTTTTAAGGCGACAGCCACCTCCTTATCGGATTTTGATGATGATGGAAATTTCAATACTTGGGAAATTGATCAAAAGAAATCATTGAAAGAAACAGTAAAGGATTAGTCTGTGGATATTGCTATTCAAATAATTATAATGCTATTGTTTATAGTAGTGTTTGTTCAGGATTTAAAATTCAGAGCAATACATATGCTATTGCCTATTGGTATCATTATTTTAGGTTTTGTAGCTTATTTTAGAAATGGACACCATTACTTAGGTTTGGTATACAATTTAGTGTTTTTAGTAATCACTTTTAGTGGATTGTATCTATACCTATCTATAAAAAAGAAAAACTTTAAAAATCCTTTTAAGCAAACAATGGGCTTAGGAGATCTGCTATTTTTTATAGCAGTAATACCGTTTTTCTCAACCTACAATTATATACTTTTTTTTATATCGGGGATGATCTTTTCAATAATTGGGTTCTTATTGATAAAACTTTTTAATAAAACAGATTTGGTTCCATTAGCAGGACTTTTGGCATTGTATATAGCGCTATTAAAAATAGGGCAGTATAGCACAGGTATTGATATTTTCTTTACTAAAATTATATAAGGATTGGATACTATAAAAGAAATCATATTAACTACAGAAGAGCAGCAAATCATTAATTCAGATTTGGCGCATAACTATAGTATCATACCAAAAGAAGACAAAGGAAGCTGTATATGCTTTTTTATAGATGAAACAATAGCACAAGAAGCTGTTATTGACGAATTAGAACTCATTATCGGTAAGGCAGTAGAGTTACATCCTGTTTCATCAGAAATTATTGATAGAGCATTGGTTTCCTATTATCGTAAGGGATCATCTAGTGAAAATAATAATCGAGAGGCCACTGAGAGTTTTAAAGCAGGAACACAAGATTTTTTGGAGGAATTGATTTTTGAGGCAAAATCAATAGGAAGTAGTGATATACATTTTGAAGTATTTAAAGACGAAGCCAGAATCCGATATCGGATTGATGGAAAGCTCATCGAAAAATATAAAATAGAAAAAGATAATTACCTGGAATTGGTCAATAAAATCAAGATTAAATCCAATCTTGATATTACCGAAAAAAGATTGCCTCAGGATGGACGTATCAATTATGAAGAATTTGATATCCGGGTTTCAATACTACCAACGCTGCATGGAGAAAAAATAGTAATGCGTATTCTAGGTAGAGATACCGCACACCTAAGTATGGATAAACTAGGGATGGAAGAAAAAGAAAAAAATCTCTATCTCGAAACATTAAAGGCATCCAAAGGAATTATCTTAATTAGTGGTCCCACAGGTTCAGGGAAGACTACCACATTATATGCAAGTCTTAAGCTCCTAAATAAAGTGAACAGTAATATAGTAACTGTAGAAGACCCAATCGAGTACACCTTAAAAGGAATAAATCAAGTACAGCTTCGCGAAGATATAGGACTCACGTTTACCAGTGCATTAAAAACATTTTTGCGTCAGGATCCGGATATTATAATGTTAGGTGAGATAAGAGATGGAGCCACTGCAGAAATGGCTATTAGAGCAAGTCTAACAGGACATTTAGTATTATCAACTATCCATACTAATTCTGCCTTAGGAACAATCTCCAGATTGATTGATATGGGAGTACCGGCATTTCTCATTGCAGAAACATTAAAGATTTCAGTTGCACAACGATTAGTAAGAAAACTATGTGATTCTTGTAAAGAAGCATCGCAAATGAAAAAAGGAGATTACAATAATGAAGCCTTTGATCTTATAGAAAAACATTGGTTAGCTAAGGGATGTGAGCAATGTCATTATACAGGATATAGAGGAAGAACAGCGATCTATGAGATAATACCTATAGATACGATTTTAAAACAAGAGATAAAGAAAAATTCGGTAAACCTAGAAGAAGCAATCAATGATTATGCAACTTCGAGTTTATCAGGGAAAGCAATACGATTAGTAAAAAATGGAACAACCTCTATTGAGGAGGTATACTCAATCATAATAGAAGGATAAGGGATGATACAAAAAATATGGATAATAGGCTGTCTATTGGCAGTTCATTTCATAAGTGCTCAGGAAACGATTATTACAATCGAAGAAAAACTTAACGAAATAGCTAAAGTAAAAGAAGGATTAGAAGAGATTACACAATTAGATGTATCGGGTTTAACACTTTTTGAGGTTATTACCTCCTTAGCAGAAGAACATAAATTGAATGTAGATGTCGATCAGGGATTAAACCAAATGGTAGTCAGTAACTTTTTTGATGTAACCGTAAAAGAGGTATTTCTTCATTTGATAAGAAAATATGATCTGCAAGTAGAATTTGCAAATAATATCATTGTATTTAAGAAAAGAGAGGTTATACAAGAATTACCAAAACCAAAACCAAAAAGAAAGCTAGATATTAATTACAATAAACAAAACGACTTTCTATCTGTAAAATTAAAAAATGACTCATTACCATCTGTAGCGGCAAAGATTACAGAATTATCAGATAAAAATGTTGTTTTGGCCCCAGATGTAAAAAACATGAATGTTTCGGCTTATATCATAAATAGACCATTTGACCAGGTGATAAACATGATTGCAAAATCGAATCAATTAATTGCAGAGAAGGACGAAAATGGATTTTATTTTTTATCAAAAGATGAAGTAGTAGATTCTAAAGCCGGAAATAATTCTAATAAAAATACAAGAAGAAGAAGGACATCATCCAAAGGAGCTCAGAATGTTTCAGGAGATTTGGATATTAAGTTGAATGATAATGGATATTTATCAATAAAAGCTTATGATGTTAGTGCCACAGAAATAATTACCAAAGCAGCCGAATTGTTGAAGCTTGGATATGCTTTATATGATAAACCAGATGAAGTTATTGCAACCATATTTGCCGATGAAATAGATTTTGATAGCCTGTTAAAACATGTTTTTAGAGGTAAGAAATTTGCAGTAAAAAATATAGAAGACTTTTATCTTATAGGAAAAGAAACTACTGCAGGACTTAGAGCAACAGAGCTAATCCAATTAGAAAATAGAACGATAGAATCTGTATTAGCAACCTTACCAAAATCATTAACACAGGATGTAGAAATTCAGGAATTTGTAGAACTAAACGGGATGTTAGTATCGGGATCACAACCTGTAATTATGGAACTAAAGCATGTGATTCGCAAACTAGATAAAGTAGTTCCTTTGGTACAGATAGAGGTGCTAGTTGTTCAGTATCAAAAATCATATGATATCCAAACCGGAATTCAGGCAATTCTGGGTGATGGAACAGAAGAAGTAAATACGCAGGGGACACTTTTTCCGGGGACCGATGTAACTGTAAACTCTAATTCTGTCAATCAATTGATTGATGCTTTTAATGGATTAGGGATCATAAACATCGGAAAAGTAACTAAAAACTTTTATGCTAATCTTAGTGCATTAGAAAATAACTCTATTGTCAATCTAAAATCAACCCCCAAGATAGCTACATTAAGCGGACATGAAGCGAGTGTTTCTATTGGGGAGACGAATTACTATTTTGAGCAAACCAATCGATTAATAAACTCAGGAGTGAATGACAATATATTACAATCGGGACAATGGAAACCTACAGAAGCCAATCTTAGTGTCAATATAAAACCCTTTGTATCTCTGGATGAGCATGTAACATTAGAAATTTCTGTAGAAAAAAGTGCTTTTTTAGGGCGGGCAGGAGAGAATGCACCTCCCGGAAAGTCTACTCAGAAATTCGAATCGCTTATCCGTGTAAAAAATGATGAGATGATCTTATTAGGAGGATTGGATGAGTTAGAAAAAGAGAACTCAGGAAGTGGTACTCCTGTCTTGTCAAGAATTCCTATTATCAAATGGTTTTTTAGTAGCAGAAGAAAAGCAAAAGAAAAATCAAAATTGCATGTATTTATTAAGCCAAGTATAGTTTATTAATGATCAAAACATTTCTAAATAGAAACCTCCTTTTAGGAAGTAAAATTCAATCTGTTCAGATTCATTTAGAAGCTGATCAGAAAGAATACCGCTTACTCGAAATTAAGAGGAGTAAAAATAATCTGGAAATAACAGATCGATATGTTACCAATGAGGTAGAAGGTGTAATAGATAGGCTTTCTGGTAATAAACCTTTGTTAATATCTATCATCGGACAAGGTGTCTTATCTAAAAAAGTAGAAAATGAAGGAAATTATCAATCTAAAATATTGTTTAATGCAGACCCCGATGATTTCTATTGGTATGAGTTTAGAGAGCAAGATGATGTGTATGTTTCAGTTGCGAGAAAAGAGTTAATAGATAAGGAAATTTCGATATTCGAAGAAGCTAAGATTTCAGTTTTTGATTTCTCTATAGGACCTTTTGGATTAACAGCAATTAAACCATTAGTAGAAAATACGATGCTATGTTCCAAAGATTCCAGACTAGAATTTCAAAATGATAATCTGATAACATTTTCAAAAAATAAGGAGAACCTTATCGAGGAGTATGCGATAGGAGATGAACAGATTTCTAGTGTAGAAATACTTTGTTTTGCTAATGTCTTGCAATTCCTATTTCCTGGAGATGCTATAGATGCGGATACGCAAACATTAGCCGTTAACAGAGAGGAGTTTATGTATAAAAAAGCATTTAATGCATTAGGAGCTTGTACTTTAGGTTTTTTTCTACTCTCTTTATTGGTGAGTTATATGTTATTAGGACATTACCAAAAAGCACATCATAAATTACAGGTAGAATTAGGACAACAAAATGTTGCCTATTCTAAGCTGGTATCTCTGGAAAAGGACAAAGAGAATAAGGAAGCAATATTAAAGCAATCCGGCCTTAGTGATAGTAATTTTCTAAGTTTTTATATAGCAGCAATTACCAAAGAAATACCGTCTGAAGTTAATTTACAATTATTAAATGTTTTTCCAACAACGTCGAAAATCAAACCGGAGCAAAAAATAGAATTTATTAATAACCAGATTCAGATAGAAGGAACCGTTACATCAAATACAGCATTTGCATCCTGGATAAAGAAACTAAAAGCACAACCTTGGGTCAATAATGTAGAGATCATTGATTTTCAGAGAGAAAATAGAACGAATTCATTTGTAATTAAATTAATACTTAAATTCGATGTTTGAGAATCTTTCATATAAGAAGAAATTTTTTGCATTATTGGGACTAATGGTGGTGCTGGGAATAACAGCATATAAACGATCCTTTAGTATGACTATTGATGCAGCAACAGTACTAGAAGAATCAAAACAAAAGTTGGCCAAGGTGAATAACTCTCAGCAGCGGATTACGAACCTTGCTTCAGAAGTTGCATATTTGGATAAACTCATTGGTAAAGAGGTAGCCAACCCAGATGTGGTACAACAAGAAATATTAAATACGTTTACAGAAATTAGTACTAAAACAGATTTAGTAAAACTCGAAGAAATACACAAAGCAAGTGATGAATACTTTAATATATATACCAATCGATTGGTATTAACCGGTAATTACGGAGATTTATTAAAAACTACCTATAACTATGAGAAGGAGTTTGATTTTTCAAGAGTCGTGAGTTTACAATTTTATATAGAAAAAGAACCAAGAACAAGGAGAAAAAGATTGTTCGAACAAATTATATTTCAGAATTATGAGAAGATACGTTAGTTGTTTAATAATGGGATGTTTAGTAGCTTTTATAAGCTGTGATGACGTTATAGAAGATGATATTACTGATGATACAATAACGATTGTAGCACCATTAGACGAAGCAGAAATTAAAGGAAATACGGTACAGTTCAGATGGAATGGCATAGAAGGAGCCGATGAGTATAGGTTACAAATTAACAATCAGGAGACCAATGCAATTATTCTGGATTCTGTCGTAAATACCTCTATTTTTGACTATACAATGGATCCAGGATCGTATCAATGGAGAGTCCGAGGAGAAAATTTTGCCTATACCACAGCATATACTTTTGATACTCGATTTTCGGTTATAGAATCTAGTAATTTAGAAGGGCAAACGGTTAAATTAAATGAACCTAGTAATAATTTGTATACCAATAAAACAGATATAACCTTTACTTGGGATGCGATAAGTACAGCAACATTCTATAAAATAAGAATATCTAAAATAGAAGGAAGTACAGAAACTATTATATATACTAATAATGATACAGAAATTAATGACACTTCTATTACCATTGGTAGTTCAGTAATTACAGAAGATGCAGAATATAAGTGGGAGATTCAGGCTGGTAACGAAACGACTACCACTGGCTATTTTCCCAGAACATTCTTTATAGACACGCAGAAACCTCCCCAACCTACATTAACAGAACCCGCAACAGGAGATACAGCCGCTGTAGATGAAGAAGTAACCTTTAAGTGGTCATTTACAGATACCGGAATTATCCAATCTGGTATCACCAGCTCTATACAGATTGCAACAGATCAAGAATTTAATGACGTAGTAAATAGTAAGGAAGGCGTATCGGAGTATACAGTTACATTTGCAGATGCCGGAACGTATTTTTGGAGAGTTAAAGGACAAGACGATGCAGGAAATAACGGAGATTATAGTGATCCATTTCAAATAGTTATCCAGTAGTGCAAAAAAAGAAAGTAAATAAAATACTGATCATTGCAGTGGCACTTATATGGGGAGTGGTATTGTATAAATTCGCAGCTCCATATTTTACCACAACAGATACTGTAATTACTGCGGATGTGTTGGTAAAGCCACCACAAACTTTTTTACGTAAAAAAGATACCTTTGGTTTGTCAATTCCCGAAAGAGATCCCTTCTTAGGAAAGGTGTTTAAAGAAAGGAAAAAGAAAGCAACTAATAATACGTCAAAACCTAAGAAAACATCAAAACGAACCACCGTTATACCACAAAATTGGCCTAAGGTACAATATCTAGGCTTTGTGAAGTCTCAAACAAGCACCTCTAGATTAGGACTGGTTAGAATCAATGGGGTGTTAAAAAGAGTTCGAAAAGGAGATAAGGTGAAAGATATTACTATAAAACAAGTAAAAGAAGACTTTATTTCGATACAATTTCTAAAAAACACCAAAGATTTTAAAAAAATAAATTAAATTTTAAAATACTGAATATCATTGTGTTGTGTTTGGTTTTTACTTCTCAAATAATTTTTTTTAAAAAAACTTCAAAAAACAGGGTAACATATTACCTATATGTGACATTAATAGTAACGATTCTATTTTTGATACCGGTTTTGGTAAAAAGTAAATAGGATGTAATACATAAAATTATTGTTTAAAAGGAGGAGATATGTGCATTTTATCGAATAGTTATGGTTTTAACATATTTATATAATGTATTTAACATAAATTTGCCCTCCCAAAATAAAAAGTTTTGAAAAAAAAGTATGCCATTCCATTGTTATATAGTGTAGTACTTTGCTTACTACTTGCTGTATCCTTATTATCGTACCAAGTTTTTAAACCAGTTAAATCCGAAATTGTATATATAGATAATATCAAATTATTTAACGGATTTAATATGTCAAAAGATCTAGGTAAAATTAATAATGAAAAGATTACCAAACAAAAAAAGAAATTAGACAGCCTATATGCGATCTATTCTATTTTCAGAGAACAAAAAAATACAGAAAAGGCTCAGCAACTAGAAGTACAATTAAGAACCGAAGATCAGGAACTCAGAAAAATCAACGAATACTTCTCTAAAGAAGTCAGCCAACAAGTCTGGAATCGCTTGAATCAGTATATCAAAGAATACGGAGAAACTCATACACTAAAGATCATCCTTGGAACACAAGGAAACGGTAATGTGATGTATGCACAACAAGGAATTGATATTACAACCTCAGTATTGGAATATGCCAATACGAAGTATGAAGGGAATTAAAGAATAATATAATTACAAAACTCTAAAGGAAAACAATTAATAAAATTTTTGAACTAGATAGTATGGGAATAATAGATATAAAGCCATTATTGATAGGTATAATGATATCATCAATGACTATTGCACAACAAACGACAAACCAAGGTGTCAATTCAGGCACACAAGGAATCCACAATAGTTTTTATGGATACAAAGCAGGGGAAACAACAACCTCTAATCAGAATACTTTTGTAGGAAGTTTAGCAGGAGCCTGGAATACTACAGGAAGTAATAATTCTTTTTTAGGATATAATGCTGGTACCAAAAATACAACAGGTAGTTTTAATATGTTTATTGGATCATATGCAGGATTTCATAATTCATCAGGAACAAAAAACAGTTTTATTGGATACCAAGCAGGAGCTGGAAATACTATAGGAACAAGTAATCTTTTTTTGGGGTATTTTTCAGGTTATGGAAATAAAAATGGAGATAATAATACTTTTATAGGGGCATATTCAGGTAAAGAAAATGTGTCTGGAGAGGATAATATTTTTATAGGGACTTATGCAGGTTTTAGTAATACTAATACTTCCAAAAACATATATATAGGAAAAGATTCAGGAAGAAATAATGAAACTGGTTTTAATAATACATTTATAGGTAATGGTGCTGGAAGATTAAATGTAAATGGAATTAATAATTTATTCTTAGGAGGAGATGCTGGGGAAGAAAGTACAGGATCAGATAATGTTTTTATTGGAATTGGTGCAGGATTGGAAAATGGAGGGTCAGGTAATATTTTTATTGGTAATAGTGCAGGGCAATCTGCTCAAGGAGACGATAAACTATATATTGATAACTCTAATGCTATAACTCCGTTGATCTACGGAGATTTTGCAACGGATCAATTGGGGATTAATACTAATACAATTCCTGATGGATATAATTTTGCTGTGGGTGGTAGTGCTAGTATTAGTGAGCATGTTGATACTAAAACATTGACAGTAGGAGCTACCGAAACGGCTAATGATAACTGGAGGCCTTTTACGATAGGCAGAGAGGTGGAACCTGGAAGAAGGAATTTTAATTTCGTAGTTTCTCCTAATTCAGAAGGGGAAGAATATTTATCTTTTGGTATTGCTGATAAAAGAAAAGTTGGACGTCATTGGACAGCCATTTATGATAAGCAGACAACTTTTAGGTATAAAGATGCTAATGATAATGAAATATTTGGAGTATCACATATAGATCAAAATGACGAGGACTTAACATTTCTTCATATGCCCAAGCCTAATTCTAAGGTAATAATTGGAGACTATGCAGGTTATTTGTCAGATCAAGGTCATAAACTAGTTGTAAAAGAAGGTACTGCCATGATCGAAGATGGGATCTTTACCAATGGTAGAATCGCAATAGGAACCACAGAGGCAGACGGTGACTATAAACTAACCGTAAAAGGAAAAATCCATGTACAAGAAGTAAAAGTAGATTTACTTGGCCCACTTAGTGTTCCGGATTATGTATTTAAAGATGATTATGATTTAAAAACGTTGGATCAGGTAGAAGGGTATATCAATGAAGAGGGGCATCTTCCAAATATTCCATCTGCAGAAGAAATGGTAAAAGAAGGGATGAATCTAAAAGAAATGAACCTAAAACTACTAGAAAAAATAGAAGAACTAACATTATATACCATCGCTCAGGAAAAAGCAATCAAAGAACAAAAAGAAGCAAACAATAAGTTAGAAGAACGATTACAAAAAATAGAAGCTTTATTAAAGAAATAGAGACGGGATTTAAATAAGATATTTCAAATTTTTTAATGTCTGGTATGTCACCCTGAGCTTGTCGAAGGGATTTTAACGGTAATTTGCTTCGACAGGCTCAGCATGACTATGAATATTATAAATAGAATCAATTGATAACAGATATCTTGAGTATGGATTTTCAGAAAGCTACTAGAGAAAATTTGTGTCGAAATCGAATTATATAAGTTTTTTTAATACAGGGAAAAATTATAAATAATATGAGCATACTAAAGAATATTTCTTTCTTTCTAATAGGAGTACTATTACTTTCTTCCTGCCAAAAAGAGAAAAAGCAACCCCAATCCAAAATTGAATACAAGCTTTTCAATTTAGAACAGGCAGGTTGGAAATCGAAGGCAGTTTCACATTTTTTTAGCGAGATAGAATATAAAGCAACCTTAGTACCCTTACAATATTACATCCTAAAAAATGAAGGCAATTCAGATTTAGAAAAAGTAGATTCTATTTATAATTCTGTAAAAAACGAACGGGTGTTGGAAATAGAATTCCAACATGAGAAAGAAGATGATTTATTAAAATCAGAGTATACCAATCGTAATTATGAAGAATCCGTAAAATATATGTCTTTTTATATCGAAAAAGATTTCAAAGTAGTCACCCAATCAGGAGATACCATTAATTGCTCCGGAGTCACCTTTGAGCGTAATTTTAAGGTAGCCCCTTTTAAGCGGTTACTATTGCATTTTGGAGGCATCCCAGAAGAAGAAAATATCCAGTTACTCTATAACGACCAGTTATTCGGCAACGGTTTAATGAAATTTAAGTTTACAGAAACACCTATAAAGTTATAACACCTACGTGATATGATCAATACAATTCGAAAAAGTAAGGTTACCAAAGTGATAGCAAGCTATCTGGCCATACAGCTGATAGTACAGATGGTACAACCTATGCAACTCTGGGCATTAACCAGTGGACCATCGCAACCAGAGTTTAATTCTTTTACGCCAATCGGTACCTCTGATATGGTGAATTTATCATCAGGGAATTTTAATTATAATATCCCGATTATGGATGTAGGGGGATATCCATTAAACTTAGCCTATGACTCCGGAGTAACTATGGATCAGGAAGCTTCATGGACAGGATTAGGGTGGAACCTTAATGTAGGGCAAATAGCGAGGAATGTACGTGGGTTACCTGATGATTTTGATGGGGATCTTATGCGGTATGAGAATAATATGAAAACGAATAAAACCTATGGAGCAGTTTTTGGTGTAGGAGGATATGTTTTTGGAAATAGCACTATAGGTCTTAATGCAGGGTTAGGAATTCAGTATAATAATTATAATGGAATATCTTTTATGCCTTCTTTTGGGATGAGTTTTAATGTACATGATAATGTATCCTTGGGATTTAATATTACAGGATCAGATACCGATGGAGTTAGTATAAGCCCTAGTTTGTCCTTACATTCCAAGAGAAGTAAAGCACATAAAAATAATTATAACATAGGAAGCTCATTAGGGGTTAGTTATAATTCTATGCAAGGACTTTCTTCAATGGGAATATCTGTAAGAGCTACAGAAAATAAAGGAAAAAATCCAGGAATGTATAATTTTTCTAGCTCCAGATCTTTTGTCAATAACACATATACCCCTACCAAAAGAACGGCCTATGCGAATTATAATGCATCAATCAAAGCCGCAGTAGGTGGAGAGGTTTTTGGTATAGAAGCACAAGGAGACCTTCAGGGATATGCAAGCTTTCAGAAGATAAAAGAAAGTGAAAAGAATAAGTATGAAAGTGCCTTTGGATATGAACATACAGAAAAAGCTTCGCGTCAAGATATTATTGATTTTAATAGAGAAAAAGACAGAGCTGTAAATGAAGGAACACAAGTACTTCCGGTAACTAATTATACGTATGATTTATACGCAATACAAGGACAAGGAATTGGAGGACAGTTCAGACCATTTAGGAGTCAGGTAAGTTATGTATTTGATCAATATATATCGGATGTAGGTAGTGGAGCGAATTTAGGATTAGAGTTTGGAGCGGGAAATTTAGTACACGGAGGAGTAGATTTTAGAACAAATGAATCTTCAAGTTATACAGGACTCTGGTCTACTAAGAATAACGCAATCTCTCATTTAGAAGAAAAAACAGCAAACAATAAACCTGATTATCAAAAAGTATACTTTAAGAAAGTAGGTGAAATGAATATTGATAAAGAAATCAATACAGAAATTTCATTATTCGAAGAAGGTTTATCAGCATATGATCCGATAAGAATTGGGCTAGGAGGAAAAGGAAATGGTTTTTTTGCACGTAATGAATATGAAGCAAAAAAGACAGCTTTAGGCTTAGATATGAATCCAATAGGGTCACTAACTAAACCCTTAAAAAGAGAAAATAGAATACTGACAGGAGATGCTATACAAAAAAGAACAGTAGAACAGATCATGACGTATGGTAATGCCTATGATCGTGGATTGTTGAGCAGGTACATAGGAACAGGAGAAGATCTAAAAAGGCATCATACAGCGGGGATTAGTGTATTACAGAAAGATGGTTCCAGATATATATACGGAAAAGCGGCTTATAATATCAAAAAAGTAGAAGCAACATTTAATGTTTCGGGACGTACGCCAATTTGTAATTCTAATGTTTCAGGATTAATAACATATGCTCCTGATAGAGATAACTCTGATAGAAACACCCAAGGAAACGAATATTTTAATAGAATAACGACCCCTGCCTATGCACATACCTATTTATTATCTTCAGTAGTATCATCAGATTATGAAGATTTAAAAAATGATGGTCCGACCGATGATGACCTAGGAGCCTACACAAAATTTACATATGTTAATAAAGGAGCCCGTCAAGGAGGAGTGTATAAATGGAGAATTCCTTTTCAGGAGAATACGGCATCCTATAATGAGGGATTAAAATCAGACGCTACGGATGATATGGGAAGTTATATCTATGGCGAAAAAGAATTGCTCTATGCACACACAATAGAAACTAAAACACACGTGGCTCGATTCTACCTATCACCAAGAAAAGACAGTTACGGGGTTAAAGGCGAAAATGGAGGATTAGATCTAGATGCATCAATGTATCAATTGGATAGGGTTGCATTATACTCTAAACCAGAGTATAAAGCCAATGGTGATAGTGCAGAACCCATTAAGGTAGCACATTTTGAGTATGATTATTCGTTAGTACCTAATACACCAAACTCTACTGCAGATACTAAGGGGAAACTAACCCTTAAAAAAGTATATTTCACCTATCGGGGTTCAGATATGGGGCGTTATACACCATATACATTTACCTATGATGATTTTAACCCGTCCTATAATCTAAAAAATTATGATATATGGGGGAATTATAAAGAAGGAAACACAGGGTGTCAATTAAATGATCCATTAACCGTTGCTGAGTTTCCTTATACAAAGCAAGATAAAGAAACTATAGATAGAAATGTAAGAGCGTGGACGTTAAAATCTATAGGACTGCCATCAGGAGGTCGATTAGATATCGAAACAGAATCCGATGACTACCAATATGTACAAGATAAGCAGACGATGCAAATGTTTAAGGTTGTTGGGGCTGGTGGAGTAGTTACTAGTGATGTAATTGATAGCAGAACATTAAACAACACACATTTATATAATACTGCATTAGTAGGACCAGGAAACAATATTTCTCACCTATATGTTGAAATTCCGAGTGAGGTAACAGAAGATCAGTTCAGAAATAAAATGATTGCCCCTTTAATAGATCAGCCGGTTTATTTTAGGTTTCTATTAAATATAAGAAAAGAAGGTGCTTTAGGTAGCATAAAAAATGATGCATCTTTTGATTACGTTACCGGATATCTTTTTATAGATACTCTAGAAAGCTGCACAGTATTTTCAAATAATAATAAAAAATATGCAGCCATTCCAATACAAAAATCCTCTATAGAAGGTAGGCATCAAGATCAGGACATTAACCCAATCAGTAAAGCAGGACTTAATTTTGCAAGAAAATATCTAAATGAAATAGCTTATTCCAGTGTAAATAACAAAGGAGTTAAGAGTGATGACCCATTAGATGTATTAAACAAACTATTAGGGAGTTTAGAATCCAGCATTAATTTATTTCAGGCACCATATACCGAATTAGTAAGAGCACATTGTGCACGTCGATTTATTAGCAATAAATCGTGGATACGTTTAATGAGTTCATCAACCAATAAATTAGGTGGTGGTTCCAGAGTAAAATCCATACAGATGCATGATCAATGGGATGTAATGACCAATCGTACGGATATTACTCCGGATAACCCAATATATGGTCAATTTTACGGACAGCAGTATACCTATGAGTTGGATAACCAAACTTCTAGTGGAGTAGCAACATATGAACCATTAATGAGTAAGGAAAATCCTTTTGTAAAACCAATTTTCGAAACTGCTAGGAAAGGAAAACTATTAGCACCAGAAGAAGATAATTATGTAGAAAAACCCTTTGGAGAATCATTCTTTCCTTCTCCATCCGTAACCTATAGTAGAGTAGTGGTAAAAAATCTACCAAGAAAGAGAACTACTTCAGCAGGAGATGAAGTAGAAGTAAAGAAACATGCTACAGGTCAAGTGGTCAATGAATTTTTTACAACTTTTAATTATCCGACCGTTGTAGATCATACACCACTTGATGTCCGAAAAAACCCTGGGCAAAAAATACCAAATCCAGTATATGTCAGCGAGCATAAAGAAATGGCATTATCGCAAGGGTTTACCATACATACCAATGATATGAACGGTAAAACCAAAAGACAACTGGTATATGCCGAAGGACAAAAATCTCCTATATCAGGTGTTGAATATGTGTATCAGGAACGTGATAAGCAAGAATATAAAGAGTTACCAATACGAGGAAAACTGAATAATGTAGTTAAAGTAATTGATCAGAATGGAACTATAACAGAGAAATTAATAGGAGTAGAGTTTGATGTAATCAATGATTTTAGGCAAAATGGATCATCCTATTCTTCAGTAGGATTTGACTTTAATATTGGATCATTTTTAGCCGCTATTTTCCCGGTAATTGTTCCAATGCCTTTACCGAATGTTGCAGAACATAGCGATGAGATGAAATCCACATCTACTACCAAGGTGATACACTCTACAGGAATCCTAAAAGAAAAAATAGCCTTTGATCTTGGATCAAAAGTAGCTACTAAAAACTTGGCCTGGGATGCTAATACCGGTGATGTATTGATTACCGAAACCGTAAATGAATATGGAGACCAATATTACAATCTTAACTATCCGGCATATTGGGCATATAAAGGAATGGGGCAAGCATCACAAAATCTCGGATTAGAGTGGGGCGCAGAACCAGTAGGGAATTACTATAGATTAAAACAAAATGCCAATGTAGCAAGTACCATTAATGCTATAAAGTATCTAACAGACGGAGATGAAGTAGAAGCGTTGTATATTGTATTAAATGGAGGAATACCAGAAGCCAAAGGCGAAACACTATGGGTTACAAATACAGGTAATAATGGAGACAATTCTTTTCAGTTAATTACCAGAGAAGGTAAACTTTGGGAAGATGAAGAACGTATAGGAGACATATTAAACCTAAAAGTAGTACGCTCAGGATATCGCAATCAGCAGAGCGCATCTATGGCGTCTATGACCTTGATGAAAAACCCAATTGATCTTGCAGAAGCGAATAATGATAAATTACCATCATTTGATGCCAATGACTGGGATGACTATCGTATAGTAAATACCTCTGCGGTAGAATATAGCGATTTATGGGCAACACAGTGTGAGGTAGGATTACCCAAGTTCGAACTACCA
The DNA here is from genome assembly GCA_947498455.1 of uncultured Aquimarina sp. Taxonomy (GTDB): domain Bacteria; phylum Bacteroidota; class Bacteroidia; order Flavobacteriales; family Flavobacteriaceae; genus Aquimarina. The sequence continues at coordinate 112,777 of CANMKK010000011.1, forward strand.
GAGGATATTCCATATATCGATCAGGATTCTTATACAGACGTGATTTGTTTTAATCCATATATATATAATGTACGTGGAGATTGGAGAGCAAAACGCTCCTACGCATACCTCACAGGAAGAAAAGCAGGAGACACCCCAAAACTACGTAAAGATGGATTCTTTACAGATTATAAACCATTATATACACCAGCTAATGATGGTAATGGGTGGCAATTAAACGAACAAAATAAAGAGCGTTGGACCTTTGCCAGTGCTGTAACTCAGTACAGCCCGTATGGAGCAGAGTTAGAAAACAAAGACGCATTAAATCGGTATTCTTCTGCACAGTATGGATATAACTATACCTTACCAACAGCAGTAAGCTCTAATAGTAAGTATCAATCCATGGGATTTGATGGGTTCGAGGATTATGTAAGTACTGATACGACCAAGGATCACTTTGGGTTTAAAGCCTGGGAAGCAGAAAATCCGGGAAGCTATACCACCAAAACCTCTCATACCGGTACTGCGAGTATTGCAGTACCCGCAGGAGGAAAAGCAACTTTGACTACCCGATTGGTGCCATGCCCCGATGGAAGCCCGATTGCAGTAGATGATACAGTAGGTTTAAAAACAGGTGAAACAATTACTGTTCCCGTAACGGATAATGATAATTTTGGAATAAACGGCCCTTCTGAGAATTCTATAACCATTACTAGAGTACCACAAAAAGGAACTGCCGAAGTAGATGATAATGGAACACCAACGGATCCTAAGGACGATACAATTATATATACGGCGAATCAGGGATCCGGAGGAAATGATACCCTACAATATGAAATCTGTGATAGCAGTTGTACCGCCGATGGAAAAGGGGATTGTGATACCGCGGTAGTGAATTTTGCTATAGAAGCCGTTTGTCCAGATTCGAGTAGTAACTGCCAATATCCTAGATGTGATTGTAATACTAGTCCATATTCAGGAGTAAAGGTAAATAGAAATTTTGCTGGAATACGGAAAGAATTTGTTGGCATAGAAGGAGCTCAGGGGCGTTATTGTCACGCTCGTAAGATACATATTCCTCTTGTAGGATATCCAAATGAAACTATTCCATATAAAATAGAATTTCTCACTATTGAAACAGAAGGAAGTTCTGTAATTGTTGGTGGTCAAGAAGTTATGAATAGTAATAATGGGAATACAGGGCCTTATGAATCAACAATACTTTTAGATGTAAATGGTAGACGTACTATAGAACTATTTATAGGAGTTGCAGAGAGGGCAAGAACTGGGTCTTCTGATCGCTATGCTAAAATACGTTTTCAAATATTAGGGGATAGAGCAAATCAATCCATTCCTATTGTTGTAGATTTTTGTAATCCGTTTGAGGGATGTTCTTCCGATCATGTCTATCAGGGAGAAGATTGGATACCTTATAATGATTATAGCTTAGAAGGACCTAATTGTCGTTAGAAATCAATAAATATATTAAAAAGATAGTTATACAATGAGATATATATATATAATCTATACAACAATCATACTATTACTACTAGTTAATAGTACGATAATAGCCAAAGAAACGACCACCTACACTGATCAGGAAATAGGATTTAACAAATCTAGACTCAGTGAACGGTTAATAGAACGTGGAATTTCTGGAGAAGCATTGACACAGGAATTGACTTTTATAAGAGAGCAGTATGTACAATACTATATAGAAGACCTCCAACGCCAAGAAGAGCAACAACGAATAGAAGCAGAATTTATAGTAAGACAAATTAACCTCCAACCATCTAGGAGAACTGCTTTTTCTCCTAAAGCAACAGTAACATGTGATGTTTCCGCTGTAGAACGACAAGCACTGATTGATCTATACAATGCTACAGATGGGGCTAATTGGAGAGTGAAATGGGATTTAACAAAGACAGTTTGTGAGTGGCCTGGAGTAGGTGTAATAGACGGAAAAGTAACTTCTATATATTTGTTGTCTAATTCGCTTAATGGAGAGCTCCCAGATTCTTTAGGAGACCTAGTTAATCTTACATCTGTTGTAATTGCAAGGAATGGCAATCTTACAGGCAACATACCTAGCACAATAGCTAATTGGAGTAAAGTTGAGTCTATAGATTTGCATTCTAACCGTTTAACAGGGGAAATTCCATCTGGATTAGGAAATTTAATAACACTCAAATTTTTATACCTGTTTAGAAATAGTTTAAGTGGAAGTATTCCCGAATCTATGGGGCAATTAGAAAATTTAGAGAGAATAAATTTGTCTAGTAATAGGCTTTCAGGTGAAATATCAGCTTCATTCGCTAGTTTATCAAAATTAAAAAGCCTTAATCTTTTTGAAAACGCCTTAACAGGAGCAATACCATCAGAATTGGGAGACTTGATTAATCTAGAAGGTTTGAACTTAGCTAGAAATGGACTTACTGGGAGTATACCATCTTCCTTAGGGAAATTAACAAAATTGATAAGTTTGTATTTGAATGCTAATAGGTTAACTGGTTCAATTCCAGAAGAATTGGGAGAACTCTCTAAATTAGAAGGCCTTAACCTATTTAGAAATAGCTTAAGTGGTATAATACCGGATTCCTTTGGTGGACTTTCCAATTTGTTACTTTTATCAATAGAAGAAAATAGGATGTCCGGTACAATACCAGTTTCCTTGGGAAATCTTTCAAAGTTAAAACATCTTTATTTATCTAGGAATACACTTACAGGTTCTATACCTAGAGAATTAGGGGAATTAACCAATCTGAATAGTTTAGGATTAAGTTACAATAATTTATCAGGGGTGATACCCGCTGAGCTAGGACAATTAATTAATCTGATTGGTTTAGGATTAAATAATAATAACTTATCAGGAACTCTTCCTCCAGAATTAAGCAAAATGTCTAGCTTATTACGTTTGCATCTACAAATGAATAAAATTTCAGGAAATATACCTCCTTCATACGAAAATCTACCTGCTATTTCGCAATTAATATTGTCGCATAACAGGTTATCTGGCAATATTCCTACAAAATTTAAAGAAAGAGAAAATCTACAGTACTTATACATTCAGGAGAATCAATTTGTATTTTCCGATATAGAAAAAGAACTTATCGAATTAAGAAATAAGTTAGTTAATTTTAGTTTTGTTCCACAAGCCGACATCAATGAAGAAGAAACCATAAATGCAACAGAAGGCTTTAATTATACTATAAGTGTTACAGGACTAACCAGCCCCAACAACCAATACCAATGGTATAAAGATGATACTGTCATAACAGGAGCCACTTCACCCACCTATACCATAACAAAAGCAACCGCAGAAGACGCAGGAGTATATAATTGTTTGATTACCAATACTGTAGTAGAGGGATTAACACTCCGCAGAAGGCCAATCACTTTAGTAGTAAATCCAATTGACCCAACTTTTCTTGGGGATTGTACAGAGTGTAAGTCTTTTAAACCAGAAGCAGGGCAGTATGTGATTAGTGGTTGGGTAAAAGAAGAACAACCAGAACAAGTGATAAGTTATACCAATACTGCTATAGGTATCAACCTCACAGATCATACCAATACCACCACCTCACAAACCTTTACGCCATCAGGTAATATAATTGATGGATGGCAACGGATCACTGGTAAATTTACCGTACCAGATACCACCATACATCTGGGGATAGAGTTGATTAATGAAAATAGAGATACAAATAATGGAGATGAGTACGATCAGTATTTTGATATAGTCCCTGAAGCGGGTACTCCACCTGTTACTACAGGGTATGAACTACAATATATTGGAGTGTTATCTAATTGTGAGAATACAATAGGATCTACTTATAGTGCCAATATTTATTCTACATATTATCTAGAGGTTGGTAAAATATATAAAGTAATGCAAGGGAGGAGTGAGGACTATGTAAGGGTAGAGTCCAGAAATGCCTTTGGTGATCCGATAGAATCTAATTCGGATAATGAAATTATCGATGTAAAATTAACAAAAATAAGTCAGATGACTTGCGCAGAATTCTCTGCTCTAAATCCTAATAATAATGTTTCTGGTGTAACGGCCTATTTCGATGATATCAGGATTCATCCTTATAATGGAAATATGAAATCATTTGTATACGATCCACATACGCAGCGATTAATGGCAGAGCTAGATGAAAACAACTATGCTACTTTTTATGAATATGATCAGGAAGGCGGATTGATACGAGTAAAGAAAGAAACAGAAAAAGGAGTGTATACCATTCAGGAAACCAGATCATCCAGTGCTAAAAATGGGAACGCAACACCTGTATTAGAGAATTAATATAAGTATAGAATATAAAATACTAACGAATACTTTTAAGAAAAAAGAAGCGTACAAGTTCAATTCATAGAAGTATCCGGTAGTCATCAAAAAACTAAAAATACATGAAATTATCAATCTATAACAGCAATCGTAAGATGCCAGATAGTTCAGTTTTTATAAAAAGAAGTATCCTATTGGGATACCTGATCCTTTGTTGTTTTACAGGATCAGTATTTTCTCAAACCTCTCTAAAGGGAAGTCAGATTGTAGAAAATGCCACAATCACGGCACCACTAGATGAAACAGTAGGATTAGTAAATACCAGAATTTCTAATCCAGAAGCATATATACGTTTACGAGTAGACGATGATCTGCATCACAATGAATCATTTAAGTATACAGTTACCATAGAGGTAACACCTTTGTTAGCAGATGGAAGTCAGGATGTACCTTATAACCAAGAGTTGACCATATTCTATAATATCAATGGAGAAGTAAGTCCATATGAAGACTTAACATATCATAGATTAGGAAATAGATATGGGGTTTCAGTAAAGGTAATATCCCTCGAAATACTAAAACCAGATACCAATACACCGATAACCACAATTCCAGAAAATATAGTCTTGGAGACAAGGTTTATAGCAGATGTGCACCATAAGTTATCTGAGCAATCACCTATTGTAAATACACACCAGATATCAGAAAACAGGCTCTTATTTATATGGGATAAAATCACAGGAGCCAGGGAATACGAATTAGAGTGGACTTGGATAGACAATTATGGAGTAAATCAAAATGGGAATGCAGATCTATCGGTAAGAAAACAACCTTCCGAAATTAAATTAACAGAACGGGATTTCGAACTAAATAGTACTCGGGTACAAACAGAATTAAATTTTTACGAAATTCCATTAATTTATGCCAGAGGATATTTGGTATATAGAGTTCGCGCAATTGGTAGGTTTAGTACAGATTATATCAAACGATATTACGGTTCGTGGTCTAATTCAGATACTTCTAAAGCAACAGTTGCAAATTGGGAATATAAGGTTATAGAAGCTCATGAACATAATAAAAACTGGCAGTTTCAGGCCAGTTATGCAGAGGGTGGAAAAAGAAAAGAGGTAGTAAGTTATTTTGATGGAACCTTACGGAACCGACAAACAGTTACTAAAATAAATACAGATGACCGACCTATTGTAGGAGAAGTAATATATGATACACAAGGAAGACCCGCAATAGAAGTATTACCAACACCCGTTGCAATATCAGATGGAAATGAAATAAAATACTACAATAACTTCAATAAAGTTGATTCCAATACCCCGTATACCCATAGAAATTTTGATTGGCAAAAAACAGAGGAGCAGCAATGTAAAATAGAGGCGGTAGGGATGACCACTCAATCGGGAGCTAGTAGATATTATTCGCCAAATGGTGATCAGAACGTAAGTAAACCCTATCAGGAGTTTGTGCCTGATGCACAGCAGTTCCCCTTCTCCCAGATAGAGTATACCCCCGATAATACAGGTAGAATAGCCAGAAAAAGCGGAGTAGGTCCAACACATAGATTAGGAGAAGGACACGAAATGAAGTACTACTACCTACAACCTTCGCAAGAAGAGCTAAACAGGCTTTTCGGATACAATGTAGGAGATAAGAAGCGCTATAAAAAGAACATGGTGGTAGATCCTAACGGGCAGGTAAGCATAAGCTATATCGATCCACAGGGAAGAACAATTGCAACGGCACTTGCAGGAACAGCACCAGATGGGATGACCGCTTTGGCGGACCAAGGGAATAGTACAGATGATATGGTATTTGACCTTATAAACAAAGCAGATCAAAATGATGTCAAAAAGCCAGAAGATAATAATGAATATATCAGTACAGGTAGATTTGGTGTAGATGTAACAGATGGATTAAGTGTGAGTTACCCCCTAGGAGTAAGTGAAGCTGATAAAACGTATCAGTTTAATTATGAGATGGGAGCAATTAATAAATATGTAGATGATTGTATTCCGGAAGCATACGATTTTAAATACGATTTGGAAATTACATTACAAAACGACTGTAATGATAATATGTTCGAGGCAGATCAAGAAATAAAAGAAGAAGGGATTATAGGATATGCTCCAAAAAGTATACCTACTAAAAAACTGGATATTGGCTCCTATCAATTAAATAAACGTATAACCGTTAATGAAGCCGCTGTAAATCAATATGTAGAGCAGTATATAGGGGAGTATACCTGTTTATTGAATTTAGAAGATTTTGAACCTAATGTCTCCATAGATGATTGTTTTACCTCCTGTCAGGACTGTGTAAATAATTTATTGAATGAAGTAGATAACTATAATACATTATTTCCGGCAGAAAGTGAATTAACAGCACCCAGACAGCAATATGTGTTAGAACAAATAAGTCAGATCATGGGCAATGATACATTTTACTACGAAGGAGGAATCCTAAAAAATGCACCGCTCGATGAGGGAATAAGTGAGGACGAAGAGATAGTATTCTATGCTCAGAAAGATCTATACGAAGAACGGTTTAAAAAAGAGTTTGACTTACTATTACAAGCGTGTCAGGCACCATGTAAAGTAGTATCTATCTGTGATGTAAACGAGTTAGCTTTATTAGCTGATGTAAGTCCATCTGGTCAATATGGTACTACAACACAAGAAGATTCTTTTGATGATGAGGTAGCAACAGAAGAAGAAAGAAAAGCGATAGAAGAACTAAGTGTCTTTAATGAAAATAATGTATTAGGAGAAAATCAAAACTGGAAAAATCCGGATACTCCTTATATAGATGCATACGGAGACATTTCTAAAATTTATATCAATGATAGTAACTCATATGAGTACACAGGAGATTCAATTATAGATACAATTACTGGTCAGGAGTATATACTACCACAACAATTGGTAAATATAGATGATTTCTTAAGTTTATGGCAATCTAGCTGGGCACAATCATTAGTAGCATACCATCCAGAATATTGTTACTTAGACTATTACAATGAGCTATGTGCTAGAACATTTAATGTAGGTGGAATTGATATGAACACAGATACCTACGATGATTTCGTAATCAATACAATAAAAAAAGCTCAAGATGCCAAAGGAGGAAATTCGACTTTTACGATTAATTTTCTAGAGAACATAAATTCATTAATAGATAAGGATCCATATTTTAAAACAACATATACCAATGCAATCGATGGAACTATTGGTGGTCGTAATGCCAAAACGGTAAGAACAGCCATAATGAATGAGGCATTAACTTCTAATTATTCCACTATACTAGATGAGCAGGATAATCAGGAGAAGGAAGTCAGTATGCTAAAGATGGCATACATCACAATTGTATATGGTAATGACATACAGGGAAACATTGATGTTAATGGATTACCATCAGAAGATGATATATTGTCAATCTTGCAAGTAGAAGGCGTTTCCAATATAGACAATCGTCAATTAGCACAAAGCCAAAAAGATCGAATCTGGGAAACCTACAAATATTATTATGTAGGGCTTAAAAAGAAAATCATCAACGTATTTTCTAATATATATGCAAAAAAAGAAGGATGTTACAATGGATGTATTGGTAAAGACGGTAACCCAGAAGTAGTAACCGTATTACAAGATTTTTCTCAGTTTTCTCAACTATCACAAATGTTTAATGCTGGTACTGCTAATGAACTTTGTTCAGGAGAAGCAGTTCAATATCTAAAAGATGTAGAAAAGAAATTTGCACCTATAGATAATATATATGACTCAGGCGTACCGACAAATGATGCGATTACAGATCTTGCAGAAGAAACAGATTTTCAGATCTGGACACAAACAGGAAAATGCCCGCTTGCCTATGATATGGAGTATTTTCTTAATGGACTTGCAAGCGAAGGAAAATTAGTATCTGGCGTCAATATAGGTTCTATTACCTATTTAGTACCAGATTTATACAATAAAATAATCACCGAGGTTCCTACCAATACGAATATTACAGTTACAGGAAATATACAAAACAATAACCAAACATTGGATATTGCCCTAGATGGAGTAGCATCCTGTAACACTTCGTTAACCTTACCATCAGGAATAAATTGGAATAATTATAAAGGAGAAGGAACAGCAGGGTGGCAATTAGTAAGTTTAACAAACCTTAGTTATATTCCGGATAGCTTTTCTAATGGAACATTTAGTTTTACCGTATTGGCAAGAGTTATTCCAGACGGAACAACTGCACCAACAGATATAGATAATCAAGATCTACCTATAGGAATGGTAGAAGAATATGTGATAACAGGAGTTACCTGCGTCCCAATAGGAGAATGTAAAGTAGAAGATGATGTTAGACCTATAGGAGAAGTACTCTCTGATCAGGTATCAACCGATGGAGGAAACGGATGTAGAAAAAGAGATAAATTCGAGAGAAGTTTGATTCGTTTGATGAACGAATTAAATCAAAAAAATAAACTATCCAATGCTCCGCTAAGTGTAGAAGATAGTTATACAGAAGGAATAATGCCATTGATATTGGGGGATTACGGTAATATTGGTATTTGGAAAAGTACATCAAATGGATTCAGTATATCAGACCCATCAGATAATGTGATTTTATCAATACAGGATATAGGAACATCAATCATTTGGGAAGAAGTAAACTCATATCTAAGTTTTAAAATTAAGGAAGATACTAATTTTACAATGCGTTTGATTGATCAAAACCATGAAATTCAGGAGCTTCAAGGGCAAATATACACTAGTGCGAATAATACCGGAACTCTGGATTTTAATTGTGGATGTAATAACGAACAGATTTTTTCACGAAATGATTATCTAATAGATAAGTTAAATATTGTAATTAATAAAGTACATAACAGTTTTGATGAATTACCAGAAGGATATGTGCCAGATGCATTAGATGAGTTGGCTCAGTATCTATCATTACCATCGGGATCGACTATAGGGATTTATGATAAAAGGAAAGAAGAAGGATATTACAGCTATTACTTAGCGCAGGATATATCAGGATTTCCAACCTATCAGGTAAAAGTAAATGGAACAAATCTATTTGGTTTACAACACATTTCACTTTATAAGTCCAATTTACAATTTGATCAGGAAACCTTGGCCATCCGAGCTACAGCATTACCAATTACTACTGAAGAAGCCAGTATAACCAATATCGAGCTAAATGGAACATCTTTTTGCAAATCTGGAGAATTGGTCATAAGAGATACTGTTTCAGATCAAGGAAATGGATCAAGTACCTGTACCTCTATAGATGCTTCCCGAAATACGCTCTTTACAACAGTTATGAAAGAAATTGCACGTGGTATAGGAGCAGGAGGATCTAACGGAGAATTAATAACAGAGCATATGGATGACTTTTTCTATTATTACAACGATCGACCTTATCTAATAGATTATAATGAAGAATACAATAGCCTTACTAATTGGACAAGAGTTTCTTTTAAGATAACTGATGGGACAATAGGAGTAGGAGAATTACCAAAGTGTATAATCGAGTTTTCATCATACGGAAACCCTAATAATATAGAATCAAATATAGATAATTTAGGAAAAGGGTTATATTTTTTTACAACACCTTCTTCAGAATTTGATCAAGCAAATGCGTTTAGAACTCAAAATAATCAAGGAAATGACTTAATTACAGGAACCATGAGATGTCCCGCTTGTTCCGATTGGACTAATAATGATCCAGATCCTATCGTAGCATGCCCTGTAGAAAATGCAACCCCAGGAACCGATACCAGAACGCAGGAATTTCTCAACCTAATAAATGCAGTAAGAGAAGCAGAAAGATCAGGAGTAGGAGCAAATGGATTGGTATCACAACCAATAACAACGTTTTTCGAAGGAATCTATGACAACCCTAGAATTGCTAATTATAGTCAATCTTCCGTCGATGGTATTACAACAGTAAATTATGATATTATTAATGGAAGAGGAGGAGAAGATTGCCATGTTTACTATGCAGTAAATGAAACAATTAATGCGAGCGTCAACCCATTGGATGCAGTACAATTCGATACGGTAGCTACAATAAGTGGTAGTATATCGGAATTTACATTGCTAAGAAATGTTCAAGGAGGAGGTTATGCTTCAATTGGAGAAGGTGGGATAAACTGCCCTTTATGTTCAGAAGTAGGTCCAAACCCTAGTGATACGAACTGCGACCCCATAGTAATTTGCGAACAAGAAGAGTTATGTATACCTCCAACAGTGCCAGCAGTCGCATGTAATGAAAAATATCAAGATTTTATTAATACGATAAGAATACAAGTTGTAGATTATCAGATACCTTTTTATTTTCTGAATGATGATACAGCAACAGAAGAGATCGATAGGTATAAAGGAATCGATTACTTCTGTAAATTAAATTACGGATATATAACAGATTCGTATTTAGAGTATTTAAGACAAATGAGTATCACAAGTACAGAAGATGATAACTTCTTAAGTATTGGTGGGTTCGGAGCGACAGACCTTAATTATGGGTATGCAGATATAGAAGCAGTAATTATTGATTTTAAAGAGTATAAGGAGAATGAATTAAATACATACGGATGGCAACAATTCGTAGATGAAATATATATGTCTACACATGATGTCTGCCCACCAGTACCATTACCAGTAGTCATTGATATAGATCTGGATCCGAATTCAGAGAATGAAGAATGTCAGCGATATCTAGAAGATATTACAGGAACATACTCCGAAGATGAGTATGATGCCTATAAAACCAGACTAAAGAATACCTTTAGACAAAAATATATAAAAGGAGCAATCGATAATCTGGTAGAAAAATTTACTATGATAGCACCAGATAGAGAGTATCAATATACCCTATACTATTACGATCAAGCAGGTAATCTAGTACAGACCGTACCACCAGAAGGAGTAGAACGACCAACAGATGATTTGGATAAAAATGCGCAACTACAATACCATACCGATGTAAATAAAGATAGAACAGCATTGTACCATGATACAGATGAAGTAAACTCTCAATTACCAGAGCATAGACTAGAAACCCAATATAAATACAATTCACTAAATCAGCTGATATGGCAAAAAACACCTGATGGAGGAATTACACGATTTGCATATGATAAATTAGGAAGAATAATTGCATCCCAAAATGCAAAACAACAACAGTTAGATAATGGACAACGTTTTAGTTATACACGGTATGATGCCTTAGGAAGAATTACAGAAGCAGGAGAATTTATAGCTAATACACCTATCTATATTGATGATTTTGGGAAATTAAAAACCTCTGGTAGCAATACCATAGAAGGTGTAACATCCTATCCGGATCAGATAACTACCATAAAAACAGAAGTAACAAAAACCATCTATGATGAACTATTAACTACAGAAGTTAGTAATTTGTTTGAGATATATGATAGCTCTACAACAAGAAATAGAGTAACAGCCGTATTATATTTTGACACCTATTCGGGAGACGACCTCGCATACCAAAATGCCATTTTCTACAACTATGACATACACGGAAACGTAAAGGAATTAATAGTTGATAACCGTGATCCGGAAATGGTAGCTATCAACCAAAATATTAAACACGTATCCTATGAGTATGATTTGATCAGTGGTAATGTCAATAAGGTATTATTCCAGGAAGGAAAACCAGATCAGTTTATACATAAGTATACCTATGATGCAGATAATAGAATAACATCTGTAGAAACTTCTACAGATGGTGTGATATGGGAACAAGATGCAACCTATGAATATTATGCGCATGGACCATTGGCCAGAACCATAATCGGGGATAAAGAAGTGCAAGGAATGGACTATGCCTATACATTACAGGGATGGCTTAAAGGAGTAAATTCTGAAACCGTAGGACAAAATGATATAGGGAAAGATGGTGGTACCTTTAATAGGGTAGCAAAAGATGCGATGGCATATTCCCTGAATTATTATAACGGAGATTATAAAGCAACGCATACAAGTTCACCGTTTACAATAGCAGAAACAGGAAGTAATATTAATAATGCCAACCTATACAATGGAAATATCAAAACCATGGTAACTTCCTTGTTGGACAATAAGGAAAATGCCCTGAGTGTATTACAAAATAATTATACCTATGACCAGTTGAATAGAATAAAGGAAATGAAAGGGTATGAAAATGGTGGAGCAGTAGGATATTCCGCAACCTATACCTATGATAATAATGGTAACCTCACGAATCTGAGTAGAACAGATCAAACAGGAACTTTAATAGATAATTTTACCTATAAATATAGAAAAGATGACAATGGGGATATTGTAAATAATCAATTATTGACAGTCCAGGATACAGAAGGCAAAAAATTAGATAATGATTTACTAGATCAGTTTGCAGCATTGGGAGTACCGGAAGATGCCTTTGATCAGAACAAGGAAGAGCATATCAACTATGTATATGATGAGATTGGACAGTTAATAGAAGACAAAACAGAAGGATTGCATATCGATTGGCGAGTAGATGGAAAAGTAAAAAGTGTAACCAAAGGTGATGGTACAATCATTACATTTACGTATGATGGATTAGGAAATCGAATTGGAAAAATAGAAGATCGACCAGATACGACTGTGAATGGAGAAACGAAGGATAATATTACAAAAACCCTGTATTCCAGAGATGCACAAGGAAATGTACTAGCAGTATATGGTACATCCACACAGGGATTAGATACAGAAAGTTGCGATATAGATCTTTTCTTAAACGGAATAACAGTATCGGGAGAAGAAAAAGAAGAAGCTTTAGAAACAATTACAGTTTCTAATACAGACTTCTATACAATAACCGAAACAGGAAAAGTGACTATGACCGCGGGTGATGGAATTACTTTAAAACCGGGATTCCAAGCCAAAACAGGAAGTGATGTAAAAGTAGGGATAGCAACAGTAGATTGCGAACCAGTACAAGAAGATGTGGTGATGGGACTTGGGCTGCAAGAACATCATATCTATGGAAGTAGTAGACTCGGGATACAAGAATCTGATCTTATATTAGGAGACCCCACAGCACCACAAACGTTGCGATTGGTAGAATCTACTCAAGACAGTTTTACTAAATCATCAGCACCAATAGCCTCGTTGAGCTCTAGTAGTCTACTTTCTGGGGACTATGCGCTGAACTTTTCAAAAGGAAATACAGTTTCAGGTGTGTGGACGGATTCTTATTGGTTTAATAAACCACCAGACGATGGAACAATTTCTTATCAACTCTCAATAAAGCTAAATGTTATAGATGCACCAATTGAGGAAGAACAGCATATAGTCTCTACTAATGGTAAGTATTTTTTAGATATAAATAATCAAGATGGAAAAGTATTAGATTTAAGAGTTTCACTAAGTGTTATCAAAAGGTCAGATGGACTATTTTATTTTGAAGTAAGAACAAAAACACAAGAAGTAGGAAAAACAATAGGATATACAGATATAATACAATCTGTTACAGGGTTTACCTCAGGTTCTAAGGATATTATTGTTCGATTTGACCCAGAGACTAATCTAATCCAGTTGTTTGTAAATGATAGATTAATTCCAGTAAATTTGATAATAAACCAAAATTTATTTAATGCAGCTCAGGGGCACTTGGAGGGACAGGATAATATAATTTCTAATCAGAATCCTAATGTAGATGAACAAACAATAAATTTTAATGTATGTTATTTGGCTTATGGTACTATAAGAAATTCAACCTTTTCGAGTACAACATTTAATTTTAGTGAAGGGGTAGGAGGAACAGTAACTTCCGATTCAGGAGGAGAGTCAATAAGATTAGTTAATTTTGATAGCAGTGATGCTTGGATTCCAGGAGGTTGCCCAACAATAGATGCAGACAATGATGGTATTGTAGATACTGATGAATACGATGCAGATGGCGATGGAACAGGGGATCAGAACAACCCGGATGATACGGATAATGATGGTATCCCTAATTACTTAGATCCTGATGATGATAATGATGGGGTATTGACCTTTGATGAGGTAGAAGGAACAGATGATAATATCCCTAACCATCTGGATACCGATGATGATAATGATGGCATCCTTACAATCAATGAACTGGCGACAGAAGATACAGATTCAGATGGAACCCTTAATTACTTAGATGCAGATGATGATGGAGATGGTATATTTACAATATTTGAAGGCGCTATTGCTAATACTGATCAAGATACATTACCCAATTACCTCGATAAAGACGATGATGGAGATGGAGTGTATACACTATATGAGGGAGCAAACCCAGATGGAGATGGAAATCCATCTACTGGAGGAACCCTTAATACAGATGGAGATAGTTTCCCTGATTATTTGGATATAGACGATGATAATGATGGATATGCAACCTTTGAAGAAAAACCAGACCCTAATGGAGATGGTAATCCTGCGGATGCTGTAAATACCGATGCCACAGAAGATACCATCCCGGATTATCTAGATGATACACATAGTATACTACCAGATACCCAACCACTAGTTAAGACTGAGTTTACCAGAGTAGTAGGAGACAAACGATACGAACTAAGTAATCATTTGGGCAATGTACTAAGTGTAGTGAGTGATCGTAAATTGGTAGATATACAAAATAACAGTATATTTACCCCAGACGTTCTTACATTTAGTGATTACTATCCTGGCGGCATGCTTCTACCTAACCGACACGGTAATAGTAGTGATTACAGGTATGGCTTCCAAGGTCAAGAAATGGACAACGAAATCAAAGGGGAGGGTAACTCACTTAATTATAAGTTTAGGATGCACGACCCTCGAATTAATAGGTTTTTTGCAACTGACCCATTACAACATAGGTATTCTTACAACTCTCCATATGCTTTTGCTGAGAATAAATTGATTATGTTTCCTGAACTTGAAGGATTGGAAATTCCTAGTTCATATGCTTTATTTAAGAAAAATACTAGTACTGGTGAGAAGATGGTAGTTGGTGTGGTTGTGGGAACTTATAATACAGGTAAAGGAACTTGGGAGTTTGTTTCTAAGGAGGCTTGGAAAAGGAGTACTTGGTCAGCTTTTGGAAACCTTTTAATAGGTCTTGCCGCTCATGCAGGTGATGCTACGGGTATTAGTGCTCATGCTAGAATGATGCAAATAGATGATAGATTTGGAACACAATCTTTCCAGACTTATACGAATGCAGCTCAAGCAATAGATCAAGCAATAGATCAAAAAATTGTAAATGGAGATGCTTTTACTAGAACAGCAGTCGCAACGGAAGTAGTACTTGGAATTTTAGGAGGAAAAGGAGCTGATAAAATAAGGATTATAGGAAGGATTAAATTTTTTGGTTTACCACAAGGTGTTTCTAAAGCTAAATTCCTTAGTATATCTAATAAATTAAAAAATCTTGTAGGCAATGTTAGTGATGATATCGTTGTTCAGGGAAGTAGGGCTTCAGGAAATGCTAGAACAATAGTTAATAAATCAGATATTGATATTGCGATTAAAGTTGATGCGGATAAGTTTGATGAAATGGTTGAGCAATCGTTTGGTAAACCAAATGCTCTAAGCGCAAAAGAGAAAACTAAAATACACGCAATTACCACAGGAAAAATAACTACAGGAGATGCTAATAAAGTTATAAAAGGTTTAAGAACATTAAAAAAAGAATTAGAACAACTACTTGGAATGAAAGTAGATCTATCAATAATAAAAAAAGGAGGAAGTTTTGACAACGGATCTCAATTGCCAATTAAATAATAGTTATTAACAGAATTATGGATAAATCTTGTAAGATATATTTTACTACTAAAACTAATTTAAATAGTATAATTAGTAATATTAGTACTTTACTATTAAGTTTAGGAATAGAAAGTAAAGAGATTTATTATGATCAAAATGTAGACTATAATAAATCTAAGGAGGTAGAGTTTCCTGATGGTTTTTTATATTTTAATTATATTATTGATATTGAAATTCAGTTAGATCACCAAAAACTTATTCATACCATAAACAGTATTTTAAAAAACTTATGGGATAATAATATTCCGGCGATAGCTGCCTGTGATTATGAAGATGAGTTATTGAAGAAAGGAGGGTATAAAGATGAGACTATACCTTTTCCCCAAAAGAAAAGAAATA
Organism: uncultured Aquimarina sp.; assembly: GCA_947498455.1. Taxonomy (GTDB): domain Bacteria; phylum Bacteroidota; class Bacteroidia; order Flavobacteriales; family Flavobacteriaceae; genus Aquimarina. Next base: position 129,211 of record CANMKK010000011.1, read on the forward strand.
GGTTTTCTATATTTAAATAAATGTACCCGATAGTTTGGATTTGTTAACCGTGAGAAAATAGAGAAAATAATAAAAGGTAAAAGCTACTTAGAAATAGGTAGCTTTTATTGTTTTATAAGGTTTTAAGCTTTACGTTTTTGATAAGGGCATCCAATGTATAAAGAATATGGTTTTTATCGTCTGGGTTCATTTTTTGTATTTCCAGAACACGGTTAAGTAGTTCTTTTTCAATCTCTACATCTATCTTACCCATTAAAAAATCCAAAGATACATTTAGTATATCAGCAATTTTAGAAGCTACCTCAATAGAGGGTTTTACTTCATCACGTTCGTACCTACCAATAATATCTCCAGAAGTCCCAACTTTTTTACCCAAATCATTTTGAGAAAGCTTTTTCCGTTTACGTAACTGTGTTATATGTTCACCTAAAGTCATACCAATAAGTAGTTAAAATGCTATATATAATAAGGATTTGGTAAAAATAGATGATATAAATATCATAACAAAGTAAAAAACATCTTGTTTAAATCTGATAAATAAATTAGTTTTGTGATATATATGTCAGAAAATTAATTTATCAACAATGGCTACCAAACTCAAAACCGACACCACAGATCAACTATTTTACAGCAACGAACTATTACAACTTACGGTATTAGGAGGTATTAAGTTAGAAGGACTGGACAGAATGCGTGTCACGATCAAGATACAAGAACAGCAGAGCAGTAGACCACCCGTACGTCATAACCTAGATTTATATAACGATACCCAATTAGAGAAGTTTATACGTAAAGTAGCTGAGAAACTAGAAATAGGTACAAATGTAATCGCAGCCAGTCTATCCGAATTAACAGAAGAGTTAGAGAAGTATCGACTCGACAAGATTAAAGAAAAAGAAGAAAACCTAAAACCGAAGATCAGACAATTAACCAAAATAGAACAAGAAGAAGCGTTAACCTTCCTGAAATCCAAAGACCTCTTACAGCAAACAAACGATCTGTTAAACGATAGTGGTATAGTAGGCGAGGAACTCAACAGATTACTAATGTATCTGATCTTCACCACCAGAAAACTAGAAAAACCATTACACATTATCAGTTTAGGGAGTAGTGGAACAGGAAAAACCTACTTGCAGGAAAAAGTAAGCCAATGCATCCCACCAGAAGAAGTGATAAATATTACCACCTTATCAGACAATGCCTTTTACTACTTTGGTAAAACAGACCTTAAATACAAATTGATAGTCATAGAAGATCTGGACGGAGCATCCAATGCATTATACCCGTTACGAGAATTACAGACTAAAAACCGTATCGTAAAAACCATTGTACAGAAGAATACCAAAGGAGAAACCAAAACAATCTATCTGGTAGTAGAAGGCCCTATAAGTGTAGCAGGCTGTACCACTTGGGAGCAAGTCTATGAAGATAACGCCAACCGATGTTTTTTAATCTACCTCGATGAAGGAGAAGAACAAGACCAGAAAATAATGCAGTACCAACGATTAAAAGCAGCAGGTAAAATAGACAGTTATAAGCAACGAGAAACACAAGAGTTTTTACAAAACACCCAACGAATGCTACAACCTATTAAAATCATTAATCCCTATGCAGAACAACTGATATTACCACAATCCGTATTTAAACCACGAAGAACCAACGAACATTACTTACAATTTATAGAAGCCGTCACCTTTTACTACCAACACCAACGAAAACACCGAACCGATAAAACCACAGGAGAAATCTACATTAACACCACTTTAGAAGATATAGAGAATGCAAACAATCTACTCAAAGAAATACTGATCCGTAAAAGTGATGAACTCACAGGAGCTTGCAGGGATTACTTAGAAATCCTAAAAACTTATCTATCAAAGAACAAAAGGAAAACCTTTACCAATGCAGAAATCATGCGAACACTACGGATTAAGAAAACAACATTACATCGGTATCACGGACAATTACAAAGCTGTTATTACATTAAGAAAGTAAAGAAAAAAGATAAAAGTTTTGCTTATCAGATCATTGATTTACAAGAGTATAAAAAGTTAAGAGAAAGTATCCATACTGTTTTAGATACCACTTTGTCTAATCTTAAAAAGCCCAAAGTTCCAAACCGTTCCACTACCCAAAATGGGACGCAAAACAATCAGTAAATCAATAAGTTAATACCAACGCCCCAAAGTTTCATCAAAAAGTATATCCGCTATAAAATAAAAGACCAATGAAAAGGCTATTACTAAAAAATGAAAGCTACCAATATATAGAAAAGAGTTTTAGGGAATGGTTAGATATATTAGGCTATGCACCATCAACGGTATACAATTTACCCAACCACATACGGGAACTATTACACTATCTAGAACAAAACAACATCAACCATATCACCCAATTAGATAATCAGCTCATAAAAGAACATTACGAACATATCAAACTACGGGGAAATCAAAAACAAGGAGGAGCATTAAGCAACGGATCATTAAACAAACACCTGCAAGCACTTCATAAGTTTACAGACTACCTACGGCAAAGCGGAAGGATCATCCTCCCTAAATTAACAATTGAGTGGGAGAATGACGACACAGG
>CANMKK010000012.1 GCA_947498455.1 uncultured Aquimarina sp.
ATAAATTCAATATCACCACTTGGTAACCATCTGGCCAAATCTCCTGTTCGATACATACGTTCCCCTTCCTTAAAAGGGTTCGGCACGAACTTCTCCGCTGTTAAATCTTCTCTATTTAAATATCCTTGTGCGACTCCTGTTCCTCCTATACATAACTCTCCTACAACACCTACTGGTACTACTTCTGAGTCTGAATTTAGCACATATATACTGGTATTGGATAAAGGTTTACCAATAGGAACGGTATTAGCTGTATCCGGTATTTCATTGATCTCATAATGTAACACATAAGTAGTTGTCTCTGTCGGTCCATATACATGGATAATTCGACCTGCCCCTAAAGCTTCTAATGCCTTACGGGTATGTGGTAAAGACACCATCTCTCCTCCAAATAACAATATCCGAATACTTGATAAAGAGGATAAGTCATGATCCACAAAGGCATTAAACAATGCGGTGGTGATAAAGACAACACTTAATTGTTCTCTTTTTATTACTTCTGATAATGCAATAGCATCTGATGCTACTGAACTTTTTATTAAATACAAGGTCGCTCCACCTAATAAACTTCCGAAAATTTCCCAAGTAGAACCATCAAATCCATAATTAGACCATTGAAGTACTTTGTCTGTGGATTTGATATGGATCGCATCTGAATCCGAAAGCAAGGTGATGATATTCTCATCGGTAATCAAAATACCTTTTGGAGTACCTGTAGTACCTGAGGTATACATGATATAAGCCGTAGTATCTATTGGTCTTTTGTTTACTTCTGCAACTGTCTTATAAGTTGATAATAAGTTAGTGTCTATAAAAGTATATCCACTAATTCCTGTAGCTTTTAACAGCTTCTGATCATTATAAATAATTTGAGAAACCTCAGCATCTTGTAAGATATATTCTAATCGATTCAGTGGTAACGAAGGATCTAATGGAACATAGGTACATCCTGATTTTAGAATACCCAACATACTGATGATCATGTCAAAGCCTCTATGGAATAACAACCCAATACGGTTTCCTGCTAAGGCTCCTTCGGATTGTAAATAATTGACTAGTTGATTTGATTTAGCATTCAGTTCTGCATAAGTCATTTTCTCTTCTCCAAATACCAATGCAATCCCATCGGGATTCTTGGTAACTTGTTCCTTAAAAAGGTCTAGTATACTTATATCTCGATCATACTCCTTTTTCGTATCATTAAATACTTCCAGTAACTCAACTCGCTCTGTAGTACTAACCATCGGTAATGCCGATACTTGTTCCGTTCGGTTAGTAACAATACCCCTCAACAACTCCTGGTAATGGGATGCCATACGTGCGATCGTAGCACTACTGAACAAATCGGTACAATACTCTATATCTAATGAGATACCTCCTTCTAATGCTTCATCTACAACTAACGTAATGTCAAAATTGGATAATTCCCTTCCGAATTCATCGTAAGGAGATAAAATCAATTCATTGAGCTTAACTTCTGATTCTTTAGTAGTATTTTGTAGTGAAAACATTACCTGAAACACTGGACTCATACTTGTATCCCGTGTAACGGTTATTTGATCGACTACTTTTTCGAAAGGTGCGTGTTGATGGTTATATGCTGCTAAAGTTGTTTTCTTGACCTGATGTAAAAGCTCTTTAAAAGTAATGCTACTATTCAACTCACTTCTTAATGCCAAAGTATTCACGAAGAAACCGATCAATCCTTCTGTCTCCTCCTGAGTACGGTTCGCTATTGGAATTCCTACACATATATCTTCCAGGTTACTATAGCGATGTAATAATACCTTAAACACAGTAAGTAGCAACATAAATGAAGTTACTTCTTCCTCTTTACAAATTGCTTTTAAGTCAGATTCCAGTTTATCATCCAATGAAAATATATAATTACCCCCTTTTGTACTTCGGGTTGAAGGACGTTTATAATCTGTAGGCAATACTAATGGAGCAACACCTTCTAATTGTTTTTTCCAGTATTCAAGTTGATTTTCAAGAACTTCCCCTTCTATGTGATTCCGTTGCCATACGGAATAATCTATATATTGTAGTGATAACGGCTCTAATTGTGGTTTTCTTTTTTCTGAAAGCGCACTATATAATTCTATCAATTCTCCAATAAAAATAGCATCCGACCAACCGTCATTACAAATATGATGAAATACTATGGTAAGAATATATTCATTTGTTTCTTGTTCAAATAAACATGCTCTAAACACATAGTCATTAGACAGGTCAAATGGTATCTCCAGATAATTCATCAACACATCACGTACATCATCTGACTTCTTTACTGATTTTTGATCCAACTTCCAGTTTTCTTCAGATAAAACCTCCTGATAGGCTATTCCCTCTTCTGACCGAACTACTGTGCGTAATGCTTCATGCCTTGTGACAATTTCTTGTAAGCAAGATTCTAATACTTCTATTTGTAATTTTCCTTTTAGTTTAAAAACCAAAGGAGCGTGATATTCTATACTTCCTTTTTGAAATTGATCTAAAAACCATAATCTCTCTTGTCCAAATGATAAAGGAAACCTCTTTTCAGAACCACGATCGATAGTAGTAATAGTATTTTCAAGTGATTTACTTTTGATACTACTTCTATAAATTTTAAGGTAGCGAATAATTGTTTCCTTAGATTCTTTTATTTCTTTAAGCAGCTCTTGATCTATAGTATTGCTTTTAGATTTTAAAGTCAATGAATCTCCCTCGAGCTCTAATTTTATTCCTTTTTTGTTTGCTCTTTCTAAAATAGCTAAAATATCCTTGCTCATGTCCTAATAAAATCAAATTGTAATACTTGTTGTATATGTTTCTTCCTTATTTTCTTCTTCTTCATTGAGATTAACAACTCGTATATAGTTTGCTAAATCTTCTAAAGTTTCAAACTCGAAAATATCTTTGATTGCTATTTCTACTGCTATTACTCTACGAATTTTTGAAACCAGTCTTGTTGCTAATAAGGAGTGTCCTCCCAGAGCAAAGAAATTATCATATACTCCTACTTTGTCTATATCCAACAGTTCTTCCCAAATTGTAACTAATTGTTCTTCTACATCATTCCTTGCTGCCACATAATTTTGGTGTGTCATTTGAAGCTCTTCTTCATTCGTTGATAAGAAAATTTCCATCAATTTTTTACCATCCACTTTATCACTTAAGTTTGATGGAAACTTTTCTACAACACAACAATGAGAAGGTAACATAAATGCTGGTAGTTCTTTGATACATTGAGATTGTAATGTTTCGGGAATATTAATAATTGATGACATTTTTATTCCATAGGCATTCAGTATTATAAAAGCAATGATGTGTTCTTTGTCTTTATCTTCTTTATGAACTAATACGTGACAATCTTCCACATATTCATTTTTACGAATGATTGCTGCTATTTCTTCTAGCTCTATTCGATTACCACGAATTTTTACCTGATGATCCTCTCTACCTATAAATTCTATCATTCCATTAGGAAGCCATTTGCCCAAATCTCCTGTTTTGTATATAACATCTCCTTGTAGTTGTGCAAATGGATTATCAATAAAGCTTGATACTGTTTTTTCCGGAAGTCCTATATATCCCGCTCCTACTCCTATACCACTAATCCAAATCTCTCCCGGAACTCCAATTGGACATAACCCTCCATTTTTATCTACAATTACTACATTCATATTAGGGATTGGTTTACCCACGGGAACACGAGTCTGAGTTAATGGTAGCTGCTCCTTAATTTCGTATTGAATTACATCATCAGAAGTTTCGCAAGGTCCATAGGCATTCCATATGCCAGTATTCGGGAATAACTCTTTTAGATTATTGACCATTTCAATCGGAATGGATTCTCCGGTAAGCATAATATGACCAACTGTATCCAGAGCATTAGATGTTTTATTCTCTTTTATATATTCTAATAACCCCCACATATATGTTGGAACAAACTCTAAAAGCGTCACTTTTGTTTCCTGGATGATATTCAACAATTTATCGTATGCCAGCAAATCATATTTATCTATAATCACTGTTGTTCCTCCCTTTAAGATTGGTCCAAGCATTTGCCAAACAGAAATATCAGAGCCAATGTTTGCACTTTGTAAAAAGCTGAAACCATCGGGTAAGTCCATTAGTTTGTATTCTGCCAAAATATGGTTCATTGCTCCATTATGACGTGTAATTGCACCTTTTGGTGTTCCCGTGGATCCCGACGTGTACAGAACATATGCCCAACTGTCCATTTCATTCTGATTAACTATATTATCTGTAGGCATAGAGCTCAAATATTCTTCGTCTTTTATAGTTATACCTTTTGCTATGTATTTAGTTGAAAGAGAAATGTTCAGTTCATCAATAAGGAGTATCGAAACATCTTCTAGCACTTCCAACCCTTCTAGTAATTCTGACCTGGTAATCAGTATCGAAAAATGATTTCCTGATGATAACATCGTTTGAATTCTAGAAGCAGGATTTTGTGTATCTAATGGTGTGTATATCCCTCCTGCTTTGAAGATTCCCATCATGCAACCTAAAAACTCCGGACTACGCTCCAGATATACACCAATGCTGCTTTTCTCCATCAAACCTATATTGGAAATAGCATGGCCAACCTGATTTGCATATTCATTAAGGGATGTATATGTCCAGGATGTATCCTTATGTATAACCGCTATAGACTCTTCATATCCGGAAACTACAGACTCGAACTGAAGGTTTATTGGTAAGGTATTAGATAGCTCTTCTTTGGTATCATTAAACACTTCCAAAATCTGGTACTCTTCCTTTAACGTTAGCATGTTAACCTCTGAAACCGTTGATTCTGGTACTAATAAAAATTGATTCAACACCTTTTTAAAGTGCCCTTTGATCATAGAAACGGTACTGGTGTCTATCAAAGAGGAATTATAACTAAACTCTACATGTATCTTTTCTCCAAATTCGACCGATATTGTTAACAGATAATTGGTATGCTCTTTTAGTACAGCATTACTAACTTCCAGAATATCTTCTTCTTTAGATAAGGCTTCAGAAATTGGATAGTTTTCGAATACCAAAATACTATCAAATAACTCACTCTGAATATTACCGAGTTGTTGGATTTCGGCTAAGCTGGTATATTGATGCTCTCTACAATCGGTATGATTTAATTGTAAATCTGTTAACCAATCTATTACTGATTGATTTTCCTGAACCTGAACATGTAATGGCAAGGTATTGATATAAAGTCCCACTCTATCTTCTGAAGCACTTAACTCCGTTGGACGCCCGGATACTGTAACTCCGTATATTACATTTTTATTCCCTGTATATTTTGACAATAATAAAGACCAAACTCCCTGAAACAATGTGTTAATAGTCAGGTGATGTTGCTGTGTATACTCGGTAAGTTTCTTTACAAAATCAACATCAATTGACAATACGGATTCCCTATAATCTCCAGATGTTTTGTTTCGTGATACATTAGAATCTGAAAAAGGTAATAAGCAAGGAGATTCTAATCCTTTCATATATCCTTTCCAGAAATCTTCTTCCTCGTAAGTATCTTTACTTGCAATATACTTTATGTAATCCTCATATTTATCTTCTTCTCTTATAGGCGAAACTCCATTAGTAAAAGATTTATATGCTTCTAAAAATTCTCCGAAAATGATTGACATTGACCACCCATCTACTAAAATATGATGATTTGTAAAAATCATTTTATAAGATGATTCACTTCTTTTTATTAGTGTAATACGGATCAAAGGAACCTCATCAAATGAAAACCCTGATTGACGATCATTTTCTAAAAAAGAAGCTATTTTTTCGTCTTGTTCTGATATTGAATAAACGGTATAGTCTAATTCTGTTAAGGGTACATCAATTTCTTTATACACGCATTGAACAGGAATACTTAGTTCTTTATGAAAAAAGGCACTCCTCAAAATACTGTGATTATTCAATACGTAACTCCAGGATGATTTTACGGTATCTATATCAATCCCTGATATAAAATCAACAACTAACTGTTCTAAATATGCACTGGAATCTTTATCATATAAGCTATGAAACAACATTCCTTCTTGTATAGGGCTCAACTTATAAACAGCTTCTGGTAACACCCCTTTTTTTTCTTTTCTTTCATTTAGAAAAGCGTCGAATTCCTGATATCCAATTTCTTTTTCTAACCTGTAATCAGATGGAGTTATATCTTTTGCTTCCTTATTTTTACAATGCAATATGATATCTGTAAGGTTTGCTATATAGTCATTAGCAATCTTTTCGATTGTAGCAGCATCATAGATCGTCATAGCATAGCTCCATGTCATTTTTAATTCTCCTTCAATAATATTGCTATCGATTTCTAACTTATGGTCAAATGCTGCATTCTCTCCCATTTGATCTCCAGTAGACTCTTTGGCGATTTTTAATAACGTATTTACTCCGGTGATACTATCAAATTGACCTAAATAATTAAATAGTATGTCCCAACGAACAGCAGCTACTTTTTCTCTAACTTCAGGTGATGAATGCAAATATGCTAAAGCTCCATACCCCATACCTTTATCCGGAATTCTTCGTATACCTTCTTTGGTTGATTTAATCAGATCTCCAAATGATTGATTCTTTTCTACTGATAATACCACTGGAAATAAATTCGTGAACCAACCAATAGTATTACTAACATCAACATCTTTTGCGATATCTTCACGCCCGTGACCTTCTAGACCGATTATTACTTTATCCTGTTTAGACCAGTTACTTATTGTCAAGGCTAAACAGCTCACTAAAATATCATTGATATCTGTGCCATACCCATGATTTACTTCCTGCAATAAGGAAGTTGTAAGACCTTTGGATAATTGGATAGAGTATTCTACCACATCTTTCATTTTAGGATGAGCACCTTCCTTATCTACAGGTATTGGTTGGTAATCTGCCGCTAATGATTCCCAATAAGATACCTGTGATGCAACTGCTTTTCCATTTGCATATGTATTCATCTTATCTACCCATTGTCTGTATGAACTTCCTTTTTTACCAAGTCCTATTGGTTTTCCTTTGGACAACACATTCAGGATATTTCCAAGATCGTCGGATAAAATACGCCAGGAGACCCCATCGATAACTAAATGATCTGCAACCATGAAAAAGCGGTTTCTGGATTCTGTATCGGGTGTTTTTATTAAAACTGTTTTAAAAACTTCTCCTTTTTCTATTGATAAACTACGTTGATATTGATTACAAACAGCTGTTATTGCATTGGATATACTTTCTGAGGGTACTGTTGATACCTCAACTCTTCCTTTGTTAGTAGTATAAGCTGTATATGTCTGAAACCAGGTTTTATCTTCGTTTTGCCGATAACTAAAACGTAAAACATCATGATAGTTCATCAATGCTTTTACCGCATCTTCTAATAAGGATACAGAAATTGATTTGTCTATTTCTAACAATAAAGCTTGATTATAATGAGCTCCTTCTGAGTATATTTTTTCTAAATACCGTTGCTGGATTGGTAATAATTTACTTTCTCCTGTTAATTCACCTTGTTCTCCCTCGATACTATTACTAGATTCTTCAATTACTTTTGATAAATCGGAAATCGTTTGATTTTTGAATACATCTTTTGGTTGTATATGATAGTCTAATCTTTTAAGACGAGTAACTACCTGTATGGTAATAATAGAATCTCCTCCAAGTTCAAAGAAATTGTCATTAACACCTATTTCATCAACTCCCAATAAATCTTGCCATATCTGCACCAGATCTTTCTCTAATGTACTAGTTGGTGCAACATATTGTTCTACAGAAAATTCAGAATCCTGGGGGTCAGGTAGTTCTTTTTTATTTATTTTTCCATTACTGGTTAATGGCATAGAATCTAAACTCACCCATAATTGTGGTACCATATAATCTGGCAATTGACTACGTAACCTATCCTGAATAACCTGCTTATCAAACTCTTCTTTTGGTACAACATAGCCTATTAAACGTTTATTGCTGGTATTTCCTTCCCTAGCTAATACACAACAGCTCTCTATGGTAGGATCTTTAGATAATGTATTACTAATTTCTCCTAGTTCGATACGATATCCACGTATTTTTACCTGATCATCTTGTCTGCCGATATATTCGATATCTCCATTAGGTAACCAACGTCCTAAATCTCCTGTGAGATACATTAGTTCTCCTTCCAGATGTGGATTATTTACAAAGCGTTCCTTAGTTAATTCAGGACGGTCTAAATATCCTCGAGCCAAACCTGCTCCAGAGATACATAGCTCTCCAATCACTCCAACCGGACATATATTGCGATCCTGATCCAAAATATAGCTTCCTAAGGTGGGTATAGGAACCCCAATAGTACTGGTCGTATCCTCAACTTCTTCCTCCCCAATCTCTTTATAGGTTACATGTACTGTTGTTTCCGTAATGCCATACATATTTACCAGTCTACAAGATGGATTATCATATTTCCATCTTTTTAACTTACTTGGATTCAATGCTTCTCCTCCAAAAATGATATATCTTAGTTTTATGTCTGAAATACAAGAAAATAGTTCTTCCTGAACTACATAAAAAGAGGATGGTGTTTGATTTAATATAGTAATTTCTTCTTTTACCAACAGTTCCTTAAACAAGCTGGTATTAGTAGTTGCCTCCTTAGGAACAATCACTATACGGCCTCCATAAAATAAGGCTCCATACATTTCCCATACAGAGAAATCAAAACAAAAAGAGTGGAACATTGTCCAAACATCATTTTCATCAAAATTGAATAAGGATCCGTCATTTTTGAATAAACGAACAACATTTTTGTGTTCGATCATTACTCCTTTTGGCTTCCCTGTACTACCAGAAGTATAGATAATATAAGCCAGGTTATCTGGTGATATGTTATTATTAGGAATTGTTATGGATTCTTCCGAAATGTTTTTCCAGTCATTATCTAAGTGTATAATGGTATCCGCTTTTCTTTTAGCAATAATAGTATTACAACCAGAATTACTTACTACGAACTTTACATTCGCATCCTCTAATATATATTGTATTCTATCAGCTGGATATTCTGGATCGATAGGTACATATACTCCGCCTGATTTTAATATTCCTAAAATTCCGACAATCATATCCAATGATCTCGACAGGCTAATACCTATCAAATCTTCGGGCTGGACTCCTTTTTTCTGTAAGTAATGTGCTAATTGATTTGATTTCTGATCTAACTCCTGATATGATAATTCTTCATCCTGAAATGTAACAGCAATTGCATTTGGCCGCTTTGAAACCTGCTGCTCAAAAAGGTCTATAATCGTTTTGTCTTTTGGATATGCTACGCTTATAGCATGTTGTCTATTTATCTTATTATAAGCCAACTGATCCAATAATTTAATATCAGAGAGTTTTTTATATGAGCCATTAGTTACCTGATCAATTATATTTTTAAAATACCCTAAAAACTCTTTTGCTACGGTATCAGCCAAACTAGATTTGCGATAATCAAAGGTCATTACCAAACCAGTTGCTTGTTCCAATACATTAATCGCTAAATCAAAGTCAACATACGATGATTTATGTTCTTCAATCTCTATGGCAACACCTTCCATCTGCAGTTCTGCAGTATTAAACTCATAATTAAAGTTTGCTTTTATCCCTTCGCCATACACTGTTTTTTCATCACTTTTTATCAAATCTATAAAGTGTGCATATGGATACTGCTGGTGATCATATGCATCAAACAATCTGGATTTTAACTTGGTAACATATTCTGAAACATTTTGATTGGCGTCATAAGTCGCTAATAATGGCATAATATGAGCAAAATACCCTATAGAATTATCTATGTTGGGCATAGAACGTCCATTCACCGGAATACCAATAACAATTTCTTTTTGTTGACTTAGCTTAAGTAATAATATTTCGAATGCAGATAACAGGGTCATAAAAAGCGTTAAGCCCTTAGAATTACCCCAGTTTTTTAATTTGTTAACCTCATCTAATTGAATTGTGTATTTGATGGAATTACCTTCATAACTTGCTCTATCTTCTTTAGGGTCTACAGGCAATTGGATATTAAATGATTTCCCTGAAAAAGTATCAATAAAATAGCGTTCATCGTTTTTCCATTCTTGACTCTTTTTTTGCTGATTAAGCCAGCTTATATACTCTGGAAATTGTACTCGTAATGGTGTTTTTAAATGTTTTTTGCCTACAATTGCATTGTAGTTTTCTATAAATTCTTGAATAAATAATCCTGCAGATCTTCCATCTGATAAAATATGATACATTGTAATTAAGAGGGTACATTCATCTTCAGAAAGTTTGATAAAGTACATTCGTACTAAAGGCCCTTCTTTTAAAGAAAATGGAATGCTTATCCTTTCTTTAATAAACGATTGACAGGATTCCATTTTTTCCGTTTTCTCATATAAAGACAAATCAACTTTTTCTAATTTAAGCGGAATGATAGGATCTAATAATAGTGACTCTCCATCTTCTGAAATTTTACTCTTCAGTATTTTGTGATTTTTTACAATATGATCTATTGCTTCTGATACTATTGAATAATCTACACTTCCTTTCATTTTTATACTAAAAGGAATTGTATATGCCAACATGCGTTCTTCATCAATCTGATCTAAAAGAGCTAATTGTTTTTGTGCTAAGGTTAAATCTGCAGTAACAATTGAAGATGAATTATTTTCTGATATTGCAAGTGCATTTTCGACACTTTCTTTATGAGTTACCAATACACTTTCACAAATTGCTTTATATAGATATTCTATATCCTCATCCGTATGGGCAAATGTTAAAAAGAGATTATTTGCTTCCCAAACATATACACCTCTTTGTACAAGATTAAAATATAGTAGTTCGAAATTTGATTTATACTTAAAAGAAAACAATGAACCAAAATATTGCATTTCTATAGGTAATGACTCTTGCTTATAAAAATCATTGAGGCGTTTCATTAAGTTCTCTGTTTTGGCGTTAAGTTCTTGATATGCTTCAATCCCAATTTCTTTAATACGTCTCAAGACTGCCATTGCAGCAACCATTGCCAAAGGATGCCGGGTAAAAGTTCCTGCTATAAATGTTCGATCTACAGTAGGGTATGAATTATCTCCATATTGCCAATTACCACCATCTACAGCATCTAAATATCTTTTGGAGCCCGCTACCATACCTATTGGCATACCTCCGCCTACAATCTTCCCATAGGTTACAATATCTGCCTTCACTCCAAAATATTCCTGTGCTCCTCCTGGCAGAATTCTAAAACCAGTTACCATTTCATCAAATATCAATGGAATATCTAATTCTTTGGTAATTGCACTTAATTCTTGTAATAATTCTTTGGGTTGAACATTTGGAAACCTACTTCTTACAGGCTCAACCATTACCCCGGCAATTTCATCCTTATGATGACGAATCTGATCCAGAATATCATCATCATTATAGCTAAGGATGATAAGATCATTTACCATATTAGGTAATATGCCTGCCGACATCGGTTCTACTGCTCCTTCAGTATCACTCTGCGTTCCCAATGTAATATCTCCATGCCCGTGAAAAGCTCCTGAAAAGATTACTATTTTTTTCTTTCTGGTAACCGTACGTGCAATACGCAATGCAAAAGACACGGCTTCTGTTCCTGTATTGGTAATGCATACCCTTTCGGTACCTGTTAGTTCTGATACTAACCTAGATATTTCTCCAGTATGCTTATACATAGGACCAATATTAATACCCTCATCTACTTGTTGGTGTAATGCTTCTGATATAAAATCTGGACGATGACCAAATATATTGGAACCAAACCCCATTACAATATCAATATATTCATTACCATCGATATCAATAAACCGGGAACCTTGTGCCTTATCACTTACAATTGGAAATATCATTTCCTTGGTCGCCATATTGAATTTAAAAGACGATCGGTAATCTACCAATACATCTTTGTTTTCTGTCTTATATAATTTTGATTTTTGCCTTCTATACGTATAATCAGAAATCAATTCTGGTAATTGCTCTTCCTGGTGCTTTGGTAATTTTTGAAAATAAAAAGCACTTCCTCCAAAGGAACCGGGTAGATTTATTTTCTCTTTAGTAGACGATTTTTTCTTAGAAGTGACCTTACCCGCTACTTGCTTTCCATTTATAGGTATTGTATCTGAAGTAAGTTTATCACCTATATCTGTCTCAGAAGATTCTGAATAATTTAAATGCTGAGAAAGCATTTGATTCTGTTCCGAAAACATACGAGTCAGTATTCTGTTTTGTTCTACAAAATGTTCTTTTAGAACTTGTACTCTTTCTACATCCTCATTATTTTTAGAAGGTTGAGCTATATCGGTTTCTAGCGGCGCTACCATTTTTTCAGGTTCCGCATTATTGTTTAATGAAAAGGCACAACTAGAACTGGTCTCTGAAATAGGCTCAATCGTTACTGTTTCCGTTTTTTCCTGAATTTCCTGTCCTTCTAATCCTGTTTCAGAAATAATATAATTTATAATCGAATTTAGATCTGGTAAATCTTCGAATAGCTTTCGTATTGGAAGCTTAACACTATATTTTTTTCTAATTTTATTAAGCACTTCAATTAATACCAATGAATCTGCTCCCAATTGTAGTAATGGATCATGTAAGGATATTTCTCCTGAATCCATTTGAAGAGAAGCAGAAATAATTTCTCTTAAAATTATTTCTACATTCTTAAAAACTTCATTTGACTTAGTCATTTGTTGATCTTTTGCTGGTATTTGAGATATATTTATATCTTGATGCTGTTGTGATTTTGCTTTTTCTTCTATCCAATAACTTTTACGCTGAAAAGCATAGGTTGGACAATCAATAATGTTGGTAGTTCTATCCTTATAAAATGATTTCCAGTTAATATTTTTTCCGGATTCATATATTTTCTTTACACTTTCTAATAATTGTATGCTTTCATTTTTGTCCCTACGTAATGACGGAATCCACGTCGTATTTGAACCTTCTGTAACACATTGTTCTCCTAGGGTAAGTAGTACAGGATGTGGGCCAATTTCTAAATATATATTTGTTCCCAACTTTTCCAGAGTTTCCATTCCTTTGAGGAAATTCACAGGTTTGATTATATGAGAAACCCAATAATCGGCAGTTGCCACCTCTTCACCTGTCATTTCTCCAGAAACATTGCTGATCAGCTGTTTAACAGGTTTTTTATAAGTTATGGTTTCGGCAACTTTCCTAAAAGAATTCAACATCGGTTCCATCAACGGCGAATGGAAGGCATGAGAAACTTTAAGTTCTTTCGTTTTTATCTTTTTTGTTTCCAATATTTCGGAAATGGCTGTTATTGCCTTCTTTTCTCCCGAAATAACTGTTTGATTTGGGTTGTTAATACCGGCAATACTAACTTTATCTTTATATGCCTCTATATATTCCGAAACTATTGATGCTTTTGCAGAAATAGAAACCATTGCTCCGATCTGAGGTAATTCTTGCATTAAACGTCCCCTTGCTTCGATAAGTTTTAGTCCATCTTCTAGTGAAAATACCCCGGCAATACAAGCTGCTGTAATTTCTCCTACACTATGCCCCATCAATATATCTGGTTCAATTCCCCAGCTTTTCCATAGTTTGAATAATGCATATTCTAAGGAAAATAATGCCGGTTGGGTAATCCCAGTTTCTCCTAATAGGCTTGCCTTATCATCGTTTTCTTCTGCAAATAAAATGGTGAGTAAGTCTTTTTCTAAATAAGGTTGTAGAATAGTTGCACATTGATCTAACTGTGTTTTAAAAACAGGTTCTGTATCGTATAACATTTTTCCCATGTTTAGATATTGAGACCCTTGTCCTGTACATAAGAAAGCTGTTGTAAACCTTCTTTTATTTTCCAGTTTTTCGCCCAGTATGGTTTCTTTGTTTCTAAGCTTAGTAGTGAGATCATCTATGTTTTCGCAAACTATTCCTATACGATTTACAAAATGCTCCCTACTTATGGATAGACTATAAGAAAGTTCTTCTAATGATATATCAGGATTTTTATCTATATGTTCTAATAGACTGTCCATCTGAGCAGACAATGCTTTTTCGCTCTTTCCTGATACGGTTACAACCTGTGCTGATCGAGATGGAAGTTTATCTTGTAATTCTGAATTTAATGGCTCAGGTGATTCTTCTAATATCACATGGGCATTTGCTCCTCCAAACCCAAAAGAACTTATTCCCGCTTTTCTTTGTTGATTTTCTTTTTTTTCCCAGGTAAGTACCTCTTCAGGAATTCGAACATTAAGGTTTTTCCAATTAATGTGTGTATTGGGTTTATTATAATGTAATTGCTTAGGTATTCGATTATTCTTTAGGCATAATACAACTTTTATAAGTCCTGCAATTCCGGCTGCCGATTCTAAGTGACCTATTTGAGATTTCACAGATCCTATAATTAAGGGAGCTGTTAGCTCTCTATCTTTTCCATATACTGCATCTAATGCATTAATTTCTATGGGATCTCCAAGTGCTGTTCCTGTCCCATGAGCTTCTACATAATCTATTTCTTTTGGAACGAGATTCCCTGATCGTAATGCAGATTGTATCACATCTTGTTGTGCTAATCCGTTAGGGGCTGTCAATCCATTACTCCTGCCATCCTGATTTATGGCAGATCCTCTTATTACTCCTTCTATTGTATCACCATCTTCTATGGCTTTGGATAATGACTTTAATAATACCAAACCGCAGCCTTCACTTCGCACATAACCATTGGCCGAATCGTCAAAAGTTTTACATCGGCCATCGACTGACATCATGCTTGCCTGGGATAACGCTACTGTGACATGTGGTGATAACGTAAGGTTCACTCCTCCTGCAATTGCCATAGTACAATCTCCATTTCTGATATCTTTTACAGCTGTATGAACACTTGTTAGAGATGCAGAACAGGCTGTATCTATAGACATACTTGGCCCTCTAAAATCATAAAAATAGGATAGCCTGTTAGAAACCATACTTGTAGCTACTCCAGCTCCTGAATACGAATCTTTTTTACAATCTTTTATAAAAGTTGCATAGTCTACTTGTTCTATTCCTATATATACTCCTGTTTTAGACCCTTTAAGATCTGTAGGCACATATCCTGAGCGTTCTAATAATTCATGACTTAACTCCAGCAAAATACGTTGTTGAGGATCCATCAGTTTTGCCTCTCTTGGAGATATCTCAAAAAATGAAGCATCAAACTGATCAATATCATCTATAAAACCTCCCCAACGGGTATTCATGCTGTTTCCATCCAACTCCGTTTTATAGTAATCATCTATCTCCCATCTACTTTTAGGAATTTCTGTGATTGCATCTTTTCCTGATTTTAGATTTTCCCAAAATGTTTCGAGGTCGGAAGCTCCGGGAAACCTACAAGCCATGCTAATGATTGCTATGGGTTCATTATCCTGAAGACGTTCTATTTCTATGCTTTTTTGTTTTTTATCATTTCCAGATAAATACGATACCAAATCGCTAATATTGGGATAACTATATATTAGGGTTGGGGATATTTCCATATCCAAATACTCTGACAATTGCCCCGACAACCGAATTCCCTGAAAAGAGGTCATCCCAAGTTCGGCAAATGAAACTTGAACACTAACATCTGATGCTTTGATAGCAAGCTCTCGACCAATTGCATTTTGTAACCATTTTGTTAGTTCATTATTTGAAACTTTTAATTTATGTATTATAGATGTGTCTTCATTTGATACTATTGCAGGGTTTTCTTTTCTTTCCCCTAATGTCCAAACATTTAGAATTCCATCCAAGGTATTGGATTCATATGCAGACTTAGTAGCCAGACGCCTTATTTTTCCACTAGAGGTTTTCCCCACTCGACCTGGCGGTACTAAAACAATTCTGTAAATGGATAACTCATGCTCGACTAATACTGCTTCAGTAATTGTTTTAACAATCTCTTCAAAATTATAAGTACGAAGACTTGTACGTTTTACCTCTTGAATTATTAGTAATTTATTTTCACCATTAATCTCTGTGATTGCTGCTACTCCAGCATTGTTTTGTAAGTCGGAATGTGAATATTGTACGGTTCTCTCTATATCTTGTGGAAAATGGTTCACTCCATTAAAAATCATCATTTCCTTTAACCTCCCAGAAATGTAGATTTCATTACCATGAAAAAAACCCATATCACCCGTGCGTAAATATGGACCATGATTTAAGTTTTCTTTACCATTAGCATATCTTGTATATGCATTAAATATATCATTCGATACATCTTTTTTGTTCCAATATCCTTTTGCTACACTCTTTCCTCGTATCCATACTTCTCCTATTTCGTCTTTTTTACATTTCTTCTTCGTGTTTGGATCTACAATAATTGCTTTTAATCCTTCTTGCACGGAACCATTACCCATCAATTGAACTGCCTCTATATCATTATTTAAAGCATTTACAATCTTCAATTTACCTTCATACAACTGACTTTTATCTAATTCAAGAACTGTAGGTTCTACATCAAATCCACATCCACTTATAACCAAAGTTGCTTCTGCCATTCCATATCCAGGAAATAATGTCGTTTTTTTGAAACCATAAGACTCAAAACGTGCTGCAAATTGATTCATGGTTTTAGGTCGTATAGGCTCTGATCCATTAATCGCAACTCTCCAACTACTTAGATCAAACCCTTCTAAATCTTCTTCCTTTATTTGATTAGTACATAAATCATAGGCAAAATTAGGTGCACAACTGATCGTTATCTTATTCTCAGAAATCAACCTCAGCCATCTTATCGGTTTTTGTATAAAAGCGGTTGGAGGCATGATAAAAAGTTCAAAACCGACGTAAAGAGCCTGAATAATATTTCCTATCAATCCCATATCGTGATATATGGGTAACCAAGAGATTCCTTTTGTTTCTGGAGTACAGTGAAAACATTTCTTGAATATTTCACTATTATCTATAATATTGGAATGATCTACAATAACTCCCTTTGGATCACCAGTTGATCCAGAGGTATATTGCAGAAAAGCAATAGTGTCTCCATAAATATCTGGAAAATCTGCTATACAAGATTTTTCTAGTTTATCAGTCCGTACCCATTGTATATCTGAAAAAACTTCATCATTAAACCACTTATAACTTTTCGAAAATATAATATCTGTTGTCAAAATAAGCGAAGCTTTACAATCTGAAGCTATTTTCTCTAATCTCCCTATTCTTCTCTTTCCTTGTGGTGGAAAAGCTGGTACAGCAATTACACCTGCTAATAAACACCCTAAAAAGGCATCTATAAATTCCAGACTGGATGGATATAACAATAAAACACGATCTCCAGGATTCGTATGTTCCAGTATATTAGAAGCAATAACCTCTGACCTTTTATACAATTCCTGATATGTTCTAGAATCGCTTTCTTCTTCTCCATTGGGTAAAAACCTATATAATATCTTGTCTGGTGTTTGATTCAGATGATAATTAAATACTTTCAGCAAAGTTTCTTCTGATGACATATCTTTCATAACAGATGAGTTTATAAGTGGCATTCTTAATTTGTGTGATTTATACGTAATAGTTTACACGAAAGTTGGTTCTGCATATTTTTCCATACAAACAGCAATAGATTCTTCCATAATTGACATTGCTGCATCAACGATATTTTGTGTCGTAATTAAAGGAGGAACTAATCGTAGAACGTTATTATAATGTCCCCCTACTTCAAATAATAAACCTCTCTGAAAACATTCTGCTCTGAACTTTTTTATAAACTCAGGAAATGGTTCTTTGGTAATTTTGTCTTTTACAAACTCCACACCGATCATCATTCCTCTTCCTCTAACATCTCCTATAAATGAGCAATCAACTTGTAATTTTTCTAATTTACTAACAAGATAATCACCTATCTTTCTAGTATGTTCCTGGATACCATATGTATCTATAAAATCAAACGCTCCTCTTGCAGCGGCAATACTTACTTGATTTCCTCTAAATGTACCTATATGCGATGCTGGACCCCAAGCTTCTATTTCTTTTTTATAGATTAACCCTGAAATTGGGAAACCTATCCCTCCAAAACCTTTAGAGAATGTTATGATATCGGGTACAGCCTTCGTATTCATAAATTCTAAAAAGCTTCCTGTTCTAAAAAACCCGCACTGGATTTCATCAAATATTACCAATACATCATTCTCGTGAGCAATTCTCACTAATTCTTCCAAATATCCTTCTTGAGGTACTACATTACCACCTTCTCCTTGTATAGGTTCTATTATAATTGCCGCTGGCTTTGATATTCCCGAATGACCATTGGTCAGTATATTTTTAAAGTATTCTATACCATCTATCTCTGTACTATCTGTTGCTGTACTTCTGTAAGGATAGTTACACGGAGCAAAATGTACATTAGGCATTAAAGAAGTTAAATTGTTTCTAAAAAATATATCTGATGTTACCGCCAGAGCCCCGGAGGTCATTCCATGATATCCTCCCGTAAATGCAATTATTCCATCTCTTCCTGTTTTGATTTTTGCTAATTTAATTGCAGCTTCTACAGCATCTGATCCTGTAGGTCCTCCAAAACTAACCTTATAGTCTTCTCTAATATCTATTGGTAAATGATTCAATATTTTCTTAATTAAAGAAAGCTTGTTTTCTGTAGGAAAATCCAATGCATGAATTAATTCAGTTTGTTGTTTTTTTACATAATCTAATACAAATTCATTCCCATGACCTACATTCAACACTCCGCAGCCTGCAAAAAAATCAATGAAATAATTTCCATCTACGTCTTCTATGATACTCCCTTTTGCTCTTTTTATTGCAATAGGCATATTTCTGGGATATGACACAACACTTCCTTCAATGTCCTTTTGTAATTCCAATAACTTTTTTGACTTCTCTCCTGGTAAAGAGGATGAAACAATTTTAGGGGTTTCTGATAAATGGTACTTTTTTAATGATTCCATAATGAATGAATTAAGGTTTTAAAATCTTGTATCTTTTTTAAGTTTCCTTATTACACATCAATAAACTTGATGATCAATGTATCCTAACTAAGATTGATATGGGTAAAGTGAAGTAATTCTAATTGATGAAAAGTTGTCTTGATTTACATATCTAGAAAAACGTAAGGAATAGTCTAATCCTAATGTAAACAACTATATTTTTAACAATCAACTAACATAATTTAGGTATGACTTATATAGCGGAAAAATACGTTTTGCTGGAATATTCAGAGAAAGTCCTAAATATAATAATGTGTTGTAATAAATATTTTTTAAAGGCGCTCCTTTTAATAAAGTTGCTACTCCATTTCTTGCTGTTTTAGGGGTATGCCAATCAATATTAAATGAAATAGAATGACTTAGTCCATGAACCTGATGTAGCATCCCTGATGGCATATACAAAATATCTCCTGGTTCTAATATAACTTCCATCTTTTTGATTCCTTTTGCTTTGGGAAACTTATTATAATCAGGTTTTGTCGGATCAATATTAGCCCATCTCCAACCTCTTATATAACAAAGGTCTTTTTGATCACCATCTATAAGAATAAATCGTTTCTTTCCTACAACTTGGAAAAACAAATTGTTTGTTAACAAAGTATCAAAATGTAGAGGAGTTAAACTACCGGTTGATCCCATAAAAAATTGTATATAATCTTGCCAATCGGACCAATACCATTTTGGCAACAACTCTTTGGGAAAAGGAGTGATGTCTGAAACATACTCGGGAAACATGTAAAAAAAAGGTAGATCATGAAGATACCCAATCATTTCTGGGGTTAGTCCATTTTTTAAATCTTCTTCGTACTTATCCAAAAATTGAATATAATTACTTAACAACATTTGTTCTTTACGTCCTTCTTCAATTTTCCCCATTTTTATTGGAATTTTCACACCTCTCTCTTTAGACTTGAAATATTCTGTATTCCATTCCAAAGCTTTCCAACTAGAAGTCATCCCTCTAATAACAACTGGTTTCCCTTTATTTACATATTGTTTATAAAAAGTATCCCTAGAAATGGTATTTGCAATGGGCACTTCATTTGTGATTTCCAATTGATCTATAAATTCTAAATGATTCATTTTAAAAATGGTTTTATATACTAAAATTTCTGTGTTCCCTAATCGGGATTAAGTAAACTACCTCGGGGCAAGCCCGCGAAGCATTCGTTAGAAACAAATTTTCTATTTCGAGGCAAGCCTCGGGGTATTATACCCTTTGGCGGTGCCAATAAAAATCGAAAAACACTTTATACTAGACATAAACAACGTGCACTTATTGATAACTAGATAATCAACTGCCTCTGGGCAAGCCCACAAGATATCCAGCGTATACATAATTTTTTCGAATTTCAAGGCAGACCTCAGAGGGTTAAATACTACAATGTGGGTTAAAGGCAAGGCTCCGCCATATGACTCACAAGGAGTCTGTTTTTCTACATAACAAAACTGTTGAAAAATTGAAAAAAATTAAACCAAACAATGAACATTGATTTAGCTTTTTTTTCAAAAAAGATAGGGGGTAAAAAAACTTGATTATGTCATCATAGTAAAACGATATATTATCTAAAGTCAGTAATACTACTAATAATATATTTATATTAAAAAAACGATGTCTATGTCTCTTTATTCATAAGTAAAATACACCTTTTTAACCTTAAAATCTCCTATAAATAATTGTGCTTTTTAATTTAGGTAATTCTAAAATAAAATTGATATACCATTAAAATCTCAAATTCAGAACAACGTATAATATAGTGTGTTCATTATTTTTTTTTAATAAGAATCAGAATAACTACTTCAACCTCCTTCTTAGAGGATAATATATATATATACGTAAAAATAAATTGTGCTTTTGACATTTCGGGCTTCATGGCTTCGCCACTTGACTCACACTATGACATTGGAATAAATTTTAGAATCAAAGAATATTTAAGAATAAATATCACTAAAAAATTTTATTTCTAGAATCAAGAATAACACCTTATTCTGATAACGTTGCAAATATACTAATCTAAATCAATAAAACTTATAATGGAAAAACACATATATAATAAAAAAAATATAAGACACTCAAAGACAATACAATAAATCAAATTAATTAATATTATAAAAACCTTCTTAACCAACAATTAATACATCCCTGTTATTTAAGTTTTACAGCCTCTTCAATATTTCAATTAATGTCCTTTCTTTAATTTTTGATGAGCTTATTTATACATTTTATTTAAATATACAATACCAACTATTAATTATCCACATAGTACTGTATAATCCAAGTAATAAATAATTTTTTTAATAACATCTATAATGTATGTAACATATATCCACAACATAGTGATCTAATTTAGGTACGATTAAATTAATTTTAGCACAATGAATAACTTATGTTCCAAAAGTGCTTTATTTAAGAATAAAATTTTATAAAAGGCTATATTGTTTCTATTATACAACTTCTTCTAAGATTTGTTCCATGTGATAAGAAGGGATGGTCGCAATAATATTCTGATATAATGAATCTATCCTAACAATAATTTTATTGGTATTATTAACTTTTAGAACTTTACATTCTAATCCTTTTAATGATCCAAAATCGATTTTTCTAACTTCTCCAATTTTTATGGGTTCGCTAGAAGTCTCTATATTTGATACTTCAGTCGATTTCAAAAACATTTTAATTTGAAGGATTTCAGGCTCTCGTACAATGGCATATTCGTTTCCGAATCGGATATACGCACAAGCACCTTCTATAGATAATGCTTTATTAAAATCTACTGCATTGTTTAATTTCACGAAAACATAAGAAGGAAAAAGAGGTGCTTCTATTTCTTTTTTTCGATCACTCCATTGACGCACTGTTTTTATCAAAGGGAGAAAGGGTTCTAGATTGTTTTCTTTTAAGAGGTTGTACACTTTTTTTTCCTGGCGCGATCTTACATAAAGAACGTACCATCCGGTTTTAAGAGTTTTTGGCATGGACGGCTTATTGGTTGGTTGATACAAAAAATTGATTTAATCACTTTTGAAAATTAATTAGAGTGACTTATAAAAATTTGTAGAAATTAATTTGCAAATTAAAAACATTGCAAAGCTTCGCTTCCTTAACTCACAAACTCCTTTTTTGATAAGAATTTTAAAAGTCAAGGTTAGCATAGAAAATAAACAGTTCTATCTGTATATTCTCTAATCTATCATCAATAAGGGGGTAATGAAGCGTTAATATTTTATTAAAATCAAACTTAAACAATGCAGGTATACAAACCTAATTTATTTTTTATCATGTTCGATATTTAATGAAAACAAATTTAAGAGAGTATTCCTTTTAATCAATACGGTGTACCCATAAAAATTACTTTTTTTATTAAAAAAACAAAATAAATAATTTCAAATAACTAATAATCAATATTTTATGATGTTTCATAAAAAAATACCTTAACCATAATTTA
The DNA here is from genome assembly GCA_947498455.1 of uncultured Aquimarina sp. Classification (GTDB taxonomy): domain Bacteria; phylum Bacteroidota; class Bacteroidia; order Flavobacteriales; family Flavobacteriaceae; genus Aquimarina. The sequence goes on from CANMKK010000012.1 coordinate 22,421, forward strand.
ACGTATCTTTGTGAATCTATGGGTTATTCCACTTGAAGTAAATACAGTTAAAAACCCCTTGTAAAAAAGGGTGAAAATTATTTGAATTTTTCTGTTAAAAAAAATCACATTTGTTAAGTTAATATTTTTTATAAAATTTAAGTAATTATGAAATAATTTAATCTCTTATTCACTGGAAAATTACTTTTTGCTATTTTTTTAATCGTAAATGATTAATGTCTTTATCTAAAAAAGAAATATTATTGACCCGCAAAATTCATGGTTTTGCGTTATGAAAGGTCAAAATATTAAGATATATCGAAAGTATAAATATTTTTATTTGAAGAAATAGTAATCTGATTTTGAGAATACACAATTTAGTGCATTTTCAGATAGCTCAGGTGGCTTTGCTTTGAGACTAGGAGTAAGGTTAAATTTTTCGAATTAACTGCATTACTATTTGGTTCGGGTTATAAGAAGAAATTAAAATTTTACGTTAATAAGGACTTATTTATACCTGTTGTTGTTTGAATTTACTGGAAAAGAAAATAAAGATTTTTTTGTTTCAATGAAGAAGAAAAATTAAGCATAGCTGGACTACGGTTTATTTTTATGCTGAAATTGAGGCACAAAAAAGAACATTTTATTACGGTAAATTCAAATGACAAATGGTATTAGTTCCTTGATGCAGGCATAAGAAGTATTTATTCGAATTTTATTTTTTTTGATAAAAGTCTTAGGTTTTCAAAATTTCCTCTTCCTAAGAGGCAAATCTCTAGGAATTATATCTAAAAGGGTAATTTTTTAAGGAAAAAAAATAAAATAAGTTTACGATCTTGCTAAAACCCTTTTAATATTTCAATAAAATAAATATCTTCGGAGTTCTATGAAGAATAAGTCTGTCTGTGAAAAGAAAAATTTTGAGTCAATATTTAATGATTATTCAAAATCTTTAAGGAATATTATTTACTACAAATGTGGTGATGTTAATCTTGCAGAAGATATTGTACAAGATGCATTTATAAAATTATGGTCTAATTGTTCTAAAGTACTTTTTGTTAAATCCAGATCATTTCTATATACAGTTGCTAATAATAATTTATTAAATCATATTGCGCACCAAAAAGTAGTGCTAAAACACGAACAAATACCTCATTCTGAATTAAATAACCAGGATCCCGAATTTGTTATTGAAGAAAAAGAGTTCATGAAAAAACTTAAAAATGCAATAAACGAACTCCCTGAAAAACAAAGAGAAACTTTTCTATTATCTCGAATCGACAAAAAATCGTACAAGGAAATAGCAGAGATAACAGGAGTTTCGGTAAAGGCAATTGAAAAAAGAGTACACTATGCTTTATTAAGTTTGAGACAAAAATTAGGTGATGTTTTATAACTTAATTAAGTAGGGTAAAAGACGATAAGGCTGTTATTAATATATAAGCCCTAAATAAACGCAAGGTAAGAAAAATGGAAAATCCATATTCAGATAATAATTTTTTGGCCAGATGGCTAAATAACGATCTTAGTTTAGAAGAAAAAGTAAGCTTCGAAAAATCAGCAGACTTTTTGAAATATAAGAAGATCGTTAAGGGTGTTGACACACTTAAAACTCCTTCTTACGATAAAGAGAAGCTATTCAATGGAATCTTGGAAGGAATTAAAAAAGAAACTAAAACGATACGTTTAGTCCCTAAATGGACTATAGGCATCGCTGCTTCCTTATTAGTACTAATTGGTGTATTCTTTTTCTTTAATGACCAAAAAGAGTTTAGTACTGATTATGGTGAGCATATCACATTTAAACTACCTGATGGATCTGAGGTAACACTGAACTCTAGATCCTCTCTAAAATTCAAAAAATCAGACTGGGATGAGAACAGAATAGTTACCTTAGATGGTGAAGGCTTTTTTAAAGTAAAAAAAGGCTCTGACTTTTTAGTAAAAACTACATCAGGAACTGTAGAAGTACTGGGAACACAATTTAATGTAAATACTCAAAAAAAATTCTTTGAGGTCATATGCCATACAGGAAAAGTAAAAGCCATTGGTTCTAACAATGAAGTTTCTATTCTTAGAAAGGGGAATGCGTTTAGAATTTCTGACGACACTGTTGAAAATTGGAAAATTGAAACTACTGAACCAGCTTGGCTAACAGGAGAAACCACCTTTAGAAATACTCCATTAAAGCAAGTAATAATATCATTGCAAAATCAATTTAACATTAGTTTTGACAAAAGAAACATTGATGAAAACCAACGATTTACCGGAAGCTATAATAACAAAGATATCGAACTTGCATTAAAAACAATATTTGTTCCCATGGAAATTTCATTTACTTTTAAAGATGAAAATCACATAGTTCTCTCTAAGTAAAAAATGAAACTTTTTTTTCCTTTTTTTATACTCATATATTTTAGCTCCTACTCTCAGAAAAAAATAAAGCTAGAATATAAAAAAACGCATTTAGAAGTTATTCTAAAAGAGCTTGAGGAATCTTATGATATAAAATTTTCTTTTAATCCCAAAATTGTTAAAAACAAAAAAATATCCATAAGTGATAATGGAAATCTTAATAACATTCTTCAAAAAATACAAAACCAAACATCTTTAATAATTGAAAAGATAAATTACAGATACTATGTAATCAGAAATAAAAGCATAGAACATACTATTTCTATCTGTGGATACCTATATGATGATCACACTAAAAAACCGCTTTCGGAAGCATTTATTTTTAATGATGATAGATCCAAAACAATAACATCTAACCCAAGAGGGTATTTTCATCTATCATCTGTAAAGCCTAATGACACAATTAGTATACATTTTTTAGGTTATGATGATAAGCATTTTATAGCCAAAGAGTTGGAAAACCAAAGCTGTGAAAAAATTTACTTATCCCAAAATGATTTTAAATTAAGTGAAGTATTAATTACAGAATACATTACATCGGGTTTCTCAAAAGGACAAGTTAACGGAGCTATAAATATTGAACCTTCTAAATTAGGGATCCTACCACAACTAGTGGAACCAGATGTTTTACAGAGTCTACAATTTTTACCAGGTATTCAAAGTCCTACAGAAACAGCAGCTGGGTTACATATAAGAGGTGGTACACCGGATCATAATCTAATATTATGGGATGGAATTAAAATGTATAATACCGGTCACTTTTTTGACCTATTATCTATTTTCAATCCACATATAACTGATGATATAAAATTATTTAAAAGTAATACAGAGGCAAAATATGGAGGTAGAATATCGGGGGTAATAGACATAAAATCTAAAGACGAGATCCCGGTTGATTCACATGCAGGAATAGGTTTTAACATGACCAATGGTGATGCCTATATCCAAGTCCCCATTTCAAAAGATTTTGGTCTTATAATTTCCCGTAGAAGATCCTTTACTGATGTTTTTCAAACATCCACTTTTCAGAGTTATTCTCAGCGCGCTTTTCAACATATAAATGTATTTATGGATGATCAAAAAGAACAACTTGATCAAGAAGCTATTGAAGATAGTAATGTGTTTTTTTTTAAAGATTTTACGGTTAAAGCAATAGCGAATATATCCGAAACAGCCAAATTTACTGCAAGTAATATTCTTACTAGTAACAAATTAGATTACGACTTCAATCTTATTAATATTGGTGGTTTTAATGAGCTCTTTAACACAAAACAAAAAGATGATTTAAAATTCGTCAACAAAGGAACGAGTGCATCATGGAATAAAAAATGGAGTAACACGTTTTCTCAGACCATACAAGGATATTTTTCCAGTTATGATTTTGACTATTCCGGAAGAAGAGAATCTAATTTCTCTAGCGATGGTGTTATTTTTTTTGAAAATGATATTATTGAGAAAAACGAAATCCGAGATGTTGGAGCTTCAGTTCACTTTGATTGGAAGATCAACCCTAAAAGTAATTTCATATCTGGGTACAATTTTTCTACGAATAACGTGTCCTATAAAGCTCATTATTCTTTTACGAACCGAACTTACAATGAAACAGGACATAATATTACTCATGCAATTTACGGGGATTATAAATTTCTTTTTGGAAAAAGAACTCGTATCAATATAGGACTCCGAGGTAATTATTTCTCCATAGTTGATAAGGTGTATTGGGAACCAAGAATGAATGTAGCATATACTTTATTTAATAATTTCGAAATAAAAATTTCAGGAGAACATAAAAGTCAAGTAACCAGCCAGATAGAAAACTTTCTCCCAAGCGATTTCATGCTAGATAATCAAATATGGTTATTGGCTGATTCTCAGTTCGTATCTATGCTTAAAAGTGGTCAAACATCTATAGGGTTTGTATTTAATAAAAATGGTTGGCATATTGATATTGAAAGCTACTATAAAAAAGTAGTCGGGCTTACCTCTTATGCTAATGGGTTTAACGGAACTCAAGACCTTACAGAAGGGGAAAGTGAAACTGTAGGAGTAGATCTTTTAATCAAAAAAAAGATTAACAATTATAGAACTTGGATAGGGTATTCTTTTACAGATCAAAACTTCAACTTTAGAGAAACTAATAATGAAAAATCTTTCCCCGGAAATTTCGACATTACACATCATCTATCCTGGGTACACTCATATTTATGGCGTAACTTCGAATTCTCTTTAGGGTGGAATATCAGAACTGGAAGACCTTACACACCTGCTATTGGTATTCTAGAAATAGAACCTAACCTTTTTACTTTTGATTTTGAAGATATTAATAGCGCCAGATTAGACACATATCATAGATTAGACTTTTCTGCCTCTTATAAATTCAGTTTATTCAAAAAAGAAAATTGGATCAGCAAAATTAGTTTCTCTTTATTTAATCTATATAGTCATGAAAATACACTAAATAGAGTATATAGTATTTTACCGGATAATAGTAATCGTAACGGAACATTTTTTCTACAAGAAACTAATACACTTTCATCAACGATTACTCCTAATCTTTCGTTTAGAATCGATTTCTAAGTATTCTTTTTTTGTTCCCATAAATAATCAAACTTGATAAAAAACAGTCCAATACCAAATACTTCTAAAATTAAGCCAAGATACTCGTTTACCCTTCCTAATTCCTCACTTTTATAGCTGTGGAAATACAAGAATTTCGCCACTTCAAACAAGAAAAAAGCAGCTTCGCACTTTTAGCCTATTTTTTTTTTAGAATCTATTTGGTACAACAATTTATATTCTATTGTTTAATTTTATGAAGAAAAAGAATGTGATTAAATGCGAAATTTTTATTCGTAAATCGTATTAAACCCACTTCATATGTTAAAAACCTATTACATCTTTGAACTATTGCCAGTGTTGAGGTTACTCCTGATTTTTTAATATAAACCCATAGCGGTACTGTCCTGAAATCAAAAACAAACGAAATATTTATAACATCTCAAAATTTCGTGACGAAATTCCAATGCATAAATTGGGTTAAAACAATCTTTGTTCAACATAAAAAAATATCCTACTTTTGCCGTCTTTCTACCCTGCAATTATATATTAAATGAAAATAATATTAATAATAGCATTCTTTTTTCTTGTCCATTTCAATTCATTTTCTCAAAAAAAAATACTGTTAGAATATAAAAATGAACCTTTAGAAACGATACTTAAAAAGATAGAAAAATCGTATGATATAAAGTTTTCTTTTAATCCTAAACTTATAGTTGGCAAAACAATATCAATTAGCGAGAGTAACTTTCTTGATAATTTTATTCAAAAAATTCAAGCGCAAACCTCTTTACAAATTGAAAAAATCAGTGATCGCTACTATGCCATAAAAAATAAAACAGAAGAAGCCTATACTATTTGTGGGGTTTTATTGAATAATCATACAAAAAAACCTATCTCAGAGGCATACATTTTTAATCAAAATGAGTCTAAAACAGCTATTTCGGATCATAGGGGATATTTCCAATTATATTTATCAAAATCAACTGATACTATAAACATTAAATTTCTTGGCTATGAAACAAAAAAAGTTTTAGCCAGTGAAATGACATATCCTGAATGTAAAGAGATATTGTTACAAGAAAAGAACGTAGAATTAAGTGAAGTTTTGGTCACAGAATATATCACCTCTGGAGTTTCCCAAGAAAAGTCAACTGGAGCTATTAACATCAACCCTAACAAGCTAGGTATCCTTCCGAGACTTGTAGATCCAGATGTTTTACAAAGCCTCCAATTCCTTCCAGGTATTCAAAGTCCTAATGAAAAAGCATCTGAATTACATATCCGTGGAGGTACTTCTGATCATAATTTAGTTCTCTGGGATGGTATTAAAATGTATAATACTGCTCATTTTTTTGGTTTTTTATCGGTCTTTAACCCTTTTATTACTGAAAATGTAAAAGTATATCGCAGCAGTACAGAAGCACAATACGGAGAAAGAGTAGCTGGTGTAATTGACATTACCTCTACAAGTAAAATCCCAAAAAACGTAAAGGCCAGTTTTGGATTTAATTCAACTCATTCTGATGCGTATATAAAAATACCTGTTTCCAAAGATTTTGGGATCATTATTTCTGGAAAAAGGTCTTTTAGTGATCTTATAGAAAGTCCTAATTTTAGAAACACCTCTAATCTAGTTTTACAAACTACCAATGGAATACTACATGAGGCAGGAATGGATGCCAATGCAGAGTCCGTAGAAGTCGACCAAAAATTTTATTTTAATGACTATACCATCAAAGCAATTGCTAACCTTACAGACAAAGATGTATTATCCATGAGCTCTGTTACTAGTTATAATAAACTGAATTACAATTATTATATTCATAACTTTCCTATATTGAATTTTTCTCTAACTGAAAATAGAATAACAAATTTAAAAATCTCAAACAATGGATTAGGTATAAACTGGAAGAAAGAATGGAATCAGAACACCTCTCATTCCATGCAAATATATTCTTCTAACTACGATTATAACTCATTCGACCAAGAGCAGCTATATTTTATTGATAACAATAGTGCTAATAGCGAAATCACTCCCCTTTCTGATCCTGGAATCAATACTTTAACGAATAAAGTTAGAGATTTTGGAGGTTCTTTTCTTTTTAAATGGAATATTAATCCCACGCATAAATTAAAATATGGCTATCAGTTTTCTACGCTGTATTCCTACTTTAGGCAAAAAGACTCTGAAAATATTATCTTTAGCTCCGGTACTTCTATTAACAATAATATCACCCATGCTATCCATGGAGAACATTTATTTTCTATGCATAAGGATATTAAAATAAAACTAGGGTTTCGAGCTAATTACTATTCTATTGTTGATAAAATATATTGGGAACCCAGAATAAACATGAACTTTAGATTAAATAAATTTTTAACAGCAAAAATCTCTAGCGAATATAAAACCCAGACAATATACCAAATAACAACAACTTCTTCGTTTGATATTGACCTTGAAACTAACTCTTGGATACAATCTGACTCAGAATCCAATGTTATAAAAAGCAATCAATTAGCAGGAGGTTTACTTTTTAATAAAGATAATTGGCGTATCGAAATAGAAGGATATTATAAAAAAAATAAAGGAGTCACTAAACTTTTTAATTCTATTAAAGGTAATCGTAACCGGTCAAAAGGTGACTTAGAAATTTCAGGAGTAGATATTCTATTAAAAAAAAGAATCGATGCATATAGAACTTGGGCAAGCTACTCTTTCACTGATCAAAATGTAGTCTATGAAGATCTAAATAATGGTGAGTCTTTTCCAAGTAGATTCGATATTACTCATGATTTTGCTTGGGTTCATTCATATCACTGGAAAAACTTTGAGTTCTCAATAGGCTGGAATATAAGAACTGGTTTACCATATACTCCTACATATACAGAAGAAGCTAATGACTCGTCTCCTATTAATTTTATCGAAGGTGATACATATAGTAAAAGATTGAGCACATACCATCGCATGGATTTCTCAGCATCATACAACTTTACCCCTCTGAGAAATAAAGCATGGACCAGTAAACTTAGTTTTTCTCTGTTTAATCTTTACAATCAAAACAATAATGTAAGAAGGAAATATTTTGCGCGCTCGCATATAGATAACAGTAAAGAATTAAAGGATGTTAACACATTTACAAGTAAAATTACACCAAATATAGCGTGTAGAATAAATTTTTAATATTTTACCATTGGCTATACTTCATTTCTAGCTTGAAATTACCGATTAAAAATTGTTCTTTTTAATACACGTGTCAAAATAACTCCAATTGTTGTTCGAATTTACTGGAAAAGAAAATAAAACGAAAAATGAACAAGTTTTAACCAGAAGTATTATGGCTAAATTGGTATTATTCAAGAAACAACTTTATATTCGAACTCTATTGCTGTAAAAGAAATAATCTATTAACCTCTAGGATCACATACAATAAATTAATTTTCAGATACTTAATAATTATTTTTTTTAACCCCTTAATTTTATAACAATTATCCGGACTCCACTTACGAATCTCAATGTTTTTCCTTTATTAACTCTGGGAACTTTGCTTGAAATCTTTTTAGCCTTGGAATTGATACACCACGGATGTACCTATTACTAGGATTTCTCTTTTCATAATCCTGATGATATCCTTCGGCTTTCCAAAATTTCTGAAAAGGATATACTTCTGCGGCAATCTTTCGATTTAATTTTTTACTAAGCTCATTTTTCTTTTCTAGAATAATCTTTTTCTGGTCATCATTTTGATAAAATATAATAGATCTATATTGCGAACCTCGATCTGGCCCCTGACCATTTACTTGTGTAGGGTTTTGAGATCCAAAATAAACGTTCACTAAATCTGAGAAAGAAATAATTGTAGGGTTGTAGATTACTTCTACAGCTTCTGCATGTCCTGTACGTCCAGTATTACTCGATTCATAGGTTGGACTCTCTGTGTGTCCTCCTGAATACCCAGAAATAACCTCTTCTACTCCTTTAATACTTTCGTATATTGCCTCCACGCACCAAAAACATCCGCTAGCAAAATAAGCTCTTTCTAACCCATTAACTGCTTCCACCTGTACAGGAGTTTTATTTTCTATTTTTGACACTCCATTTCCTTTACTATCCTCCTGCCCATTACCTTTACAGCTAAAAAACAATACAGAAACACATACGATACTATATACCAAAGTTTTCATTACTTTCTATTTTATAAATTCTTTTTCTTTTAGTCTATATTGAATGTAAACCCTTTCAAATTAAAGTTATAAAAAAACAAAGAACCACCTTTAAAAAAAAGTGGTTCTTTGTTTTTACACTTATATTATTGGTGATAATATAAAAATTGTATTATTTAGAAAGGTAATCTAATGCTTTTAGAATTTATTAAAGGCATTATTATCAATATTATCATCATTAGAATTATCATACCCTAAACTTCCATCAGGCAATAAATCTAAGGATAAACTATAAGATGGCACATTGATTCCATCAGGAGTTTTTATCGGATTAAAATCTAATATATCCTGACCTTTTTCATATAAAGGCTTTTTGGTAAACTGTCCTTCACCCTTACCGTCTTCTTTCCATTCTTTTCCATAAGCGATTACACAATAGTACTCACCACCAGGGATATTTCTAATAAACTGCGTTTGATTACTGTTGATATATACAATTCGTACAGTCTTGTCATCTTTTTCGGTTTTACCCATTCTAACAAGTTTTACTACACAATCCGTATTTGATCCAACATCAATTTTAAGATAGTTATCTAACTTAAAGTCAAACTTTCCTTTAAAACTCTTAAAGGTTTTAGGTGTATCACCTGTTTTATAGGTCTTTTTCTCCCAGCTTGCAAACTTATCAATCCTTGTTGCGTTGTTAGAAGCCGATTTTACATTATTTTTAGAATTCCCTCCATGAGAGCTCTTAGACTCTATAGGGGTAGACACTGTACCTGAACCGCTTTGAGCAACTCTTTTATTAGCCTCAGCTAAAGCTCTTTCCGTTTCAGCAAGCTCTGCAAGCCTTCTTCTTTCTGCTGCAGACTTATTCTTGTTAGCAGCATCTGATGCCGCTGCAGCCGCTGCGGCCTCAGCCTCAGCTTGTCTTGTTAATCTCTCTGCTTCAGCAATTGCTTTTCTAGCAGCCTCTGCCGCAGCACGTTTAGCTTCCTCTGCTCGTGCAATAGCAGCCTCTGCAGCCAATCTAGCCGCATTTTTTCTGTCTTCAGCTTCTTTTGCTGCTCTTTCGGCTTCCGCCATACTGTTATCTTCTGCTAAAAGCTTGGTAAGTACAAACCCATTCAGACTTTTATACTGAATGGTACTCCATTCACCATATCCTGAACTAATAACGTATACTTGTGTTCCCTGAGGAACTTCTGCTATAGTATTATAGTTAGCTCCTGGTCCACTACGCACTTCTAATTTATTAGTTGACATCAAATAACGCTCCAGCGATTTCTGAGCGAAAGTTGTCGTAGTTGTCATCACCAATAGTAAGATAAATGTAAAAATTGATTTCATAACCTTTCTGTGTTTACATAATTAAAATTCAAATAAAGTAGTGTTAAGGTCTTTAAATTTAAGGATACACCTTAATTACTACTTTTCTTTTCAATATTTTTAAAATTGTTTTTCAAACTATACTTTTCAAAAAACATACCAAAATTGTTTTTATATAAATAGCTTTAAAAATTGGGATGATAAATTTACAAAAAATCTACCAGTAATTAAAACTACATTAAAGAGTTTATTTTCAAGGTATTAACACAACACCCCTTCACTAAAACTTCAACATCAGTAATTAACCAACTGAAATAAAAACCTTTAATACTAAAACAAAAGTACTATATTAATATGAAAAACACAACTTGTTTCGACTTAATTTACATTAAAATAAGGTTTTTTTTACATTAAATTGTGTTTTTCAACGATATTTTCAAACAATACATCTGGTTTATATTATACTAGAGCTCCTTTTAGTCGGTCTACAATTAGCCGTATAAAAAACGCTTTTGAATATCAATACCACGCCCTACTACCACGCATTTTTAGTCCTAAAAACAACAACATCAATGCAGGGAATTTTCGTTTTTTAGTAATAACAAGCATCAAAATACAAAGGGTTTTGACAGGAAAATAATCTCTTTTTCACAAATCAAACTCCCAATCGATCCTATAAAAAGAGTATTTTAAACACCAATCTAGAGTCATTTTTTTTAAGAATTGATGAAGATCTTTTAATATGATATAACAAAACAGGAAATATATCATCGCATTACCTATTATAAAATAATATCTAGAAATTCTTAATGTATTTTAGATATACAACAATAGTTTTATTTACTTTTAATATACCATTACATCATTTTAGGAAACCTTACTATCCGAAATTTATTATACCAATTTGATTATAAAACATCTCAGATAAAACGAAGTTGCTTTTCTGACTTATGTCGCTATGATTATTTTTCATAGCCTTAACTATGGGAAATATGAGTAAGAAAATAAAACGAAAAATGAACAAATTTTAACGAGAAGTATTATGGTAAAATTGAATTACTTGTAGTGTTCTTAATATCATTTACAAGAACAGTAGTGCCTTTTTTTTTTACAAAAAACTCCATACGCTCTAAAAAATCAATTAGCACCTGAAACTTTTGAATGGAAGATTCGCTATACTTCGACTTGGCTTAGCAACCACGATGCTAGAGGCAAGAGTCAAGACAATATGAATATCGGTTTTATTATATTTTCAATTTGTAAAAACTATTGAATTATGTCTTAAAATACTTTAGAAAGATAAATTCTTATAGTTACCTACTATACGTTTTTAAAAACCTGTTTTACTGTATATTAATTCCAAAAAATAGATCACTACAAAAAGCTTTCGGGTAGTTGTGTAAAAAATCAACTAAAGTGAAAACAAAACTTCATAGTGTGTATAAGAAACCTTATGAAAGAATTAAACTATTTCTGCGCTTAAACCAGCCTGGAGCAACTTAGAGCATCTAGGAACCAATTCTTCATAGGCTCCGGTTTTTACAGTACACTTTCCTTTATAATGTACTAACACTGCACATTGTTCCGCCTGAACAGGAGTATGCTCACACGTATAAATTAATGTTTCTATAACATGATCAAAAGTATTTACATCATCATTATATAAAACAATTTCGTTATTTCCCTGAGTGACAGTTTTTTCTAAAACTTCTTCTAAAACTTTTTCTTGAGTACTCATCTCATAAATTTTTCACAAATATACTACATCCAATATAATAAACGCATCCAGAAAGATTAATTTAACTTATAACAAGCTGCTATCCAATTATTTCTATCAAAACTAGTCACATATACCAAATCATTAGAAACACACTTATCTGTTATCAGACCTAAATCTTCTTTGTAAAAACCGCTCAAGAATAACATTCCATGTTTGGTTAGTGTTTTGGCATATGTTGGTATATCATTAAGCAATATATTTCTATTAATATTAGCAATTATTACATCATATTCTTTGTCCATTAATAATGATGCGTCTCCTTCGTATGTTGTAATACACTCGCAATTATTTCGCTCCACATTTTCAATGGTATTTAGAAAACACCAATTATCAATATCAATTGCATCTATAGGTTTTGCCCCTTTCATTTCTGCCAAAATTGCCAATACTCCTGTTCCACATCCCATATCTAACACTTTTTTATTCTTTAGATCATTCTTCAATAAATGTTGAATCATCATATGTGTAGTTTCATGATGTCCTGTTCCAAAAGACATTTTTGGTTCAATTACGATATCATATGCTACTTCAGGTTTTTCATGAAATGGTGCACGTACACTACAGGTATTGTCTACAATAATAGGTGTAAAGTTCTTTTCCCACTCTTTATTCCAATTTACCTGCTGAATTTCTTCTTTTGTATATGTTATTTTAAATTCTTCAGAATTCAGAATATAAATATCATTCAATATATCTTCATTCCATTCTGATTTTTGAATAAAGGCTTCGACTCCCTTTTCTGTCTCCACAAAACTCTCGAAACCTGCATATCCTAATTCTGCTATCAAAATTTCTACGGCTGGCTTCAAAGGGTTAATTTCGAAATAACAACCAATATATATAGGGGTACTCATATTTTAATCTAAAAAATTAGACTGCAAAGTTACCATTTTAGCAAATAAAAAAAGACATTCATGGTTACGAATGTCCTTCTCTTATTTTTCAAAATTTCACAGTAAATTCTACAAAGCTTCTGCAATAGCTATAAAACTTTCCGCATTTAATGATGCTCCACCAATCAATCCTCCATCCACATCTGGCTTGGCAAAAATTTCTGTTGCATTATTTGGTTTTACACTTCCTCCATATAATATAGAGACTTCTTCTGCTAGCTTTGTATTATATGCATTTGCTATGGTTTTACGAATAAAAGCATGCATCTCTTGTGCTTGCTCCGGACTTGCTGTTTCCCCTGTTCCTATAGCCCAAACTGGCTCATATGCTAATACTATATTTTTCCAAGCATCTTCATTAAGGTCAAATAAAGCATTCTTTAATTGACTTTCTACTACACTAAAATGATTTTCGCTTTTACGATCCTCTAATTCTTCTCCAAAGCAAAATAAAATAGTCATATCATGTCTTAATGCTGTTTTTACTTTTTCTGATAACAATTCATTAGTTTCTCCAAAATAAGCTCTACGCTCACTATGACCTAAAATTACTAATTCAACTCCGACACTCTTAAGCATACTTGCTGAAATCTCTCCTGTAAAAGCTCCACCTTCTGCTTGATGCATATTTTGAGCTGCTACTAAAATATCACACCCTTTAAGCTCCTGAGAAGCATAATATAAGTTGGTAAATGTAGGAGCTACAATAACTTCTACTGAAGGTGTGTTTTTAAATTTTGCCTTAAGCTCTGAAAGCAAGACTCCTGTCTCTTCTAGATTTTTGTTCATCTTCCAGTTTCCTGCTACAATCTTTTTTCTCATTAATTTTTTAATTTAAGTTTTATATGTGGTTACTATGTGGTTCTATTTTTTTTATAAATATTATACACGGATTCTAGGATCTAACCATCTATAAATAACATCTACAAATATATTGATTAGTATAAATAATGATGCTATAACTATTACTGCTCCCATAATCACTGGTAGATCAGAAGTATTTAATGCATCAACAATTTCTTTCCCTAATCCATTCCATCCAAAAATATACTCTACAAATACTGCTCCAGCCAACATAGATGCAAACCATCCAGAAATTGCTGTTACTACAGGGTTTAATGCATTTTTTAAAGCATGCTTTCTAATTACCTGGAAAGACGACAATCCTTTTGCCTTAGCTGTTCTAATATAATCCTGACTCATTACCTCTAACAGTGAATTACGCATTAATTGAGTAACAACTGCTAATGGTCTTATTCCTAAAACAATGGCAGGAAGTATTAGATTTTTCCATTTAATATGAATACCCTCTCCAAAATCATCAACTTCGTATAAACTACCAGTCATATTTAAATTAGTATATTCGTGTAGAACGTATCCAAAAAGCCAAGCAAAAATAATGGCACTAAAGAAAGAAGGGACACTCATACCAATAGTACTAACCAATTGTATCATTTTATCTGCCCACTGATCTTTAGTTAAGGCACTAATAATCCCCATTAATACTCCTAGGAATATTGCAATACATATTGCTGATATCGCAAGAACAGCTGTATTAGGTAATGTTTCTTTAATCACCTCACTCACTTTTTTACCATTTTTCTGAAAAGATTCTCTTAAATAGGGATACTTAATAACAATTTTTGTGTTTCCCAAGGAAAAAAGGGATAGTCCTGCATATTTTTTAGGATCAAAATATGAAAAATCTTCTTCCTTGTCACTATGAAAAGAAATTGGGGAAAGGTCATTTAGATAATAAAAATATTGTGCAGAAATAGATTTATCAAAACCGTATTTCTTATTTATGAGATCTACTTGTTCTTGTGAAGCATTTTGATCCAACATCATTTGAGCAGGATCCCCCGGAAGTATTGTAAATAAAGAAAAAATTACAGAAACAACCCCTAAGATAGTAAGTAACGCATATACTAATTTATTGAAGTATTTATGCATTATTAATTGGTCTTACCTATTAATTGATTGACCTCATCTAATGTATATACCTTATACCCTGTTCCTAAAAGGAGTTTGCAATACTCTTCTACAGTTTTATTAAAACCTACTTTTTCTCTTCTTTTATTTACTGAATCTACATCTTTTATTGGCCAAATGAATGATATCTCATTTTTTTGGCCAGCATATAAAGTTTTTCCCTGCGTACCATACAGTTGTTCTTTATTCTGTTCCATCAAATAGCGATCCTCCATCATTGCAACAGAAGTTAGACTCAATTCTCCTTTTTCTCCAGCTTCTTTTATTAATGGCAGGTATTCTCCTATCTTATTAGAATGTTGAATTACCAACCACGCAGCCTTACTAGTCTCCTCACCTACTAATGTCCTACCAGGGTATCCATATTCTTTAAAAATTTTTTCTATAAATAAGGTATTCGTACTATCCACAGCTACTTGCTCTTTCCAGGAAATGTCTCCATTGTTTCTTCCTGCTTGATCCAACTTCATCACACTATCCAATTGAGTTTTCAGCCTTTCATTAATTTTAGGTTTAGATCTTTCTACCTTTTCTAAAGGTAGCTTATCCGAATCGTTCCAATGTAACTTTTCTACGATTGTACCTTTTTTAAGCTGTACGATTCCCGGGTTAGAACGCAATATTGTTTTTAGAGCTGTTTCATCTGTACTATAAAAATCAAAATTCAAGTCATATTGTTGTTTCTTCTTCGAAACATCCTGAGGTGAAGAAGCTGTCAAACCTATTACATCATAGCCTTGAGACATCGCCTTATCTGTTAATCCTTTAATTGCACTCATTCCCTCGCCTTCACTTTTCGACAAATTGTACATTATTATCAATATCACATTCTCTTTTTCTAAGAATTCTGTTGTATAATCTTTCCCATTCTTTTCGATCGCAAAATCGTGAATTGGTGGAATATATCCTTCATTAATCATTTCGGTTTCTACTCCGATATATTTTCCTGTTACCTGCGGATAATCTCCGCTAGTCTTAATAACCTTCTCTTCTCCATCTACTTCGAATTTCCAAAAATATTCAAACTCTGCACCCGGAGCACCTTCTGGCACTGTCATTCCTTTCTCAATATTTGTCCCTATTTTGTAGGCTCTAAAATCAAATGTTGGCAAATGCATTAACACATGATATGCGAATGCCAAACAAGCCGAAAAGGAAACAAAAACAATCCACTTATGAGAACTTACTGGCAATACAGGAGTGATGTACTTTCTTCCGAAAAATAAAACCAACACCAATACTAATAAAATAACATCTTTTGTAAACGATTCCCAGGGAGTTAACGGCAATGCATCTCCAAAACACCCACAGTCTGTAACCTTATTAAAATAAGCAGAATAAAATGTTAGAAATGTAAAAAACACAATCATTAACAATAATGACCATACAGTAAATTTAGGAAGATACCCCAGTAGTAATGTAATACCCAAAACAACTTCAAAAATTACAAGAAACACCGCTATTAATAGAGCAAATGGAATTAGAAACTCCATATTCAATACTCCTTCACTAAAGTATTCCTGCAACTTATATGAAAACCCTAACGGATCATTTAATTTAATAAACCCTGAAAATAAAAAAAGGGCAGCAACAAATATTCGGGAAAAACCAACTAGTATTTTCATGGTATCTACAGTAATTTTAAATTATGCTTACAATATAATATGCTTCTAATCTTCTATCTTTTAGTTTAACAGTATTTTACAACATCCTAGATCAAACTGCTTCAACTTCTCCCAAATGAATCATGGCAAATACTGCGTAATTAATCATATCTTGATAATTAGCATCAATCCCTTCACTAACCAAGGTTTTGCCTTTGTTATCTTCTATTTGTTTGACTCGAAGTAATTTCTGAAGGATCAAATCTGTTAAGGAACTTACTCTCATATCTCTCCAGGCTTCGCCATAATCATGATTTTTATTCATCATCAATTCTTTGGTTAATGAGATGTGTTTATCATATAGTTCAGTAGCTTCTTCCGTTGATAAATCGGGTTGTTCTACAATTCCTTTTTCAATCTGAATCAACGCCATTAGACTATAATTAATAATTCCAATAAATTCTGAAGCTTCTCCTTCATCTACTTTCCTAACTTCATTCTCCTGCAAGCTTCTAATGCGTTGCGCTTTGATAAAGATTTGGTCAGTCAACGATGGCAACCTAAGAATCCTCCAGGCACTACCATAATCTTTCATCTTTTTAATAAATAAATCTCGACATTTAGTAATTACCGCATCATATTGTGTAGAGGTATCCTGCATAGAACTGTTTAATTTTGTGTAAATTTCGCTTTAATATAGGAATTAAAAAAATTGTGCTTAAAAAATTAAGTAAGGTTACTTTTTTTAATTTCTTTACACGGTTTCCTCTTACAAATGTAAATTGTAAAAAACGAAAGCTGTTTTGAGAATAGTGTTATTTTTGAAATTTACATTTGTATGGATTGCCAGATTAGATTAATTATAAATTTCGTTTAAAAAATTTAACCTAAAAAGCAACAAGTTTTAATAATGACTATTAATTGCAAAGGTTCATTAATTGACCTCTCTACCCCAAAAGTGATGGGCATTCTTAATATAACTCCTGATTCATTTTATGATGGAGGAAAGTACAAGGATGAGTATCAAATTCTTAATCAAACAGAAAAAATGCTCACTGAAGGAGCTACATTTATTGATGTAGGTGCATATTCTTCGAGACCTGGTGCCAGTCATATCCCACTAGAAGATGAGAAAAAAAGAATTGTACCAATTGTAGAGCTATTAGTAAATAATTTTCCAGATATCATTTTGTCTATAGACACTTTTAGGAGTGAAATTGCAAAATATTGTATCGAATCTGGTGCTGCGCTTATAAATGATATTTCGGCAGGAAACTTAGATCCTGATATGATTCCATCTATTGGTAGATTAAAAATACCTTATATAATGATGCACATGAAAGGCACGCCGCAAACTATGAAATCCTTAGACCAATACACAAATCTGATACAGGAAGTACAATTGTATTTTTCTAAAAAAGTTGCCGAAGCAAGAAAAAATGGCATCAACGATATTATTATTGATCCAGGGTTTGGTTTTGCAAAAAACATAGAACAGAATTATGAACTTCTAAGAAAGACTGAAATGCTAAAATTACAAGATATTCCAATTCTGGCAGGATTATCAAGAAAATCAATGATATACAAACCCTTACACATAACCCCAGATGATTCTCTTAATGGAACAACAACACTACATACTATTGCTTTATTGCAAGGTGCTTCAATACTAAGAGTTCATGACGTAAGAGAAGCTATGGAATGTATTTCTTTAGTGCGCATATACCAAGGAAGTATTTTTAACTAAAATTAATCGAATTAGGAATTCTAACACGCTTTTAAAAACTGAGTTTCGCTAATTTTCCTATTTTTACAAAAACAGCCTTTATTTGGACTTAATCAACCTTAGAATATTAGACATCCTAGATATTGTACTTGTAGCATTATTATTATACTACATTTATAAGCTAGTTAAAGGTACAGCAGCTATCAATATTTTTATTGGAATTGTCATTATTTATTTGGTTTGGAAACTTACGCAGCTTCTTGCCATGGAGATGTTGAGTAGTGTTCTTGGAGAGTTTATTGGGGTTGGAATGTTTGCCCTCATAGTTGTATTTCAACAAGAAATTCGAAAATTCCTATTAATGATTGGCTCTACTAATTTTGGTAGAAGACGAAAATTTTTGCGGCAACTAAAATTTATACGAGACACACCTGAAGATAGTCTTACTGATGTAAAAGCAATTGTTACTGCCTGTGAAAAAATGGGAAACTCCTATACTGGAGCATTAATTGTAATCAAAAGAAACACTTCACTCGATTTTGTAAAAACCTCTGGAGATGAATTAGATATTCTAGTAAAAACTCCTATTATCGAAAGTGTTTTTTATAAAAACAGTCCATTACATGATGGCGCTATGATCATTGAAGATAATAGAATTTTAGCTACGCGCGTTATCTTGCCGGTTACTAATGATCGTGATATTCCTTTACGTTTTGGATTACGTCACCGAGCTGCAGTAGGAATTACAGAAAAAACCGATGCTTTAGCATTAGTGGTAAGCGAAGAAACTGGTCAAATATCTTATGTAAAAAATGGAGAGTTTGTTATCTTCAAAACACAGGAAGAGTTAATTGAAAAAATCAAAAGAGATCTTGTTTAATAATGAGCACTACATGTCCGAAACAAATCATTGTAAAAACTGTAATTACAAATTAGAAAACTACACATTTTGCCCTAAATGTGGTGCAAAAAAGATTAAATAAGAGGATTACTTTTAAAAACCTTACTCAAGAATTCACTGATCGCTTTTTAAATCTCGATAATTCATTAATAAGGACATTTATACATTTATTTAGCAAACCAGAAAAAGTAATTGGCGGCTATATTAATGGCTTGCGAAAAAGATATCTAAATGTTTTTAGCTATTTTGCCATTTCACTAACTATTTCTGGGTTGTATACTTATATTCTAAGAAAATACAAAGACAACCTTTTCACAGAAACTTTAAGCTCGGAAAAACAAATCGAAGTTACTAAAATAACTTCGGACTTTTCTTTTGAGTATCAATCGGTAATTTCATTCTTAATGATTCCCTTACTGGCTTTGATTTCCAGATTCATTTTTTTGAATTACAAGAAATATAACCTTACGGAACATTTTGTAATATACTTATATGCATATTCACACATCACAATGGTCGTAAGTATACTAACCTTACCATTTATTTTATCCTATCAAAACATTTATATAGTTATAGCAGTACAATTTATCATCTACATTTTATATATAGCCTATGTGCTCAAAAATCTATATGAAATGAGTTTGAAAAAAATTGTGCTTAAAACTCTTTTATTTATAATAATTTCTATTGTATTATTTACTATTCTATCGTTTATCATAGCATTAATAATGATTAAAAGCGGAGCACTTCCTGTCGATAAATAATATCAAGCATCGTTAGTGTTCGATAAGGATTGAGGATATCTGTCGCTTCAATAAATTTTGACTTATTTTAACCGGGATAGCAATGATTAAGTATTAAGTCACTACTCTTCTACTGCTGCAAACTGAACATTATAAAGGTTTTTATAATACCCATTCTGAATTTTCAACAATTCACTATGACTTCCCTCTTCAACTATCTCACCACTATCCATTACAATAATTTTATCGGCGTTTTTAATCGTTGCAAGACGATGTGCAATCACAATAGAAGTCCTACCTTTTGTAATTTTATCCGTGGCATCCTGAATAAGTTGTTCACTATGAGAATCGATAGAAGAAGTCGCTTCATCCAAAATTAAAATTTTAGGATTTGCTACATAAGCTCGCAGAAAAGATATTAGTTGCCTCTGTCCGGAAGATAACATTACTCCTCGTTCTTTGACATTATAATGATACCCTTCCGGTAAACTCATAATAAACTCATGAATTCCGATTTCTTTGGCCGCTTTATACACTTCTTCTTCTGTAACACTAGGATTATTCAACGTAATATTATTAAGTATTGTATCGGCAAACAAAAACACATCTTGTAATACAACTGCAATATTTTTTCTTAGTGATTTCAAGTTTATAGTATCAATTGTTTTGTTATCAATCGAAATGCTTCCACTATCAATCTCATAAAATCTACTTAGCAAATTAATAATTGTCGACTTACCTGCTCCTGTCGCACCAACAATTGCAATTGTTTCTCCTTTTTTAGCAGAAAAAGAAATTCCTTTTAAGACTTCTTCTCCTTTGACATAGCTAAATCTCACATTATCAAAATCGATATTACCTTTAACCTCCTCTAATTCTAATTTTCCAGAATCCTCTATCCTTGCTTCTGTATCCAAAATTGCAAATACTCTGTTGGCTGCAACCATACCCATTTGAAGGGTATTAAACTTATCTGCTATTTGTCGTAATGGTCTAAAAAGCATTTGTGACAATTCTATAAAAGCAATTACCACACCTAATGTAATTACATCTCCTTGTGCTGCTTTTAAGCCCCCAAACCAAACTATCAAACCTATAGTTACAGAACTAGACATTTCTGCAATAGGAAAAAAAATGGAATTGTACCACACGGTTTTGATCCATCCTTTTTTATGCTTTTCGTTAATTTCTTTAAATTTAGCATACTCAATCTCCTCTCTGGTAAACAATTGAACAATTTTCATACCGGTAATACGCTCCTGAACAAAAGAGTTTAAATTAGAAACTTGAGTTCTAACTTCTTCAAATGCCTTTTTCATTTTCTTCTGGAAAACTCGTGTAGCATACACAATAAGAGGTAGTATAAAAAGCACTATTAATGTAAGTTGCCAACTATTATAAGCCATAAAACCAAGAATGACCACCATTTTTAACAAATCACTAATAATTACAAAAAGCCCTTGACTAAAAATACTAGCAATTGTTTCGATATCACTTACTGCTCTAGTAACTAATCGGCCTACTGAGGATGTATCATAATACTGCTTCTTAAAATTAAGCATATGATCAAAAAGCTTTACCCTAATATCTCTAATAACCTCTTGTCCTAGCCAGTTTGCAAAATATATGAACAAAAACTGAAAGATCACTTCTAATAATAAGACTCCAAACATCAAACTGATATAGTATACAATCAAATCACCATCTTTTGGGATAAAACTCTTATCAATAGCTTGTTGCAACAAATATGGTCTTACTATTGCAAATACAGATAACAATACCGCAGATAACCCTACAAAATAAAATGTCAAGCGATAAGAATTAGCGAAACCAATCAATCGTTTAAACAGTTTAAAATCAAATGCACTACCGCTTTTACTTGCCATTTTTTTATGTAATATATATTCTTTTTGGATATGCTACCTTTGTTAAGTACAAACCTTGTGCAGGGACTGAATACCCAGCATTACTTCTATCCTCACTTTTAATCACCTCGATTAAACCATCAAGAGTTAACTTATATTGTCCTACTTCAATTAAAGTACCAACAATTGCTCGTACCATATTTCTTAAAAATCGATTCGCAGTAATTTTAAAAATTAAAACCTCTCCATTTTTCTCCCAACAAGCATCACTTATAACACAATTATACGTTTTTACATCGGTTTTAGACTTACTGAAACATTTAAAATTAGTATAGTTTAACAGTAATTTAGCAGCCTTATTCATTAAATCCACATCCAAATCTTTTTTCAAAAAATAGGCTGTTTGTATCCTAAAAGGATCCTTAACAAGAGCTATATGGTACTCGTAAGACCTACTAATCGCATCAAAACGAGCGTGAGCATCTTTATGCACCAAATCTACTTTTTGAATTGCTATTTCCTTAGGCAGTATAGCATTCAATCTAAATTTTAATTTAGTAACATCTATGTCACCTTTAGTATTAAAGTGTGCCATGATTTGTTTCGCATGTACCCCTGTATCTGTTCTTCCGGCTCCCACAATCTCAGTTTTTATCCTTAGCAACTTGGACAAAGACTCCTCCAACACCTCCTGTACCGAAATTGCATTAGGCTGTCTCTGCCATCCGTGATACGATGTTCCATTATATGAAAGCTCTAAAAAATATCTCATTATTTTACTTATACTCTTTATAATGGGAGGCTCATTAAATCTTATACATATATTTTATAGCCAAATTGCCTATACCCCTCCAATACTTTATATTATTTTTGTTCAAAATAAGAACGCAAATATACTTCATAAAATAAAGATGTAATCTATTACCTTACATCTACTACTAAAAATGATATATCATTATTAACCAATCTACCCATTTTGAAAAAAATACTTTTACTTAGTGACACTCATAGTTATATTGATGATCGCATTTTACATTATGTTAATGATGCTGATGAAGTTTGGCATGCTGGAGACATAGGTGATCTTAAGGTTACAGATGCTATTGAATCCCTAAAACCTTTAAGAGCTGTATATGGAAATATTGATAACAATGAAGCAAGAGTTGCTTTCCCATTACATCAACGATTTATTTGCGAAGGTGTTTCTGTATGGATAACTCACATAGGAGGATATCCTCCTAAATACAATATAAATACCAGAGAAGAGATTAAATCCAACCCTCCAAAATTATTTATCACTGGTCATTCTCATATCTTAAAAGTCATTCCTGATAAAAAAAATCAATTATTACACATGAATCCCGGTGCAGCGGGAAAACACGGATTTCATAAAGTTAGAACCATGCTTAGGTTCACATTACATTTGGGTAAAATTGAAAATCTAGAAGTTATAGAATTGGGAAAAAAATAAGACCTGAAGTTGGCATACTTCAGGTCTTAACGCACTAATACTACTAAGATTTTAGGTTTATCGCAATCGGTCTACAGATTTTACGAGATTTTCATCCTTTTTGATAGCCTTGTTGGCCATTACTAATAAAACGATAGAAATAACAGGAATCAACATCCCAATACCTTTCTCCGAAACAATTGCTTCTCCAGATAATGTTAGTGACCAATAAACAAATACTCCTAGTAAAATAAAGTTTAATAAGATATTAAGACGCCCCAATACAAATTGAAGCTTTCTATTTTTAAACAACAAAATGGAGATAACAGCTAATATAGCAGCTCCCACAAGTAAACTTATTACCAAAATATTATCCTGAGCTAATAAAGCTTCTCCCTCTTTACTTAATCCGTACGGTAGTACTATAGAAATCCCAACAGATAAAAATACTACCAATAATAAATAAACAGTTTGGATTCTTTGTAACATCCTTCTTTTTCCTTTTGGAAAGCAAAAATAAGAGTTTCTTTTTATAAATAAATGTAAAAAATCAAAAATAAAGTTGTATACTTGCACCACAAAACGTGTAACTCACTCAATTCGGGTTACTTACCTTCTAAATAAAATTTTCCTAGAATTCTTCTTTAGAAAATTTAATACCCGAAATTAAATTATATAACAAATTTAAATGTTAGAGATTTCTGAATTAAAAGCGAAAAAGCTTCCTGAGCTACAGGAAATTGCAAAGAGTTTAAATGTACCTAAATTTCGCACTATGAAAAAGTTGGACTTGGTATATCAAATATTAGACTACCAAGCAGCAAATCCCAATAAGGTTAAAGAGGCAATCATTGAAAAAGAGGTGGTAACTGAAAACAAACCAGTTACAGCAAATAAACCCAAAAAAGCTGAAACCGATAAATCAAAGCCAGCAATAGATCGTCAAAGAAGGCCTCGCACTAAAAAAAACCCAAACAATCCTGCTACTGCCAAACCTACTCCTACTAATGTAGATAAAGAAAAAAAGACAGAAACCAAAGTTGATTCTAATGAAACAACTACTCCGGTAAGCAGTAATAAAAACGATAATAAGACTCCTCAAAAAAACAAAGAGGAAAACAAGGACGAAAGAAAAGATAACCGAAATAGAAATCCTAACGAAAAGCCACAAAACAAAAACCGTAACACTAATAACAAAAAGGAAAACAACGGGAATAGAGACAATGGCAACAGGGACAATGGTAACAGAGATAATCGAAACCGCTACAAGGAACCGGATTATGAGTTTGATGCTATCATACAAAGTGAAGGGGTTTTAGACATAATGCAAGATGGATACGGTTTCCTAAGATCTAGTGACTACAACTATCTTTCTTCTCCTGATGATATATATGTCTCTCAGTCTCAAATTAGACTTTTTGGGCTTAAGACAGGAGACACCGTATTAGGCCAAGTAAGACCACCTAAAGAAGGAGAAAAGTATTTCCCCTTGATTAAGGTTAATAAAATTAATGGATTAGACCCTCAAGTAGTAAGAGACAGAGTTTCTTTTGAACACCTTACCCCTCTTTTTCCTCAAGAAAAATTCAATATAGCAGAAAGACAAAGTACCATATCTACAAGGATAATGGACTTATTCGCTCCTATAGGAAAAGGACAACGTGGTATGATTGTTTCCCAACCTAAAACGGGTAAAACCATGCTACTGAAAGACGTTGCTAACGCAATTGCTGCAAATCACCCAGAAGTATATCAAATGATCCTTCTAATCGATGAAAGACCGGAAGAAGTTACAGATATGCAACGTAATGTAAAAGGGGAAGTTGTTGCTTCTACATTCGACAAAGAAGCAAATGAACATGTTAAGGTTGCTAATATTGTATTAGAAAAAGCAAAAAGATTGGTTGAATGTGGCCATGATGTTGTCATACTTTTGGATTCTATTACAAGATTAGCACGTGCTTATAATACTGTTCAACCAGCAAGTGGTAAAATATTAAGTGGTGGTGTAGATGCAAATGCATTACATAAACCAAAACGATTCTTCGGAGCTGCTCGTAACATAGAAGGCGGTGGTTCATTAACCATCATCGCAACTGCCCTTACAGAGACTGGCTCTAAAATGGACGAAGTAATTTTTGAAGAGTTTAAAGGAACTGGTAATATGGAGTTACAGTTAGATCGTAAAATTTCTAATCGTAGAATTTTCCCTGCTATAGATCTTACATCTTCAAGTACGCGTCGTGATGATATTTTACTAGACGAAACAACTATCCAAAGAATGTGGGTAATGAGAAAATATTTAGCAGATATGAATCCTGTAGAAGCAATGGAATTTATTAACGAACGTTTCAAGCAAACACGTAATAATGATGAGTTCCTTATCTCTATGAATGGATAAACACTCTAATTAATATATAAAAAACGGGGATCAAATAATTTGATCCCCGTTTTTTATATATTAATTCATTACTTATGCATTACGATGCCTTTCTCTAGCCAATAATGTGTTTTTAAGGAGCATAGCAATTGTCATAGGTCCTACTCCTCCTGGAACAGGAGTTATATAAGATGCTTTTTTACTAACATTTTCATAGTCCACATCTCCAACTATTTTATATCCTTTTTCCGAATCATCTGCTACTCTTGTAATACCTACATCAATAACTACTGCATCATCTTTAACCATTTCTGCTTTTAAAAAATCAGGAACTCCGAGGGCAGAAATAACTATATCGGCCTGAGATATAATCTGAGTTATATTCTTTGTATGACTATGTGTCAAAGTTACCGTAGAATTACCTGGCCATCCTTTTCTTCCCATTAAAATACTCATTGGTCTACCCACTATATGGCTTCTTCCAATTACTACAGTATGCTTCCCTTTAGTATCAACATTATAACGTTCTAACAACTCTAATATACCAAAAGGGGTTGCTGGAATAAATGTAGACATATCCAAAGCCATTTTCCCAAAATTCATGGGATGAAAACCATCCACATCTTTATCAGGATCTACTGCTAATAATACTTTTTGAGTATCTATTTGCGGCGGCAAAGGCAACTGAACAATAAACCCATCAATATTCTTATCTTCATTCAGTTCTTTAATCTTTGCTAGTAATTCGACTTCACTAGTAGTACTAGGCATTTTCACCAAAGTAGATTCAAAACCTATTCTTTCACAAGCCCTTACTTTACTTCCTACATATGTTAGACTAGCCCCATCATTACCTACCAATACTGCAGCGAGATGTGGAACTTTTTCGCCTTGATCCTTCATTTTCTGAACTTCGACAGCGATTTCATTTTTAATATCGTTACTAACTTTTTTCCCGTCTAATACTTCCATATATAATCCTTACTATTTTTAGGCCTTATTTTGATATATATTATTTCATTTTACCCATCATCTGCATCATACGTTTACCGCCGCCGCCTTGCATCATTTTCATCATTTTACTCATCTGATCAAACTGTTTAAGCAATTGATTTACTTGCTGTACAGATGTTCCTGATCCTTTTCCGATACGTTTTTTTCTACTTGCATTTATGATTTGAGGTTTTGTTCTTTCGGCCGGAGTCATAGAATGAATAATAGCTTCTATATGCTTAAAAGCATCATCATCAATATCTACATTTTTCATCATTTTGCCCGCACCAGGAATCATTCCAACAAGATCCTTCATGTTACCCATCTTCTTAACCTGCTGAATTTGTTTTAAGAAATCATCAAAACCAAACTGATTTTTTGCAATTTTCTTTTGTAGTTTTCTAGCTTCTTCTTCATCAAATTGCTCCTGAGCTCTTTCTACAAGAGAAACAACATCTCCCATTCCCAAAATACGATCGGCCATACGAGAAGGATAGAAAACATCAATTGCTTCCATCTTTTCTCCTGTACCAATAAACTTTATGGGTTTATTAACAACAGATTTAATAGAAATTGCAGCTCCCCCTCTGGTGTCTCCGTCTAATTTTGTAAGTATAACCCCATCAAAATTAAGAACATCATTAAAAGCCTTTGCAGTATTTACTGCATCTTGACCTGTCATAGAATCTACTACAAACAATGTTTCGTTTGGAACAACGGCTTTATGAATATTAGCTATTTCGGTCATCATAACTTCATCTACAGCTAAACGACCAGCTGTATCAATGATTACCACATTAAATCCATTTGCCTTCGCATGAGCAACACCGGCTTTTGCTATTGCTACCGGATCATTATTTCCTCTATCACTAAATACTTCTACATTTATTTGCTCTC
This sequence comes from uncultured Aquimarina sp., assembly GCA_947498455.1. Lineage (GTDB taxonomy): Bacteria > Bacteroidota > Bacteroidia > Flavobacteriales > Flavobacteriaceae > Aquimarina. Next base: position 50,088 of record CANMKK010000012.1, read on the forward strand.
CAACGACATGTAACTGATCAATTGCAGCCGGTCTATATACATCACAGGCAACTAAAAGAGGTTTTTTGGTTTTCTTGTTTTTAAGAAAATTCGCTAATTTACCTGAGAAAGTTGTTTTACCAGAACCCTGAAGTCCTGACATTAATATTACCGAAGGATTCCCAGAAAGATTTACACCAGCAACATCACCCCCCATCAATTCAGTTAGCTCATCTTTAACCAACTTGACCATTAACTGACCTGGCTTAAGACTTTTTAATACATCTTGTCCTAAAGCTTTTTCCTTTACCGAAGCTGTAAAATCTTTTGCTATTTTATAGTTTACATCTGCGTCCACTAATGCTCTACGCACCTCTTTAAGTGTTTCTGCAACGTTTATTTCAGTAATCTGGCCGTGACCTTTTAAAATATGTAACGCCTTATCTAACTTATCGCTTAAATTATCAAACATATGCTTTCTTCGGTTTTTAAAAAAAATCTGCTTTTTTCTCAGACAGGTGCAAATTTAAGGATTTGATATGTATTTATAAAGGAAGATGAATTGAATTAAATTCAGTGAGTAAAGTTTTAAAACCCATAGCACTCCAATCAAAAGTAGCAACACTAGCTTTTAATTGTATTACTATCTTGAACATCCTAGGAAAAGAAAACGTTCCGAGTAATTCTCGGTATAAAGAAATTCTATTAATTTCGGGAACTGACCGAAGAAATTTTAGAGTAAATTACAAGTAAAAATCTTACCGTTAGCGTGAGCTATTTCAGAACATCAGATCAAAATTTAATGCAAGAGGTAAAAATTTCAGACAATAAGATGTATGCTTACTATACTTTTTTCGATCAAACTTTTGATATATTTTTTATCCCTTTGTATCTAATTATCTCTTCTTTTTTGGATGGTTCACCATTTTTAAAAACCGTAAATCCATTCTTTTCAAAAAAAGTTTTGGTCGCCATGTTTATTTCTGCCTGTAACACATGTATTCCAGAATCAATTGCAACTTCTTCTAGAGTTTTATACAATTCCATAGCAATTCCTTTTCTCTGATAATCTTGGTGTACAAAAATATACCCAATTGCTCCATCTCTATTTAACAAAAAGGAGCCTATTATTTCACCATTTAATTTTGCATTATACACAAAATCATTAGCGAATTTTTGCTTCCAATACCTTTTATTCGCAGCTAATTTAGAATACCGTACAATCTCTTCTTTTGTGAAAATCAATGAACCATAAATCGTAACTGTCTGATAAAAAAACCGTTGCATTAAAACCAAGTCTTCGTCAGTAGCTATAGTGATTTTATATTTCATAGAAAGAATTCAATGTAGTCTATTGCAAATTATAACAAAACAACTATATATAAAAATTAAAGAAAAAAAAAGAGTAAATTTTCTGTTAAAAAAAAATTAAAATCAGAAATAAACATTAATTTAATAGTTCCCTTTAATACTATTTATGAAACCTACCTTTACCTATTATAGTATGATATGGTTATTCTATTTGCTGAATAACGTATGTTTTCCTCAGCAAAAAAAACTAGATAGTTTACTCTCGACCACAACTAATATCTCTGATTCCTCTAATGTAGATATAGCTACACAAATGATTTACGAAATAACTCAGGATGAGAAATTTAACATTGCCTTATTCTATTCGGACAAATTTATAGACGCCTCTAGATCCATAAAATATAATAAGGGTACCGGTATCCTGTATATAGAAAAGGCTAACATTTTTAATCTTACAGATAGATCATTTAAAGCCATGCAATCCTATGATATGGCAGAAAATTACTTTCTGGCTGCTAGATACCACAAGGGAATCGCAGTAATCAATAACAATAAATCAATAATAGAACATCGTCTTGGCAATCCAGAAAAGAGTATCAACCATCTTCTAAAAGCCAATATATATTACGAAAAACTTAACGATAGTATTAGCCTTGCTGACACCTTTAACAATCTTGGAAATATTTACAACACTTTAAAACAATTCGATTATGCTAAAAAATATTACAAAAAATCTATTACAATTAAACGAAAACACCGGCTCAAAACCCTAGGATCTACATTAAACAATCTTGCCTTAACACACATTCAAAATAAAGAAACAGATTCTGCTATTACAATTCTAAATGAAGCGCTTATTGTAAATAATAAGCAAAAGGACAATAGAAATATAGCTGGTAGTTATAGCGCGCTTGGAAAAATTTATCTTGGTCAAAAAAAATACAGAAAGGCTAAAGAGTATTTTGAAGCCTCTATGTACATAGGCGGTAAAGTAGAATACACAAGTAGATTAATTAAATCAAAACACACACTAGCCTTTATAGCTATAAAAACCGGTAGTTTAGACGAGGCAGAAGAATTCTTGATAGAGGCCAGAGCAAAATGCAGAGAACTTAATTCCATTTCAGAACTCTTAAGAAACTATAAATACGCTGCACAATTAGATTCGGCCAGAGGTAATTTCCTTGGAGCGTTCGAATGGCAAAAAAAGCGCCACAAATTACTTAAAGAAGAATCTAAAGAAGAGAAAAGAAAAAATGTAAAAATCACAGAGCAAAAACTAAAAAAAGAGCAAGAACAACAGAGATTGCTAGATAAGCAATTATTAAATGAACAAATTGCTAAGGAAAAATTGTTCCGACAAAAAATATTCACCTATATAGCCATAAGTGCTTTCATTGTGGCTTTAATATTTATATTTTTTATTATAAAAAGTAGATTAGAAAGAGCTAAATATATAAAACAATTAAATCAGTCTAATCAGGTAAAAAACAAATTATTTTCTATAATATCTCATGACTTAAAAAATGAAATACATGGATTAGACAATACACTTAATTTACTCAGAGATAATCTGATTTCTGAAAAAGAGTTTAAAGAATTCCTTCCTTTACTTTCTAACAGCACACATCAAACTTCAATCCTATTAACCAATTTATTAAATTGGTCAAAATCCCAAATGAATAAACTAAAAGCTCAACCAGAGCATATCGATTTTCATAACATCATCCAAAAGAAGTTTATTTTTTTTCAATCAAAAGCATCTCTAAAAGGAGTTAAGCTAGTAAACAATCTTGCTCAAGGAACCAGAATATATGCTGATGAGGACATGATTACAATTGTTACTCAAAACTTGATTGCAAATGCCATCAAATTTTGCAATCAAGGAGATACGGTAACAATCTACAAGCGCGACAAAGGAAGTTTAATCGAAATTTGTTTTCAGGATACAGGCATTGGCATCCCCAAAGAAAGCATGGATAAACTATTCTCTGAAGAAACATACACAACTGCAGGAACCAATAATGAAGTTGGTACTGGCCTAGGGTTAAAAATATGTAAAGAAATGATTAACCTAAATGGAGGTGAAATCACTGTTACAAGTACCCTAGGGCAAGGTAGTATATTTTGTATCACCTTACCTAAATCTATTTAGTCCTTACATACGATTAGGAACTTGGATTCCCAGAACTTTAAATGCTAATTTTATGGTTTTTCCAACGGTATCAGATAACTGAACTCTAAAAATTGTTTCCTCCTGAGAGTTAGCTCCATAAATTGAAACATTTTGAAAAAAGGAATTATAAGCCTTTACCAAATCATAAGTGTAGTTTGCTATAATTGCCGGACTTAAATCTTTAGCTGCATTTTGGATAATTTCAGGAAAAACCTCTATCAATTTAATTAATTCCTTTTCTCTAGAATCTAACTTTATATTTTTAATGGATATAGTCTTATCAAAATCTGCTTTGCGCAAAATAGCTTGAATTCGAGCATAAGTATATTGAATAAAAGATCCCGTATTTCCTTTAAGATCTACAGATTCTTCTGGGTTAAATAAAATTCTCTTTTTGGGATCAACTTTTAAAATATAATACTTAAGCGACCCTAAGCCAACTATTTCATATATTTCTTGTTTTTCTTTCTCAGAGTACCCTTCTAATTTTCCTAATTCTTTAGACGCTTCTTCTGCCGCGTCAAACATTTCTACCATCAGATCGTCCGCATCTACAACAGTTCCTTCTCTACTCTTCATTTTACCACTAGGAAGATCTACCATTCCGTAACTTAAATGATGTAAGTTTTCAGACCAATTGTATCCTAATTTTTTAAGTATTAAAAACAGCACTTTAAAATGATAATCCTGTTCATTACCCACGGTGTAAATCATTCCGCCTATATCAGGATTATCTTTAACACGCTGAATTGCAGTACCAATATCCTGAGTCATATAAACGGCTGTTCCGTCACTTCGTAACACTATTTTTTCATCTAAACCTTCTGCAGTAAGGTCACACCAAACGGATCCATCTTCTTTCCTAAAGAACACTCCTCGTGTAAGCCCTTCTTCTATAACATCTTTACCTAAAAGGTAGGTATTACTCTCATAATAATAACTATCAAAATCAACTCCTAATGCTTCATAAGTCTGATCAAAGCCTTCGTACACCCAGCTATTCATCATTTTCCATAGCTCAACTACTTCTGCATCTCCTGCTTCCCATTTTCTAAGCATTTCTTGAGCTTCTATAATAATTGGCGCTTCTTTTTTTGCTTCATCTTCCGTTTTTCCTGAAGCAATTAATTCTAAAATCTCTTTTTTATATTCCTGATCAAATTTCACATAATAACTCCCTACCAATTTATCACCTTTTAGTCCTGTCGATTCTGGAGTTTCATTATTTCCAAACTTCTGCCAAGCAATCATTGATTTACATATATGAATACCTCTATCATTAATAATTTGAGTTTTATATACCTTTTTCCCACTAGCTTTAATGATTTCTGCAACAGCATACCCAAGTAAATTGTTTCTTATATGACCTAGATGTAAAGGTTTATTGGTATTAGGAGAAGAATATTCTACCATAACGGCACTATCTTCTTTTTTTGGAGCAACAAAACCATATGTTTCTTCTTCTTTTATTGACGAAAAGAAATCAAGATAATATTGATCGGCAATAACTAGGTTTAAAAATCCTTTTACGACATTAAAAGAAACAACATTTTCTAAATGTTCTACTAAATAGCCTCCGATGGCATTTCCTATCTGAACAGGATTTCCTTTTACCACTCGTAACATTGGAAAAACAACTACAGTAATATCTCCTTCAAACTCTTTACGTGTAGTCTGCAATTCTACAGATTCAAGTTCTGCATTATACAGTTTTTTTACGGATACCTTTACTTGTTTAGAAATAGCCTCTTGTAATGTCATTTTAAAAAAGATTGTTATTTAATAAGAAACAAGGAGCAAAGATAATAGAATTATAATCTTTTACCTCTCCTAACCCAAATCAATTACTTAAGAAAATCAACACTTCAAACTATCAAACATTTAAATTCCCTAGTAAATATTCAATATAATAATCACAAAGATTATTTTATCATAGACATGTAATAATACCTCTTTAACACTTCCTTTTTCGACAATGCATTTAGCAATAAACTAAGTCAAAAAAAAATAGACTAACGATTTAATTTCATCGACAAAAAACATATTTTTAATAAAAAAATGTTATTTTTAGCATAAAGAGATACATGAGGAGATTACTATTATATTTTTCTTTATTTTTATTCCTATCAGGGTGTAAACCCGATAAAATTCATGATATTGAATTATATAATTTTGTACAGTTACTAAATGGTAACTTTTCTTCTAAAGAACAAGCTGAACAAGAATTAGGCTACTATAATATTAGTTTATCAAATGCATCTATCTGGAAAAATCGACCAGGGTTTTGGATATATCAAGAATTATTCAATTCTGAAGACCCTTCAAAAATATATAACCAGCGTATACTCAAGATAGAGAGAGTAGACAGCATTACCATAAGTAGTTCCAGTTATATCATTCCTAATGAAAAAAAATATCGTAATGGCTGGGAAGATGTTTATATTTTTGATCAATTAAGTATTGATAGTTTAAAAATAAGATCAGGATGTGAAGTATATTTCCAAAAAAAAACTTCATCAATTTATCAGGGTAAAACCAATGATAGAACTTGTCCAAGTGTTTTGATAAAAGACGTTGCTTACATCACAAGCAACGTGGTAATAAGTCATGACATAATTTCTTCTTGGGATAGAGGTTATGATATTGATGGTAAACAAATATGGGGAAAAATACAAGGGCCTTATAAATACAAACGAATTTCTGATGATTAGATCACAATAAAATAGCTTTATCTAAATCACAAAATCCGCTAATGTCTTATTTTCCAAGACTTTTAGTGTATTATCTCTAACCTCTATCATTAATTCGTGTACTGCACAGGCATTCTCATCAGGGCAATCATCACATTTTTCATAAAAATTTAAACTTACACAAGGTAACATTGCAATTGGTCCTTCCAATACCCTAATAACAGAAGCCATTGCTATATCTTTAGGCTCCTTTATTAAATAATACCCTCCTCCTTTTCCTTTTTTAGACCCTAATAATCCATTTTTACGTAGTGTTAATAATATGCTTTCAAGAAATTTTTGAGAAATATTTTCGCTTTTTGCTATCTCCGAGATTAAAACAGGATGGTTACATTTATTTCTTGCCATGTAGGTTAAAGCCTTAAGTCCATATTTTGTTTTCTTAGATAACATATATAATTTTGTTTTTAAAATCCAACGTAAACGGTATGGTATACTCTATAAATGCGACTATATTTAGAATTTAAGAAAGATTAATAAATTCATTTCACGCATAAAAAATGTAATTAGAACTATTTTTCGATTAAACACACCTATAAATTAGAAATCAAATTAGTAGCCACAACTCGCTCTAAATAAGATAAAATTACAAGCATTTATAATGGTACACCTTACGTTTTTTGTAATATCAATACGCTAAAGATACAAAATCAAATCTTTGGAAGAAAAACTTCTGCCATCATACAACGAGCACTACCACCACCAAGTTTTTCGATTATTTCTAAATCACTATGAAGAATGGCGCAATGATTTTTTATTTTTGACAACTGCCCAGAAGATAAACTCTTATATGCCCTAGTAGACATTACCAAATATTTTTCTTTATCTCTCCCCAATACTTGTAACATATTTCCAGCGAAATCATTCACTTGATTTTCTGTTATTGCAACTATTTCCTTGCCATCACTTTTTAAGTGTTTTATCAAATTCTTACGCTCTTTATTATTATCTATAGCATCCAAACAAACTATGGCAAATGTATCTGCAATACTCATCATTACATTGGTATGATATATCGCCAACCTCTTATTATCACAAGTTTGATTCGCAGTAAACATCACGGGAGTATATTCGAAATCTTCACAAAATTCAATCAGTAATTCTTCATCTGCCCTTGGAGATAATGCACAATATGCTTTTCTGTTAACCCTATCCAAAACAAGACTTCCAGTTCCCTCTAAATAAACTTCTTCTTTTTCTGCACTGGAGTAATCTACAATATTTTCTATTTCAAAACCCTCACCTTCAATTATCTCTAATACATCCTGACGTCTTTCATCTCTTCGGTTTTTAGCAAACATTGGATATAATCCAATATCTCCATTTTCGTGAAAAGATATCCAATTATTAGGAAAAATAGAATCTGGTGTATCATTTTGCAATAAATCATCTATCACAATTACCTGAACTCCTGCTTCTTTTAAAACATTCACTAACCCATCAAACTCTTCTTGAGCTTTCTTCGTTATTAGTTTTGTATCTAGGTCTATCTTTTGCTGATAATAATTATTAATCGCAGTTTGCTCATTCATCCTAAAACGTATAGGACGAATCATCAATATTGTATTTGTTACTTGTTTTTCCAAACGCTTATCGCAACTCTACTTTATTAATAGATTCTGTTGCAGATTTTAACACATCAAATGCAGCTTCTGCCATTCTATTTCCTTTATGATCCAATGTTGGATTAACTTCTACAACTTCGAAACATTTTGTTTTTCCTGTCTCAATAAATGTATGGATAATTTCTTTTACTTCATTAATATCAAATCCCTTTGGCACAGGTGTTCCGGTTCCATTAGAAATCATATCACAATCCATACTATCAACATCAAACGAGATGTACAGTATATCACAATCATTTAACCTGTTTACTGCTTCATCTAAGCAAACCTTAAATCCTCTAAATCGAACTTCTTCTACCGTATAGTTTTTTATCTTCTCATCTGCAATCACGCCATTCTCAGGCTCCTCTGTATCTCTTACTCCAAAATACACAACATGCTCAAACTCTACCTTTTTTCCTTCAACTCCTATATTTTTCATTTTATCCCACAAAACACTTGTCTCTTGAGATACTTCGTTAACTTTATATTTTAAATTATCAGAAGAAAGAGCTGCAGCTAACGGCATCCCATGTATATTCCCTGATGGAGAAGTATAAGGAGAATGAATATCAGCATGAGCATCAATCCATACTACTCCTAATGTTTTATTTGGATATGCCGCTTTTATCCCACTAATTGTTCCTAAAGCTGATGAATGATCCCCTGATAGAACGATTGGGTATTTTTCTTCTTTTAAATTTTTCTCTACACTATTACTCAATCTAGTACATACATTCAAAACACTTTCTATTCGCTTAGCAAAAGAATTCTTTACTTTATTATAAATAGTTTCATTCTCAGTTTGAACATCTTCAAAAGAATACAGATTAAAGTAATCATCATCTTGGTTAATCGCGGCTATTTCAATAGCATCAATTCCTAAGTCAGAACCTCTGGTTCCTGCTCCTATATCAGATCTGTTTTTAATTAACTTGATTTCTTTCATGTAATTCTTATTTTTGGTATTTTCTAATAACGGCAAATGTTATTGAAATTTTATGTCATTTTCTAATTTAATTGATAAAAAATCACTCACATCCCAGAATTTTAAATCAAGTTCAATGTACTACTAGAGTCAAGAATCAAGACCAAATGATTAGCTAAGCGCAAGTGTTATCACTGAATTTTCTTTTTCACCTGAGCAAAAAAAAATTCAATTCAGGTTCCGATAATTTCATATAAGAACTGGCATTAAAATCTATTCGATACTATCAGAACTTTCCAGTAGTTATGGTAAAAAATAATATATAAAAAGCCTTACATAACGCAAGTTAGTAAGGCTTTTCTTTTAGTCTATTTTGTTTTATCTTTTTTCTACACTCACAAAAGGCCTATACCCTTCTCCAATGTATATTTGTCTTGGTCTACCTATTGGCTCTTTACGTTGTCGCATTTCTCTCCATTGTGCAATCCAACCCGGTAATCTCCCCAAAGCAAACATTACTGTAAACATTTCTGTTGGTATCCCTAGTGCTCTATATATAATACCAGAATAAAAGTCAACATTTGGGTATAATTTTCGCTTAACAAAATATTCATCTTCTAAAGCTACTTTCGCCAGACCTTTTGCAATATCAAGAACTGGATCTTCCATTCCTAAATCCGCTAATACTTCTTCTGCAGCTACTTTAATTATTTTAGCTCTTGGATCAAAGTTTTTATATACTCTATGTCCAAATCCCATTAAACGGAATGGATCATTTTTATCTTTTGCTTTTGCTATATATTTTGCTGTATCACCTCCATCGGCTTTGATTGCTTCAAGCATTTCAATAACGGCTTGATTAGCACCTCCATGTAATGGACCCCATAGTGCAGAAATACCAGCAGACAATGACGCAAATAATCCAGCATGTGATGAACCAACGATCCTAACTGTAGATGTAGAACAATTCTGTTCATGATCTGCATGTAGTATCAACAATTTGTCCAATGCATCATTCACAATTTTATTTTTGGTATACACTCTATTAGGCCTAGCAAACATCATTTTATGTAAGTTCTCCACGTACCCTAACGTACTGTCACCATAATCCAATGGCAATCCTTTACGTTTTCTCATCGTCCAAGCTGCCAATACTGGAAATTTTCCCATTATTTTTACAATCGCCCGATACATCGCATCATCAGAAGCCACATCCACAGATCCAGGATTAAAAGCTATTAAGGCATTTGTAAGAGAGGACAATACTCCCATTGGATGCGCACTTTTAGGAAATCCATCCAGAATATTCTTCATATCTTCATCTACATGCAATTCTTCCTTTATATCAGCATCAAACTTTTCTAATTGCACTGCTGTTGGTAGTTCTCCAAAAATAAGTAAATATGCCACTTCAAGAAAATCAGCTTTCTCCGCTAACTCCTCAATCGAATATCCACGGTATCTTAAAATTCCTTTCTCCCCATCTAAAAAGGTAATCGCACTCTCACAACTTCCTGTATTTTTAAATCCAGGATCAAGAGTAGTAACACCTCCTGTAACGCCTCTGAGGGTTTTAATATCTATTCCAAATTCATTCTGTGTTCCTTCAATAATAGGAAACTCATATTTATTACCGTTGATTTCTAACGTAGCTATTTTTGTCATAGGTTTTTTTAGGGTTTTTGCTGTTATGATAAGGGTTGCTAAAATACAAAATATAGTGTTAAGATATTATTAATCATACGATCTATTTTAACCTTATACAGACCTTCTATAATTATCTATAAAAAAATAAGAATGTATTAAAAATCTTTGTTTTAAAACATTAAAATTTCACAATTCATCACGGATATATTATTAACAACATTTCTCAAATAAAACTACCTACTCATGTAGTTCTCTTTAAACCAAATTAATTATGAAATGTTGTACACTAAACAAAGTGATTTTTTCTATACTGCTGTGATTGGTTTATAAGGAATTATCCTTGAATTTTCTTTTTCACCTGAACTAAAAAAAAAAAAAAAAACAACAATTCAATTCAGATTTCGGTAATTTCATATAAAAACTGCATTTTTCTTCAAATTTCAAAAACTTTAAAAAAAAATGCCGAGAAATATTTCTCGGCATTTTTTTAACGTATCTATAGATTTACTTCTTAATCTTAAAAGCTTTTTCTTTTGGATAATAAGCTACTGTTCCGAGCTCTTCTTCTATCCTAAGAAGTTGATTATATTTTGCCATTCTATCACTACGAGAGGCAGATCCGGTTTTAATTTGACCAGTATTCAATGCAACAGCCAAATCTGCTATTGTATTGTCTTCAGTTTCCCCTGAACGATGTGACATTACAGAGGTATACCCTGCATTATGTGCCATATTAACAGCAGCAATGGTTTCTGTAAGAGTTCCTATCTGATTAACCTTTATTAAAATTGAATTTGCTGTATTGGTATCAATCCCTTTAGATAATCTTTCCACATTTGTTACAAACAAATCGTCTCCTACTAATTGTACTTTATCTCCAATCTTATTTGTTAGATATTTCCATCCACTCCAGTCATTTTCATCCATACCATCTTCTATTGAAATGATAGGATATTTAGCTGCCAATTCTGCAAGATAGTCCGCTTGTTCTTCACTTGTCCTTACCACTCCTGTATCTCCTTCGAACTTGGTATAATCATACTTGCCATCGACATAAAACTCTGCTGCTGCACAATCCAGAGCTACCATAATTTCATCACCAAACTTATACCCTGCTTTTTCTACTGCTAATGCAATAGAATCTAACGCATCTTCAGTACCATCTAATGTAGGTGCAAAACCTCCTTCATCGCCAACGGCAGTACTCAATCCTCTATCATGCAATACTTTTTTTAGGTTATGGAATATCTCTGTTCCCATTTGCATAGCTTGCGTAAAGCTTTCAGCTTTTACAGGCATTACCATAAACTCCTGAAATGCAATAGGAGCATCACTATGCGAACCTCCATTAATAATATTCATCATTGGAACAGGTAGTGTATTTGCACTAACTCCTCCTACATAACGATACAATGGCATATTAAGTTCATTTGCCGCCGCTTTTGCCGTAGCTAATGAAACTCCTAATATTGCATTGGCACCTAATTTTGATTTATTAGCGGTACCATCTAACTGTATCATCGTCTGATCTATTAAATTCTGATCAAACACTGAATACCCCAACAACTCTTCGGCAATAATGGTGTTTACATTTCCGACTGCTTTACTTACTCCTTTACCCATATATTCACCACCACCATCTCTCAACTCCATTGCCTCATGTTCTCCAGTAGATGCCCCAGATGGCACTGCCGCTCTTCCTAGGACTCCATTTTCTGTAACTACATCTACCTCGATAGTTGGATTACCTCTTGAATCCAGAATCTGCCTAGCGTGAATATTAATAATTATACTCATGTTTTTGATTTATTTTGTTGGATGATTAATTCGCTGCAATATACAAAACCGGTTAAGCTTAACCTTCTTTAGAAAGTCATAATTTATGTGATAAAACTGTACACAACCCTGAAGTTATTAACTATAACGTTATAGCACTAAAACACTATTAACCCATATTGTCTTAACAACAAAACACAACCTATTAACCCTACTTTTTTGAATTCTTAATGTTTTCTATAAATTGATCAAATAGATAGATCGAATCATTTGGTCCTGGACTTGCTTCTGGATGGTATTGAACTGAAAAACAATTCTTACTTTTCATTCGTATTCCTGCTACGGTATCATCGTTTAAATGAAGATGTGTAATTTCAACATCAGGATGTTTTTCAGTTTCTTCTCTATTAATTGCAAAACCATGATTCTGAGATGTAATTTCACCTTTACCGGTAAGTAAGTTTTTTACCGGGTGATTAATACCCCTATGCCCATTATGCATTTTATACGTACTAATACCATTAGCCAATGCAATTACCTGATGACCTAAACAAATTCCGAATAAAGGCAAATCCTTGTTAATAATCTCTTTTGCAGTGGTTATTGCTTCTGTTAACGGCTCAGGGTCTCCTGGTCCATTAGAAAGGAAATACCCATCTGGTTCCCATTCACTAATTTCCTCGAATGTTGCATTATAAGGAAAAACCTTGATATAAGCATCTCGATCAGCCAGATTACGTAGTATATTATTTTTTATTCCGATGTCCAGAGCTGATATTTTATATGTAGCATTAGGGTCTCCATAAAAATAAGGTTTTTTCGTAGACACTTTAGATGCCAATTCCAATCCATTCATATCAGGAACGTTAGCCAATTGTTTCTTCAAACCTTCAATATCATCAACCTCTGTTGATATAACAGCATTCATTGCTCCATTATCTCTTATATAACTAACCAATGCACGTGTATCTACATCCGAAATTGCAAGGAGATTAGACTTTTCTAAAAATTCCTGTAATGAACTATCCGCTAAACTTCTTGAAAATTCGTAACTAAAGTTTTTTACAATCAATCCTGCTATTTTAACAGAATCAGACTCAATTTCATCTTTATTCGTTCCATAATTTCCAATATGCGCATTTGTAGTGACCATAAGTTGTCCAAAATACGAAGGGTCTGTAAAGATTTCTTGATAACCCGTCATACCAGTATTAAAGCAAACTTCTCCAAATGCAGTTCCTTCTTTACCGACTGCTTTGCCATAAAAAATGGTGCCATCTGCTAATAATATAATTGCCTTTTTTCGAGATTGGTATTTCATCCTCTTTAATATTTATTTTATAACACTTCTATTATATCTTACTATTTAATAAAAGCTAGTAATCTTTTTAAGTATTCAAAAAAAAAGGATAAACGTTTACCGCTTATCCTTTTACATTATGTGAAAATCACATCTTCATTTATTCTTCTTCTGAGCTATTAGTTTCTGGTGCTGGTGCAGCTGGTGCTGTCTCAGATCCTTTACTTCTTCTACCTCTTCTTGTTGTTTTCTTCTTAGCAGGTTTACCAGCATTATATAACTCGTTATAATCTACAAGTTCTATCATAGCCATATCTGCATTATCTCCAAGACGATTACCTAATTTAATAATTCGGGTATATCCTCCTGGTCTATCACCCACTTTAGGAGCAACATCTCTAAACAACTCTGCCACTGCATATTTACTACGTAACTTACTAAAAACGATACGACGATTATGTGTTGTATCTTCTTTAGACTTAGTCACTAATGGCTCTACAAATTGCTTAAGTGCTTTTGCTTTTGCAACTGTGGTATTAATTCTTTTGTGCTCAATTAAAGAACATGCCATATTTGCAAGCATTGCCTTACGATGCGCTGTCTTTCTACCTAAGTTGTTTACTTTTTTTCCGTGTCTCATGACATTTTAATTTAATCATCATCTTGCTACAACTCATTTTGAGGAGCAAAATATGATGGATTAGTCTTTATCTAATTTATATTTAGAAAGATCCATACCAAAGTTTAAGCCTTTAACATTCACTAGCTCTTCTAGCTCTGTTAAAGATTTTTTACCAAAGTTACGGAACTTCATTAAATCATTTTTATTATAAGATACCAAGTCACCCAATGTATCTACTTCTGCAGCTTTTAAACAATTAAGAGCTCTTACAGAAAGATCCATATCAATCAACTTAGTTTTTAATAACTGTCTCATATGCAAAGATTCTTCGTCATATGTTTCAGTTTGAGCAATCTCATCAGCTTCTAATGTAATTCGCTCATCAGAGAACAACATAAAGTGATGGATCAGTATTTTAGCTGCCTCAGTCAATGCATCTTTAGGGTGAATAGAACCATCAGTTACGATTTCAAAAACCAGCTTTTCATAATCTGTTTTTTGTTCTACACGGTAATTCTCAATGCTATATTTTACATTTTTAATTGGCGTGTAGATAGAATCTGTAAAGATAGTACCTATAGGAGCATTTGCTTTCTTATTCTCTTCTGCTGGAACATAACCTCTTCCTTTTTCTATCGTTATTTCAAGGTTTAGTGCTATTTTTTTGTCCATATTACAAATCACTAAGTCCGGATTAAGGACTTGGAAACCTGAAATAAACTTTTGAAAATCACCAGCAGTTAATTGCTCTTGACCAGAAATTGAAATAGTCACAGATTCATTATCTATATCTTCAATCTGACGTTTGAAACGTACTTGCTTTAGATTTAATATGATTTCTGTAACATCCTCTACAACTCCTGAAATAGTAGAAAACTCATGATCTACACCTTCTATTCTTAAAGAAGTTATAGCGAATCCCTCTAAAGAAGATAGCAAAACTCTTCGTAAAGCGTTACCAACTGTCAATCCGTACCCTGGCTCTAATGGTCTAAATTCGAATTTACCATCGAACTCGCTAGAGTCGATCATGATAACTTTATCGGGCTTCTGAAAATTTAATATTGCCATATTATTGTTTCTTCTAAGAGTTATTACTTCGAATATAATTCGACGATGAATTGTTCGTTAATATTTTCCGGTATTTGGATTCTAGCCGGAACCGATACAAAAGTACCTTGTTTAGTGTCGTTATTAAAAGTAATCCACTCGTACACCTTACTATTATTAGCAAGAGAGTTTTGAATAACTTCTAATGATTTTGATTTTTCTCTAACTCCTACAACATCTCCAGGCTTTAACTGATAAGATGGAATATTTACTAATTCTCCATTTACCGTTATATGTCTATGAGACACTAACTGTCTAGCACCTCTTCTCGAGTTTGCTAATCCCATTCTAAAAGCTACATTATCTAAACGTGATTCACATAACTGAAGTAATACCTCACCGGTAATACCCTGTGCACGTGTTGCTTTTTCGAACATGTTACGGAACTGACGCTCAAGTACTCCATAGGTGTATTTCGCTTTTTGCTTTTCCATTAACTGGATAGCATATTCACTTTTCTTTCCTCTACGTCTGTTATTTCCGTGTTGTCCTGGAGGGTAATTTCTTTTTTCGAATGACTTATCGTCTCCGAATATCGCTTCACCAAACTTACGCGCGATTTTTGTTTTTGGACCAGTATATCTTGCCATTATTATTAATTTAATTATTGAGGTGATTATGAATTAAGGTCACTTTCCTTCGATAATCTTATATCCCTCATTTTTTTTAGACTTACTTATTTACAATTTATTGAGATATCAAAATAAACCCGAAAACAAGTTTCGGGAAAATTCATTATACTCTACGTCTTTTTGGAGGACGGCATCCATTATGAGGCATTGGAGTTACATCGATGATCTCTGAAACTTCAATTCCTGAATTATGTAAAGAACGTATTGCTGATTCTCTACCATTTCCAGGTCCTTTTACATAGACTTTTACTTTCTTAAGACCAGCTTCTATAGCTACCTTAGATGCATCTTCTGCAGCTAACTGAGCAGCATAAGGGGTATTCTTTTTAGAACCTCTAAATCCCATTTTACCTGCTGAAGACCAAGAAATAACATCTCCTTTTTTATTCGTTAACGACACAATAATGTTGTTAAAAGAAGCTGTAACGTGAGCTTCTCCTATTGCTTCAACAATTACTTTACGTTTTTTTGAAGTTGACTTTGCCATACTACTTATTATTTAGTTGCTTTTTTCTTGTTAGCAACTGTTTTTCTTCTTCCTTTACGCGTTCTAGAGTTATTTTTAGTTCGCTGTCCTCTAAGTGGTAAACCAGCTCTATGACGAATTCCTCTATAACATCCTATATCCATAAGACGTTTAATATTCAATTGCACCTCAGAACGTAATTCTCCTTCAATAGTGTAGGTTCCTACAGCCTCACGAATTCGACCAATTTGATCATCATCCCAATCAGAAACTTTTAAACTCTCATCTACTTTGGCAGTTGTCAAAATTTCTTTTGCTCTACTTCTACCGATTCCGAAGATATAGGTTAATGCTATAACTCCTCGCTTTTGTTTAGGTATATCTACCCCTGCAATTCTTGCCATAATTACCCTTGTCTTTGTTTAAATCTAGGATTCTTTTTATTAATTACGTAAAGTCGGCCTTTTCTACGCACAATCTTGCACTCGGCACTTCTCTTTTTTATTGATGCTCTTACTTTCATCTTTTTATATTTAATTTCCAAAATGTTCCAATGCAACTATTTCGGAATAGATCATTAACAAGATTTTTCAGCCTGCAAAACTAAGCAAAAAATCTTAATTAATTAACATTTACATGAATTAGTATCTATATGTTATACGAGCCTTTGTTAAATCATAAGGGCTCATTTCTAATTTAACCTTATCTCCAGGTAATAATTTAATATAATGCATTCGCATTTTTCCCGAGATATGTGCGGTCACTACGTGTCCGTTTTCAAGTTCTACTCTAAACATTGCATTAGACAATGCTTCGATTATACTTCCGTCTTGCTCAATTGCTGGTTGCTTTGCCATTATGCTACTGCTTTTCTGTTTTTACCAGTTTTCATTAATCCATCATAATGTCTATTTAACAAATATGAATTAACTTGTTGCATGGTATCGATAGCCACACCAACCATAATTAGTAATGAGGTACCTCCAAAAAACAAAGCCCATCCTTGCTGAACTCCTAAAACTTTAACAGCTATTGCTGGAAAAATTGCTACTAGTGCTAAAAATACAGATCCAGGCAAAGTAATTTGCGACATAATCTTATCTAGATATTCCGCTGTTTCACTACCTGGTCTAATACCTGGTATAAAACCACCACTACGCTTTAAATCATCCGCCATTTTATTAGTAGGTACCGTAATTGCAGTATAAAAATATGTAAATACTATAATCAATAAAGCAAATACTAAATTGTACCATAATCCAAAAATATCACTAAAAGCTGCCGCAATTCCTTGTGATGTTTCTGAATCAGAAAGACCAGCAACAGCAGCAGGAATAAACATAATTGCTTGCGCAAATATTATCGGCATTACCCCTGAAGCATTCAACTTTAACGGAATATACTGACGCGATCCGAATACATTTTTCTCGTATCCACCACCTGCAGCTCTTCTAGCATACTGAACGGGTATTTGACGTACTGCCATAACCAATAGCACAGAAGCCAATATGATAACAAACCATATCACTAATTCTATTAATACCATAATGATATCTCCACCTTCACCAGATGTTCTAGAAATAAAGTTCTGAACGAAAGACTGTGGTAAAGTTGCAATAATACCAACCATAATCAATAGCGATATACCATTTCCAATACCTTTATCAGTAATCTTTTCTCCCAACCACATAGCAAAAATACACCCTGTTGTTAAAATAATTACAGAAGATACAACAAAAACAGTTTGGCTTTCAAGTACAAATGCTCCCGGAGGAAGCGTTGCAAACAAGTTATAGATATAACCTGGTCCTTGAACCAAGGTTATAGCTATTGTTAACCAACGTGTGATCTGAGTGATTTTCTTTTGACCACTAGCTCCTTCTTTTTGTAATTTCTGAAGGTAAGGAATTGCTATTCCCATCAATTGCACTACAATAGAAGCCGAGATATATGGCATTATACCTAAAGCAAATACAGAAGCATTAGCAAAAGCCCCCCCTGTAAACGCATTAAGCAATCCTAACAAACCATCTTGAGTCTGTGTTCCTAAACTAGCTAATTCTGCCGCATCAACCCCAGGTAATACAACTTGCGCTCCAAATCGATATACTAATAGTAGTAATAAGGTAAGTAATATCCTTTCCTTAAGTTCTTCGATTTTCCAAATGTTTTTTATTGTATCAATAAATTTCATGAAATGTCTATTATAAGGTTACTGCTTCACCACCTGCAGCTTCTATAGCTGCTTTTGCTGTGGCTGTAAATTTGTGAGCTGAAACTTTTAACTTCGCCTTCAATTCACCTCTTCCCAGTATCTTTACCAAGTCATTCTTTCCTGCTAAACGCGTCGCTAATATTACATCAAGGTCAACTGTATCGGTTATTGTACCGGCTTCAACTAACTTTTGTAAAGTATCTAAATTGATTCCCTGATATTCTTTTCTATTAATATTAGTAAAACCAAATTTAGGTACACGTCTCTGTAATGGCATTTGTCCACCTTCGAAACCAATCTTTCTAGAATATCCAGAACGTGATTTTGCACCTTTATGACCACGTGCAGCGGTTCCTCCTTTTCCAGAACCTTGTCCGCGACCTAATCGCTTACTATTATTTTTTACTGAACCTGCAGCAGGTTTTAAGTTACTTAAATCCATGTGCTTATATTATTTTGTTTCTACTGAAACTAAATGTTTAACTTTATTTACCATCCCAAGGATATTAGGAGTGTCATCATGCTCAATAACCTGACCGATCTTTTTAAGACCTAAAGCCTCCAGAGTTCTTTTTTGTCTCTGAGTACGGTTTATAGCGCTTTTTACTTTCGTAATTTTAATCTTTGCCATAGTTCCTAATTTTTATCCTTTAAACACTTTCTCAAGCGAAACTCCACGTTGTTTTGCTACTTGCTCTGCACTTCGCATTTGCAATAAAGCATCAAACGTTGCTTTCACCACATTGTGTGGGTTAGACGATCCTTGGTTCTTAGATAATACATCATGAACTCCTACAGATTCAAGTACCGCACGGATAGCTCCACCTGCAATTACCCCAGTTCCTGTTGCAGCAGGCATCAACAATACTCTTGCTCCACCATACTTTCCTTTTTGTTCGTGAGGTAAGGTTCCTTTCTGTAATGGTATACGAACCAAATTTTTCTTAGCATCTTCTACTGCTTTTGCAATTGCTTCTGCTACTTCTTTAGATTTACCTAAACCGTGACCTACTACACCATTTTCATTTCCTACAACTACGATTGCAGAGAAACCAAATGCTCTACCACCTTTTGTCACCTTAGTAACACGTTGTACTCCAACTAAACGGTCTTTTAATTCAAGTCCACTTGGTTTTACTAATTCTGCGTTTTTATATTTTTGATACATAATTTCTTAGAATTTTAGTCCTGCTTCTCTAGCTCCTTCAGCTAATGATTTTACTCTACCGTGATATAAGTATCCACCTCTATCAAAAGATACAGTCTCAATACCTGCTTTCTTAGCTTTTTCCGCAAGAGCTTTACCAACCAAGCTTGCTTTTTCTTCTTTATTTCCTGATGCCGAAGCAATGTCTTTATCTCTTGATGAAGCTGCACCGATAGTTTTACCAGTTACATCATCTATGATCTGAGCATAGATTTCTTTATTACTTCTATATACAGATAATCTAGGACGTTGTTCTGTTCCGCTTACTTTACCGCGGATTCGCTTTCTGATCTTTAATCTTCTTAAATCTTTTGAGAATGCCATAACTTAGTTATTATGCAGATTTACCTGCTTTTCTTCTTAATTGTTCTCCTACAAACTTAACTCCTTTTCCTTTATAAGGTTCTGGTTTACGGAAGCCTCTAATTTTAGCTGCTACCTGTCCAACCAATTGCTTATCATGAGAAGTTAATTTTACGATAGGGTTTTTTCCTTTTTCAGAAATTGTTTCTATTTTTACCTCTGGCGCAACGTTTAAAACGATATTATGCGAAAAACCAAGAGCTAAATCTAATTTCTGACCTTGACTAGAAGCTCTATAACCTACTCCTACCAATTCTAACTCTTTCGTCCAACCTACTGTAACACCTTTTATCATGTTATTAATCAAAGCCCTATACAATCCGTGCTTTGCTTTATGATCTTTGGCTTCACTCGGTCTCTCTAGAACAACCTGACCTTCCTCTACTTTCACATCGATACTATCTATTTCTTGTGAAAGTTCTCCTAATTTTCCTTTAACAGTAACAACATTACCTGTCACCTCTACAGTGACACCAGACGGAACAGTTACTGGATTTTTTCCTATTCTTGACATTTCTTTTGTCTTTTATACTGTTAGTATACGTAGCAAAGTACTTCTCCACCTACATTATCTTGTCTAGCCTGCTTTCCAGTCATAACACCGTGTGATGTAGAAATAATTGCAATTCCTAATCCATTAAGGATTCTTGGTACTTCTTTAGACCCTGCATATTTACGCAAACCAGGCTTACTGATTCTTTGTAACTCTTTAATTACAGGTTCTTTCGTAAGCTTATCGTACTTAAGAGCGATTTTAATACTTCCTTGCGTTGTATTATCCTCAAATTTATAACTTAAAATATATCCCTGATCGAATAATATTTTTGTGATTTCTTTTTTAACCTTTGATGCAGGTATCTCTACAACTCTATGTTGAGCACTGTTTGCATTACGAATTCTGGTTAAATAATCTGCTATAGGATCTGTATTCATTATATTTAATTTACGGTTTTGGTTTTCGGCCTTTCGGCCGAACCTGAAACCAATTAATTTATTCTATTATTACCAACTAGCTTTTGTTACTCCTGGAATTAATCCTTGATTAGCCATCTCTCTAAATGTAACACGAGAAATTCCAAACTGACGCATATATCCTTTTGGTCTTCCTGTTAATTTACATCTATTATGCTTACGGATTGGAGATGCATTTTTTGGTAACTTCTGTAATGCTTCATAATCTCCAGCTTCTTTTAAAGCTTTTCGTTTTTCAGCATACTTTGCAACCGTTTTTGCTCTCTTCACCTCACGGGCTTTCATTGATTCTTTAGCCATAATTAATTCTTTTTAAAAGGTAAACCTAGTTCTGTTAACAATGATTTTGCTTCTTTATCAGTTTTAGCAGATGTCTCAAAAGTAATATTCATTCCTGAAATCTTATTTACTTTATCGATATCTATTTCAGGAAAAATGATTTGTTCCGTAATTCCTAAAGAATAGTTACCTCTACCATCAAAACCTGTCGCATTAATTCCTCCAAAATCTCTTACACGTGGTAATGCCGAAGTAATTAACCTATCTAAAAATTCATACATTCTTTCTCCTCTTAACGTAACTTTTGCTCCAATTGGCATTCCTTTACGTAACTTGAAAGTTGCAACATCCTTTTTAGATATAGTCGCAATAGCTTTTTGCCCTGTAATCATTGTTAATTCGTCTACTGCATAGTCGATTAACTTCTTATCAGCTACAGCTGCACCAACACCTCTACTTACGACAATTTTCTTAAGTTTAGGCACTTGCATTACATTACTGTAACTAAATTCTTCTGTAAGAGTAGACATTACTCTGTCCTTATACTCTTGTTTTAGTCTTGGGATATAAGCCATAACTATATTACTTCATTAGATTTTTTAGAAAATCTCACTTTCTTATCTCCTTCTACTCTATATCCAACTCTAGTAGTTTCCCCCTTAGAGGTAAGCAACGATAAGTTAGAAATATGAATAGGCGCTTCTTGCTTTACGATTCCACCTTGTGGATTTGCAGCACTAGGCTTTTGGTGCTTAGACACTAAGTTAACACCTTCTACAATTGCCTTGTTCTTATCAATCAATACTTTCTGAACAGTACCCTCTTGACCTTTATTGTCTCCAGCGATTACACGAACAGTATCTCCTGATTTAATTTTAAGCTTTGTCATTTTGTTATCTTATTAAAGCACTTCTGGCGCTAGTGAAACAATCTTCATGAATTGTTTATCACGAAGTTCTCTTGCCACAGGACCAAAAACACGTGTTCCTCTCATTTCTCCTGCAGGGTTCAAAAGAACACAAGCATTATCATCGAAACGAATGTAAGAACCATCTGGTCTGCGTACTTCTTTTTTGGTACGAACTACAACTGCAGTTGAAACTGCTCCTTTTTTAATGTTTCCATTAGGAGTCGCTTCTTTAACACTGACAACGATCTTGTCTCCTACAGAGGCGTATCTTCTTTTTGTACCACCCAAAACACGGATAACTAAAACTTCTTTACCTCCCGTATTATCTGCTACTTTTAATCTAGACTCTTGTTGTACCATAATTACTTCGCTCTTTCAATTACTTCTACTAATCTCCAGCATTTGGTTTTACTCATAGGTCTTGTTTCCATGATCTTTACAGTATCACCAATATTGCAGTCATTTTTCTCGTCGTGTGCAACGTATTTCTTAGTTTTTAACACGAACTTTCCGTACATCGGGTGTTTTACTTTTTTTACCTCAGAAACCACGATTGATTTCTGCATTTTATTACTGGTAACTACACCTATACGTTCTTTTCTTAAGTTTCTTTTTTCCATCTTTCAGCAGAATTAACCGTTTAATTCTCTTTTTGTTAGCTCAGTTGCTATTCTAGCAATAGATCTTCTTACTTTACGTAGTTGTAAAGGATTCTCTAATGGAGACATAGTATGAGCCATTTTTAAATCTGAATACTCTTTACGAGATTTACCAAGTTCTTCTTGTAATTCAGCTGTAGATTTTTCTATTACTTCTGATTGTCTCATAATCTTTCTTGTTAAGCTTGATAATCTCTAGCTACGATAAACTTAGTTTTAACTGGAAGTTTCTGAGCAGCTAAACGCAATGCTTCTTTAGCTACATCATATGGCACTCCACTAATCTCGAATAAAATTCTTCCTGGTTTCACTACTGCCGCCCAATACTCAACAGCACCTTTTCCTTTACCCATACGTACTTCAAGAGGTTTCTTAGTTATAGGCTTATCTGGGAAAATTTTAATCCACAGAGAACCTTCTCTTTTCATATAACGTGTAGCAGAAATACGTGCTGCTTCAATTTGTCTTGCAGTAACAAAATTTGAATCTAATGATTTAATTCCGAAAGTTCCGTTAGAAAGTGTATGTCCTCTTTGAGAAAGACCTTTCATACGTCCTTTTTGTTGCTTACGGAATTTTGTTCTTTTAGGCTGTAACATTGTTAATTTACTTTAAAAAATTACTTTCTACGACGTGACTTATTATTTCCACCTCGTCCGGCTCCGGATCCTCTATCGTTTCCTTTACCTTGCTTCTTAGAAAGACCTACTAAAGGAGAAAGCTCTCTTTTACCATATACTTCGCCTTTCATAATCCACACTTTAACACCTAATCTACCATAAGTAGTATGTGCTTCAACCAAAGCATAATCTATGTCAGCTCTAAATGTTGATAAAGGAATACGACCTTCTTTATAAGACTCTGAACGTGCCATTTCTGCCCCATTCAAACGTCCTGAAATCTGAATCTTTATACCCTCTGCATTCATTCTAATTGCAGCCGCAATAGCCATCTTAATTGCACGACGGTAAGAGATACGACTCTCGATCTGTCTTGCAACACTAGATCCAACTAAGAATGCATCAAGTTCTGGTCTCTTGATTTCAAAAATATTGATCTGAACCTCTTTATCTGTAATCTTCTTAAGCTCCTCTTTTAACTTGTCTACCTCCTGGCCACCTTTTCCGATAATAATACCAGGTCTGGCAGTGGTGATAGTAACGGTTACAAGTTTAAGCGTACGCTCAATAATTACTCTAGATACACTAGCTTTTGATAAACGTGCGTGTACATACTTTCTAATCTTATCGTCTTCGGCAAGTTTATCACCGTAGTCATTACCTCCATACCAGTTGGATTCCCATCCTCTAATGATACCAAGGCGATTTCCGATTGGATTTGTCTTCTGTCCCATACTATTATTTAGCTTTGTGTATTATTTTTTGCTGCAACCACTATAGTAACGTGGTTAGAGCGTTTTCTTATTCTGTGTGCACGACCCTGTGGAGCAGGACGAAGTCTTTTTAACATACTTCCTCCATCTACACGAATCTCTTTTACAAAAAGATCTGCATCTTCGATGCTAGCGTCTTCATTTTTTGCTTGCCAATTAGCTATTGCAGAAAGCAATAACTTTTCTAATCGACGAGAAGCTTCTTTAGGGTTAAATCTAAGAATATGAAGCGCTCTTTCAACTTTCTCACCACGTACCAAATCCGCTACTAAACGCATTTTGCGAGGTGACGTAGGGCAGTTATTAAGTTTAGCAAAAGCAATTTGCTTTTTTTCTTCCTTAATTCTTTCTGCCATTTCTCTTTTACGAACTCCCATAGCTTAAATTATTTTTTACCTTTATTTTTAGCACCTGCGTGTCCTCTAAAAGAACGCGTTGGTGAAAATTCTCCTAATTTATGACCTACCATATTCTCTGTTACATAAACAGGAACAAATTGGCGGCCATTATGTACTGCAATTGTTTGCCCTACAAAATCAGGGGTAATCATAGAAGCTCTAGACCAAGTCTTAATAACTGTCTTCTTATTAGCTTCTACATTAGCAGCTACTTTTTTCTCTAATTTATAGTGAACGTAAGGTCCTTTTTTTAATGAACGTGCCATATCTTATTATTTCTTTCTACGTTCTACAATATACTTATTACTCGCTTTCGTTTTAGAGCGGGTTCTATATCCTTTAGCAGGAAGACCTTTTCTAGAACGTGGATGACCTCCTGAAGAACGTCCTTCTCCACCACCCATTGGGTGATCAACAGGGTTCATTGCAACTGGTCTTGTACGTGGTCGACGACCAAGCCATCTTCCTCTACCCGCTTTACCTCCAACAACCAACTGATGGTCACTATTAGATACAGCACCTATGGTAGCTATACAATTAACCAAGATCATTCTAACTTCACCAGAAGGCAACTTTACCGTAGCAAACTTACCATCTCTAGCCATAAGTTGAGCGAACGATCCAGCACTACGAGCCATCACAGCTCCTTGTCCCGGTCTTAATTCTATACAAGAAATGATTGTTCCTAAAGGAATATCGCTTAACGGCATTGCATTACCAATTTCTGGTGCTACATTACTACCTGACACGACATTTTGCCCTACTTGAAGTCCATTCTGGGCAATTACATAACGCTTCTCACCATCTTGGTAATTTAGCAACGCTATGAATGCAGTTCTGTTTGGATCATATTCTATTGTCGCAACTGTAGCAGGAATACCCTGCTTGTCGCGTTTAAAATCAATAATACGATACCTTCTTTTATGACCACCACCTTTATAGCGGATGGTCATTTTTCCTTGACTGTTTCTACCACCTGATCTCTTTTTCGGAGCTAACAAACTCTTCTCCGGCTTATCAGTAGTTATGGCGTCAAATCCATTAACTACTCTAAAACGCTGACCAGGGGTGATTGGTTTCAATTTTCTTACTGACATTTTTTAGTCTTAAAGATTACTATATAAATCAATTACATCACCTTCCGCCACCTGTACAATTGCTTTTTTAACAGCTTTTGTTTTACCAGTGACCATTCCCGTTTTTGTATAACGGGTTTTACGATCCGGGCGGACATTAATCGTTCGAACTTTAGTAACAGATACTCCATAAGCAGCCTCAACCGCTTTCTTGATCTCTACCTTATTCGCTTTTTTATCTACTACAAAACCATAGCGATTATACACTTCACTATCTGCAGTAGCCTTTTCCGTAATAATAGGTTTTATTAAGATACTCATGGCTTCTATTTACTTAAATTCGTTTCAATTCCTTTCAAAGAACTCTCTAAAATAACAACGTTATTCGCATTAAGTATTTTATAAGTACTTAATTCTGAGTACATTACAACTTCAGAGCTTTTTAAATTGCGTGACGACAAATATACATTTTTATTTGACTCTCCCAACACAAACAAAGACTTTTTGTTTTCAAGCCCCAAAGACTTTAAAACTGAAGTGAAATTCTTTGTCTTAATCGTATCAAAAGTAAAGTCTTCAACAACCGTTATCGCCTTATCTCCCGCTTTAATACTTAAAGCAGATTTACGAGCTAATCTTTTTAAATTTTTATTCAATTTAAAAGAATAGTTACGTGGTCTCGGTCCAAAAATTCTACCCCCACCTCTAAAAACTGGGGATTTGATACTACCTGCTCTCGCTGTACCTGTTCCTTTTTGTTTTTTAATCTTTCTAGTACTACCAACAATTTCTGCACGCTCCTTAGCCTTGTGAGTTCCTTGGCGTTGATTCGCCAAATACTGTTTCACATCTAAATATACCGCATGATCATTTGGCTCAATACCAAAAACAGCATCAGAAAGGTCTGCCTTTCTTCCTGTTTCTTTTCCGTTAATATCAATTACAGCTACCTTCATTACTTCTGAATAGTTACATAAGCGTTTTTGTGACCAGGAACACACCCTTTTACAACAAGTAAGTTCTTTTCAGCAACTACTTTTAACACTTTTAAGTTTTGAACTTTTACTTTATCTCCACCCATTCTTCCAGCCATGCGCATTCCTTTGAATACTCTTGCAGGATAAGATGCAGCTCCAATTGACCCTGGAGCTCTTAAACGGTTATGTTGACCGTGAGTCGCCTGACCAACACCGCCAAAACCGTGTCTTTTAACAACTCCTTGAAAACCTTTACCTTTAGACGTTCCAGAAACATCAACAAACTCTCCTTCTGCAAAATGCTCTACTGTTATCGCATCTCCTAATTTGTACTCCTCATCAAAACCTTGAAATTCGACAACTTTACGTTTAGCAACAGTTCCTGCTTTCTTAAAGTGACCTAAAGCCGCTTTAGTAGCATTTTTGTCTGCTTTGTCATCGAAACCTAGCTGAATAGCCTCATAACCATCAACCTCTTCAGTTCTGACTTGGGTAACCACGCATGGGCCAGCCTCGATAACTGTACATGGAATATTCTTTCCATTCTCATCGAAAATGCTGGTCATACCGATCTTTTTTCCTATTAACCCAGACATATTAAATTATTTAATTATTATTTATTTACTAAGTATTGAACCTATATTCAATTCATTCTAATTTCTTGCAAAAAACAACAGGGTTAAAATACTTCAACCCTGAATGTATTTTTTTGCCGTTTTTCCCTTGCTCGCAGCTTGGGACATTTCTTTAATTTAAAATTACCAAATTCAGAATACTGAATTCAAGACTTCAAATTATACTTTGATCTCAACTTCAACTCCACTAGGTAATTCTAACTTCATTAACGCATCAATCGTTTTTGAAGAAGAACTATAAATATCCAATAATCTCTTATATGAACTTAATTGAAATTGCTCTCTTGATTTTTTATTTACGTGCGGAGAACGCAATACTGTAAAAATCTTCTTATGTGTTGGTAATGGAATCGGGCCTGTAACCACTGCTCCAGTACTCTTTACTGTCTTTACGATTTTTTCAGCAGACTTATCTACTAAATTGTGGTCGTAAGATTTTAATTTTATTCTAATTTTTTGACTCATTTCTGTAAAATTAAGCGTTAACTCCCCTTGCAGCAGCAATTACCTCTTCTGATATATTAGAAGGAGTTTCAGCATAGTGTGAAAATTCCATCGTAGATGTTGCTCTACCTGACGATAAGGTTCTTAAAGTAGTAACATATCCAAACATTTCTGAAAGTGGAACAGTAGCCTTAACAGTTTTCGCACCTGCACGATCACCCATATCACTTACCTGTCCTCTACGTCTATTTAAATCTCCTACTATGTCACCCATATTTTCCTCTGGAGTAATCACCTCTAATTTCATAATAGGCTCCATTATCACGGCTTTTGCAGCTTTTGCAGAATTCTTAAACCCTAACTTGGCCGCCAATTCGAATGATAATTGATCAGAATCCACATCATGATAAGATCCATCCTTTAAAGTAACCTTCATAGCATCTACTTCATAACCCGCTAACGGACCATTCACCATAGCCATTTTAAATCCTTTTTCAATCGAAGGAATAAATTCTTTAGGAACATTACCACCTTTAATTGTAGATTCAAATTGAAGTCCTACTACACCCTCATCCGCAGGCTCGATAGTAAACACGATATCCGCAAATTTACCTCGACCACCAGATTGTTTCTTATAAACTTCTCTATGATCTGCAGCTTGAGTAATAGCTTCTTTATATTCTACCTGAGGCTGACCTTGATTAACCTCTACCTTAAATTCACGCTTTAAACGATCCACAATAACATCCAAATGCAACTCACCCATTCCAGATATAATCGTCTGTCCTGAAGCTTCATCCGAACGCACTGTAAATGTTGGATCCTCTTCTGCCAATTTACCTAAACCAATACCCAATTTATCAACATCGGCTTTAGTTTTTGGTTCAACAGCGATACCAATTACCGGATCTGGAAAATCCATAGATTCTAAAACTATAGGATGCTTTTCTGCAGTAAGTGTATCTCCTGTTTTAATAGATTTAAACCCTACAGCTGCTCCAATATCCCCAGCTTCTATATAGTCAATTGCATTCTGCTTATTAGCATGCATTTGATAGATACGAGAAATACGCTCTTTTTTACCCGAACGATTGTTCAAAACATAAGAACCTGCATCTAATCGACCAGAATACGCTCTAAAAAATGCTAAACGTCCAACAAACGGATCTGTAGCAATTTTAAATGCTAAAGCAGCAAAAGGCTCTTTTACATCAGGCTTACGTATTTCTTCTTCTTCTGTATTTGGGTTTACCCCTACAATACCCTCCTTATCAGTTGGAGAAGGCAAGTAACGACAAACAGCATCCAATAAGAATTGAACTCCTTTATTCTTAAACGCAGACCCACATATCATAGGAATGATACTCATATCCATTACAGCAGCTCTAAGTGCAGCATGCACCTCTTCTTCTGTAATTGAATCTTCGTCTTCCATAAATTTCTCAAGAAGGTTTTCGTCATAAGCAGCCACCTCTTCAATAAGTTTACCACGTAATGTCCTTGCCTCTTCTTTTAGATCTTCAGGGATATCAACAACATCAAATGTAGCTCCTTGCCCCTCTTCATGCCACACAATAGCACGATTCTTAACTAAATCTACAATTCCTTTAAAATCTTCTTCGTCACCAATATTCAATACAATAGGAACCGCATTAGAACCTAACATATCTTTAACTTGTTGACACACTTCCATAAAATTAGACCCTTGACGATCCATTTTATTTACAAATCCAATTCTTGGAACTTTGTAATTATCTGCAAGCCTCCAGTTAGTCTCTGATTGCGGCTCAACACCATCAACAGCACTAAACAAGAACACTAATCCATCAAGAACACGAAGAGAACGATTTACTTCTACCGTAAAATCAACGTGACCAGGAGTATCAATAATATTAAAGTGATACCCTTTAGTATCATCCAAAGCTTGACCATTTTCCGTTGGAAACTTCCACTCACAAGTAGTAGCTGCAGAAGTAATTGTGATTCCTCGCTCTTGCTCTTGTTCCATCCAGTCCATAGTAGCTGCACCATCATGCACCTCACCTATCTTGTGACTAACCCCTGTATAGTATAATATACGCTCAGTGGTAGTTGTTTTCCCTGCGTCAATATGCGCAGCAATACCGATATTTCTTGTGTATTTTAAATCTCTAGCCATTACTATTATTGATTAAAATCTAAAATGTGAAAATGCTTTATTTGCTTCAGCCATTTTATGAGTATCTACTCTCTTTTTAACAGCAGCTCCTTCTTCTTTTTCCGCTGCTATAATCTCTGCAGCAAGTTTCTGAGCCATAGATTTTTCATTTCTCTTACGCGAAAATTGAATTAACCACTTCATAGCAGTCGATATCTTTCTATCTGGCCTAATTGGATTTGGTATCTGGAAAGTAGCCCCTCCTACACGACGACTTCTTACTTCTACATGTGGCATCACATTAGACAATGCATCTTTCCACATTTCTAAAGCAGTCTTTTCTTCGTTTTGTTTTTTTTCATCTACGATATCTATCGCATCATAAAAAATCTTAAAAGCAACCGATTTTTTACCATCCCACATCATCATGTTTACGAAACGAGTCACTAATTGATCGTTAAAACGCGGATCTGGCAAAATAGGTCTTTTTTTAGCCTTTCTTTTTCTCATGTCTTCTTCTTAAAGTTTTTTAATTACTTCTTAGGGCGTTTTGCACCATACTTAGATCTACGTTGTGTTCTTCCTTCAACACCAGCGGTGTCTAAAGCTCCACGAACGATGTGATACCTAACTCCTGGTAAATCTTTTACCCTTCCACCTCTAACTAATACTATCGAGTGCTCTTGAAGATTGTGACCTTCACCTCCGATGTATGCGTTTACTTCTTTACCATTTGTTAACCTAACACGAGCTACCTTACGCATAGCTGAATTTGGTTTTTTAGGTGTAGTCGTATAAACACGCGTACAAACACCGCGGCGTTGCGGGCACGAATCCAAAGCAGCCGATTTACTCTTCTTAGTTATTTTGGCTCTACCTTTTCTTACTAATTGTGAAATTGTTGGCATAATTTGCTTTACACTATTTTTAAACTATTTTTACAATACCTCTTTTATGAGGGCTGCAAAGGTAGAAATATTTTTGAGCAATTCAAATCCTAATCCATTAATTTTCAAATAGATTTAAAACAACTACCTTAAACTGTAAGAAATAACAGCGTTTTCCGTTATTTTAGCAATATTAAAATAAGAATTGAAAACTTCATTATTCTATTTCCTTACTATATTTTTATGCATACATTCTTTTTGCTATGCACAATCCCCGATCATTCAACTTTCTATAAAAGGAAAAGACACCAACGAAACTAAAATCATAGACAGCCTTTCTTACCAAAACACTTTTAAAAACTTCACAAAGCTAAAAACCGAAACCAATAGAATTTACAAAAAACTACAAAAATTAGGATACATTGACTTAAAAAATAAAAGCTTGCAAAAAACATCAGACTCTACATTTTTAAACCACCTATTATTACGAAACAGATATCAAAACATTACTATCTCTTATAACAATGCAGTAATTCCTTCAGAAATAATAAAAAAACTAGACAGCAAGACTAACACAACAGACAACACCTTCACCATTCCTTTTACACAAACAGAAAAAACATTACAACACTTAACCAACTATCTGGTTGACCAAGGAAATGTATTTAGCAACCTATCCCTATCAGACTTAAGAAAAAAAGGCAATAGAATCTTTGCTACTTTAATCATTTCTAAAAGTCAAATTAGAAAAATCGATAATATCACAATCAAAGGATACTCAAAGTTCCCAACTTCTTATTTAAAACATAATATCAGATTAAAAAAAGGAAAAACATTCAACAAAAGAAAACTTATTAAAAAATCGGAAGCGATCAACAACTTAGCCTTTGCAAAAAACCTAAAACCACCAGAAATACTATTCAACAAAGACTCAACAACCATATACTTATACATATCAAAAAAGCCAGCTAATACATTTGATGGTTTTCTTGGTTTTTCCAGTGATACCGAAAATAGAGACCTAAAACTAAATGGATACATCAACCTAAGCCTGACAAATAACCTAAATTACGGCGAACAACTTAATATCGTATACAAAAGCGATGGGAATGAACAACAAAGATTTAATGCTGATATTTTTTTGCCATATATATTTAAATCACCTTTAGGAGTTCAAGCCAGTTTAAACATATTTAAAAAAGATTCTAGCTTCTTAAATACAGATCAAAGCATTCACCTAAACTACCTTATCAAAGACAAGAGCACTATATTTATTGGATACAAAACATCCAAATCAAACAATCTTCTAAAGGCTCCAAACCCCCTATTAAACATCAACAACTACAACGCTTCGTTTTTTACAGCTGGTTTCAAACAAATAAGAAAACAAAATAAAAAGCTTTTCCCTATCAAAAGCGAGTATGCATTATCAGTAGAACTTGGCACAAGAAAAACCGATACAGAAACCATCAACCAAACAAAAGGGCTTATCAGCCTTAACCACATATTTAACCTAAATGACAGGAATTCGGTTTTCTTAAGTAATTCATCAGCTATTATTTTTTCTGACAATTTATTCACCAATGAACTATACCGGTTTGGAGGAATCAACTCAATTAGAGGTTTTGAAGAAAACAGTATAAACGCTTCCCTATTCAACGTTTTTACAACAGAATACAGATATCTCTTATCCTCAAATCTTTATATACACACGATTACTGATTATTCTTATTTCGAAAATAACATCAACAATCTATATGACAACCTTACCAGTCTTGGGTTTGGATTTGGCATCAATACACAAACAGGGTTATTTAAGATTATTTTCGCCAACGGCAAGAATAGCCAACAAAACTTCAAATTTTCCAACACAAAAGTACACATCAGCCTCAATGCTAACTTCTAAACAAAATAAGTTAATATAACATTATTTTTACGGTTTTTCCGCATCTGTAAGGGTAATAAAATATCAGATTTGGAAATTTATTAACTATTTCGTTGCATTTTAAGAAAATTTTAATGATTTTTGGCTTGGCTAATTCTAATAATAAAAATAAATGAAATCACCAACAAAGCGAATTCTAATGCTGCTTCTAGCATTAGTCGCGCAAATTTCGTTTGCGCAAGAAAAAACCATAACTGGTAAAGTAACAGACGATCAAGGCTTGCCCCTTCCAGGTGTAAACATTGTCGTTAAAAACACAAACAACGGTACACAAACAAATTTTGACGGGGTTTATTCTATTCAAGCATCGCAAGGAAACACCCTTGTATTTAGCTACCTAGGCTTCTCAGACAAAGAAGTATCCGTAGACAGTAGCTCTACAATTAACTTACAATTAGAACCTTCTGCTGCAGAGCTAGAAGAGGTTGTTGTAACCGCTCAAGGTATTAAGAGAGAGAAAAAAGCTCTTGGATATGCCGTATCTACAGTTAAAAGCGAAGAAATTGAACAACGCTCAGAGGGAGACATAGGAAGGGTACTAACAGGTAAATCTGCGGGATTACAGATTGTACAGCAAAGTGGACTTACTGGATCTGGTACAAATATTCTTATTAGAGGTCAGAACTCTTTCAGCTCGAGTAATCAAGCCCTATTTATAGTAGATGGCGTTCCTTTTAGCACCTCCACAAATAATAGTTCGCGAGGAGGTAGTAGTGACTTTATCGACGGTAACAATGGATCTAGTAGGTTTTTAGATTTAGACCCTAACAGTATTGAAAGTGTTAGTGTATTAAAAGGTCTAGCCGCAGCGGCACTATATGGTAGTGACGGTAGAAATGGTGTTATATTAATCACCACTAAAGGAGGATCTTCTGCAAACGCCAGAAAGAAAATGGAAGTAACTTTAGCCTCTTCTTATTTTTTCACCGAAATAGCCTCTTTACCAGATTATCAGGATGAATATGGTAATGGTTTTGATCAAGCTTTTGGATGGTTTTTTAGCAACTGGGGACCTAGCTTTAGAGAAGGTGGTGTTTCAGGCTGGGGCAACAGCGCCGCTATTGATGCCGATGGAACACTTCCTCATCCATATTCTACTTCTACTCCAGCAATCCGGGCAGCTTTCCCTGAATTTCAAGGGGCTCGTTACGACTGGAAGCCTTATGATAGTGTAGAAGACTTTTTTAGAATTGGTGGAGCTGCTTCAATATCAGCAAACCTTAGAGGAGTTTCTGATAACGGAAAAATTTCATACAATGTTAATTATGGACATTTGGATGACAAAGGTTTTACACCAGGAAACAGCTTACGCCGTAACACTCTAGGAATAGGGGGTCGCGCGAAGCTCTCGAATAAATTCACTATCAATGGTACTCTAAATTTTGCCAAAACAGATTTCACTTCCCCACCTGTTGCACTCAGTCAGGGTAATGGAGCCACAGGTACAGGATCATCTATTTTTGGAGATTTATGGTTTACTCCTCGAAGTATTGATATTCAAGGTCTTCCTTTTCAAGATCCAATTACAGGAGGTAGTGTCTACTATAGACAAAACAACAGTATTCAGCATCCTTTATGGACATTAAATAATGCTCAAACTTCTCAGCTAACGCATCGTATTTTTGGTAATGCTACCATACAATATGATATAAATGACAATCTAAATATCTTATACCGTGCTGGTGTAGATGTTTATAGCGAAAATAATATTAATTACCAGAACAGAGGAGGTGTAGGCGGTAGCCAAGATGTAAGAACAGCAAGTGGTTTTTATGAAACTTGGAACAACTTAAACACCATTTATGATCATAATATATCTTTAACTGGAAATTATCAACTTGCTGAGAAAATAGGAACTAGTTTTAACATCGGTGCTACCACAAGAAACACGATTTTTGATCAAAATGGTACTGCGAGTGATGGTCAACAATCTTTTGGTATTTTAAGACATTATAACTTCTTAAGACAAAACGAAATTCAGGATTTTTACGAAAGAAACATTGCTGGTCTTTACGGACAAGCAGAATTTGATTATGACAACTATCTATTCCTAACCTTAGCAGGAAGAAGTGACTGGGTTTCTAATTTCGAAAGCGATAATAGATCCATTTTTTACCCAAGTGCAAGTGTTTCTTTCTTGCCAACTAGTGCCTTTAGTGGTGCAAAATCAGACATTCTTAATTACCTGAAAATTCGAGCAGGTTATGGAACTTCAGCTAACTTTGGTGACCCGGGATATCCAGTTGCTAATACACTACTTTTGGATACTCAAGATTTTCAGATCGGCGGTACTAACGTAGTAACTAATACCACAAGTAATGTTTTAGGGAATCCTGATTTAAAACCTGAATTATTAACTGAATATGAAGTTGGATTAGAAAGTAAATTATGGGAAAACCGAATTTCTTTAGACCTATCGGTATACTCTAGGATTACAAAAGATTTAATTATAGATAGACCCTTAGGACCAAGTACAGGTTACACTACAACAAGAACAAATATCGGTGAGATTAAAAACAATGGTCTCGAATTAGATTTAGGGGTTACTATTGTACAAAGCAATGATGATGGATTTAACTGGGATGTTAACTTAAACTTTACAACTTATGAATCTGAAGTTACAGATTTAGGATTGGATACTGATTTAGTAGTATATTCAGGTTTTTCAAATCTTGGAAATGCAGCTATAAAAGGAGAACCTCTAGGTGTTCTTTACGGCTCTAGGGTACTAAGAGATGACAATGGCAATTTAGTCGTAGGAGCAAACGGTTTTTATGTACAGGATCCTGAAGATGGAATTATAGGAGATCCAAATCCAGACTACGTAATGAACCTTAGAAATACTTTTACTTACAAAAATTTCTCACTAGGCGCACAATTTAACTTTACCAAAGGTGGAGACATCTACTCAAGTACCGTTTCTACACTATTGGGTAGAGGTCTTATTGTAGAAACTATTGACAGAGAAAACACTTTTATTTTACCAGGAGTTGACGCTAATGGAAATCCAAATACACAACAGATAAACAACTCTGATTATTATTTTAGCAATGTATTATTTGGTCCTAGTGAAAATCAAGTGTATGATGCTACATTACTCAGATTACAGGAAGTTTCACTTGCCTATAATTTCCCGAAGAAATTCCTAGACCAAACACCTTTTGGTTCAGTAACTATTACTGCATCTGGTAATAATCTTTGGTTTAATGCCATAAACACGCCTGATGGTGCGAATTTTGACCCAAATACCTCAGGAACTGGTGTAGGAAATGGATTTGGTTTTGATTTCCTAAATGGACCTAGTGCCAAACGATATGGATTTAGTGTAAAGGCAACTTTTTAATTTGATAATTTAAAAAAAGATGAAAAAATTAAATAAATATATATTAATAGTAGCTAGTTTTTTTCTGGTTTTCTCCTGTGAAACAACAGAACTAGACCTTAAAGAGGATCCAAATTTTTTAACACCAGAACAAGCTGATGTAGATTTCTTTTTGACTTCAATACAAGAGGATTTTGCCAGACAAATAGAAGGTGATGCAGATTTTGACTCTAATGACAATTGGCTATCTGGAGGAAATACCAATGGAGATGGGCTATCTCTTTTTGGTACTCAATTAACAAGACTTACGGCATCAACTTCGAGCAGACAATATGCCACCAATTACTTGGGAAGTGACTCTGATGATGAGTGGATTAACGCTTATCAAGGTATACTAGCCGATATTAAAACCATGACCCCTCTTGCTGAAGCAAATGGACAAACCACACATATAGCTATCGCACAATTTATCGAAGCATACGTAATGACAGCTATGGTTGATTTCTATGGCGATATACCATACACAGAAGCAATTGGAGGCGCTGCAAATTTAAATCCGGCTCCAGAAAGCGGAGCTTCTATATATGAGGCCGCCCTAACATTACTAGACAATGCTATAGTAAATTTTGGAAATGATGCTACTGCCGAGCCTAAAGGAGACTTATTTGGATACAGTAATGACAAATGGATAAAAGCCGCAAACACTTTAAAAATGCGCTTATATAACCAAAGACGTTTGGTAGATCCTAATGCTTTTGCTAGTATTACAGCCATATTAAACTCTGGAGATTATATTTCCACTACAGCAGATGATTTTCAATTCAATTGGCCAGGAACAAGTGCGTCTCAGCCTGATACCAGACATCCAAGATATGGATTAAATTACACTGCTACTGGAGCTCAGGATTATATGTCTAACTGGCTAATGAATAAAATGGACACCTCTTCTGATCCAAGAATCCGTTACTACTTTTACAGACAAAGTGGTGTTGTCCCAGGTTCATCAGGAAATCCTCCAAACGAGGAAACTCTAGCCTGCTCATTGCAAAGTGCTCCTGCACATTACGTTGCTGGAGGTTTCACATTTTGTTATTTAGACAATGGTTACTGGGGTAGAGACCACCATGATGATGCAGGTGACCCTCCAAGTAATTTCTTACGTACAACATTCGGTGTATATCCTGTTGGTGGAAATTTTGATGATGATCGATTTACCACAGATCCTGACAATGCAGGTGTTGCTGCAGGTTCAGGAGGTAACGGTGCTGGAATCACTCCTATCTTAACTGCTTCTTGGGTCGATTTTATGCAAGCAGAAATGGCGATGGTAAATGGCGATGCTGCTACTGCCCGAAC
The DNA here is from genome assembly GCA_947498455.1 of uncultured Aquimarina sp. Classification (GTDB taxonomy): domain Bacteria; phylum Bacteroidota; class Bacteroidia; order Flavobacteriales; family Flavobacteriaceae; genus Aquimarina. The sequence continues at coordinate 87,564 of CANMKK010000012.1, forward strand.
TTTTATCTCGGCTGGTGTTACTAAATCTATTGCAAAAGCACAAACCTTCATTAGTAAAGATTCATCTGCTGATGCTTCTTTTGAACCTTCGAGTACGGATGTTAGCAATTACATAAGTAGTATTGAGTCTGATTTTGATGCAGCAGATATGAATGGAAAATGGGATATATTAGGTGAACAATATTTTATCGCAGTATTTGGTAACGGGATTGAATCTTATAATTTTTATAGAAGAACAGGGTACCCTACAACTCTACAACCAAGTTTAGACCCTAATCCCGGTACATTTGTTAGATCCTTGTTTTACCCTGCAAATGAAGTCAATACAAATTCTAATATTAGTCAAAAACCAGATCAAGCACAACCTGTATTCTGGGATACTAACGCTAGTGCTCCAGCAGCAAATTAATAATTAAAAATATTCTTCATGAAAAAATATATAAATAAATTCTTTGTACTTCTTATTGCATTGCCTTTGATGCAATCTTGTAGTACGGATGACAAAACTATCGATGGTGTTTTAGAAGGAGTTACTAATGGAGCTGTTTTAAGAACCATTAGTGCTACTAATACATTTAATTTTTTTGACCCAAACGATACTCGATTTATATTCGACATAAGCCTTGAAGAGCAAGATGCTCAAAACGGAGATTTGATTAAAGAAATTAGGTTATACCAAAGTTTTACAGACAATCTCGATGACGGTACAGATAACAGTAAGGACGAAGTACTTATTCTTACGGAGTCAGGAAGTGGTTTAGCTGTTTCAGATTTCGGTCTTCCGCGCTTAGATTTTTCCGCAACATTAGCAGACGCTGTAGCTAACAATGGGTTAAATGCAGGCGAGTTTAACGGTGGAGATGCGTTTACTTTTCGTTTCGAACTAGAATTAACAAACGGAAATGTATTCTCCAACAACAACGCGACTGGTACCGTATCAGGAGGTTCTTTCTTTTCTTCTCCTTTTATATATAATGTTGGATTAAAATGTATTCCAATAACTCCTTTTCCAGGAGAATACACTTTAGACTTGGTTGATAGTTATGGAGATGGCTGGGACGGTGCATTTATTACGGTAACAATAGATGGTATCAGTACAGATTATACTGCTACAGGTGGTGGAACTAAACATGTGGTAACAGTTCCGAACGGAGCTACTGAATTAATCTTTACATACACCCCTGGTGCTTTTGAAGGAGAGCATACATATACAATAGATTATGATGCACTTGATGGATCTGATTCATTAGAAGCAGGAAAGGATGGTCCTGGCCCTGCTCCTGGAGAAATATTTTTAAATATTTGTCTCTAGTTCAAGTTCAACACTTATAAATAAAAAAAGGTTTCTATAAATAGAAACCTTTTTTTTGTTTAATTTTATCTGGCTGTTATTGTTTAAAACATTTATCTGCCCTACCATCTTTTAATCAGATATTGAATTTCAACCCTCATGAACAAGTTCTTTTTCGCCCTCTTATTTACTCTTTTAGCACTGTATTCTTGCAAAGAAAACTCTAACATAGATAACGCAGAAAAAAACACTGTAAAAGAAAACAAAAAAAAAGATTCTTCTCCACAACATTTTACTAAAGTACCTGCCTCATCTAGTGGCTTATCTTTCAAGAATATAATCTTAGACACCATTTCCACAAAGTCTAACTTATTTGATTTTGATTTCTTTTATAATGGTGCAGGTGTTGGAATTGAAGACCTCAATAATGATGGTTTAAAAGATATATTTTTTTGCGGAAACCAAGTACCAAATAAACTCTATCTAAACAAAGGCAATCTTGTTTTTGAAGATATATCAGAAACTGCAAATATTAACACTAACAAAAACTGGTCTAACGGAGTCACTTTTGCTGATATAAATAATGACGGGTGGATGGATATTTACATATCCCAAGGTGGTCCCAATACAGAAAATGTAAGAAAAAATATACTACTTATTAATCAAAAGGATTTAACTTTTAAAGAAAAAGCTTCAGAATATGGATTAGATGATTCTGGAATAAGTACTCAATCTGCCTTTTTTGATTTTGACAAAGATGGTGATTTAGATTGCATTGTCATGAATGAAAGCGAACAATACGGTTTGGATCCAACTACTTTTTTTAACATACAGAAAAATGAGTCAAAACAAGCTAAAAGCTCAAGTCATTTATATCAAAATGTTAACGGGAAATTTGTAAATATTACAAAAAAGGCCGGCCTCCTTCATCCGAGCTTTGGGTTAGGATTATGCATTAGTGACATCAACAATGATGGATGGATGGATATCTATATAGCAAATGACTACTATGTTCCAGATGCGTTATACATCAACAACAAAGACAATACTTTTTCTGATCAAATCAAAACATATACTAACCAAGTATCATTTTATGGAATGGGTGTCGATATTGCAGATATCAATAATGACAACCTAAAAGACATCTTTGTTTTAGATATGGCATCAAGTGATCATGTAAGGTCTAAAACTTTAATGGCATCTATGAATGTAAAAAAGTTTGATTTATTAATTAACAAACTTGATTTACAAAATCAATATATGTTTAACTCATTACAACTCAACACCGGTAATAATACCTTTCATAATATAGCTCAACATACAGGGCTTTCTAAAACAGATTGGAGTTGGGCGGGACTTATTTTTGATTTTAACAATGATCAAAATGATGATATCTATGTTACTAATGGCTACAGAAAATATGCATTGGACAATGACATACGTACACTAATTCGGAAAGCTAAAAAGTACTATAAAGGAAATGTCCCTTTGGATGTAAAAAAAGAAATTTATAATCGCCTTCCTTCCGAAAAACTATCTAATATTCTCTTTAAAAATAATGGAAGCCTAAACTTTGAGGATATAACTTCTACTACACAACTCAATGAACTATCATTTTCCAATGGTGCAGCATACTCAGACTTAGATAATGATGGTGACTTAGAAATTGTTGTTAACAATATAGATGGAGAATCATTTTTATACAAAAATATGAGTAGTGAAAATAACCAAGGGAATTTTCTAAAAGTTAACACCGAAGGAAGAACGTCCGAGGATTTTGCAAAGGTTACACTATATTATAATGACATCATAAAAACTAAAGAATCTAAGAGAGTACGTGGTTATTTATCCGCTGTAGACAAAACTATTCATTTTGGCTTGGGTGAAACAACATCCATAGACACTCTAAAAGTAACTTGGTTATCCGGAAAGCAAGAAACACTATACAATGTAGAAGCCAATACAACTATAAATGTGTCTGAAAAAAATGGAAACTTTAGAAAAGAAACCGAAATCCAAAAAAAAGCAACCCTATTTACCAAAACAAAAAGTTTAATAGACTTTAAACATACAGAAAACAACTATAACGATTTCGAAAACGAGATATTATTACCTTATAAACAGTCTACATTAGGGCCATATATTGCAAAAGGAGATGTTAATGAAGATAAAAAAGATGACATCTATATCGCTGGCGCTTCAGGACAAGCCGGACAACTATACCTTAGTACCTCACACGGATTTAAAAAAAGTAATCCGGAATTATTCATTCAGGACGCAAAATTTGAGGACATGGAAACCTTATTTTTCGATTTTGATTCGGATGGTGATAATGACATATATATAGTAAGTGGGGGGAATGAATTTCAAGAAAATTCAAAATACCTAAAAGACAGGTTATATATAAATGATGGAAATGGAAACTTTACGAAACACTCTTTTTCTGACAATAATCCTAGTTTCAGTGGAAAAACTATAGCAACAATCGATTTTGATAAAGATGGGGATTTAGATCTGATCCTTGGAAATAGAATTAAATCTAAAAAATATCCTCTCCCTGAATCGTCCATAATTTATGAAAATGTGGATGGAACTCTTAAAAATGTAACTAAGCAGATTGCCCCTTCATATGAAAACTTCGGAATTGTTAATAAAGTAATCACTACAGACTTCAACAATGACGGATGGCAAGATTTTATCGCAGTTGGAGAATGGACATCTATCGGTTTGTTCAAAAATGAGAAAGGCAAATTTAAAAATGTTTCTCAAAAAAGCAATTTGGATAGCGAAAAAGGATGGTGGTTTTCTATTACTGAAACCGACATAAACAATGACGGCAATAAAGACTACATTATTGGAAATATTGGTTTAAACTATAAATTTAAGGCAACCAAGGAAAAGCCTTTACGAATTTACGCAGATGATTTCGATTCTAATGGCACTCATGATGTCGTCTTAAGTTATAAATACAAAGGAAATTTTGTTCCCGCCAGAGGACGAGAATGCTCCTCGCAACAAATGCCTTTTATAGCAAAAAAAATACCAACATATCACGAATTTGCTAATTCTGGGTTAGAAAAAATATATGGCGACAAAATTAACACGGCATATCAATGCGAAGCAAATGAATTTAGCTCCATCCTACTTTTAAACAAAGGAAATGATAGTTTTGAAAAAATCACCCTCCCAAAAATGGTTCAAACCATGCCAATTTTAAATAGTGCAACATTTGATGTCAATGCCGATGGTTATGAAGATGTAGTTGTAATTGGCACTATATACAATACAGAAGTGGAGACTCCACGCCTTGATAATGCATATGGACTGGTATTAATCTCTAATAAAAAAAATGGATACACCGTATTGGGGCCCGATAAAACCGGGCTTCATATAAATGGTAATGCAAAATCTGTTAAATTCATATCACAAAACAGCAAAAAATTCTTACTTGTTGGTATCAACAATAGCAATACGGAAACATTCCAACTTATCACTGATACCAGATGACAAAGCTCTAAAACACTATAAATATTAGGGCTCCATAAATTTCACCCCTTAGTTTAGACTTTAACAAATAGTTTATTTTTTAAACTGTGTTTATTAAGAAGATAAAACAATTTTACAATCGAAATATAACAGATATATAAATCTAAAAAGAATCACAATTTTTCAAATGATTCCAAGCTTATTATCTAAAAAGATATTCGTTATTCTACCTAAAGAAGAAAAACCTTTACCAACACTTAGACCGACACAAAACATAAATTTAAATAAAAAAAAACTAAACCTAACTTAAAAATACAAACCATAATTCTAAATAACTTTAATAGAAATGTGAAGCCTCAAGTTTACCAAACACACCTTAAGTTTAACCACAAAATACTGCTTCAATAAAGGAAAAAAGGTGTTTTACAAATAACAAATCTTCAAAAAAGAATTTCCATAAATTACGCTAAAACCATCAAAAAAAGACTAGTGTACCGTATCTTTCCGGTTATTTAACCACAAACACATAACTCATTATAACACTATGCTTTACCCACTATACTTTGATTTTAAAAGCGTAAAAAAAATCCAAAAAAAACTCTTAAACCCAAGCCCTATAAGGCATTTGAACATTTCACATTTTATTAACATCTTGTGTGCAATAATTTAAATTTTAATATCAAAAAGTTGTTTTATAAAGATATTATTATCATTTTTGGCTCTGGCTAATTCAAATAAATCATAAAATGAGAACAAAGTTTAGTGGAATTTTAACGCTACTCTTAGCGTTTTTTGTGCAAATAAGTTTTGCACAAGAAAAAACTATCTCTGGTAGTGTAACCGATGATAAAGGTTTACCACTTCCAGGGGTTAACATAGTTGTGAAAAACACAACTAACGGTACTCAAACAGATTTTGATGGAAATTATTCTATCAAAACCAATAAAGGTGCCGTACTAACATTTACTTATGTAGGTTTCAAGAAAGAAGAAATTGCAGTAGGTGATAACAGTACCATAAATGTACAGCTATCCGCAGCAGCTTCAGAACTAGACGAAGTAGTAATAGAAGCTTTTAGAACTACAGCAAAGTCTAGATCTAGTGTTTCTTCTGTTACTATTAGTGCACAAACTATAGAAGGAAGACCTAACCCTTCTATTGCACAATCACTACAAGGTCAAGTTGCCGGACTTAACATCACAACGAATAGCGGTCAACCAGGTTCAAATAGTTTAATCAATTTGCGAGGTGTTGGTTCTTTGAATGGTAATACAGAGCCTCTATTTATATTAGATGGTACTCCTATTGACGAAGATAATTTTAGAAGTATTAATCAAAATGAAATCGAGTCTATATCTGTTCTAAAAGATGCAGCTGGTACCGCAATTTATGGTAATAGAGGTGCTAATGGTGTAATCATCATAAAAACTAAAGAAGGAAAATTTAATCAAAAGCTTAAGATTAATTATACAGGAAGTACTTCTTTAACCATTCTTCAGGATAACGATTTCAACCTCATGAATTCACAACAATTATTGACATTAGAAAGAGGTCAAAACACTGGTAGAGGTGGTAATGGTGGTGTGGATGAAAATGGAAATTCAAGACCCCTAACAGATGCTGAAATTGCTACATCTCCAGATTACGACTGGGTAAAATATTTCTTTAGACCAGGCCGAGTTCAGGAACACCAATTATCCTTAACATCTGGTAGTCAAAACAACACAACATACACTTCACTAGGATATCTTGAACAAGAAGGTACCTTAGTAGATAGTAAAATTCAGAGATTTAACTTTCGAAACAATATAACTGGAAAGTCAGAAAATAACCGATTTAGATACAGTTCAAAAGTAAGTGTTAACTTTTCCAAAAATGATGAACCAGAAAGAATAGGAAATGGTGATGTTGGTGCTAATCTAGCTTATGCTGGGTTTAGATCTGTTCCATACCTGACTCCAGATGATTATACCAGTGGATGGGAATTAGCAGAATCTTTTTCTTTCTTAAACACCCCACTATATAGTATAGACCATATAAACAATACTACTAGAGTAGATCAAGAGCTAAAAATATTAGCAAGTATTGATGCTAGTTATAAAATCACAGATAATATTACTGCAATTTACAAACTGGGTGCAGATTACACGGACGAACAGTTTCTTCGCTCCTATGCTCCAGAAGGCTGGCTAGCAGCCCTTTTTGCTCGTGATGAAGACCTTAGTACCGGTGGTACTCAATTTTCAACTCCTGGTATACAAGCTCTTACATCAACAAGAGTTTTAGGTATCAACTCCTTAGCTCAGATTACATATGAGAAAACTTTTGCAGAAAAACACTCTATTTATCTGGCTGGTTTTACAGAATATTTTAGATCCCACCTTAGACAGCACGGCTCTACTGCTCGTGGTTTAAATCCTAGAACTTTTTTCCCTGGTGATGGGGCATCCTACATAGGTGACAATATAGATAACGACGCATTCGTCGATGGTTCATTTGCAAACATAAGAAATGGTGGTTTATTTTCATATTTCGGTCAATTGGATTACGATTACAACCAAACATATGGTTTGGGAGCTACATTGCGAAGAGATGCTTCTTTTAGATTTGCAGAAAGTAATAGATGGGGTACATTTTACTCTGTATCCGGTCGTTGGAATATGCATCAAGAATCCTTTATGCAGAATTCAGCTTTTGACTACCTTAAGCTAAGAGCTTCATACGGAACTACTGGTAACCAAAGAATTGTAGATGTTGGTGGATTTAATAATTATTTTGGAGGACCAGATAGAACATTAGATCTTTTTAGTATTGGTTCTGGTTATGCAGGTTTTAACGAATCTATTTTCCTAAGTCAAATTGGTGACGCTAATCTTCAATGGGAAGTTATAACTCAGCTTAATGTGGGTATGGATTTCGAAATATTTAACAAAAAGCTTAGAGGAGCACTTGATTACTATGTTAAAGATACAGATAAAGTTTTTCAATTCGTTGGCCAGTCACCTATCACAGGAACTGTAGGTATTGATTCTAATTCCGGAGAGTTAAGGAATTCTGGGTTTGACGTAGAACTTCATTATGATTTATTCAGAAGTTCGGGAGATGGCTTTAACCTTACTCTTAATTTTGTTGGAAACTATAATAAACAAGAAGTCATAGATTTACCATCTATAACAGGAGAAGATATACCAAATAATCTTAGAGAAGGAGGAATCATTGACGAATATAGACAAGTTAGATATGCCGGTGTTAACCCAGCTAATGGTAACCTTCTTTTTCTTGATGCTAATGGTGACTTAACAGAAAATCCTAATCCTACTACGGATGCAGTTTGGTCAGATAAAAACATATACCCAGATTATCAAGGTAGTTTTGGATTCGATATTGCTTATAAAGGCTTTTACCTTACCACTAATTTCACATATAGTGTTGGTGCCTATAGATTTAATTTTGATGAAGCGGATTTTATTAATCCTTCTCGTATAGGTCAACAGAGATTGAGTACGGATATCCTTAGAGCTTGGACTCCTGATAATAGAAATACTGATATACCATCATTACAAGCAACTAACTTAGACCTTGCCAGTGACCGTTTTTTAAAGAGCAGTGATTACTTAAGATTACGTTTTGCCTCACTTGGATACAATTTTCCTAAGAAATATATAGAAAATACTGGGTTTGACAGAGTGCGAATTTTCACCAATGCTCAAAACTTAGTTACATTCACCAAATGGAGAGGAGCTGATGTTGAAGGTTCACTTGCTAATAGTCAATACCTTTTCCCTGCAGGAAGAACTTTCACCTTAGGAGTAGAGTTTGGATTTTAATAAAAATTAAAAGAAAATGAAAAATATATTTAAACATATTAAGTCTGGTGCAATATTAATTGCATTGCTACATATAGTTTCCTGTCAGGATGCTATTGACATTGAACAACCCGGAAGACTTCTTGCCGAAAACACCTTTCGGAACATATCTGATTTAGAAGGAGGTCTATATGGTGTGTATTCAGGATTGGATTATTCTGATGAAATAAGAATTAGTTCGGTTTTTTGTGATGAAGCCGCAAGAGGAGTAGGTAGTGGTGGACAAGGAAGAGATCTTCTTAATCATACACTAGTCTCTGACTCAGAGGACCCTGAGGATATATGGAATAGAAAATATCTAAATATAGCATCAATCAATAGAGTATTGGCTGCAGCTGAAAATATCGAAAGAGCAGATGACCCCAATACCGATAATGTTGATGAAGCAGTATTATACGACAGTATAATTGGTCAGTTACACGCAATTAGAGCATATCTTCATTTCTCGTTGCTTACATACTTCACTACAGATTATACTGATGATAATGCCTTAGGAGTAATTTTATTAGATTTTGTAGCCGAAATAGGGGAAACTAGAACAAGAAGTACTAATGGTGAAATTTATACATTTATAAATGCCGATTTGGATAAAGCAGTTCCCTTAATATCTACAACATCCAATAATCCAATTTTTGTCTCTCAAGATTTTATTAAGGCCCTGAGAGCAAGAATGGCGTTATATCGTGAACAGTATGCACTAGCAAATACGCTTGCAACTGAATTATTAAACGATTATCCTATTGCCAATCGTACTCAATATTTCAATATGTACTTGGATAATGATAATACCGAAGTAATCTGGAAATTAGATAGAACAATATCTGATGGATGGAACGGAGGTGGAAGATCTGGAGGCGGAAGAATTGGTGAATTGTTTAATTTCAGTAATACTACTACAGCTGGTGCACCCTTTTTGGAAATGGGACGAGATGTTTTTAATCAATTAGATGTTAATGATGTTCGCTATTCTGTAAATGTGGATCCGACAGCCGTGATTGACCCAGATTATAGCAACAGTACTAATTTCTTCAATTCTGATATATTGCCAATACGTAAATACCCAGGTTCTGAAGGTCAAGATTTGATGAATGACTTAAAAATATTCAGATCTTCGGAAATGCTATTTATTAAAGCTGAAGCGCTAGCTGCAACAAACGATCTTGCAGGTGCTGCAACATTAATTCATCAGCTTAGAATTGCCCGATACGATCCGAATGGTCCTGATATCCCTACTCTGCCTGTTTATACTAGTCAGGAAGAAGCATTTGGAGATATTATGGATGAAAGACGTATCGAGCTTGTATTCGAAGGACATAGATGGGTAGATTTAAAAAGACTTGGCGCAAGAGCTAATAGAGTGATGGTTAGAGATGCTAAAGATTGTGAACTCACCAATGCTTGTTCTCTATCTTCTACAGATCACCGATACACACTACCAATCCCTTTATCTGAAATCAATGTCAACAGTGCGATTGGAGCTCAACAAAACCCTGGATATTAATTTTTAAATCAGAAATTATGAAAAAGTATATATTAAAAATTGTAGCAGTTCTCTTCGTAGCTTTATCAGTTTCATGTGATAAAGATAGTGAGCGTATTGTCTTTGATGGAAACAATGGTCAAACACTGGTTGCTTTTAGTAGTTCGTCTGCATCGCTACCAGTTTCAGAGAAAGGCCCTACAACAATTATGATACCTATTGACATAACCACAATTTCATCTACTGAAAGAACCTTTCCTGTGTCTGTAGAATCAACTGAGTTAGACCCTGGAGCGTATACTTTCGGTTCAATTGTGATTCCTGCTAATTCTTATAATGGAGTTTTAGAAGTAACTGGTAATGATGTTGACGTTGAACCAATACCTACAAATTTAATTCTTCAAATAGATGAAGGAAATGATTATGTTACTACTAGCAAAAGTACTATAACCATTAGTGTGTTTGAAGACAACCCATTTACTGGTGAGTACTTAATAGAACAAATTACTCCTTATATAGCCGGGGCAACTTTATCGGACGGAGCAATTGTTAATATTTTAGCCAGTGGTGACAATGTTGAATTCAGATCATTTGACACGGAAAACTATCCGAATTATTGTAGTGGTACTTTTATCTCTTTTACTTTTGAATTAAAAAGCGATAATACAATATCTATACCTCTACAAGACACTAGTTGTGGATGTGGTGGCTCTGCAAATTATTTTGATTTTTTTGGTTCAGCTATTACACCTTCGACGTATGATTTAGAAAACGATGATGTTTTCGAAGTATCATTTACTGAAGATACAAGATCAACTTGTGGTAGCCCTGCACAAACCACATATAGATTCACAAAACAATAAACAAATTATTATAACTAATTAGTTTTTAAACATCCCGATAAAATTTTATCGGGATGTTTTTTTATACATATATTTGCTCCTTATGAAAGATGAATCACAAATATTCGGAATTAGAGCCGTAATAGAAGCTATACATTCAGGAAAAACTATTGATAAACTATTTATCCAAAAAGGATTACAAGGTGAACTTGTCAAAGAACTTATGAGTCTTGTTAGAAATCAACACATAAGTTTTACTCAGGTACCTATAGAAAAGTTAAATCGACTTACACGTAAAAATCATCAAGGTGTTGTTGCCATCATCTCTCCTATTGAATTTCATGATTTAGAGAATCTTGTCCTCAATACTATAGAGTCTGGTGAAACCCCATTATTCTTAGTCTTAGATCAACTTTCTGATGTTCGAAATTTTGGTGCTATTATAAGAACTGCAGAATGCACGGGCGTTCATGGAATTATTATTCAAAAAAAAGGAGGGGCACCTGTCAGTGCCGATACTGTTAAAACTTCTGCTGGAGCAATTTTTAAAATTCCTATTTGCAAAGTAGATCATATCAAAGATGCCATTTTCTATTTACAAGCATCTGGCATACAAATAGTGGCTGCTACAGAAAAGGCGACCTCCCCTATTTATGATATAAATCTAAAAGAGCCTATTGCCATTGTAATGGGAAGTGAAGGCAAAGGTATATCCAACTCCGTTCTTAAACTAGTAGATCATCAGGCAAAACTACCCATGTACGGAGAAATTGCTTCACTAAATGTTTCTGTTGCTTGTGGGGTTTTTCTATATGAATCTATCAGACAACGTCTTTAAACAAAACGCTCAGATTATTCCATAGATGTTTTATTACCACCCTTTTCCTTATAGTCATAAATTACAGTTATCTCCGTTTCAAAACTTTCTTCTGGTAGTTTTTCTATAAAATTACCATGTTCATCAAAATGTTTTAAAAATTCATCCTCATCAGGGTTATATGCTTCAGACTCCCAATGATAAACCTTTGGTTTTGCAATGCCTTTCCGTATCACAAAAGCTAACAAAACACCTGTAATCAGACCAGACAAATGTCCTTCCCAGGAAATTTTCGGATCAATAGGTGCAATGTACCAGATCATACTTCCGTAAATAAAAACGACAACAAAAGACAGGGCTATCAACCTAAAATGTTTCGCTAGTACTCCTTTAAAAAACAAAAAACCAAAAAGCATATAGATCACCCCACTTGCTCCAATATGATAAGCAGGCCTTCCTAAAGACCAAGTTAATACCCCTGTTAGAACAACTCCAATACTAAGAACTTTCCAAACATTCTTCGGATAAAAAAAGAATAAAGCCATGGATAAGATGAGTAAGGGCAATGTATTATGCCATAAATGACTAAGATCTCCATGTATAAATGGAGAAAACAATATGCCTCTAAGCCCTTTTACAGTCCTCGGGCTTACTCCATAATTATTAAAATCAAAACCAAAACGAACTTCTACCCAAAAAGCTATCCATATCAATAACACAAACAATATAGGATATCCAATAACCCCAGTTGTAAATCTAAATTCATTATTTTCTGTACTCATAATCAAAAAATTATAATCAAAAAATTATCCAAAAAATAAAAATCAGTTAAATTGTCAGTAGATCAACACATAGCAATTCTCTCATTATTAATGAATACCTTAAATTTTTGTAGATAATACCGGTTGTTGTTTGAATTTACTGGAAAAGAAAAATAAAGATTTTTTTGTTTCAATGAAGAAGAAAAATTAAGCATAGCTGGGCTACGGTTTATTTTTATGCTGAAATTGAGGCACAAAAAAGAACATTTTATTACGGTAAATTCAAATGACAAATGGTATAATATCATAGTACGTTTTCCAACATACTAATTATAAATAAGCAAATTTTATAATTTCTTAAAAACTTCGTTGGCTATCCGCTTCTTATACGGTTTACGCATATAATGCAAAATAATTCAAACCTCTTACACTAATTTCTTATCCATAAATTGTATTATACTTAAAAAAAACATATTCTTAGTTCTCTTAGTAATTAGTAACTTTACTCCTTTAAGTTCTACTACAAATGAAAAAAATTATTTTTATTTTACACCTTAGTATTTTCTATTCCTTTTCTCAGAATACTGTTGGAACAATTGTAAATACAGAAAATGCTCTAAATGGATACACATTATTTTCTCCAAGAACATTTTCCACTCCTAGCTATACATATCTAATAAATAATTGTGGAGAAATTGTAAATCAATGGAGTAGTCAGTTCTCTGCTTTTGGTAATGACTATATATCCGAGGATGGTTCATTGTATAGTGCCCATTTGGATAATCAGTCGACACTGAACTTACCTGGAACGACTGGTAGAATAGAAAAAAAGGATTGGAATAATAATTTACTTTGGGGTTTTACATATTCAGATACTGATTTTAGTTTTCATCATGATTTTTCTGTTTTGCCAAATGGTAATATTTTATTGATTGTTGCACAAAGAAGAACTGCCGCTCAAGCTCAAGAAAAAGGTGCAAATCCCAATATTATTACAAATAGTAGCGATCTTTATGAAGAAAAGATTATTGAAATAAAACCCATTGGAATAGATGATGCTGAAATTGTATGGGAATGGAGTTTATGGGATCACCTTATTCAGGATATTGATGATACAAAAAGTAATTTTGGCGTGGTATTAGACCATCCAGAATTGTTAAATATTAATTATAATCTTACAGAAGGAAATTGGGTACATGCCAATGCTATAGATTACAATAGCTCACTTGATCAAATTATTCTCAACTCAAGAAACTTAAATGAACTTTATATTATAGACCATTCTACAACCATTGCCGAGGCATCATCTCATACTGGGGGAAACAGTGGTAAAGGAGGAGATTTTTTATACCGATGGGGAAATCCAGCTGCTTATAACCAAGGTACTAATCAAGATCAGAAATCCTTTGGCCAGCATACTGCAAATTGGATTCCTACAGGTTTTCCTGATGAAGGAAAGATTATGTTTTTTAATAATGGAGGGGATAGAGCATTTTCCTCAATAGATATAATTACACCTCCAATCGATCAAAATGGAAATTACGCAAACACACCTAATACTTCTTTTCTTCCTATAACAGCAGAATGGTCTTATACTAATCAAACCAATCCTCAAGATTTCTTTGCCCGTATACTATCTGGAGCATACAGATTACCAAACGGAAACACATTTATAACTTATGGGACTGCAGGTATTCTTTTTGAGGTAGATGCTAATTTTAATACAGTTTGGAAATATATTAATCCTGTGTCTAGTGATTCTTTGACCTTCAGTCAAGGAGATGATCCAAACGGGATGTCTACTACTATTTTTAGAGCAAGAAAATACGATGTAGATTATATAGGGTTTTCCGGAAAAGATCTAACTCCATCCGGGCACATTGAGCAAAATCCTATTCCAGAAAACTGTTCTTTATTTAATTCTTTATCTACAGTAGATTTCGAAGCTTCTTTAGATTTCTCTATATTTCCAAATCCTTCTTCTAGAACAATCCATATTATTAATCCGAAACAACGCAGATATACAATCGAATTATACAACTCACATGGATCAAAGATGAACTTAAAACTAATTAATGACACTGTAGATATTTCTACAGTAAATCCTGGGTTCTATATTATTAAAATAACTTCAGAAAATCAATCCTTTACAAAAAAAATCATCAAACAATAGAGATTTTCACTAGCTATGAGCAAACCACTTGCAGAACGAATTCGCCCCAGGACATTAGAAGAATACCTAAGTCAAGATCATTTAATAGGTAAAGATGGTTCGCTTACTAAGCAAATCAAAAAAGGTATTATTCCATCTCTAATCCTCTGGGGACCTCCTGGAGTTGGTAAAACTACCTTGGCAAATATTATTGCCACCACATCAGATAGACCTTTCTATACTCTAAGTGCCATTAATAGCGGAGTAAAGGATGTTAGAGAAGTTATTGATAAAGCAAAACAAAGTGGAGGACTATTTACAGCTAAGAATCCCATACTATTTATTGATGAGATCCATCGCTTTAGTAAATCTCAACAAGATTCTTTATTAGGTGCTGTAGAAAAAGGATGGGTTACACTAATAGGCGCAACTACCGAGAATCCTAGTTTTGAAGTAATACCCGCACTATTATCAAGATGTCAAGTATATGTTTTAAAACCTTTTGGAAAAAAAGAATTAGAAGCTTTACTTGATAGAGCCATGCGAGAAGATGAGCATTTACAATCCAAGAACATACAACTTCATGAAACTGAAGCTTTACTAAGATTAAGTGGAGGAGATGCCAGAAAATTACTAAATATTTTTGAGCTGATTATATCCAGTCAAGATCAGGATGTAATTAACATCACTAACGACTTGGTTTTAAAACTAGTTCAGCAGAACACTGTCCGCTACGACAAAACAGGTGAACAACATTATGATATCATTTCTGCATTTATTAAATCGGTTCGTGGTAGTGACCCTAATGCTGCTGTATATTGGTTAGCGCGCATGATAGAAGGTGGTGAGGATTTAAAATTTTTAGCCAGAAGAATGATCATATTAGCATCAGAAGATATCGGAAATGCCAATCCTACGGCTTTAATTATGGCAAACAACACTTTTCAGGCAGTAACCACCATAGGATATCCCGAAGCTAGGATAATACTAAGTCAATGTGCTATTTATTTAGCAACTTCTCCAAAAAGTAATGCTTCTTATATGGCTATTAATAAAGCTCAACAATTAGTGCGGCAAACAGGTGACTTATCGGTTCCCCTTCCCATTAGAAATGCTCCTACTAAATTAATGAAAGAATTAGGATATGGTGAAGATTATAAATATTCTCACGATCATAAAAACAACTTTATATCTCAAGAGTTTTTTCCAGAAACAATTGAAAATACCAAATTATACGAACCCGGGAATAATCAACGCGAAAATGCGTTAAGAACCTTCCTAAAAACGCGTTGGGGAGATAAATACCAATATTAAACCCTCAATGAGAGATTGATATTATTGTCGGGCAAAAATATCTGTTATCAATTTGTTCGTTACTGGATTAATTCTTTCTAATACAAAGTTTCCATAAGCATCAAAATAACCATTACCACTATAATCTCCAGCTTTTACTATATAATTAGTCCCATTTGCAGATTTAAACACTTTTCCTATAGAAATTGATTCTCCTTCTTTATTTTGAAATAATTCAAACCCAAAATCTCTTTTTTCAAACACAAAAGCAACATCATTAAACACATAAGAAATAGCCTGTGTAGGCTTCTTTTTTTCTAATAGCTCTATACTTTTTTTCTGAGAACTAGTATCATTATTGGGAGGGTTTGTAAGAGAAATCCCCTCTGGTTTAACTACTGATTTTTCACTAGACACTTCTTGTTTAGAATCTTCTTGTTTAACAAAAACCTCTTCCCTACTGGTATTATCTTTAGAGCCATTATACCTATAATTCAGCTTTTCCACACCCTTAAAAGCTTTTCTAAGTGCCTCATGGTAAGCTCTTTTATATTCTTTCTCCCGACTTGTTCCTTCGGATGAAGAAAACAATATACTCCCATTACAATCTTTTAGCGTTATACTTAATTTAGTCATAAAAAGACCCGAATTCTTCTTAACATTTGCTGTTAGACCCAGACATCCATTCTTTTTAAGCTCTTCCGGAAAATCCTCCCCCCGCATAAAAGTTTTAAATCCATATTTATTAAACAGAAATTTTGACAGTGAGTTTAATTGATATTCATCAGTTTTATTTAAAAAACCATAGCTTGCGGGCACAATAACATACTTATAATCATTTATTTTTTTTTGGCTATAACCGTTTGTAATAAAAAGAAAAGCTGCCCCTAAAAAGAAAATACGTAGTATACTCATTACATGATAACATTAAATCCTAACTGCAAAGAAAGTCCTTTGACCTTGGCAAGATTAGAATATTTTAAAAGATTATTAGCCGAAATATAAAAATTTATTTTGTTAAAATGAGTAGATACCAACAATCCTATATTATCATAAGAAAAATCTTCAACCGTATAGGTAACTTTTGTTCTTAAAAAATTGGAGAAACGCTTATAATAAAATAATGATGCCGCAAATTGGGGTCCTTTTGGTCTAAATTGAGAAAACACCTGTAACCCAAAAGCATCGAGATAAGGAGGATCTTCTCCATCCACGCAAGAATTACACGTACCGTCATCATATTTATTAAAAGAATACTTAATCGATCCGTTTAATTTCAAAGGTCGCATAGCCGTATAGCCAGTACTTAATGTATCTCTTGGTATTGCCGTTTCAAACTCATCTAAGACATCTTGCCCATTACCATCTGTTATTGGAGTCTGAAAACCTTCAAAGGTATAACTACCTTTCGCTTCATAACTCTCTACATCTTTTGTGTAAAAAATCACTCCTAAATCAGTTGCACTACCTGTCAGAGTCCATTGTTCCTCTAATTTATAGCTAAATCCAACATCCACTCCAACTCCAAGATTTCCTCCTAAAAACGCCCTGCTCAAAAACTTGTTTTTCACCTGTCTTGCCCCTTCTGCACGATCACCTCCATCATCTATATCTCTCAATGATGCAAATCCAGCTGTCTGCATACTAACATCTGCCTGTACAATATGTTGATATATATTATTCCCTTGCGGTGTTTCTATCGTTGTAAAAGTTCCGCTATTTTTAGTACTTCTAAAATTAACAATACTAGAATATATCTTAGCTCTAGCTCCGAAAGTCAATTTCTTATCTATTTTTTTATTATACCCGAAATGGAAAACAGTAAGCAACTCTCCTGTAAAGCTTATATTAGAAAATCGAAAAGGAACATTAAGAAAATCCTGATTTCCTTGATATACTAATACTGCAAAATCCTTTGGGAAATATGCCACAACATCTAATTCCTGATACATACCTCCTGAAAAGTACGTATCCTGACTCCACTTGCTCCTCCATCCAAAATTAAGGATATCTAATTGCTGCGTTAATGTAACATAATCTCTACTTCCCAATCCATTAAGAGTTGTTTCTATTTTATCATTTATATCCCTACCATCATCTACAAAAACATCGTAAATAGAAGCTCCCGAAAAGCCTGCATTAACATGTATCTGAGATAAAAAAGGAACACCTGCATGAGCCTTAAATTTCACCTCTGCACCTGGATTCAATAGTAGTGATTGTGGTAAATCTGTAAAGTCATATAAAGTTTCTTTATTCTGAGCGTATAATGAGCTTCCCAATATACCCAAACATAAACAAAATAAGATCCTCATACCTATAAGTTATAATTTATATAATAACTTGCCTTAGATCGTATATGAAATGCACCTCTTAAATCGGTATTCAGCGTTGGTACGATAATTTCTGTTGCAATCTTCTGAGCAGTACTTAACTGAGTAAGTGTTGTATTATCTAATACTATAGGATTGGGCATTGAAAACGATATTACAGGGTTCGTACCTTCTCCTAATCCAGCTGCAACAGGAACGGAATATAATTGTCCTAAAGGCGCTCCTCCTTCTGTTAAAAATTGAAATTGTAAGGTGAACGCTCTTTCTAAAGTATTACGTACTTCTATAGTCAACTCTACTCTTTCTAAATTATCAACTGCAAAATCAGTACCTACTAAATCATAATTTACAGTATCCCGCAGGCTTTCCGGAGGGACATCAAAATCGGTATTGGGTGGTAAATTATCTAAATTAAAATCCTGACTATCAAACTCTGAATAAATAAAATCGGCTTCAAGTACAGGCGTGAGAACGGCATTGTCTAGTTGACCAAAATCAACATCTTTTACACAGGACAGAGCTAGCAAAACTATACCAAAAAAGAGTAATACTAAATAGGTTTTTTTCATCTTCATCTTGGGGGGATTATTTAAGTAGTAAACGATAATATACTAATAATTATTCTAAATATATTTTTTTATTCCTATTAATTCTGAAATTTGCCTCGTAGTATTTGGTAAATTTTCGTTGTGATAGTTATAGCATAGTGTCTTCATTCCCAATCTTTCAGCCCCTAAAATATCTGCTTCGTAATTATCCCCAATCATTAAACTTTCATTATGTTTCGCTCCAGAGACCTTAAGCGCATGTTCAAATATAATTGGATTCGGTTTTTTCACTCCCACTTCCTCACTATTGGTAATCGTTTTAAAATAATGCTTAATCCCAGAATTACTTAGTTTTGTATTCTGAACTTCTTTAAAACCATTCGTAATAATATGTAAGTGATATTTCGGCATTAAATACTCCAATATTTCTTTTGCTCCTTCTATTAAATAATTATTCAATGGCAAAAACTCAATATAATTATCGGATAATGCATCTATAGTTTCTAACGGAAATTGAGTTCCAAAAGCATCAAATGCATCTACCAAACGTCCTCTACGTAATTCCGTTTTATTAATTTTTTCATCTCTGTACAGTTTCCAATATTTCATATTTATAGGTTGATAAGTAATCAAAAACTGATCCACAGATATGTTTATTCCAAATTTCTGAAACATTTTATGAAACGCAAGAGAAGAGTTTTTATCAAAATCCCAAAGCGTATGATCCAAATCAAAAAAAATGTGATTAATTTCTTTTAGTTTCATCTATATTCCAAATAAATTCAAAAATTGATTTCCAAAATGTCTGAGTGTTTAAATCACTAAACAACCCGTTACTAAAAACCGGAATAAAAGTTCCATTTACCGCCCTTATCTTGTCTATATATGAGGAAGTTTGCTTTTTCACCTCTTGTTCATTGCTTCCATTTCTGAAACTTTTAGGCGTACAGCAAAAAGAATATATGGTCAAAGGAGTTTGCACTTCATAATCTAAGTCATAAAACATAAATGGCGTACAAGTCCCTGCTCTAAACCCAGAATACTCAGAATATCCCATAGAGAAATCTTCGGCAATTTCTAATTCAATAAAATTCCTGTAAGCTTCAGGTAACTTTATTTTATAAAAAGCACATAAAGCATATTTCAATTGCCTGTTTACTATCTTTTCTATTCTTTGTTTTTCTTTTTTCAAAACAGTCAATTCCGATATTGCATCATATGATACCTTAAGCCCCACATCCATATAATCCGATACGTGTTTTAAGGCTTTTTTATGCTCTGGATTGCTAGAACTTATATTTTTTTCATAATTAGAATAATCTCCTAAACCGAATAGGAGAATGCATTTTTTTCTTTTTTTCTTTTGTAATTCAATGATAAAATCAAATGTATCGTACGGGTCTTTTTTTACTCCTAGAACAACTTTAATCCTGTCTGAAACCTTGTACAACTCTAATCTCCATAAATCTCGTATTCCTCCTCCTATCGACCTCAGGATTCCCTTTTTCCAATATGCAAATGTTTGGGAAACCAAAACTATCGGAATTACTTTAAATTGCCTTTCTTTAAACTCTGCATCAGGGTATTTTTCATATAATATTTCCTTAAACTTATATGCCCATATATCTACTACAGGATCTTGTAAAAAATCATGAAGATACGCTATGCTTTCTGATGCTGTAAAACGTCCTAATTCATCTTTAACATGAGGAAGGTACTCTTCATATCTAGTAAGCAAATAAAATGATGCAGCAAAAATATCAAAAGGCAATGCTGCCATAGGATGCTTAACCGCAAAAAAACATTTTGTATTCTCCCAAGATGACACCTGAATAGCTACTTCATTAAATCCATGTTCGAAAAGCAGGTCAACACTCTGAAAATATAATTCTTTCCCTAAGGGTTGTTTCCCATAAGAGAACTTAGGACCATTATGAGCTATAAAGGATTCAATCTTAGACGTAAAATCAATCTGCAACCCCAAAATACGTTTACAGATATGCTTAAACGTATAGGAGACTCTAGGCGTATTTTTTTGAACATAAATTAATACCATATAGAACTTACTCGTAAATCAATTCTCTATTTATACTAAGAATAAATGGCCGCTTCTTTTTTTGTTTATTTACACATCTCACAACATACGTATACCAAAATTCAACCTACTTTATTTCTATTGTTTTTAAAAACAAACGAAAACTAAACAAAATATTTTTTTTACATAAAACTAATAGTCATAGAATATTTTCATCCGCAAAACTATAGTATTTTTTTTCAGTTATTATAAGATGATCTAATAGTTTTATATCTAAACTTTCTCCTGCCATTTTTAATTTATTGGTAAGAACCCTATCTGATTGACTAGGGTTTAACGATCCACTAGGGTGGTTATGAGTCAAAATTATTGAAGTAGCTCCAAAATCAAGAGCAGCTCTAAATACTATTCGTGGATCTACTAATGTTCCCGTTTTACCTCCAATACTTATTTGCTTTTTTTGCAAAACCTTATTAGAATTATTTAGGTACAATACCCAAAATTCCTCGTGTTCCAAATCTCCTATAATTGAACTCATAATAGTAAAGACATCCCGACTACTAGTTATTTTGGATTGTATTGGTGCATCTTCATCCCTCCTTCTCCTTCCTAGTTCCAAACCAGCTACTATAGAAATAGCTTTTGCTTCACCTATACCTTTAAATCTCATTAATTGTTTTACAGATAACTTTCCAAGAGTATTGATTTGATGATCCACACTTGCCAAAATTCTTTTACTTAAAGCTACTGCACTTTCTTCTCTATTTCCAGAACCTATTAAAATTGCAATCAGTTCTGCGTCACTTAATGTATTCTTACCTTTAACTAGTAATTTCTCTCTTGGACGATCATCTTCATTCCATTCCTTTATCGAAAAAGAAGAATTAAACTCACTCATTTAATCATTTTTATCTTGTTCTACCCCCAAATATTTTACTATGTAAGTATAAACTATTTATCTCAATTACAATATATTATTATTAAAAATGTTTAATCCATCGTAGAATTCTAATGTAACCGTAAAGATTACATCATATATATTTGTTTGAAAATGAAAGTTTTACTATATTTGACAACCCTTAATCTAAATAATGTAGAATTTAACAACTTCAAATCAGTCTATTTATGAAGAGCATTTTTACTTTAGTTTTACTATTTATCACCGTAAGTTTTTACGGACAAGAAAACAAACGCATTAGCTTCCTTAATTTAGTAGGAAATCACATACAAGTTCCTAGAGGTTGTCAAGCTCAGTCGGAATATGAATTATTAGCTTGCAACGGAACATCTATAAAATGGGATTATTATAGTGATGACATGCTATCAGAAGTTTTTAACGCTACTATAGATGCTTTTAGCTCTGGAAATTCATCTAAATCAGAAGTAACCTTTACCTCATTCGGATCTCAGTTAAAAGGTTATAAATTTCAATCAGGAAACACCTATCAGTATTTCTTAAAAGGAAAAATAAAAGATCAACCTTTAATGATTAATATTGGCTCTCCCAATGATATTTCTGTTAGTGAAAATCTAAATGGTGTCCTAAAACTCGTTCTTGAAAAAGTAGGCTAAAGAAGTTTTCCTATTCGTTTTCTTATGTTACAAGTCAATTTAGTTATCTAAATAATAACTTGAACTTTCGTTTACTATTTTAAAGTAATCCTTTATTTTTGAATACAGGATTATTGGTAAAATTATGTACATATGAAATCACTTTTTGATGAAACTGTAAAAACGGAAATAGAAAATCGAATCAAGCAACTATCAGAGACAAGCAAACCTTCTTGGGGTTCAATGGATGTTTCTCAAATGCTTTTTCATTGTCAATTTCCTCTGAAAATTGCACTAAGGAAAGAATGCCCAAAAATAAAACCTAACTTTTTGGCTAAACTTTTTTTTAAAAAAGCAATGTATAATGATAAACCCTGGAAGAGAAACTTACCAACACATTCTAAACTAAAAGTTGTTGACCCTAAGAAATTCAAAGAGGAAAAACGCGCTTTAACAGAGCTGATTAATGAATTTTCCGAAAAAAGAAATATCAAAGAATGGGATCCGCATCCAATGTTTGGAAAATTCACCTATGACCAATGGGGTAAAATGCAATTCAAACACTTAAATCATCATTTACAACAATTTAACGTATAACATTTGTACCCACCAAAACATCACCAAGAGTTTACTATAGATCATATTAAACACGTAGCTCGAAACTATCCTTTCGCTACACTTGTTTCTGCTCAGGAAAAAACACCTTTTATAACTCATATTCCTCTAATATTTCATGGAGATAAACTTGTAGGACATATCGATGCCAATAACCCTCATGTCAATCTTTTAAAGTACGACTACCCCGTAATGGCAGTTTTCCAAGGGCCACAAACATATATATCTCCGTCTATTTATACTACAGAACAGCTACCGACCTGGAATTATATTATTTCTCATGCAAGCGGAATTGTCAAAGAGATTAAAAATATCGATCAAATAAAACAATCGATTGTAACAATGACCGAATTTCTAGAAACACCCGAACATGCATATACATTATTATTAGATGATCCAAAAATGGATCGACTGACACCTTATATTCATTGTTTTGAAATTGAAGTCCAAAAATGGGAAGGAAAATTTAAACTTAGTCAGGATAAAATTCCTCAGGATATTGAAAATGCGAAACAAGAGCTTATTCAAAACAATCAAAGAAATATAGCCGAGTTTGTCAACGAACTATTCGAAAAGCATTTTTAGCTTTTAAATCATAGACTTTATTTCATCAAAATCTAGCCCTCCATAATTTCCACTGCTCATTAATAGTAACGCTGAATCTGTAAAATCTTTTTGTTTTAAATAAGTTCTGAATTCTTCCGGATTGGTATAAATGATAAGCCCGTCGCGATTAAAAGCCTTTTCGATTTGTGAAGCAGACACTGCTTCCAATTGTTTTATTTTTACTGCATCCGGAGAATAAAACACCACAGCTTCATCGGCAGCATCAAGCGCACCATTGTATTCTTTTAAAAATTCTGCATTAAGACTACTATACGTATGCAGTTCTAGGCAGGCAATCACCTTTCTATCCTGATACTGTTCTTTTACCGCTTTTGTAGTAGCACTCACCTTAGATGGACTATGTGCAAAATCTTTATAGGCAATTGCTGTATCACTTTCGGCAATTTTCTCCAGTCGTTTAGACGCTCCTTTAAAAGATGCAATAGCTTCATAAAATTCATCCTGATCAATTCCCATATGCTGACATATCCATTTGGCTCCTGCCAAATTGCTTAAATTATGTGCTCCAAAAACCTCTATCGGCATTTCTCCTTCTGGAGTTAACAATAAAGTTTCTCCATCTTCCACCCTATATTCCGGTGTATTATAAGGAAACTTACGGATTGGATTTGTTATAGTTTCTGCCAATTGTTTTACCTCACCATCATCATCATTATACACCAAAGCACCTCCATTAATTATGGATTCCATAAAAACCTTAAACTGATCTACGTACATATTTAAGGTGGGAAATACATTAATATGATCCCAAGCAATACCACTTACCAAAGCTATATTTGGTTGGTATAAATGAAATTTAGGTCTTCGATCAATTGGTGAGGACAAATATTCATCTCCTTCTAACACCATAAAATCATTTTCCTCGGTTAAATGCACCATCGTATCAAAACCTTCTAATTGCGCACCTACCATATAATCTACATCTTTATCGTGGTAATGCAATACATGCAAAATCATTGATGTAATTGTTGTTTTTCCGTGAGATCCACCAATAACAACTCTGGTTTTATTTTTAGATTGTTCGTATAAAAATTCTGGGTATGAATAAATTTTTAATCCTAGTTCCTGAGCTCTTAACAACTCTTCATTATCCTCTTTAGCATGCATTCCTAGAATTACTGCATCAATATCCTCAGTGATTTTCTCCTGAAACCAACCAAATTCATTAGGCAATAGGCCATATCTATCCAGTCTGGACTTAGAGGGTTCGAAAATTACATCATCACTTCCTGTTACTACATCTCCTTTTTGATGAAGTGCCATTGCCAGATTGTGCATTGCACTACCTCCTATTGCTATAAAATGTACTCGCATAGTTCGTATTCTTAAAAATCGGAGCGTAAATATAAAACTAATTGAGAAGTTTGATCTAAACTCATCCAATTAATTACTATACTAATCAAAACAACTATTTCACTCATTTATCGTTGTAATTATGTAGTTTTATATAGTTATTTACTTTATCAATACTGTATACACAAAAAATGGCATCAGACTTGTATCTTAAGATATATACAAAAAAAAATGAAAAAATGAAAAAGTACATCATTCTTGTTTTTATACTCTTTATTTCTAACCTACCTTATATGATGGCGCAAGACAACCTCAATTACCAAAATGATTGGAAAAAAGTCACGGAATTTGACAAAAAACAACTTCCTAAATCATCATTAGAGATCGTAAATACTATATATAATAAAGCTAAAAAGGCGAATAACACCAATCAGATTACAAAAGCTCTGATCTACAAAGCTAAATATGTGTTGGTTTTAGAAGAAAATGCCGAATTAACAATCATCAATGAACTAAAAAGCGAGATTAGCACCAGCAAGTTTCCTAATAAGAATATTATGGAAAGTATTCTTGCAAATCTATATTGGCAATATTTCCAGCAAAACCGATGGAAGTTTTATAAACGAACCAAAACTGGAGAAAAAGCAAATCAGGAAGATTTTAGAACTTGGGATCTCGAAACATTATTCAATGAGATACACATACATTTTACAAAATCACTGGAAAATGGAGTATTGGCGCAACAAACAGACCTTACTGCGTTTAACGATATTATAATACAAGCCGACAACTCTAAAATATACAGACCTACACTCTACGACTTTTTATCTCACAATGCGCTAAGTTTTTATAAAACTCCAGAAAATAACATTACAAAACCTGCTTATACTTTTGAAATAAACTCAAAAGATTATCTAAAAGGGTATCAAGAGTTTGCAAGATTAAAAATCACGACCGAAGATTCCCTATCTCTTCAGTTTCGTGCTTTAAAAATATATCAAAATTTAATCGATTTTCACTCCAGAGATAAAGCCCCTGATGCACTAATTGATATCAATGTAGAACGTCTTAAATTTGTTAATGATAATGCCACCTTTCCGAATAAACAAGAATTATTCATAAAAACATTACAAAACGAAAAAGAAAAACACACTAAAGATGATTCCTCTACCCTTTATAACTATGAACTGGCACGTATCTATCAAACTAGAGCAACAACCTATGGTTCTTCTAAAAATGAAACATATCGATGGGATCTAAAAAAAGCTTTAGAGATTTGTAAAAAGGCAATTTCTCAATTTCCGGAATCGAGGGGAGCAAAAAATTGCGCTCATATACAGGAGCAAATCCTTAGCAAAACAATTAATAGCATTAAGGTAGAAAGTCATATTCCGATTAACAAACCCTCCAGACTTTTAGTCAGCTATAAAAACTTTGACCATATCTATTTTAAGATTGTACAAGCAGATCAAAGACAAGTAAAATCTTTCAAGAAATTATACCAGAAAAAAGGGCAAATAGATTTTCTAAACAATCTACCGGTAGTTACTTCATGGGACGCTAAACTTATAGATGAAAAAGATTATCAAAACCATAGTATTGAAATTGCAGTACCTAAACTAAAATCAGGAACCTATTTCATTATAGGTTCTCCGCAAAAAGATCTAAGCAATAACAATACATTTTCTGTAGGAGTTCTTCAGGCAACTAATCTCGCGCTAATCGAAAGTAAAACACCAAAAGAAACAAAATTTCAGGTGGTGGATAGAAATAATGGAACTCCTATTACTAATGCTACAGTACATCTATCTGTAGAAGACAGAAGAAATAACCTTAGCGAAACACTAACTACCAATAAAAATGGAGAGGCTTCTTTCTCCAAAAAAGGATATTATTACAATGTCACCGCAACTGTAAGTCATAATGATGACACCGCTTATTTCGACGGTTACTATATCAATCAAGACCCTTACCAAGATAAACCAGATGCAAAAACAAGAGTTACTACATTTTTGTTTACAGACAGAGGTATATACAGACCTGGTCAAACTGTATACTATAAAGGAATAATGATATCTTCCAGAGGAAAGGAAGCTCCTAAAGTGGTGGCTAACTCACAAACATTTGCAAAACTTATTGATGTCAATGGACAAGAAGTAAAAAAATCTAATTTAATGACGAATGAATATGGATCTTTTGCTGGTGAATTCATAATTCCTTCAACAGGATTAACAGGAAATTACATGATCCAAACGGATAATTATAATAACATTTCCTTTTCTGTAGAAGAATACAAACGCCCTAAATTCGAAACTAAATTTACTCCAATAACAGAAACCTATAAGATTAATGATAGTATAAAAATTACCGGAACAGCACTAGCATATGCAGGCAGCAACATTACAGATGCCAAAGTAGTATATCGTGTACACAGAAAAGTACAATACCCACGCTGGTGTTATTGGTACCCAAGATACACGTCAGAACCGCAAGAAATTACACATGGTGAGACCAAAACTAATGATAAAGGAGAATTCTTCATAACCTTTGCAGCATTACCGGATAAAAGTGTGGACAAAAAGAATCAACCAATATTCAATTATGAAGTAATCGCGGATGTAACAGATATTAATGGTGAGACAAGAAGCGCTACCACCATCGTCAATGTAGGATATCACGCGTTAATTGCTAGTATTGATGCCCCGGAAAAGCTGAACAAAACTAGAAAAGATAATGTAATAAACATTTCTACAAAGAACCTAAATGGCGAATTTGTTGCTAACAGCGGACGTATTAAAATCCATAAACTCAATGCTCCAAAATACCTTCTCAGACATCGTCCCTGGAATGCTCCGGACTATACCAGTCTTACAAAAGATGAGTTCAAAAAACTATTCCCTCACGATGCTTATAAAGATGAAGATGACTATAGAAACTGGAAAAAAGGAACTATCTTACTGGATAAAGGATTCAGCACAACAGAAACAAAAGACACACCAAAGGGAACACAAAAACTTCTTTTAGACGGTATTAAAAAATGGGCTTCTGGTAAATATGTACTAGAACTTACTACCAAAGATCGATTCGGACAAGAAGTAAAAGACATACAATACGTCTCAGTTTTTGATCCTTCGGACACTACAATAAGCGATTATAAACTTTTTGAAATCACAACAAACAAAACCTCTTATAAACCTGGAGATGAAGCTGTCATAAAAATTAGTTCTGCCTCGGAGGACATCACCATAACTGTTGATATCGAAAAAGATCATAAAATTATTGACACCAAATTCATTAAACTATCTAACAATAGTAAAACAATAAAAATACCCGTAACCAAAGAGGATATCGGTGGGTTTTCGATTGCTTATAGCTTTGCTAATATAAATAGTTTTCAGAGTGAAACAATTCCTATTTCTGTACCTTACGAACCTACAGAATTAAGTATTGAAACCAATACCTTTAGGGACAAATTGCAACCAGGACAACAAGAAAACTGGAGTTTTACCATCAAAGGTCCAAAAGGTGATAAAGTTACAGCAGAATTATTAGCAGGGATGTATGACGCCTCTCTAGATCAGTTTAAACCACATCAATGGAGTTTTAAGCCTATCAACAGACCTGTTTATTATTCGTATACCCAAAGAATGGGAAATAAAAGTTTTGAGAACGGAAATCTTTCTATTTATAGAAATCACACCTCAACTACTAGTTTCCAATATCAGAGTTATGACCAATTAAACTGGTTTGGATTGTATTTTGGCAACTCCTATCGCTATGGATTAGAGGGTGCTGTTAGCAAAATGAGTATGAGAAGTAAATCGGCGGCTGCTCCTGTAGAAATGGAACAAAAATCAAAAGAAAATGGTCGTTTAGCGGAAGAATCTGAATCGACAGTATTAAATGACTCTATTGATTCTGGTTATGAAGATGTTTCTGATGAATCAAAGGAATTAAAAGAGGAACAATCATCCCTAAAAGGAGTAAAAATCCGTAAAAACTTACAAGAAACAGCATTTTTCTTTCCGCAGTTAACTACTGATGCATCAGGAAACGTAAGCTTTAATTTTACAGCTCCAGAAGCGTTGACCAAATGGAAACTACAACTGCTTGCACACACCAAAGAGTTACATGCTGCAGTACAGACATTAGAAACTGTTACCCAGAAGGAGTTGATGATCCTTCCCAATCCTCCACGTTTTCTAAGAGAAGGCGATCAGATTGTACTAAGTTCTAAAATCTCCAATCTGGCAACCAAAGACCTTACAGGAATTGTAGAATTACAATTGACTGACGCGCTAACCGGCAAAACGATAAATACAGAGTTACAAAACACCAATGCCAGACAGAATTTTACTGTAAAAGCAACTGGGAATACGAATGTATCCTGGGAATTACAAATTCCGGATAATGTACAAACTGTACAATATAAAATCGTAGCAAAAGCAGCAGATTTTTCTGATGGAGAGCAAAATGTATTACCGGTTTTATCGAACAGAATGTTAGTGACAGAAACACTACCTATGTGGATTCGTTCTAATCAAACCAAGACACTTACCTTAGATAAACTAAAGAACAATACATCAACCACATTAAAGCATCATAAGTTAACACTAGAGATGACTTCTAATCCTGCCTGGTATGCTGTACAAGCACTACCCTACTTAATGGAGTATCCCTATGATTGTGCAGAACAAGTATTTTCCAGATATTATGCTAATGCATTAGCCAGTCATATTGCGAATTCCAATCCAAGAATCCAGGAAGTATTTACACAATGGAAAAATACGGATGCCCTACTTAGTAATCTAGAGAAAAACCAAGAGTTAAAATCCCTGATTATCCAAGAAACACCATGGTTACGAGATGCACAAAGCGAAACAGAACAAAAGAAACGTATTGCACTGCTGTTTGATCTTAATAAGATGAACAATGAACTTCAATCATCTCTTAATAAATTACGACAATTACAATTCAACTCCGGAGCATTCCCGTGGTTTAAGGGAGGTAGAGAAAATCGCTTTATCACCCAACATATTGTTACAGGTTTTGGGCACCTACAAAAATTAGGAGTTACCAAGTTTGATAACAATGCTAAAAATATGATACAAAAAGCAATACAGTATCTCGATCAAGAATTTGTAACCGAATATAATAAATTAAAAAAATACTGTACGCAAAACAATATCGATATCACAAAAGATCACCTCAGCCATACACAGATACACTATTTGTATATGCGTAGTTTCTTTTCGGATATCCAAAGAGCAAAAAACACTAATGAAGCGTGGGATTACTACCTCGATCAATCCAAAAAATACTGGGCAAATCGTGGTTTATATGCTCAGGGAATGTTAGCATTAATAACACATAGAAATAATGATACCGCAACAGCGACTAAAATTATCCGATCATTAGACGAAAGAAGCATCACTAGCGAAGAACTAGGAATGTACTGGAAATCCAATACAGCTAGCTGGAACTGGTATCAGGCACCTATAGAAACACAATCCTTGTTAATCGAAACCTTTGCTGAGATTGAGAAAGAACCAAAACGTACAGAGATTATAGACAATCTTAGAGTTTGGTTACTTAAGAACAAGCAAACCAACCGCTGGAAAACGACCAAAGCTACCACAGATGCCGTATATGCATTATTACTACAAGGTAGTGAGTGGTTATCTATCACAGATATGGTAGACATCGTATTAGGAGACCAAAAAATAGATCCAAGTACAATGAAAGATATACAGGTAGAAGCTGGAACAGGATATTTTAAAACCAGTTGGAATGGCACTGAAATACAACCAAAAATGGCAACTGCCAATATCACAAAAAAAGGAAAAGGAATCGCATGGGGAGCATTATACTGGCAATATTTTGAGAATTTGGACAAGATTACCTCGGCAGAAACTCCACTGAAGTTAAAGAAAAAACTATTCCTAAAAAAGAATACTGATACAGGCGAAGAAATTACTGAAATTACCAAAGACACCAAACTTCAATTAGGTGACCTTATCCGGGTACGAATCGAATTAAGATCCGACCGTGCCATGGAGTTTGTGCATATGAAGGATATGCGGGCATCTGGTTTAGAGCCTATCAATGTGTTATCTCAATACAAGTATCAGGATGGATTAGGATATTATGAAAGTACCAAGGATGCTTCTACAAATTTCTTCTTCGATTACCTACCAAAAGGAATTTATGTATTTGAGTATGACCTTCGGGTTAACAATCAAGGAGACTTCTCTAATGGAATTACAACCATACAAAGCATGTATGCGCCAGAATTCAGTAGTCATTCCGAAGGGGTAAGAGTAAAAATAGGTAACTAATATATAAATTCTCACAGGTCTCAGAGACCTGTGAGAATTTAAAAACTTAATTAAGTTCTATAGAGGTCAATAGATAGTTACTTATTTAAAATACTAAAAATAGGCAAGTTGTCTGGTAGAGCTCAATCGAAAACTACTTTACAAAGAGTAATCGTTCTCGAATAGAGCTTGTCTTGAGTCAAGACGAAGGCCTCAAACGGATATTACAATAAAACACAAAATAATGACTATCAATAACTTAAAACCTAATTATAATAAACTTTTAACTACTAACCTCTAAAATTCTATTTATTTTTTTGATCAAAGTAGATCATATTGCATAATTTTCACTAAAATGTAGCCAAGAACAGGTAACAAATTATACAATTGCGACATTAACATATAAACCTATATATCGACTTTAATAGAATTTTTATGAAGTACCTTACTATTTTTAGAATAGCTCTTATCCTTTTTACAATATCATTGCAGGCAAACGAAGTAAAATTCGCTTTAGACAAAGGACAAAAAGCAATACGTACATACTCTGGTGATATCGATCAAAAATCATCTATTCATTGTATTTTTTATAAGGATAGAATCGTAAAAAAATATGGAATCAAACCCTTTTTTATTGATAAAAACAATGAAATAATAGAACTAAATAGTTTTATTTTCGAATCAGAACCTACCATTATTTCCTATCATAAAGGCAAAGGAAATATTACCCTTATCACCTCAGAAAATATAATACCCCGAAGTGATCCTTCTAAAAAGAAATTTAGCATTATCGATTTCAATATTCTAACCAAAGAGAGTTCACTTCACGAAGTCCCTGAGAATAAAACCCCAAATGTTACACTCCGTCTTCCCAATAGAACAATATTCCTTAATTATTCTATGAAAGAAAAAAAACTACGAAGTACAATTATTCAAAACGGCGAAACTATCCTCAAAACTTCTTACGAAATAAACAAAAATGACTCGGACAACTTCGCAAAAGTATTTTCATCACCGCCAAAGTTCATTAACAAGAATGAATATATAGAAAGTGGTTCTATAGATGAGACAAAAGTATATTACGATAAGAATCAGTTACTTTTTGACCATTTTTCTAAAAATGATCAATCCATAGTATCACTTACCCTAAAACTTCAAGAAAGCACCTCATTACGATCTTATACTATTGATGCATTAGATACCGAAAAAATTAAGAATATCAACTCCTTTTACCATCGAGAGAATTTGTTTCTATTTTATAGGACAAAAGACAAAACAAAATATGCTATTATTGATAACGAAAAAGGTGAAATCAAAACAAATAATTCGATACATCAGGTTTTCTCTGGGTATTTTAACAATGAAAAATTAAAAACAATCGAAAAGAAATTAAACAAATCGAGAATATACAAACCCACTATCACAATCAATGAATCAATAGAAAACCAACACGTTTTACGGCTAAGCTATGTTGACCAAACAACATATAATTATTATAACGACTGGTGGTTTCATCACTGGATGTTTCAGAATATGATGATGCAACAACAGCAACAAATGATGCAACAAAACATGAATCGAACAATGAATAACTTGCCTCGTTTTGGTCCAAATATAGAGTCTCTTGAAGTTTATAATCTAACGAAAACATCATTATCAAAGAAAAATGAATCTATAAATATCGTTCTTGACAGTCAATTCAATCCTATTGAAGGTGGGAGTACAGAAACTATCAGAAAAAACATAAACAAGGATACCTATCTAAAACCATTTAAGGAACGTGCGGGCACAAAACATTTTACTGCTGCCTTTACAAATAAGACGATGAGAGGTGTTTTTTATCAAAAAAAAATCAAACAATTCTCTATCAAAAGTTTTGATCTCTAAAATAATACTGATGTCAAAATAAGAACTAAATAATTAATGTAAAATACTATACTTAGTTCAAAAACTGATAATAAACTCGTAATAATGACTAAACGACTTTTAACATTTTTATTCGCAATAACAAGTATCTATTCATTTTCTCAGAAAGATATTATAGAAGAACTAAAAGAGTTACACGAGCAAGAAAAATATGATATAATTATAAGACAACATAGTTCCAAAGCGCAGGAATATCCTGCTTTGGCCATATACCAAATTGGGCTTGCATATTACATGAAAGCAGATGATAACAGCTGCTTGAAATACATGAACTTATCTATTAAAAAAGATAACACTAATGCTGACCCTCATTACATCAAAGGCATGACTTATAATTATATGGGACAATTTAATAATGCATTAAAATCTTTTACAAAAGCAATACAATTAAACCCAAAAAACAGTAATTATTATAGTGGAATTGGAGATTCATACTTTAGTCTAGATAATCTAGAAGAGGCACTAGTTAATTATGAAACAGCCACAAAACTTGAAAATCCTACCGATAGACCTTATATAATGATTCCGCAAATATATGCACGAAAAAACCTAAAAGAAAAAGCCCTAAAATCATTTTATACCGCTAGAGAAAAAATTTCTAAGGAAACCAATTCATATGGAACAGTCCTGTATAATATCGGTTTATATGAATTACTAGTTAAAAACTATGAAAAGGCTGAACTTGTTTTTAAAGAAATGATAATATTGAATCCCAATGATTTTCAAACATATACTAAATTAATTCAGATATACTATGGTAAGAAAGAATATGAAAAAGCAATACCATATCGGCAAAAACTTTATAAAGCCCATAAAAACCAAAAACTTAAAGATCATTTAGAAGATATGTTTTGTTTTGATCAATTTGATTGGAATGGAAGACTTGTGCAAGCCTTTGAACGTTATGAAGAAGGAACTAGCAAACTTTATTACAAACATATTTTCTATGTTTATAAAAATGACACTTTAGAATACAAATTACAAACAGAAAACTCTCCTGTATCTATCGAACTTGGAGGTCCTAAATATATTATTGGGATGGATAAAGATAGAGCACATCGAAATTTCGGAATTGGAATTGATGAAAACTTCGAATACGAAGATCTTAAAAAAACTATCATTTATATTCTGGAAAACAAGCTATAAACATTATTTTTCTTACATGAAACAATTCTTCTTACCCCTTCTTATCGTGTCCATTCTAACCAGTTGCAACACAGATAAAAAACCCAAAGTAGTATATAATACGATTTACGAATAAAAATTTCGCATCTAATCGCATTCTTTTTCTACTATATTTTCTTCATAAAATGGAACAATAGCTAAGGCTATTCTTTAATTTGATTCATCAATCTAGCGAAAAATCGTTGCAATTATTTTTACGAAATTCTCATCCGTAAATCGTATAATTCTACAATAGAAAACACCGAACAAACTGAGTTAAAAAAAGATTCTACTCTTATAGAAGTTGCAGATCTACCTATCCAGATTGATAGTACAGACTATTTAATCCATCCTGTAGGGCATTTAAAAATTTATAAATCAAGATCTAAAGTTTCATACAGTTCATCATCGTATGACAACTATGATAGAGCACAATTCTCCGTTTCTAACAATTCCAGTTATGAAATCACAGGTAACCTAAGTAATTTAAAATTTCAGCATATTGATTCAGAAAAATTGATTCCCTTAACAGATAAAACCGTTAGAATTCAATCCGCTACCTTTCTAAAAAACATATACAATCAAACAAAATCTCAGTACTTAATATATACTATTATTGATCAAGACACTAACAAAGATCAGACTCTAGATTATAATGATTTACTCACCTTACGCAAAAAAACGGATAAATTCTTTACCTAAGCTGCTTTAGGTGTTGATAACTTATTGAGTTCGTCAT
>CANMKK010000013.1 GCA_947498455.1 uncultured Aquimarina sp.
ATGGTTCAAGACGTTACTCCTGCCCATAAGGGACTTGCACCCTCTAGATTAATTAATTACATTCGTAATTAAAAGATCCCCATGCTGGGCACACACAATTTGTATATTGCATATGCCGCCTTCGGCTGGCAAACGCAACATACAAGGAACGTTCTAAGCCATAACCAAGCAATGCGGAAAAATCCGTATTTTTGACGACTTAAATAACCGATAATGAGTTTTAAAGCTACACTTTTTATATTCGATAAAGAATATCCATTATTACAACTTGATTATTCCTTAAATCAAAGTGTTGATGCTACTGGTCGTCCTAATAGTAGAGTATTTGGAGGAAAAATTAATGTTACCGCCAATGCTACCAAGGATGATTCTGGAATTGAAGGAGCAATGATTTCTCCAACCCAGAAGGTAGAAGGAAAAATTGTAGTCTATAAGAGGGATGGAATGCAAAAAAACTTTGAAATCAAATTTGCTAACACCTATCTCTCATTTCTCAACTATCGTTTTAATCATCAAAGCACAGAGAACCTACTTATGGATATCACTTTTAGTGCGTTGATTATGGAAATTAGAAATTCTATCTATGAATCCCCTGCTAATCCCAACAATCCTTTTACCAAAGAAACTGTACCAGTAACCGTTAGAGAAACTCCTCAAACAACAATCACCAGAATAGTTTGGATGAACGCTGAGGATCAGGAAGAAGGTATTGAAGAAATTGGAATTACTCAAAAAGCGAGCTTATTGGCAGAAATTAATAATCCTGAAGGCTCTACGGTTAATATTACCATAGAAAAAGAAGATGGAACTGAGTTCGAAAATGGTAAAAAACAACTTTCTTTTACAGAAACGGTTTCTGATAATGGACTAGTAGAAATCTCACCTTTTGAAATTAAAGAAGAATGGGAAGAATTTAAAAAAGCTGATATTGACAAGCTTATTGCAAAAGTGGAACATAATGGAGTAAGTAAAAAAAGTAATACTTTACAAATCATCCCTAAACCAAAAGCAACCCTTCATTTTAGACCGCATAGTGGCTGGAGTGGAGAATTTGGGTTTGACTGGATGCGAATAGAAGACACAAGTATTGATGGAGATGTTGATTACGAACAAAATGTTGGTGAATATGGTGCTGTTTATGCTACGCAACCAGGAGCAGTTTTTACACCAAAAGATTACAACCTTTTAGAAAACGAATACAACCCTACTAACATCAACAACAGAAAAGATGCAGCAGGAAATCCAATACAATATTATACTCCTTGGCTAACGATTTATAGAAAACCCAACATTGCCACTCCACCATATGCAGAACTGGAACTATTAACAGAAGTAGATTTACAACCAGATGAATTGTATATTGAATTTCCTAAAAAACATTTTGACATTACCGGTGCTATTGATGACCCAAATGATGCGACTTTAAAACACTATAAACTAGCTGGATCAATGAAGGGTGTAAGTACCGCAGGAAATCCAAACAAAACAACCATTCAGCTACAATGTATTCATACCCTCTCCAAAGATGAGACAATCAAAGTATGGGCAGCTAAGAAAAAAGCTAATGGATCATTAGATACTCCAGTATTATCTGGACTTTTAAAAGTAAGAGCAAATAATAAAATTAATCGAAGAGTTAGTAAAATTGTATTTGTGAATGTTAAAACAAATATTAATGGAGCAAGAATACCAGTTAGTGGAATTAACCCTACAAATACAGTAACTCAAGAAGATTATTTAACTCCTTTTTTAAAACAAGCTTTAGTAAAGCCTGATGTGGAAAATGAAGATTTAAATTTATTTGATGTTGCTCTTCCAGAAGTACAAACCTTAAATACTGATTATACATTACGAAATGGTGGAAATAAAATATTTCATAAATATAGTAATAGTGGCGGGGTCAGTTTGGTAAATTTCTTAACTCAACAATTCAATGCCCAACCTGCATTTGCAAAATATGCAAATTATTATAAAGTTTTCTTTCTGGGAGAACCTGGTGGTCGTATGAATAGAAGTAATATTGTAGGGCTAGGAGGGCACGCCAATGGGATACCATCCAAAGAATGTGTAATGTATTCCAACCCGATGGCCTTTTTCGTGGCACACGAATTGATGCATTGTATGGGGTTATATCACAGTTTTGATAATAATGGAACGCATACTTTTAAGATAGGACAAACTGAAAATATTATGGATTACTCTCATATGTCTACTTATGCAACTCCAAATGGAACTTTAACCCAAATAAGCACTTGGAAATGGCAATGGGATGTCCTTAAAAATAGTAATGAAAACGAAACCTGATTATGAAAACACTACTTCAATTATTTTTATTACTCTGTTTAACCAACTGCAATGCTCAAATACCAAAAACAAAAAAAATGCAACTAACTGATAAAGAAATCAAAGAACAA
Source organism: uncultured Aquimarina sp. (assembly GCA_947498455.1). Classification (GTDB taxonomy): domain Bacteria; phylum Bacteroidota; class Bacteroidia; order Flavobacteriales; family Flavobacteriaceae; genus Aquimarina. The sequence continues at coordinate 2,415 of CANMKK010000013.1, forward strand.
GGTTCTCAAATCAAAAAAGAAGACACCATTTTTATGAAAGAAGGAAAATTGGATATTGCTAAATTGGAAAGTGAAGGAATTTCCAGTGGTTCAACCAAACCTTTTTCTTACGAATATGAAGTTATACTAGATAATGGTATATCTATAAATATATCAGGAAACAAAAAAACTGGTTATGGAAAATATATAAAATTTAACAAAGATGATGATTTTAAATATGGATATAGTTATTTTTCATCTGGAGAACTTAATGGATATGGGATTGAATATATTAACTTTTTTAAAAAGGGTGTTTGGTATGATTATGATATACAAGGTAATATAGAAAAATATAAGGATTATGACGCTTCTTATTATTTTAGCTGGGAAAATGTATTAGAATTTTTAGAAGAAAAAAAAATCAACAAAAAAGATGTCTATCAAATTTCAAGAGGAATTGAAGATGGAGAGCCTAAATGGTACGTAGAACAAACAATTGAAAGAGCATTAGAACCAGAAAAAATAAATAGATATATCTTAGATGGAAAGACTGGCAAAGTTTTAAAAACAGCTATTATAGATGTTACAAGACATCTGGATTAAACTAGAAAAACGGCTTAGAGTCGAGTAGGAAAAGGGGATTTTCACCCCTAATCCTCTCACAGAACCGTACGTGAACCTCTCGATTCATACGGCTCTTATTATATAGTCAACAGTTATGTTAATTGATAACCTAACTCCCAATGATAAAACATATTTGGATAATTCCTTGTACCACCTTGCCGCTTGCTTTGCTTACGAATACGACTCCGCGCATTAAGAGACTTTAACCCTTTGAAACGTTCATTAAAATGAACTATATTTACAATTAAAGGCGCATACACTCCTTAAACTCCATTGATCAAATAGTTTGTCTTCGCTATCGCTGCGCAAACGATTTAATCAACGACGCTAAGGCTGAGTTTAGTGCGACGTTACAAAACATTTCCCATATCAGAATCCGATTAATTCCTCGAGCTAACGAAGCGCAAAAATTAATCTAAATATTGGTAGAAATTGATAAATTTGACAAAAACATAATTAACTGAATATCAATAATAAAATTTGACGTTAGTCGAGATTAAAACTCACTAAAACCTAATAATAAAAATGGCACGATCATCATTTACAATTACTTTTGAAGACGGAGAGTCACACACTATCTATGCTAATTCTGTAAGTATCAAAAATGGATTTTGGTTAAATGAAAAGGATGAAAAATTAGTACAGACTAATGGGCTTACATCTGAGGCTTTGTTTGGTAGTAAAGTCAAAATTCAAATCATTACAGATGATGCCAAAGATGGCAAAAAAATTGATACAGAGATTAAAGCAAAAATAGGAGATGAATATATTCAATTGACAGATAATGAAGAAGAACTAAAATATACACTTATTGTTAAAAATGATAAAGCGGTATCAGAACCTATTTACCTAGATCCAAAATGGTATGATGAAGCTATAGAACAATATAACTATAAAAATAATCAAACAGAAATTGATACTGAAAAAGTCTTAACTTTTGTATTTGATGCGAAATTTGAAAGTCAAAGCTGGGAACATTCAAAAAAGAACCTTCCTAAAGAGGACACCGACAAATTAGTTCCCTTTAGCTATCATAGAAACTATGAAGAACTCATAGGACTATTCAATACCGATAATAGTGGAAAGAAAGACAAAGAGAATAACTATGAAAATAAATTTATAAATAGTAATTCCGAAATAAAAACCATTGTAGATGAGTTTATAGAAAACGTAATTGCAGAAGATATTACTATTTCTAAAATCAAAGCACTTGTTGAAGAAAAAGGAAAAGCACTTTGGGAAACGTCTGTAAAACAAGTACAAAATGGAAACCTTGATGATAGACCTTTATATTGGGCAAGAAATAAAATGCAAACTTGGTCAAAACGAAATCCATTATTTAAAGACCAATTAGATGTAGAAAAATCTTTGGTTAAAAATGGAACTGAATTAGACAATATAATTATTCTGTTTGAAGAATTAAGTAGAAATTATACAGGAATAGATTTTTCTAAAGCTGGTAATAAGAAAAAAGTACTTATTACTGGCTTTGACCCATTTTTACTAAATAGTTTTGACCATAAGTATCGTAAATATTATAATATTTTACAATCAAATCCCTCAGGCGTAGTGGCTTTGTCTTTAAACAATGATAATACATTGGGAGCATTTATTCAAACAATGATGTTTCCAGTAAGATATTTAGATTTTGATGGCAGCAATAAACCTAATACAGGTAATAGGAGAAGGTGTTGTTGAAAAATATATTAAACCTTTAATTTCAGAAGTTGATGCGATTATTACGATAAGTCAAGCATTACCTAATGAATATAATATTGATGTATTTGGTACTCTTACAAGAGGAGGTGGAGATGAAAATTTAAACTACACAAGAGAAAGTCTAAGCAAAGCTATTTCAACAGATTTAGAATGGATTAAAACTACATTAAATTCAGGATTTACTGACATAAAAGAAGTAAAGCACGAATGGCTTTATGATGAAAAAGATGGAGAAATAAATCCTCCAAAAGATGGTGTTAAGATTAATGAGGGCTCTGGTAGTAATTATTTATCTAATGAAATTTTCTATAGAGTTGGAAAATTGCGAACAAAATTAAGACCTAAACTTGAAACAGGTCATTTTCATATTTCAAAAATACAAGATGAAAGAACTGGAGAAGATTTAAATCCTTTAGAAATTAAAGAAGTACTGGCAGTTGTGAGAAAATCGTTGAATAAAGGGATTAAAAAATTAAAATAATGAAAACTATATTATATTATTTGATTATGATATTGTCCTTTTCTTCTTGTAAAGGACAAAAAACATTAATAGAAAGTAAGAGTAAAGATATAATTGTATTTGAATTTGAAGATAGTAATGTAAAGAGTCTTAAAAACAAAAAACATATAACATCTTTTGCTAATGACGAGATTTACAACAATAATAAAATTATAATTATAACTCAGAGATGGAAAGGATATGGAACAGGTCATTTTGATAAAACATATTCATTTATTAAAGAAAAAGACACAATGAATATTCATTGTATCTGTGGTCAAGAAGCTAATCGATACATTCAAAATATTAGATTCCAAAAAGGGAATTACAAATTACATTTTGAAAATGACATTATAATAAAAGGTTCTGAATTAGCAAATAAAGAACTTAAAAAATTAACTTTCAAAAATGCCTACATAAGAGAAAGAAATAGTACGGTGATTAAGCAAGTAACATTTAAAGAATTAGATTTCTATAAAATATCGTTAAAAGACAAAGGTGCTATATTGAAAAAGCGGGACTGAAAGAAATAAACGTTTTGTAGTCGAATAGATGGCTCTCCCCCTGTTGGCGCACGAGAATCAGTGATTGTTAGCGATCGATTGTATCGAGTGCCGTCATAGATTGGTATATGAGGGTAAAGAATGGATATACTATAAAAGGCAATATGATGGTATTTATTATTCTGAACTTTATTGTTTATTCTAACCGCCACTCGACGGGAGTCGAGCGGTAGCAAAAAACAAATCTTAAAATTGCCCTAATTTCTATATTAAAAGGGTAGCTGATATAGCCTGTAGAATGAGTTACCGATAGTGCTCTCAATTATTGCTACAGAACTACCTCTGGATATATTCTTTTTAATCTTCACTTCAGCGGCATTGTAACAAAAACTAGCTTACTCTTCTTGAAAAACAACAACCATATTTACCATTCAAGGCACAAACATTATATACGAAATCAGGGTAATTATCGTTAAGTCAATGATAGTTTTGTGTTTGCAATGGCATTGATTTTTAATAAACTTGAATAAAATATAAAAAACAAGCACTGCCAAGAATCAAATGATCAAAGCATTTTTTGTAAACCTCGATTCATACAGGCAGCATTGTGTTCATCTAAAGAAAAAAGCAACTATATATGAAAACCTTTAATATAACTAGTCTTTGTAAAAAATCATTACTATTAATGTTGCTTTTCTCGAGTTGTTCTTTATTGTTAGGACAATCTATAAACTACACAGCTTCTACAGACATTATTGCAAACCCAGAAAGAGGTTTACAAAAATATTCTATAACATCTAGCGATTATGCAACAACTACAAACTACAATAACCTTTCTGTTCAAACTTTAAACAATTGGAAAACGAGTACTGATAAAGTAACAGTTGTATACCGCTATTTTCTTTTAGATGCCTTCTTAAATTCAGATATCAATGCAACTTTTTTAGAAAATATTCAAACTGATTTTAATAATGTTAGAACTGCAGGTCTTAAAATTATTATAAGATTTTCATATTCTAATGCACAAGGAAATACAGCTCAACAGCCGACCAAATCTCAAATATTAACACATATTTCTCAACTTTCAACAATATTAAACACTAACAAAGATGTTATCTTTTCTCTTCAAGCTGGTTTTATCGGTACTTGGGGAGAATGGTATTATACAAACTCTACAGAATTTGGTACCGATGGTACTATTTCAGAAATACAATGGGCTAATCGTAAAGAAATAATAGATGCAATGTTAGCAGCAACACCTATAGAGATTCCTGTACAAGTTAGGTATGCAGGTATTAAAACCAAGATGTATGGTAATGTACAACTTAATGAACAAGCTGCTTATCAAAACACTGCCAAAGCTAGAATTGGGTTCTATAATGATGCTTTCCTAAACGATTACGGTGACCAAGGAACTTACGATGTGTCTTCTCAATGCGCAAATCCAGTTGGAACAACTGATTATAATTATATTTCTAATGAAACTAAGTATTTACCTATGACAGGAGAAACTAATGGGTTAAATACTTGTAATAATGGTGCTAGAACTAATGGTACTAATGCAATAAATGAGTTGAATTTAACAAACTGGACAACTCTAAATAGAGATTATTACACACCGTTCTGGACTCAAATAATTAATTCGGATCACTATGATGAGATTGTAAAAAATCTTGGGTATAGATTTGTTTTAAATTCATCTACAATAACATCAAACAACAGTGATTTTGACTTAACTTTAAATATATCAAATGTTGGTTATGCAAGACCTTTTAAAGAGAGAAATGTATATTTAATTTTGAAGAATACTTTAACAGATGAAATTACAACAGCATTAATCAATACCGATATTAGAACTTGGGAATCTTCTGTTTCAATCTCGCAAAATTTTAATTTAGGACTAACAGGAACATTTCAATTATACCTTTGGATGCCAGATAAAGAAACAGCTCTAGAATCAAATGCCGATTATAGTATTCAATTTGCAAACACAAACACATGGGAATTAGAAACAGGATACAATAACTTACTGCAAACTATATCTTTAAGTAGCACACTTAATGTTGATGATTTTTTATTTAATAACAATTTTTCAATGTATCCAAATCCAGGATCAGATATTATTACAATAAAATTAAAAAAATCTGATATTGCAGAAATTGAAATTTTTGATGTTAATGGACAGTTAATTAAAGAGTTTTTAGTCTCTGATAATTATAAATTAGATATTTCTAACTTATCAAATGGAGTATATTTTATACGTTTGGATAAAAACACCTTGTTAAGTCATAAATTTATAAAGCTATAATATTAATTATTAAGTGTCCGAATGGTACATAGCATCAACATATGAACACGGTGTTGACTATCCTCGGCTGCTATGTCCTATCATTTTACTCACTATGGGTATTTCTAGCGGTTACCTGTTTACTGGCTGGGAGACAGGGCTCATTTAGGAAGTATGACTTTTATTCGAGCTTATTTACAGAACTCGGGATCTGTCTTTTCTTAAATGAATTGAGACACAAAGCATACTCATTTATATTTCGCTACTTCAACAACTTATTTTTATCCTCCTAACTCTAATTGGTTTTTTACCAGAGAAAAATAGTCTGCTTTGTTATATACTAATTCTTGATGGTGACCACTTTCTACAATATGCCCGTTTCTGAGTACAATAATCTGATCTGCATTTTTTACGGTACTCAATCTATGAGCAATTATCAATACGGTTTTTCCTATAAAAAAAGATTGCAGATTATCGTGAATTATTTTTTCGTTTTCTGCATCCAATGCACTGGTTGCTTCATCAAAAAAGATAAAGTCCGGGTTCTTGTACACTGCTCTTGCAATAAGAATTCTTTGTTTTTGCCCTCCAGAGATACCATTACCAGCTGCTCCTATTTTAGTTTTTAATCGTAATGGTAATGAATCTATAAAGTCTCCAATATTGGCTACTTCTATAGCGTGTAATAACTTATCTTGGTCAATTTCTTCGTCACCCATAGCTATATTTCTTTCTATAGTTTCAGAAAAAATATAGCCATCCTGCATTACTACACCACAATTACTCCTCCAATCTGCTGGCGATATTGTGGATAGTTGTATGCCGTTTACTGCTATTGTACCTTTAGCGGGTTCATAAAATTTTAGCAACAATTTCATTAAGGTTGTTTTTCCACTTCCGCTAGCTCCAACAATTGCTGTGGTTTTTCCGTCTAAAATAGAAAAATTAATATCTTTCAGCACATATGGAGACTTTGGACCTTCATACTGAAAATCTATACCTTCTAATACAATGCCTTGCTTTTTAGCATTTATTAGCGTGTTATGCCTAGGCAATGATACTAGGTTTTCTGTTTCTTCTTGTGGATGTCGCTGTACTTCATTAAGTCGTTCTAAACTAAGTTTTGCATCCTGTAGCGAACGGAAAAAATTAATCAATTGATTGATAGGTGAGTTCATTTCTCCAATGATATAGGAAACACTTAATAATTCTCCTAGTGTCATTTTTCCTTGTACTACATAGGTAGCTGCCATAAATGTAACAAGTATATTTTTTACCTGATTCAAAAACTGAAATCCGGATAGCTGTAATTGGTCTAATTTTAGAATCCGGATATTGACTTTGAAAAGTTTTTTCTGGATTTCTTCCCATTTATTTCTCTTAAACTTTTCGAATTGATTGAGTTTCATCTCTGTAACTCCATTGAGAATTTCGTAAATGGAATCCTGATTTTCGCTTCTTTGCTGAAAACGAAAGTAGTCCAGATATTTTCGCTTCTTAAGCCAAAATGTAGACCACAAAACTGCTACAACTGTTAAGGTAATATAAACCAGTAAAATTTTATAATCATAATACCACAATACTCCAAAAAAGACCAGAAATGTTATCATAGAAAAGAAAGTGATTAAACTCTCTGAGGTTAAAAACTTTTCTATTCGTTCATTATCTTGTATCCTTTGCTGAAAGTCCCCCATCATTTTGGTATCAAAAAATTTGATGGGTAACTGAAGTATTTTTTTTAAAAAATCGGAAATAATAGAAATACTCATTTTGGTGCCTACAAACAATACTAACCAATTCCTTACTATTTCTATGGTAATAGAACCAAAGAACAATACTAACTGTGCTATTAATATGAGGCTTATGACATTCAGATTCTTAGCATTTACGCCTTTATCTATAAGGTATTGTGTTAAAAACGGAAAAACTAATGTTATACCACTCCCTAATAGTAACATAGCAAACATTAGGGATAATTGTTTTTTATAGGAGACTACATATCCTAATAGGTATTTGATAGATGTTTCTTCTTGTTTCTCAGGATTTTGATTATAAAAATCTTCTGTTGGTTCCAGAAATAGTGCAATACCCTCTTTTTCTTCGGATAACCAACCTTTTTCGAATTCGGATTGGTTTAGCGACAGTATCCCATGAGTCGGATCTGCTATTTTAAAGGTATATCCTTTTCTTAAAACATTTTTTTTTATATTGCACAGAACAACGAAGTGATTTTGATTCCAATGTAGGATTACAGATTTATACCTTTTTTCTTTGAAATCCTTCGTTGTTAGTTTTCCAGCAAATGCCTCAAAACCTATTTTATTAGCTGCTTCTTTTATTCCTAACAACGAAACACCTTCTCTGGTAATGTATGATAACTCTCTTATAAAATCTAACGAATATTTTTTTCCATAAATACTAGCAATCATTACTAAGCAAGCCGGACCGCAATCCATTTGGTCTCTTTGTGGTATAAATTTCATACGCTTGATATTTTCTAACAGATGATTTCTGGTTTACTTTTTTGATATACCTCTATTCTATAAAACTTTTCTAAAAATCCATATACAACCAATTCATGCATTCTGGGATTAGAAATAGCAATTCTATTGACTGTCATATGAATAAAACTATTTAATAGATATTTCAAAAAAGACTTTTCTATATTCCATAACTTCTCTACATCTCCTTTTATCATTTCATTTCTTTCTGTAATACTCCATAAATACTCATCTATTTCTGTATTCATCACCTTTATAATATCGGCTTTATGATCTCTGAATTTTTTATCTATTTGTTTTCTCATATTTTTTGAAGCCTTAAATTCCTTCTGAAAAGCATCAAAAAGTCCCTTAGATATCTCCAGTTTTTCTTTACTGGATACATTAAATATTTCGAAAAAACCGTCTATTGCTTTCAGACATAGTATCCATCTTTTTTCTTCTTGGTTATTTTCTCTAAGTGTCTGTATTAAACGAATCGCCATATCACTATCATGGTAAAAAATAGTTTCTGCTTCATCTATCAGTTCTCCTCCGTATCTTTCTAATTCTCGTGTATATGTAGACAATTCTACCTTATCTATACAATGGTTATCCATATACGGTTTGATATATCTATTAAAAATGATAGCAACCTTATCAATAGCTCCGGGAACTTTTTGACTATACTTAAACCGAACTCTTAGATGAAATTCTGGATCATTATATCGTATAAAAAACCACTTTTCTATTAATCCCTGTTCTTTTAATTCTTTTATTAAGGGATTTAAAACTTTACTAATGATAATATCCGCTGATTTTATTCCTATATACACCTTATAATATAACCACTGGTCTCCCGGCATGAACTTTCTCTGGACATTATCGTTTTTTACTTTAGCACTATTATATCTACTGTGTGTTTTTTCTATAGGGTTTATAAATGGAATGATATATTCATTGGCATATCTTGTATCACGCCCTTGTATATCTTCTAATACTTCTATTATTACAATTTTTTCTTTCTTTTTTACTACTTCATAGATGAATTGTATTAAAAACTCATTTTCGGTATCAATTAATAATTGATTATCTCCTTCTGCCAGATATACATATTTCGGTATCTCGTACTTTTCTGTGAATTGTCTAAACTTTTTAAAAACAAAACAATTTGTTTTTGTATCGATAATAGGTTCTAAATCGGTTAAGTTAAATTTCCAAGTTGCCGGAGACATAATAATGTCTTTGCCATAGGTTACTCTCGGAAAAAACTTGAAAGAATTTACATTAGCGCTCCCAATATTTAACCCCAACCCCTTGATTGTATTATCAAAATGTACATCGCAAATAAACTCATATACAGGTAAAGAATCATACTTATAATTGTGCGCATTGGTATTGTATATATCAACAACCTTATCATGGGATTTACTTCTTAATACAAATTGATTATTCCTAAGGCTCACATAAATATCGCTCAAAAGGATAACATCTGTATTTTCTGATTGACGAGTTAGAAAAGGTATTTCTATATCTCTATTAATATTTCTGGTAAGTATATTAGCATCCCTATCGTTCGGTAAGTGTATAAATTCTGCCTGAATACAGCCTTTGTTATACTTTTTTTCTTTAGTAACCACATCGGTCACTAATGTATCTAATTTCTTATCTAGGTTTGTAAACCTTCCGATCATATCTAATGCGTTATCACCTGCTGAATGTATTAGAATCTTAGTATTCACTTTGCTTGCCAAAACACTGAATGAGGTAGGTAATTGATCTATAGAAGAAGGAAACGAACTGATGTCTACTGTTGATAAATCTATCTCTTTTTTGCCTCCTATGTATGCATTATGAAAAAGTGTGTTCCAAAAAGTGTGTTGCTTATGATCTAATTTAATTTCTTCTATATAATTTGCTTCTCCTTCCCATTGGATATCATCTATCAATTTGGAAAAAGCATTAAAATGTTCGCTATTCCCTTTATAATCTATCCCTAACTCATTATCTAAAGCTACTAATAATGGTACTTCTTGTTCTTCGTACTTTTTATAAAAAGCCTCCTTAAACTTACTTAATCTAGAATCCTCTTTTGCTTTATGAGTGCTAAATCTTGATAACGTTTCTATGGCTTTTTTTATCAATTCATAATCCGCAGAGGTCAAACATTTCTGATGCTGTGACTCATGGTTTTTTCGTAAATTAATATTTATTAAATACTGCTTTTCATAGGTAATATCCAACTCATCGGCTATATCAAATATCTCTTTGTAAAATGCTATAGATTTTTTTGTTGATTTATTATTCAACATCTCTATTTTCTCATTTAGTTTTTTTAATGAAGTATACACCTTCATTAGGTATTCATCTTTTTTTACAGAAATGAGATTTTTTTCTAAATAGGATACTATCTGTATAATGGGAGAGCTTTCATTAAGACGAATGTCTAAATCGCCTATCAATATCTGAGAATCTATAAGTGCGTGAACATATGACAATACATCATCGTATGTTACATCTTCAATGGAATCTATTAATATATTGGATAACTCTTCGATTGTTTTCGCTTCTTTATTGGTGATCGAAAATAGTAACTCTATAATCTCATCCGATTCTAATGAAGTTAATCCATGAAAACGTTTGGTATTCCGATAAGACACTTCTACATACCTATAATCTCCGCCTATTTTATATAAAGAATTATTAGGAGCATACTTCTGTGTACTTCGTAATACATGATTTTTATTGATCGCATTGACTACTGCATATAAATAGAGTAAATCAATACTCGCATATGTTTCTATCGACTCTTTTATTTCCTGATCTTTTAGTGTATCTGCTGAGGGTGAAATACTAGAATAATTAGAGAATAATCCGAATGGGGTGCATCTGGTAGAAATCCTTATATAATATTTTATTATACTTCTGTTTAGATGGTTTCTTTTATCCTCTTCCCAATTCGTCTCTTCAATGCTTTTTTTCCATTGATAATACAATTGTGGAGAAGCTAAGAAAAGAGCTTGTTTAAAAAAATCATCGGTAAATAATAATAGTACGAATTCATTAACGGCTGCATCCGTATCAGGTATTTCTAAAAATTTATTATAACTATAGGAAGGCTCTCTTATTATAATTTCATTAACATGCTCAATTTTGCTCATGATACTACTACATTTGTTAAATTAAACATTTCTGAAATGATTTCCAGATTTTCTAGCTTCTTTGAATTGTCTTTTCCTGTATCATATAGGATAAATTCGTTTATCCCAAATTGTTCTCTATATTCATGTAATAAGTCATAAAAATGTGATGGAGTTGTGGGGATAACAATATATGGATCCTGAGTACCTGGTGATTTTGACGCATTCATTGCATCGATCATTTTTTTAGATTCTGCAATGGATTCTGAGATATAAAATGCCAGAGAAAGTGAAACTTGAGGAAAATATCCATTCAATTCTTTAAAGGTATTCTTTAGTTCTAGTAGGCTTTCTCGATCATAATCCAGATTGTCTAAAATCTGGCCTCTGTTATGAAATATGCTCCTACATATATTTAATTTGTTTTTAATAATAAATTCTTGACTTTTATAAGATGTGGATAGATACCATAGATTAGGTTTTATTCCTTTGTATGGCGGTATTACTACTCCTTCTTCTTGTAGGTACTTTTCTTCATTATGTATAAGGTTACTCATCTCAGTAACCTTCTTTCTAAAAAATTGACTAAAGTTGTCATCATTCATTCTGGAATCATTTGCGCTATTGACATAAGGTATATCCGTTAGAGAATTAGCCAATCCCAGATCTATTCGGTTATGAAAAAGGTTATTCATCAATTTGTAGTTACTTACTACAGAGAATGGAGCATACAGGTTTACCAATACTCCAGCCGCTCCAACATTTATATTTTCTGTCATACCTGCTATGATAGAAATTAATATATCCGGATTCGCATAGGAATGTGTAATAAAGGAATAGTGGTGTTCGGTTAACCAAAACCGCGAAAAGCCGAGTTTATCTGCCTCTAAGGCATACTCTATTATATCTTCTATAGTCAAAAGGCTATTGGTATTCTGCGATCGCTTGCCTTGTTCTAATACACCTATTTTCATCTGTTATTTTTTTTAATATTTCGTAGAATCACCGATAGTCATTCAGGTGAGATCAATCTAGTATCCATGCTATATACCTTTTTCTTCTTAGAATTGGTATTAATACGATTTACGCATAGAACTTTCGCATATAGTTCGTTTCTTTTGCACTATATCTGCATTATAAAATTCAACAATAGCTATACTTCGACGTAGCTCAACACAAGTAGCTATTATTTAATTTTATGCCTTAATCTAGTACAAAATAATTCAAACTCCTTATACGAATTTCTTATCCATAAATAGTATAACTCATAACTAAAGGGATTATAGTAAGAATATGCGATCCCATCCTTTGATCGAATCATTATGATTATTAATTAGTAGTATGGCTCCTGCATATCCTAAAATCATATTATAATAATCTTGATTAACCTCCTTTATTTCTTGGTCTAAGTACGCTATGGTTTGATCAAACCAGTATTGATATGCCTTTAGGTATAAAGGGTTTCCTGCCAATTCGTACAATCTTTTATACATGCAGGCTGCTCCAGATGTACCATGACAAAACATAGCCATATGTATCCCTGTTTCTTCTACTGTTTTTCTTTTTGTGCTATTTTCTCCCAGTATATTGGATAATTCTATGCAGTCTTTTCTATCTAATAACACTCCTGCTTTATACAATACTAATGATACTGCCAAATCTCCGCTACACCAAGCTAACCTATTGGTAGGATGAGCAATTAGTTTATCTCCTTCATAAAAAAGATTGTATGGATAATAGATTTTAATTCCATTTTCACTAATCTCCCTTTTGGATTCTAAAATTACGGTGATACAATGTTCAATAATATCCTTTACCTTATGATTCGTCTGATCTTGTTCGAAAATATCGAGCATAATGGTTAGGATCCCCAATATTCCGTGTGCTATCCCGAAATTAATTCCTTTATTATATAATTCCTCAATATGGTTATAATATGGATATTTTGATACCTGTAGACTTTCGTGCATTTTATCAACCAAAGTAGCACAATGAGAATGACCTATCCTATGTAAATAGTATAGCGCACCTGGAAAACCTTCCATAAAATCGAAATTTCCTTTCTCAAAGTCTATTACTGCTCTGTCATAGATATAATCATTTATATCTTGAAAAAAAGACATTGTATCTTCTTCTAATATTTCGGCTTTTATCAACTCATGAGTTACATACCCAAACCCACTAAGTCCATAAGAAAATGCTGTGGATATAGCTATCCCGTGATTACCATCAGATACTTTAGAAAAAATATCATTTAGTATCTCTGACATTTTATCTGCATACGCATCATTTTGTTCTACTTTATAAAGATTAAGCAAGTAATACATTATCCCAAGCTGTCCTTCGAAAAGACCATCACCTATACTTTCTTTAGAAAAATCTTTGTTTAGAATATTAGTATTAAAAATTTGTGTGATTTCTTTAATTTTTTGTTCCATATTTTTATGTGAAGTTATAATTCAGAAAATGTAAATAATCGGGAGAAATATTAAGTTCGCTGCACATTAATGTAATGCCTATCCCGCATATTCCCTGATCAAAACATAGTTGTAATTCTTCCTGTTCTCCATTATAAAACGTTTTAAAACCTGCCCATTTCGTATTATTAGTATTAAACGAGGTGGCTTTATCTAACCAATACTTGCTTGCCTTAGTAAAAGATTCATGTGGGTAATATTGCTCGAATAGTTTAAACACTGAATAAATCCCTGCAGCACCATAAATAAGATTGGCATCAAATATTTTTTTATTAGTATCATCTCTAAACTGTGAGATGTTTAACATAATTTCGATCCCTTCTTTTGAATACAATTCGTTTTCTAGAATTTTTCCGGCGTGGTATAGAGTATATCCAATACCTATATCTCCATAACTTATATTACTATATTCGTACGAGCTTGTATTTTCTATATCAGATGAGAATAGATTTACTCCGTTAGATTTCTTATTTTTCAATAAAAAATTAATCGCAGGTATAATTAGTTCTTTACAGCGTTCCTGAAAAAATCCTTGCTTATATACACGAAGTAAGAAATAGATTATTCCTGTTATACCATGTCCTTTTCCTAGTTCTCTACAGGTTTTATCCAAAAAATTATATTGAAAACTTATTTCATTTCCATCATCCTTCTCTTTTACTGAGAATTCTTCTATAACAGATATAATACGATCCAGCACATCGTTTATTTCTATATCCCTGCTTCGCTCCAAAAAATAAGTTCCTACTTTAATTATTCCTCCGTAAGGATCCATTTCTTTTTCTTCAATCTTTAGTTCTAAGAACTTATATATCCAGTCATCAAACCCCTCGCAATAATCATTAATATCTTCATCGATCAATTCCTTATCTTTTAAGAAATATAAAAACTGTACAATCTCCATCATATCCAAAGCAATAAAATACCCCTTATAATCAGAGCTAACACCTTCGAAAGCTTTATTAAGATGATGCATTATAGTGTCAATATGTTCATTATTTTTGGTATACAGGTAGTAGTAATAATAAAATAAAGAAAGCCCCAATGTTCCTCCTGTAACACCTAAATTAACTCCTTTCTTATCTAGTATTTGTTGGTTATGGGATAAGGATTGCTCTATATCCGATATTTGAGTATTATACATAAATCTATATGCTGTTCGTTACGTAGTTATTTTGATAATAAATTGATTATAAACTTGTATCAATAAATACAAGAAAAGTCTGTGTTGTTTTTATGGTTGTAAAAATTAGGATGTTGAGACATATGCTGAATTAATTACAAAGCATTATTACAATTCTTTCTATTGATTAGTATAACTAGTATCCGAAAAGTATACATTGAAATCATTTTCAAAAGTGGATAAATAACCATAAAACACTAATAATCAAAACTTAGTAGTTTGAAAAAAAAAAAAAAAAAATATTATTTGATATGAAAAAATATATAGAATTTTTATCATTCTGAATTGATAATCTCTTGTTTATAAAACTGCTTCTCTAAATTCACAAAATGAAATAGAATAACAAGAAAAGCGATGCTTTTCTTGTTATTCTGTACTAATTAATTGACATCTGGTCCAATTTTGGAGTTACAAGATTGATGGCAACAAGAACAAGAGTCTCCCCTAGAGCTTCCTGCTCCAATTATACCACCTCCTTTTACTTGTGACAATTGGTCATCATTTAATTTACTAATGGCTTCTTTATTAAAAGATAAACCTTTTTTTAATTGAATTTTTTTCATGATTTCTTAAAAATTAACTGAATTAGTTTATTACTTCTCCTACTTTAGAGTTGCAAGAATGGTGACAACAAGAACAAGAATCTCCTTTAGAGCTTCCTGCTCCGATGATACCACCACCTTTTACTTGTAATAATTGATCATCATTTAATTTACTAATAGCTTCTTTGTTAAATGCTAATCCTTTTTTTAATTTGATTTTTTTCATGATTTCTTAAAATTTATATTGTCTTTTAATTTTCGAATAATACCAGTAGTAATGTTAGAAAAAGCATGAGTTCTAAAACTGTTTTTGTCTGCTTACACCTCTCCTCTTTTACTCTGGGTAATTGGTAATTACTTAACCAATTATGACTTTAAAAAAATGTAAAAATCCTCCAACGCTAGGCGTTGGAGAATCTCTAAATATTAGGCTTTAGGGCTGCAAGAATGGTGACAGCAAGAGCAAGAATCTCCTTTAGAACTCGCCCCTCCAATGATACCACCACCTTTTACCTGTGATAGTTGATCATCATTCAACTTACTAATAGCTTCTTTATTAAAAGAAAGCCCCTTTTTTAATTGAATTTTTTTCATGATTTTAAGAATTAAAATATTAAATAATAAGCGACAGTTTATGGTCGTAACCCCCTTATTGGACCACTTGCAAGTTTCTTTATAGTTCTAGAAGTATCTCAATGATTCTACTACTTGAATGATTTTTTTTGAAGAAATATGTTTCCTGAAAATTATAATATTATGACTATCTCCTATAATTATGGGGTTAATTTACCTTAGAAATACTCATGCTGTACATTAAGGAATCTACTGTTATTTTGTTGTTTTTAACAGTGGTGCTTGGACTATGCTCAGTACAAGCATGGAATCGCAAATAACCAGCTTGACACATGTCAACCTGATTCTCACGGTTATTTTATGGATACGCTACACTATATGACTTATAGCTCTAAATTTAATGGTGAGGTATTCTCTATTAAAAAAAACTATTTAATCTTAAACCAAATCATTATGCCTTACTACATACCCAAATGGATTTTTTTTTAAAACACTAAAATTGTTTTAATTAGAGACTCTTTTCTTTTCTTCCTTATTACCAAACTTTCTATTCTTTCCCTTTATTTTAGCATTTCCAAATTTATATAACAAAGACAGTCTAAAATTTCTATTATCATAATAGCTATTATATTCTATAGTCACATCATTTGATCTTTCTTTATACTGCGGTCTGTAGCTGCCAAAAAGGTCATTTCCTACCAATGCTACTTGTAATTTTTTCTTTGCTAACGAAAATTTTAACGAAACATCAAGCGTATTGTATTGCTTTGTAGAATATATTTCTCCTGATGTAGGAAACATCAATGAATAGTTAGCATTCAGAAAAATGGTTTTATTGGTGTTTAATGTCCAAGTATTACTAGTAGAAAAATATGCTCCATATTCCCAACTATTTACATCAATATTTCTAAGACGGGATTCATTTTTTCCATAATATAGATCCAATGAAGTATAATTATCCCACCACGAAAAAGGAGTATATGAATATGATTCGGTTAGCCCATAATAATGTGCATCATAATAATTTACCGGAGTAATTTGTTGGATACTAGTATTTACATCCGATAAGGTTACCTGCGTAAAACCATTTGTCGTTTTGGAATAATAAAGCGTATTAACCCACTTGTTATTACGGGTATATGAAAATTCTATATTATCAGAAAAAGAAGGTTGTAGAAAAGGATTCCCTTCTATTAATGTATATTGATTTTCTACAATTCTAAAAGGGTTCAGAAACTCAAAAGAAGGTCTTCTTATCCTACTACTATAGCTTATTGAAATATTGTTCTTATCGTTAGGATTGTACACTACATATGCTGTGGGAAACAATCGTGTATAATCATTTTCATTTTTTTGGTTTAATTGTAGAGAAATACCTGTAGTCTGGGTGCTTTCTAAACGTAATCCCATTTGTACTTCCCATTTTTTACCAAAACTTTTATTTGCAGAAATGTATAAGGCTCCTGTGTTTTCCTTAAAATCAAACTCATTACTCTGATTCATATCCAGCACAGGATTCCCTGTAGTAAGATCATAGAAAGTAAGGCTATTATTTGTTTTTGTTGATGTAAACCTACCTCCAAAATCTAGATTCATTATTTTTAGAGGCATTTCTACATCTAATTTGGCTGCATAATTTTCTATTTTTTGTTTCCCGTAATTCTCTCCTGCATTAAAGCTTTGCGGTGTGATCATACCATCTGGAAAATAATTGCCAGAAGTAAAGTTTCTTTTTTTATTATTTTTAAAGGTAAAATAATCCAGATTAAAAGAGATTTTTTTATTCAGAGAGTCTAGCTTGTATTCTGAGAATATATTAAAAGAATGCGTGGGTGATGTATTGTTAGAAAATGCTCTTGTTCTCACTATAGAGTCTACTGTTTTAGCGATTACATTTATCACCTCTGTATCATCCTTTTCTTTTGCTTCGATTCGGTCATACTCTCCAAGATATTGTGTCCCTATTGATAATTTTTCACTTATCTGATAATCGACGGATACTCTGCCACTAAGTACAGGTTTATAAAAATACTTTCTTGGTGCATCTCCAGACCAGGTTTGTTCTGTAAAATTCACTTTTTTATTGTCTGTTATGACTTTGGATCCATTACTATAAGAAATGGAATTGGTAATGGATAACTTGTTTTTATTATAATTAAAATTGGCTCCCAATGTACCAACTGGATAGGTATATTGCTTATATGCTCCTCGTATAGAACTACTCCATAAATTCTTTTTTCCTTTTTTAAATACAATATTAATCAATCCGCTATTCCCTTCTGCACTATATTTGGATGGTGGAGTTGATATGACCTCTATTTTTTGAATATCTTCTACGGCAATCGAATTTAAATAGTTAGCTAGGCTTTCTCCAGAAATCTGAAGAATTTTATCATCAACCATAACTCTTAGATTGTCTTTACCTATCATCGAAATCTCTCCGTTCTCTATTCTAACTCTGGGAGTTATTCTTAAAGCATCCATAGCATCTCCTCCAGACAATCCTACTGATTCGCTTACATTAAAGACCAGTCGATCCACTTCTTTTTCGAAAACTTTCTTTTTCGAGGTAAGGAAGACCTCGTCTAATTCTGTATCACTTGTCAATAAAATAGTCTTTAAATCTATGGCTTCTTCCACCACTATCAGTTTACTCCAAGTAGTATGACCTAGATAACTTATGCTTATACTATATTCTCCTTTTTCTACAAATACATTAAATCTTCCCTTTTCATCTGTTATTCCTCCAGTTACAAACTCATTACTCCTATTAGTTATCACCACATTGGCAAACTCCACAGTATTTTCGTTTTCTATTTTGACAACACCAGTTATCTGCACTTGTGAAAAAGACATAAAAGGGATTAATAGCAAAAAGTAATATCTCATATAAGACGATGGTTTTAAAAGAAGTAATTTATTGATTTTGTATTCATACTTTATTGGGTACAACTAAGTATGAATTTTTCATGGAGTTATCTATTAATCATATGAGACCAATTGACCTCGGAAAACCGACACCAAATTTGATTGAATTATGATACATTTGTTTTGAAAAAAAGACAAAGAATTAAACTTTTGAAAAGCAGTTATGATGCATTATTATTAATCCCTAAGTTAAGTTATATAAATAGCTTCGCTTCCTATATTCACATACAGAACTTACTTTAAAAAGTAATAATTATTATTGGCAACTTTTTATGTGTTTTATAAAATTGTCTAACCAATATTAAGGTAAATCTCCCTAAATATTTATACAAATCCAATAAAAATAGCATTTATTTAACAAAAAAGCTTGCTAAAAAGTGCTGTTATTTTTTTGTTAAATAAATGCTTATCTGCATAACATCTATTACGTAGTAGACATATATATTATTTGCAGTTTGGTGCTTTTATAGATACACTTTAACTTTTGCGAGTTTGCTATTATATCATGTTTTTTTACAGCAGCAAATTGTCGATAATTTGTTACGTTTAACGATTTTCTTCTTTTTTTACGGTCTACCCGCATTGTTTCCTTTTTCTGATAATCGTAAATTTATATTACAACTAATTAATTATCTAAAAACAAAATTTATGCAAATTACAGAAAAGGTTGTAGATACTGCTGTAACTACAACTACCGAAACAGGAAGCGCAATAATGGGGTCTCTAGGAGGCTTTTTTAATTCCATACAAGAAGGTGTTGGGCAATATGGTTTAAAAATTGTTGGAGGTATTATAGCTCTAATCCTTGGTTTGTGGATCATTAAAATGATCATGAAGGCTATCAAAAAAGGATTTGATAAAAGTAA
The DNA here is from genome assembly GCA_947498455.1 of uncultured Aquimarina sp. Taxonomy (GTDB): domain Bacteria; phylum Bacteroidota; class Bacteroidia; order Flavobacteriales; family Flavobacteriaceae; genus Aquimarina. Next base: position 22,215 of record CANMKK010000013.1, read on the forward strand.
GGTCGACCATACATTAAAACCCTTTCTGGTCACTCTTGTTAATTTTTTACTAAAAGTTCTTTTATTTATTTCGATTGCTGGTATTGTAGGCATACCTACTGCTACATTTGCAGCTTTACTAGCCGCAGTAGGATTAGCAATAGGTGGTGCTTTTAATGGCTCTCTGGGGCATATGGCAGCCGGAGTAATGTTACTTGTTTTCAGACCTTTTAAAGTAGGAGATCTTATTGAAACCGATGGTAAATTAGGTTTTGTCAAAGAAATCTCTGTATTTGTTACCATTCTAGAGACATTTCAGAACAAAACCGAAATCATTCCTAATGGAACGATCACTTCCGGTACCATAACAAACCTAACAACAATTGGGAACCTAAGAGTAGATATGCCTTTTGGGATTCAATACGGTACGGATATAGCAAAAGCTAAACAAATTGTACTAGATGTTATGAATGCAGATGAAAAAGTAATGAAAGATCCTGCCCCACGAGTTGCAGTAAATAATCTAGGAGCTAACGGGGTAGAATTACTAGCGTTACCATATTCGACTTGTGATAATTATTGGGATGTATACTGGGATACTAGACAAAAAATTGTAGAAGCATTAGGTAAAGAAAATTACGATGCTCCGTTACCACAACGTATTGTAACGATGAAGTCTTAAACCGATTTGGACTAATAATGTAGCATTTAAGGGATATTAGTCCTAATTGATTAACCCACTATTTTCTTCTTAGCCAAAAAAAGAAGCGCGATAAATGTATTATTTATCGCGCTTTCTTTTTTATTATGCAATACTACTATTACTTCTTTTTCTCAGCAGGTGGTGCATTTAATTTCTGACTCATCTCTAATGATATAGCTGACTTATCAAATGTTAATTTACCAGCTCCTGTCTCGATAACAATAGCATTATTTTTTTCACTAAAGTCAAAAATCTTACCGTGCAATCCACTTTTAGTCACTACACGATCTCCTTTTTTTAGTTCTTCAGCAAATTTCTTTTCCTTTTTAGCTTTTTGCATTTGCGGACGTATCATAAAAAAATACATCACCACAAATATCAAAAGAATAAAAGGTAACTGACCTCCAAATCCTTCCATAAAATTATTTGCTTGTTGGTGCCCCTCCGTCTGTAGCTGGTTTAGCTTTAGGAGTTACCATCGCTTTAATCTTAAGAGTTTCTTTTCCTGCTTCAGTATTAGCTGTAATAGTTACCTGCTTATTTTGTGCATTTGGCTTACCATTAGAGTTAAACTTCACCAACATTGTTCCAGTAGCTCCTGGAGCAACAGGTTCTTTTGGCCATTCTGGCACTGTACATCCACAACTTCCTTTTGCATTAACAATCACTAAAGGTGCTTTACCTGTATTAGTGAATGTAAACGTATGCTCTACAACATCTCCTTCATTAATAGTTCCGAAATCATGCTCCGTTTCTGCAAAAGTCATCACAGGGAATTCTGTGTTTTTAGCATCACGCTCAGCTGCTTCAGCTACGTTTTCTTCATTAACTTTTTTTGCTGCATCATCTTTACAAGACACAAATGTCATTGCAAGTACACCAGCCAAAATTAAGATTCCTTTTTTCATTACTTAGGTTTTTAATTAATTTTTGAAGGGTTAAAAATACTATTTTTTTTGGACTACATAAGTCCACGTCCAACTTTATTTAATTTTCCTCCTTCTTGATACTCTTTCGAAATCTTATCTAAGATTCCGTTGATAAATATACTACTCTTAGGGGTACTATATTCTTTTGCAATCTCTAAATATTCGTTAATTGTTACTTTAACAGGGATAGATGGGAATTTCAGAAACTCACAAATTGCCATTTTTATAACCGCTTTATCTAATTCTGCAATACGATCTTTATCCCAGTTTGGAGTTTTGCCTTCTATCTCTTTAGCAAACTCCACTCCATTAAGTGCCGTTTTTCTAAAAATATCTCTTGCAAATTTTTTATCATCAATATCCTTATATAACTCCGGTAAAGACATATGTTCATCATGAGTCGCTTTTACCTTTCTAATCATTTTGATAATACTCGTATTAATAAGAGGTAAATCATCTATCCAGGTAAGTTTCTTATCCTCTATATATTCATACAGCTTATCATTAGGAGCTATAATCTCTTTAAAAACATCAAGAATAAAATCTTTATCCTCCTTAAATGAGCTCATTTTTGTGCTCATATAATCAGCATACAATTCACTCTCCTTAATTTCTTTCCAAAGAATTTTTACATACTCATCATCCAGATGCCAGCAATTAAGATTTTTACGATCTATTGCCTCATTTAGCTCTTGATTTTTTTCTAATAATAAAAGGACTTCATTATTAATAAACTTTTGATTAGGGTTTTTATCCTCTACGGTAGCTAGATATTTTTTTTGACTTTTTTCTAAAAAATCAGCGGCGTACTTTCTTATTTCTACCAGAAGTTGAAGATTTATCAAAAATAAATCATACATCTGTTCTATACTAAAAAGTAAAAATTTTTCTTCCTTATCTAGGTTGTCACTTTGAGTCTGCTCTATCGCATAGAGTGACTGCATTACTTTAACTCGAATATGTCTTCTGGTTAACATGGGAAATTACAAAGAACTTTACATTAAAAAAGACGAAAGTGTTGTTCACTTTCGTCTTGCAAAAATAGTATTATTTTTAATCTACTTATCCTAAAATTTCTTTTTTTCGATTAGTGATTCTTTCTTCTGCAATACTAAGAGCTGATTCATTAGTAGTCAACCCTGTAGCTTTGGCTTTATGTAAAATATCTAATGTGGTATTATAAATATTTTCTGTTTTAGTTATAATCTGATCTCTTCCGTACCCTTCGATCTCTGCAAACACGTTAATTATCCCTCCTGCATTGATTAAAAAATCTGGAGCATATACAATTCCTTTTTCTTGTAAGGCAGCTCCGTGAATGTTCTCATCTGCTAATTGGTTATTTGCTGCTCCTGCTATAATTTTTACTCTCAATTTATTAATTGTATCATTATTCACTGTGGCTCCTAATGCACATGGAGCATAGATATCGGCTTGTTCTGTATATACATCTGCACCCCTATATATTTCTGCTCCATATTTTTTATGTACCTGATTGAGCCTCTCCTCATTAATATCACTAATAACTACTTTTGCTCCCTCTTCAGTAATAAGACGTACTAATTCTTCTCCAACATGACCAATTCCTTCTACGAGTATCTTTTTTCCGCTTAGCTCATCACTTCCATAGGTAAATTTAGCAGAAGCTTTCATCCCCATGTATACGCCATATGCAGTAACAGGCGATGGATTTCCTGCTCCTCCTTTAGATTCTGATATTCCGGTTACATAGGGTGTAACCTCTCTTACCGTGTCCATATCCGATGTTTCCATCCCTACATCTTCTGCAGTGTAATACTTACCCCCTAGTGTATCAACAAACTTCCCGAACCTTCTCATAAGCTCTGGAGTTTTATCAACTTTTGGGTCTCCGATAATTACTGCTTTTCCTCCTCCAAGATTCAATCCAGTGATTGCCGCTTTATATGTCATTCCTCTAGATAATCTTAAAACATCATTTAAAGCATCCCATTCCGTACTGTAATTATACATTCTTGTTCCTCCTAAAGCAGGTCCTAAAATTGTGTTATGCACACCAATTATTGCCTTCAATCCAGTATCTTTGTCTTGACAGAAAACAATTTGTTCGTGGTCATTAAAAGATAATTGGCCAAATACAGGCGATTCTTTTTTTAATTGATCGGCGGTAAACACTTCGGTAATCATTTTTAGAAATTTTAAATTGTTATAATTATGTAATCATCAAATTTGAAGTGCTAAAATAATGTATTCTTACGAATATTAAATTTTAAACTGTTAAACTTTAAGAATTCACTAACAAAAAGTGTTATAAAACATAATCTTTTATGCGTGCACTACGTCACTTAAACAAGTACTTTTTTAAATACAAGTATCGCCTCATTATAGGTCTAATCATTACCATTATTGCTAGAATTTTTGCTATTGCTGTTCCTAAATTCATAGGTGATTCGGTTGATGTAGTAGAGCAGTACATAAACAATGATATTACCGACATTGCAGTAGTAAAAAGTGGATTAATTATAAATATCTTGTTAATTATAGGTTCTGTTCTTATTGCAGCCTTCTTCACTTTTTTAATGCGGCAAACTTTTATAGTCGTATCCAGATTCATTGAATTCGACTTAAAAAATGAAGTTTTTAAACATTATGAAATACTATCACTCAATTTTTACAAAAAAAACAGAACAGGTGATTTAATGAACCGGATTAGTGAAGATGTATCCAAAGTAAGAATGTATGTGGGTCCAGCTATTATGTATAGTGTTAATACGATTACTTTGTTTGTGGTGGTAATAGGATACATGATAAGTATAGCACCAGAATTAACCTTATACACTGTTGCTCCGCTACCAATTCTTTCTGTTTCTATATATAAATTAAGTGTAGCTATCCATAAAAGGAGTACTATTGTTCAGGAGTTTTTATCTAAGCTAACCACATTTGCCCAAGAATCTTTTAGTGGTATCTCTGTAATAAAAGCATATGGTATAGAACCACGAACACTTACTGGTTTTACAGAACTATCTAATACGAGTAGAGAAAAAAATATTGATCTGGCAAAAGTCCAAGCGTTATTTTTTCCAATGATGATACTATTAATTGGTCTTAGCAATCTCATTGTCATATACATTGGTGGAAAACAATTTATCGATGGTACTATAGAAGATCTTGGTGTTATTGTAGAGTTTATCATTTTTGTAAATATGTTAACCTGGCCAGTTGCTACAGTAGGATGGGTAACCTCAATCGTGCAACAGGCAGAAGCATCACAAGTACGAATCAATGAATTTTTAAGTCAGGAACCAGAAATCACCAATAGTACAATAGAAAAAACACCTATCCATGGTTCTATTGTTTTTGACAAGGTCTCTTTTACCTATGATGACACCAATATTACCGCTTTAAAAGGAATTAGTTTTCAGGTCGATCCAGGTCAGACAATTGCCATTATAGGAAAAACAGGATCTGGAAAATCTACAATTCTAGATTTGATAGGTCGATTATACGATGTATCCCAAGGAGAAATAAAAATAGAAGGCCGGGCAATTGATTCTTACAATCTACATAACCTAAGAGAAAGTATAGGCTACGTGCCACAGGATGCCTTTTTATTTAGTGATTCCATAAAAAACAATATAAAATTCGGAAAAGAAGATGCAACTGATGATCAAGTTATAGAAGCTGCTAAAAATGCTGTGGTGCATAAAAACATTATAGGGTTTAAAAATGAGTACGAAACTGTTTTAGGAGAAAGAGGAATTACACTTTCTGGAGGTCAAAAACAACGTGTTTCTATTGCCAGAGCAATTATAAAATCCCCTTCAATTTTACTTTTTGATGATTGTTTATCGGCGGTTGACACAGAAACTGAAGAAGAAATTCTTAGTAATTTAGACAAAATATCCAAAAATAAGACCACTTTTATTGTTAGTCATAGAGTTTCTACTACAAGAAATGCAGATAAAATAATAGTATTAGACGAAGGCAAAATAATACAGCAAGGCTCTCATAATCAACTAATAGAAGTAGAAGGATATTATAAAGAATTATATTTAAAACAACTTAACGAAAAAGAAATTTGATATTTTGTTGTTTGGTTAACAATTTTTTTAGATTTTTGATTCCATCGTAATAGACTAATTAATTAAGAAATACGGATTATGAGCGATAATGAAATGTTAGAGAAAGAGGAAATTTTCTCAAAAGTTTTAAGAGCAGGAAGAAGAACATATTTCTTTGATGTAAGATCTACTAAAGCAGGTGATTATTATCTTACCATTACAGAAAGTAAAAAATTCACAAATGACGACGGGTCTTTTCACTACAAAAAACACAAAATCTATCTATACAAAGAAGATTTCGTAGGTTTTACTGAGATTCTTAACGAGATGACACATTATATTGTGGACGAAAAAGGCGAAGAAGTGATCAGTGAAAGACATCAAAAAGACTTTCAGAAGTCATATGAGCAAGAAATAGAAGATTCTGTCGACATAAATGAAGAAGTAGTCGCTTCTACCGAAAGCTTTACAGATGTAAACTTTGATGACATATAAGTATTAACAACTTAATGTTAAACTTATCTAAACCGCCTCATTCACTGAGTCGGTTTTTTTTATTTTCGAACTGAACACTTTATAACAAAACAAACTAACTGAGATGAAGTACATCTGTACGACTATTGCCGCTCTTATTTTTGTAATATCTTTTTCACAAGAAAATCTATCCCTAGAATATTACTTACCTAAGGATGTGTCTTATAATTCAAAGATCCCTACTCCACAAAGTATTTTAGGGTTTGTACCAGGTAAATGGCATGTCACACACGATAAGCTAGTAGAATACATGAAAATATTGGCTGAATATTCTCCTCGTATTACATTAGAAAATCGAGGTAAAACATTCGAAGACAGACCTCTTATTTTATTAACGATAACTTCAGAAAAAAATCATCAAAATATTGAACAAATAAGAAAAGATCACCTTCAATTAACTGATGTAAGTTCTACCCAGTTGAATATTGATGCGTTGCCCATTATAGTCTATCAAGGGTTTTCTATTCATGGAAATGAGGCGAGCGGATCTAATGCAAGCCTACTGGCAGCATATTATCTGGCTGCCGCTCAAGGAGAGGAAATTGATGAACTCCTAGAAACTACCGTAATATTGTTTGACCCTTCTTTTAACCCTGATGGGCTACAACGCTTTTCTTATTGGGCAAACACCAATAAAAGTAAAAACATCAGTACAGATCCTCAGGATCGTGAATATAGTGAAGCATGGCCTGGAGCCAGAACCAATCATTACTGGTTTGATATGAACCGTGATTGGCTACCAGCACAATTACCCGAGTCTAGAGCTAGAATTAATACATTCCATAAATGGTATCCAAATATTCTTACCGACCATCACGAAATGGGTTCTAATAGTACTTTTTTCTTTCAACCAGGAATACAGTCCAGAACACATCCTTTAACTCCAAAAGCGAATCAGGAACTCACAAAAAAAATTGCTAGCTATCACGCAAAAGCTTTAGATAAAATAGGTTCTCTATATTTTACTGAAGAGAATTTTGATGATTTTTATTATGGCAAAGGATCTACTTTTCCTGATATCAATGGAGGAATCGGAATTTTATTCGAACAAGGAAGCTCCAGAGGACATGCTCAACAGACAGTAAATGGTATTTTAACCTTCCCTTTTACCATAAGAAATCAATTTACTGCAATTCTTTCTACATTGAAAGCTGCAAAATCAATGCGGAAAGAAATTTTAACATATCAACGAGATTTTTATATTAATGCCATAAAAGAAGCCAGTAACAAAGTCTACTTTTTTGGGAATGAAAAAGATGCCGCTTCTACTTATCATCTTGCCGAAATATTGCAGCGACACAAAATTAAATTCTATGATTTAAAAGAAGATGTTATTCATAACAACATAGCTTTTAAAAAAGGGCATAGTTATATTGTACCTTTAAATCAAAGGCAAAACAGGTTAATTAAGGCCATTTTCGAAAAAAGAACAACTTTTCAGGATAGTTTGTTTTATGACATTTCTGCCTGGACATTCCCTCTTGCTTTTAATTTAGATTATACCGAAAAAACTACAGATGCAAACCTAGGCCAAGAAATAACAAATCTTACTTTTAAAAAAGGAAAAAACTTTAAAAATAGTAATTATGGTTATCTTATGGAGTGGCATGAATATTATACTCCTGCCGTTTTATACAAAATTTTAGCCAAAGGTATACGTGCTAAAGTAGGAATGAAACAGTTCTCTATAGAGCATAACAATTATGATTATGGCACAATTTTTATACCTGTTCAAAATCAAAAACTCAACCCCAATGAGATACACACTTTTTTACAAAAAATAGCTTCCGAAAATCATGTAGATATTATAAGCGTATCAACTGGATTAACAAAAGGAATTGATCTAGGAAGTAGTCAATTTAAAAACATATCTTTTCCAAAAATTGCATTATTTACCGGTAATGGAATTACTCCATACGATGCTGGAGAAATATGGCATTTAATGGATCAGCGCTATAATATACCTATCACTAAATTAACTACAGACAATCTACACCATAAAGATTTATCCAAGTACACACATATTATTTTACCAAACTGCAAGGGCAATGTTTTTAACCAAAACGCCATATCCAAGATAAAGAGCTGGATCCAAAAAGGAGGTACATTCATTGGATACAGAAGTGCATCACAACTCTTCAAAAATAATGAGTTAATGAATATCGAATTTACTCAAAATAGTAGTGATGCTACTGCAATTTCTTTTGAGCAAAAGCAAAATTTTTATGGAGCACAGATAATTGGCGGAGCTATTTTTGAAACGAAAATCGACAGATCTCATCCCGTAAATTTTGGATATAAAAATGATAAAATTCCTTTATTCAGAAACACTACCTTTTTCATCAAACCGGATAAACAAAGCTATAATAACCCTATTAAATACACATCAGATCCATTGCTAAGTGGATATATCAGCAAAAAAAACTTAGACTCATTGTCTGGAACAGTACCGTTTAGACATCACAGTATAGGTAAAGGAAGTACCATCCTTTTTACAGACAATACTAATTTTAGAGCTTTCTGGTATGGAACAAACAAATTATTAATGAATGCAATATTCTTTAGTAAAATGATGTAGAGCTTATGAATGTGTAAATACCATTCATAACTTTTTATATTTTTTCTCGAAATTCATAATAATGCGATAGCACCTCATTAGGAGCTTCTACTTGAGGGTAATGACCTATTTCATCCAATAAAACTACATCAGGGTTAGGTATAATCTCTTTATAATACACTGCCATATGTTTTCCTGAAATAGGATCAGCACCACCATTTATAAGTCTTTTTGGTATATTCGTATATTGAATTGCTTCTCTCCAACGCATTTTATTAGTATCTCTTTCTTTTAAATACTGAATAATTTTAGGAATTACATTTTTACCTGAATTAAAAACTATTGTTTCCCAAAATTCATCGATTTCTTCTTCACTTGCTTGTGTCCTCTTTCCAAAAATCTTCCTGAAATTCTTAGCTAATGTATCTCTCCCCATGAAATGCTTAAGTAACACTCCCAGAGGAGTTAATAACATCTTTTGAGTTAGCGTAGGAAAATTTGTTTCAGGAAACATGCCTCCATTAAGGAAGCAAACTGATTTTATATCAAATTTATATGCAAAATCCTCTAAGTTTCTGGCTAACATTTCCTGAACAACAGTATCTCCATAATTATGGGCAAGAATATGGAAAGATTTTATATTTTTCTCTTCCAAAAACACTTCCCATAAATCAACTTGTTTTCCAATACTATACACATAATCTGTAGGCTTTGAAGAAAACCCATACCCTAGCATATCTAGAGTTAATACTTCATAATTCTGAATAAGTGAACTCCATACTTTACTCCAATCCCAAGATGAAGTAGGAAACCCATGAACTAGTATTAAAGGCTCTCCTCTACCTTCTTGCTTATAAAATATTTTATACGCTCCATACGTGTAATAAGATCCTGAATTTTTCCAAGTCACTAACTTCATATTATTTCTTTCCAAAAATTTTCTGAATCACCCATCCTGGGCCAATCAATAAAAACTGAAGATCTTTCAGAAAAGATGGCTTTTTACCTTCTAACTTATGTCCATAGAACTGTCCTATCCAAGCAATTCCAAAAATCAATAATGAAACTAACCAAAGCCTTACATGCTGACCTATATAATAATTCACTATAATACAGAAAACAGAAAACACTAAAACCTGCAGTGCCATTTTAACCGATAACCTTACATAAAAAAACAGTATAAAAAGTAAAGCTACAAAGGCCCAGTTCTCTATAAATTGATTGTTTCCGGGAATCAATTTCGTTAAAATACCGTTCGGGATACTCATCAAAAGGCCAACAATTGAAAAATATATAGCAGGCACACAAAAAAAATGAATTATAATATTTGTTTTATTCTGATGACTTACAGCATATTCTTCAAACCAATTTTCTAAAGACCTCATAATTTTTGTTTTGTAGTGTAACTAAGATAGCATTTTTTAGACTTATATACTATAATATTGTAATTTCGAATAATCCGAAAAAACGAATAACTATGGCACGTACTCCTTCTAATATGTTACCTCTCGGTACTACAGCTCCTGATTTTACACTAGTAGATTCAATAACCAATGACAACGTATCTTTAACTGACATAAGAGGAGAAAAAGGTACTGTAGTTATGTTTATCTGTAATCATTGTCCTTTCGTTATTCATGTAAATGAAGAAATTGTTAGAATCGCTAATGATTATCGTGTACAAGGATTTGGTTTTGTAGCAATCAGTAGTAATGATATAGAAAAGTATCCGCAAGATGCCCCTGAACATATGTGGAGTACTGCTAGGAAAAATAATTATACGTTTCCATATTTATTTGATGAAACTCAAGAAATTGCCAGAGCTTATGATGCAGCTTGCACACCGGATTTTTACCTTTTCGATGGAGATTTAAAACTTATTTATAGAGGTCAATTAGACGACTCTCGCCCCGGTAATGGAATTACAGTTAATGGGCGTGATCTTCGTCAAGCGCTAGATGCTGTATTACGAAATGCTAAAGTTATTGAACCGCAAAAACCTAGCATTGGATGTAATATCAAATGGAAAGAATAATGTATATCAGAAACTAGTTAAGTAAACTGATTTAGATAGCAACTCCTGCAATTATCTTAAGATGTGCCAAATGATGATTCCCATGCCATGCATATATCCCAATATCTTCAGCCAAAGAAATTTCGACATTTCCTTCTGGGTGAATAAATATTTTTTGTAGATCCTCTTCCGTTAATCCTTTTAAAAAATATACCCATTTTGCATGCAAAGCTTCAATTAAGTTTAGTGACAGATGTATTGGGGCAGTTTTTGTGTCAAATAATTCAGCCCATCTATCTTCATGATATGCCTTTATAATAGGTTTATTTTCTGTAAGCGCCCATTTAAACCGTATGTATCCATTATGATGACTGTCATGTATATGATGAATAACTTGCCTTGCTGTCCAACCGTTTTTTCTATATGGAGTCTCGAGTATTTTTTCATTAAACCCTTCGACAAGACAAAGCAATTTCTTAGGCAACTCCTCTAAGTCTTGTATCCAATTGGTAATATACTCTTTAGTAATTACTTCTGGACATTCGAATTTTCCTATCGGATACTGTAGATTCATTTTACACTTAATTATTATTCTTCCTTCCTGTATAGCACAGGACTGGATGATTTATCCTGTAGATTTTGCAATACAAGCTCATATTTAGATAACGATTCTATTTTATACTTATATACGTAATTATTATTAGGAGAGGAACAAGACATTATTTCATCTTTTATTTTAACCTTAAATTTCTTAATAAATTTCCCATTACGAAAATTAAATCTCAAAGTTTCTTCAAAAATAATATACTCATCGGGAAATTCTGTATTCATCCATTTTCCTTGAAGATCAGCATAAGCATTTCTATTATTAAATTTATCGTCTAATAAAACCTTCATCCGACGACTGTAATCTATAAAATTTCTATCTAAAGTTATCTCTTTTAAAGGCTTACCTACAACTTTTCTATCAATTTGTTTTCCTTTATTGAAATAATGTTTTGATTCGAATTTAACATAAGAATGAGAATAATCATTTACAATCCGTCCGAATTCATTTTTCTGTTTCATGTACTCTTTTTGCTTATAGTTCACATGAATCAATTGATCGTCCCAAAAATAGAAAGTGGTAACAACCATCGCTGTAGGCACTCCAAAATTCTTTACAATTTTTTTCAGTCTATCACGCTCATAGTATCCATTAAGTGCTGCGCCATGATGTGCCATTTTATCAAGAAACTCTTCGGGGTCTAAAGATAACATTTCGGATTCCATATAACTATCGATAATCTCAATCCGATCGTTAACACTACTTATAATCTTCTCTTTTTCCTGGGAAAACAAAGAAATCAAACAAAAAAACAAAAAGTAGATTATTAATATTCTTCTCATTATTAAAAGTAACTAGGGGTTTTTTACTCTCTTAATTATATGCTAATAAAACATAAATATCTGAATATCATATATAAAATTCAACATTTTTAATTGCACTGATACTCATTAACCCTATGAACTATAAGAAGATAAGTCTTTTAGAGAATATTAACAAATAATTAACATAATTGTTTTTTAATATTCTCTGAATAGAATAATAAACTTTTGATATAAGATTACCACACTTCGATTAGCAACAGCAATCACAACGTTAGAGTCAAAAATCAAAGCCAAATGCACACTAACATAGTACACTTTGGTTTATATTAAATTCTCAAATGAGATTAGCTGCTAAAATTGTATTTTTCTAGTGTATGTTTCAAAATAAAATGTACCAATAACACTACTTCGAATTAGCATTTTAGATGCTATTCTATTTTAGAAAGAGTAAAATACCTCAGGGGAAGCCCACGAGGTATTCGTTGGAAACATATTTTTAATTTCGCGGCAAGCCTCGGGGTATTAAACCCTTTGGCGAGGCCAATCAAATTAGTGAAACACATGTTTAAACGCATAAAAAAACCGTTGAACTATATTCAACGGTTTTTTTATGCGTTTAACTTTATGTTAATGGCTACATTATTTAACGTCTACCAATTCTACATCAAAAACTAATGTAGCATTTGGCGGAATTACACCTCCTGCGCCACGTTCTCCATATCCTAAATATGGTGGAATTACAAAACGAGCTTTATCTCCTACTTGTAACAACGCAATACCTTCATCCCATCCAGGAATAACCTGTCCTACTCCTAATGGAAAATCTATTGGTTGATTCCGTTTATATGAAGAGTCAAAAACAGTTCCATCAGGTAAGCTTCCCTTATAATGTACAGATACTGTTTTTTCCTTTTCTGCCTTTACCCCATCACCTTTCTGAACAATTTTATAACGTAATCCACTATCCGTTTTATCAAAACCAGCTGCTAATTCTTCTAATAACTGTTCTGCTTCTTTCTTTGCCGCTGCTTCACGCTCCGCCTTAGCTCCATTAAATTGTCTAAACACTTCAACAGCATTAAAATTGTCAGCATCTGCTCCTACTCTCACTATCTCTAGGGAATCAATAACATCTCCCTGAGCAACTGCATTTACTACATCTTGTCCTTCAACCACTTTACCAAAAACAGTATGCTTACCATCTAACCAAGTAGTTTCTACGTGCGTAATAAAAAATTGACTTCCATTAGTTCCAGGACCTGCATTAGCCATAGACAATACACCTGGGCCATCATGCTTTAAGTCTGGATGAATTTCATCATCAAATTGATATCCCGGACCACCTGATCCTGTCCCTTGAGGGTCTCCTCCCTGAATCATAAAATCAGGAATCACTCTATGAAATTTTAATCCATTATAATAAGGCTTTCCTTGAGGAATAGCTTCATTTTCCAGATTTCCTTCTGCTAACCCTACAAAGTTTCCTACTGTACCAGGAGCCTTTTTATATTCAAGGTTTACAACAATACTTCCCTTTGTAGTATTAAATTTTGCGTATAATCCGTCTTGCATAACAACGTTTTTTGAGCTTTAAAAATTTTTAAGATACAAAGGTAACTAATTGCATATGTTTATTAATAAAAAGAATTCATAATCCCTTAAAATATTAAATCTACCCATAAAAACTCTATAATATGCTTCTAATCATTCTGATTTTAACAAAAAAACTATCTTTGCTCTTACACGAATTCAGATCACTTAACAAATGAAGTCATTATTTTGTTTTTTAGTAGCCCTCTTTTTTATCTCTACTATTAGCGCGCAAAGCATTTATGAAGCCGGATATTTTATTGATAACAATGGACAACGTAAAGAATGCTTAATAAAAAAATTACCATGGAAAAACAACCCTGTAGAATTCGAATGGAAAAAAACCATTTCTTCTTCTCCAAAAAAGGAGAGCATTGAAGATATCAAAGAATTTGGAGTAGGAGAAGATTATGTGTTTAAAAGGTATATTTTACGATTTGATCTAAAAGGAGACAATCTTGGTAGAGCAACCAAATCTGAAGAACCCGATTTACAAATCCGAAAAATTTATTTACGAATAATCCTTAAAAGTAAAGTAACTCTTTATCAATATTCTGAAAGTAATGTTCATCGCTTTTTTTATACAAGCCCGGATACTGCCTATCCAGAATTACTATTATATAAAGTTTATTACACTCCCGATGAAACAGAAAAACCTGGAGAAAAAATCATCCCTCATGAAAACAATACCTATAAGGATCAATTACGAAAAAAATTTAATTGCAAAAATCAAGATGTAAGCAAATTAACCTATACGCAAACGGATCTAAAAAAATATTTCAAAAAATATAATGAATGTAAAGGGTATAAAATTGAATACAATACCCGTAAAAAAATTAACCAAACAAGGATTGGTATTGTTGGAGCAGCAGATTTAATTAGTTTTTCACATCCTTCTGACATTCCGGGAGCTACAGAAGATGTAGTATATGAAAATCTAATTGCTCCAAGATACGGTATTTATATAGAATCCTTTATTCCCTTTACCAAAGTCGATTTAAGCTTTTTTCTGGAAGCGACATATAAATCATTTACTGCCGAGGCAACTGATCCATTGGTTTCCAACATTATTTATACATTAGATTATAAAAGTGCGAATGTAGCATTTGCACCAAGATTTCATATATATTTAAGCTCTAAATTCGAATTGTTTCTTGAAGGAGGTATCACGGCAGATTTTGATTTAGGAACCGAATCCAGTGAATTTGAGGAAAATGAAATAGAAAATATTACTACAGACTATTTTTATGGAGGGGGTATAGGTGCTGGCCGTTTTAAAATAGGAGTTAGACAATACACCAGTAAAAACATCTCTAAAAGCACTAGAATACCTGATTCTAATCTTAAAAATACTAGTATATATCTATCTGTAAACTTGTTTTAAAAAAGGAAATAATAAACTACCTCTACGCAAGGATACGAGACATTCAATAGAAGAAGGCTTTTTTAATGAAAATCATAGATTTTCAAGTTTTCCTATTCATACGAAACAAGCTTAGGGAATTGAACCCACAGAGAGAAACCATAAGCTATAGTGTATCAAACACATACACCATGATTCCAATCAACTCAAAGAGTGATTTATACAAAATAAGCATAGGTTGTATACACCTAAAAAAATATTTTCGACAAACCAACCTAATCAAAATGATTAATTAGCGACATCACTTATAAACTTAATTCGATATAATCTAAGCTCTTCATCATCATAATCACCGTCAAACTCATCAATTGCTTGGTCTATTTTATCATTTTCAGCTTCTAAAAAATAATCATGGATCTCTTCCTGTTGATCTTCATCTAAAATATCATCAATCCAATAATTAATATTTAATTTGGTTCCGCTATAGACAATAGCCTCCATCTCTTTGATAAAAGCGTTCATATCCATACCCTTAGCTGCTGCAATATCATCTAATCGTAATTTACGATCTACATTTTGAATAATATAGAGCTTCAATCCACTATTAGCTCCCGTACTTTTTACAACAAAATCATCGGGTCGCACTATATCATTTTCTTCAACATATTTAGCGATGAGGGCTACAAACTCCTTACCATATTTTTTGGCTTTACCCTCTCCTACTCCATGTACATTACCCAGCTCCTCAATAGTAACTGGATACTTCAAAGCCATATCTTCTAAAGATGGATCTTGGAATACTACGAAAGGAGGAACGCCTAATTTTTTCGCAACGCTTTTTCTTAAGTCTTTAAGTATTGCAACCAATTTATCATCTACACCGCCTCCTTTAGCACCTGTTTTCCCAACAGTAACAATAGTATCATCTACAGTTTCATTATATACATGATCTTCTGTCATCATAAAACTAGAAGGAGCTTTTATATACTCTTTACCTTCTTTTGTTATTCTGATAACTCCATATGTTTCTATATCCTTTTTTAGCAATCCAGATACTAATACCTGACGAATTAGCGCCATCCAATACTTATCTTCTTTATATTTCCCATTACCGAAAAAAGGTTGCTCATGGGTTTTATGCGAAATAATAAGTGCATTGCTCTTACCTATAAGAGTGCTTACCAAGTCTCTGGATTTATATATTTCTCCTGTTTTACTTACTACTTTAAGCAATAACACCACTTCATCTTTAGCCTCATGTTTTTTCTTTGGATTACGGACATTATCATCCATATCCGCTCCTTCTCCATGAACATCATCAAACTCCTCACCGAAATAATGTAATATAAATTTACGTCTGGAAATCGAGGTTTCTGCAAATGCAACTACTTCTTGTAAGAGTGCATGTCCTATTTCCTGTTCTGCGACAGGTTTCCCACTCATAAACTTCTCTAGTTTTTCTATGTCTTTATATGCATAATATGCTAGACAATGACCTTCTCCTCCATCTCGACCGGCACGACCTGTCTCTTGATAATAACTTTCTATGCTTTTAGGAATATCATGATGGATCACAAAACGCACATCCGGTTTATCAATTCCCATCCCAAATGCAATTGTTGCCACTACAACATCAGCATCTTCCATCAGGAACATATCCTGATGTTTTGCTCTTGTTTTAGCATCCAACCCTGCATGATAAGGAACTGCTTTTACTCCATTCACTTCTAGTGTTTGTGCTAACTCTTCTACACGTTTTCTGCTCAAACAATATACAATACCACTTTTACCGCTATTTTGTTTTACAAAACGGATAATATCAGCATCTACATTTTTTGTTTTTGGACGTATTTCATAGAATAAATTAGGACGGTTAAAAGAAGCCTTATAAGTCGTAGCACTGCTCATTGCCAAATTTTTAAGAATATCCTCTTGAACTTTTGGCGTTGCTGTTGCTGTCAACCCTATGATAGGAATATCTTCTCCTATTCGTTTTATTATGTTTCTTAAATTTCTGTATTCTGGTCTAAAGTCATGTCCCCATTCACTTATACAGTGTGCCTCATCTACTGCCAAAAAAGAAATTTTCTGTTCTTTTAAAAAATCTACATATTCCTCTTTGGTCAATGACTCTGGTGCAA
This sequence comes from uncultured Aquimarina sp., assembly GCA_947498455.1. Taxonomy (GTDB): domain Bacteria; phylum Bacteroidota; class Bacteroidia; order Flavobacteriales; family Flavobacteriaceae; genus Aquimarina. The sequence goes on from CANMKK010000013.1 coordinate 39,439, forward strand.
CATATATAAGTTTTGTTACTCCATTGACGATATCATCTTTTACCTTTTTAACTTCGGATTTATTAAGAGACGAATTTAATACATGGGCTATCCCTTCTTCAGAAGAAATGCTTCGGATAGCGTCTACTTGATTTTTCATTAATGCAATAAGTGGGGAAACAACAATTGCTGTTCCCTCACACATCAAAGCAGGCAGTTGGTAACAAAGGGATTTACCACCTCCTGTAGGCATGATCACAAATGTATTTTCTTTATTAAGGATACTTCTAATTACCTTCTCCTGTAACCCTCTAAATTGACTAAAACCAAAGTACTTCTTTAAAGATCCTTGTAAGTCGATTTCTTTCAAACTCATTAAATCATTTAACTTTTATATTCCAACTAATTCAAAAATTGCTAACACTTATACCATATTTCCCCAATTCTGGTATAGTGGATCGTTCTATATTTTCTAATTTTAAAAGTCCCAAAGATAAACAAAGCCTATATTAATAAGCTTTTTTTTTGAGCTATTTAATATTCATAAGGTATTACATACCTTTGCATAATTAAAGATAATAAAATCTTTAAAATTATAACACGCAAATTTCGTAAATTTTGAACACAAAAGATACTATTATTTCATTTGCCCAAAAAACTGTTAATGAAGAAGCTAAGGCGATCGCAAACCTAGAACATCTAATTGATCAAGAATTTGCTGAAGCTGTTCGGACTATACATGACTCTAAAGGAAGAGTAATTATTACTGGAATCGGTAAGAGCGCCATAATTGCCTCAAAAATAGTAGCAACCATGAACTCTACGGGTACACCAGCCGTTTTTATGCACGCTGCAGATGCTATACACGGGGACTTAGGTAACATCCTTACTAATGACGTGGTAATATGTATATCTAAAAGTGGGAATACTCCAGAAATCAAAGTTCTTGTTCCACTGATCAAAAACTTTAACAATACTTTAATTGGTATCACATCCAATAAAGAGTCTTTTTTGGGAAAAGAAGCCGATTATGTATTGAATGCTTTCGTAGAAAAAGAGGCTTGTCCTAATAACTTAGCACCTACAACAAGTACAACTGCTCAATTGGTTATTGGTGATGCCGTAGCTGTCTGTTTGTTACACTTAAAAGGGTTTTCTAGCAAAGATTTTGCAAAATACCACCCTGGAGGTGCATTAGGAAAGAAATTATACCTTAGAGTAAGCGATATTACGTCTGTAAATCAAAAACCAGAAGTAGCTTCGGATGCTACAATTAATAAAGTGATTGTAGAAATGACAGAAAAAAGACTCGGAGCAACTGCCGTTACAGAAAATAATAAAATTATTGGAATTATTACCGACGGAGATTTAAGGCGTATGCTAACAACTAATACAAATTTTGATGGACTGACGGCCAAAGATATTATGTCTCCCAACCCTAAGCGAATTGAAAATGATGCAATGGCTGTTGATGCCTTGGACAAATTAGAAGAATACGGAATATCCCAATTATTGGCAGAGGAAAAAGGAAACTATGCTGGATTATTACATATTCACGATTTAATGAGAGAAGGTATATTATAATGGAGAATAGTAGTAAAAAGGATCCACAATCCATGTCTTTCTTGGATCATCTGGAAGAATTACGATGGCATATGATCAGAGCAACTTTAGCAGTTCTCATAGCCGCTGTAGCTGCTTTCATTGCTAAGGAGTTTATATTTGATGTATTAATTTTTGGGCCTAAAAAACCTGATTTCCCTACATATAACGGGCTATGTAATTTATCAAAGTTATTGGGACTAGATGAAAGTCTATGCTTCAAAGAATTACCATTTAGTGTGCAAAGTAGAAAAGTTGCAGGGCAATTTTCTGTGCATATCTGGACGTCTATCACGGCTGGATTCATTGTTGCTTTTCCTTATGTTATCTATGAATTTTGGAAATTTATAGCTCCTGCAATGTATGACAAAGAACGTAAGTACTCTAAAGGGTTTATTATCATTTGCTCTTTTTTATTTTTTTTAGGTGTTCTTTTTGGGTATTACATAATTACTCCTCTATCTATTAATTTTCTAGGAGGATATCAGGTAAGTAAAGAAGTACTTAATGAATTCGATATTGATAGTTATATCGGATTAGTAAGAGCTTCAGTTATTGCCTGTGGATTAATTTTTGAATTACCAGTGATCATGTTTTTCTTAACTAAAGTAGGGCTGGTCACTCCAGAGTTTTTAAAAAAATACAGAAAGTTTGCATTAGTAATCGTACTAATCCTATCTGCCATTATTACTCCTCCGGACATTGCAAGTCAAATTATCGTTGCCATCCCCATTCTTATATTATATGAAGTAAGTATCTTTATTTCAAAAATGGTTATCAAAAAACAAAACAAACAACTAAGTAAACATACATAATGAGTGATATAGTTGACGAATTCAATGTTTATAGAGAGAAAATGAATTCTCGTATTCTCGAAGATAATAATAAGATTATCAAAAGAATATTTAATCTGGATACTAATGCGTTTATGGAAGGTGCCCTAAACGTAAAAACCAAAGAATTACTAGGATTAGTAGCTTCTACTGTACTACGATGTGATGATTGTGTAAAATATCATTTAGAAACCTGTTATAAAGAAGGGTTGTCAAAAGAAGAGGTTGTAGAAACACTTGGGATTGCTACATTAATAGGAGGAACTATTGTAATTCCACATTTGCGTCGTGCCTATGAGTTCTGGGATGCCCTAGAAAACAAACAACTAGAATCTTAATGTTCATACATAAAAATAAAAACATAGTAAAAGTATAAATCATAGCTATTTTACTGGTAATCCCTAATTCACAAAGATTAATGTAAATTTACCGTCCAAACTAGCAACGATAAAAAAATAAAGAAGTCATTCTAATACGAAGTAGGCCATAACAATGAAAGTGATACCAACTAAAAGAGTTTTGGCGATTCCATCTGACATTAGATAACAATAAGAAACATACAGATGAAACTAAGAGCGGATAATTTAATCAAATCATACAAAGGTCGAAAAGTAGTAAAAGGAATTTCTCTAGAAGTAAACCAAGGAGAGATTGTAGGGCTTTTAGGCCCTAACGGTGCTGGTAAGACTACTTCATTTTATATGATTGTAGGTTTGGTAAAGCCTAATGGAGGAAAAATCTCATTAGACAGTACAGATATCACCAAATATCCTATGTACAAACGTGCTCAAAATGGTATTGGTTACTTAGCTCAGGAAGCTTCGGTTTTTAGAAAACTGAGTATCGAAGATAATATTCTTAGTGTTCTTCAATTAACCAAGTTATCTAAAAAAGAACAACTTCATAAAATGGAATCTCTAATTGAGGAGTTTGGACTGGGGCATATCCGCACAAACAGAGGTGATCTTTTAAGTGGTGGAGAACGACGTAGAACAGAGATCGCAAGAGCTCTAGCAACAGATCCTAATTTTATATTATTAGATGAACCTTTTGCCGGTGTAGATCCCGTAGCTGTGGAAGATATCCAACGTATTGTGGCACAACTTAAGAATAAAAATATTGGTATCCTTATCACGGATCATAATGTACAAGAAACATTAGCCATCACAGATAGAACGTATCTTATGTTTGAAGGAAGTATCCTAAAAGCGGGCATCCCAGAAGAACTTGCAGAGGATGAAATGGTACGTAAAGTATACCTCGGTCAGAATTTTGAACTTAGAAAAAAGAAATTGGACTTCTAAATAGCAGCACTCAAAACCATAAAAAGTCATACTTTTTATAAATACGTATCATTATACCATTTCATTATTCATGATGTCAGAAAAACTGGATGTATTAATTATAAGTTCTAGTCAACGTAATAACTCTAATAGCTTAAAAGTATCAAACTATATACAAAAACAGATTTTTGGTTCTTCTAAGGATTTGGTTTCTTCCATATTAGACCTTTCTGATTTTCCTTTTTTATTGGATCACTATGGCATTGAAAGAAATGATCAAAAATTAGCTGCTAATAAAAAAGAAGTGTTAGATAAACTTTACACCTGTGATGCAGTAGTTTTTGTGGTTCCAGAATGGGGAGGAATGGTTCCTCCTGCACTAGTTAATTTATTATTGCTTACCGCCAATGGTTCAGCTAATGGTTTACCTTTAGGACATAAACCTGGATTTATTGTAGGTATTTCTGCATCTGGCGGCGGAACATATCCCGTGTCTTTACTAAAAGGGTATGCAGCAAAAAACAGCCACCTAACCTGGTTACCACAACATGCGATCCTGAGCAATATCACAGACTTTCTTGATCATCCCTGGTCTCCTGAAAAGGACAATAGATTTTCTATAGTACAATCTCGTTTAAGGACGGGGCTACAAAGCTTAATTATATATGGAAATACACTAAAAAAAGTTCGTAATGAACTTGTTCTTTTATCAAAGGAACATCCATTTGGACAATAATACTATGCTTCACATTCTTTTGGCAGGGTTAATTTCGTAATCTTTGCTTCCTATTCATCAAAAAAAATGTTTGTTAACTCTGCCTTTGTTCACTTTTATTTAAGTTTTATAAACCAATAAGTTAAACCACACTCCTGTATTAACGAAATAATTTTCTTTATTTTATTTCAATTTTTCCAGTAACATTTCTACCTTTTAATACATTAATATATATACTAATCTAAAAAACAAACATTATACGAAAGACAATTTAAATTTATTAAAAGATAGTTGTTTTTTAAGAAAAAACGACTTCACAGTTTAAGTTTTTAGCTGCCTTTTTAGGCAGCTTTCTTATTTTAAAATCCCTATTATTCACAACACAAATGTTAATTTTTTAAACAACCACCATTCTTTACATCTATTTCACAAGAAATTACAAACAAAGAAGCTCTTTTCTTTATACTTTTTTAATATTTTCCTGATTTTAAGGTAACATTTATCATTCTCAAGACATAAACTAATAGAAACATTATTAATCTAAAAAACAAACAGTATGTTAAAAAACATTTTAAGTTTACAAAACGTAACAAAGTTAGGTAAGGTAGCACAAACTAAAATTGCAGGAGGTACGCATCCTGAAGATCCAGGTAATCCTATTTGTAGCGCAAATTATTATTTCCTTAATCAGGTCGAAAGAGCTGTATATGACAGAGAATGTTCTTAATAGCCTTTGTGCATTTTGAGTAGTGCATAAATAACAGGGTTTCTATATTAGGAATCCTGTTATTAATTTATTTATATTTCACCTACCTCGAACATCAAAAAACATCTTTACTTTTTAACATACTTTTTACACATAACATTCAGAACCTTCAATGGAAAAAACATATTTTTAAAGATTAACAACTAGTAAACTTTAAATTATGTTACAAACCATTTTAGATGTAAAAGACGTTATTGTTTTAGACAAACAACAGCAACAAAAAATTCAAGGAGGATATCCATTTGATAGTGCTTATTGTAATGCCAATCCTTTTCATCCATGTTGCCAACCATGGTCCGCTCCACCAATGTGTCCATAAGACAATAAAAATTGTATAAAATATAAAAAGTTCTTATTTTATAGAAAGTAAAGCGAGTTTAGGCTCGCTTTTCTTGTATTGCATTATTCTCTCCTAAAAGTGACATAAAAACATAAAGAAGGATTATACAAGGTATTGCCAAAAATTTTAGTAATACAATAAGTAAGACGGTAAACAATAAAAATATATATCTGATTTTGTTCTTTCCGAAGTCCCAAGTTTTAAACTTCAATGCAAAAAGAGGAATCTCTGCATTTAACAAATAACAGCTTATACCCGTTAACCCTAATAAAAACCATTTATTAAGAATAAAATGAGCAATCCATTCTTCTGGTTGAAAAGCAAGAATTAATGGCAAACTAATAATTAATAGCGTATTTGCTGGTGTCGGTAATCCAATAAACGAAGTGGTCTGTCTGGTATCTATATTAAATTTTGCCAATCGATATGCAGAAGCCAATGTAATAAGTAAACCTAACAATGGTACATAATTAGCATCTAAAACAGATGTATCTAATTCAGAACTCCACGAATCCGGAATCATATATGTAGGAGCTTTGACCACTTGTGATAACAACTGATACATTACTACTCCCGGAACAACACCACTAGTTACCATATCAGCCAAAGAATCTAATTGCAACCCCAACTCACTTTGCACATTTAATACTCTAGCTGCAAAACCATCAAAAAAGTCAAACCCAATACCTATCATTACAAAAAGAGCTGCTTCTACCAAATCTCCTTGTATCGCAAAAATCACAGCAATACATCCAGAAAAAAGATTCAATAAAGTAATTATATTAGGTATTTGCTTTTTAAGCCACATAAAGTTAATTTTTGTGTAAAAATAGGAAACAATTTTCGTCTATTAACACAGACTGTACAATATGAAATGATAAATAAAGTTTATCATGTTGAAAAATAGTAGGATATTTGCCAAAAATTGCATGGATTGAAAAGAATTATAATTGTATTTGTATTTTTAGTAGCTACGATTTCTTCGGCGCAGACCAAAAAGTATTCTAATGAATTTCTAAATATCGGTGTAGATGCCGGTGCATTAGGCATGGCTAACTCAGTGGTAGCATCCTCTGGGGACGTAAATTCTGGGTATTGGAACCCTGCAGGGTTGATTCGACTAGAGGATAAGCAAATATCATTTATGCACGCTGCCTATTTTGCAAATATTGCCAACTATGATTATTTAGCTTTTGCCATGCCACTGGATGAAAAAAGTGCTATTGCATTATCCTTGATCCGTTTTGGTGTAGATGATATTTTAGACACCACAGCTTTGGTTGATGCAGACGGAAACATTGACTATACCAGAGTTAATTTATTCTCTGCTGCTGATTATGCTTTTACATTTTCATATTCTCGAAAACTCCCTATAGAAGGGCTTAGTTATGGTGCTAATGCGAAGGTAATCCGTAGAATTATCGGAGATTTTGCATCTTCCTGGGGATTTGGATTTGATGCTGCATTACAATATGAAAGAAACAATTGGCAGTTTGGAGTGATGGTAAGAGATATCACTACAACATTTAATGCATGGAATGTAGAAGAGTTTGCTATTGGGGATTTAAATGGGGATGGAATCCCTGATGAAGATCAGATTCCCCAGATTAGAGATCAGGAATTACCAGAAACTACAGAGATAACTATCCCAAAACTACAAATTGGTATTGCCAGAAAATTTGATCTTGGTAAAAAGTTTAATCTACTCACAGAACTAGATATGAATGCTCGTTTTATTGAGACTAATGATATCATTTCTTCTTCATCAATAAGTGCAACTCCTGCTTTTGGTTTTCAGCTTGATTATTCTAAAATTGTCTATCTACGTGGTGGCGTTGGTAATTTCCAAAATATTACACAGTTTGATGATTCTGAAGAGTTAGGTTTTCAGCCTAATTTTGGAGTTGGTTTTCAATATAAAGGGATACAAGTTGATTATGCTTTAACTGATATCGGAGATCAAAGTGCAGCAATCTACTCTAATGTATTTTCTATAAAAGTAGATTGGAGCATCTTTAGATAAACTACCTTTTAATATCATTTAGTACGTAAAATCATTACATTTTTTTAGCATTCGTAATTCAGTTTTGTAACGAAATAAGTTTACTTTCGTTACTAAAGTAGAACACTCTTACTATGAAGAATATTCTTTTAGCCATTTCTACCGGGCTATTACTTGCGATTAGTTGGCCAACATATGGTTTCCCTTTATTTTCGTTTTTTGGATTTGTACCACTTCTCATTGTAGAACATAACATACGTGCTAATAAATATCATAAGAGCCAAGTTTTAGGTCTTGCTTTTCTTTCTTTATTCATCTGGAATATGATTACTACCTGGTGGATATATAACTCTACTCCCTTTGGTATGTGGTTTGCAGAATTTGTCAACACATTACTAATGGCATTGGTATTCCTGATATATCATCTGGTCGCCCGAAAAGTAAACTTCAATATAGGTGTTATTTTCTTAGCCTGCATATGGATGAGTTTCGAATACCTACATTTACAATGGCAATTCTCATGGCCTTGGCTTAATCTAGGGAATGTATTTTCTAGTTATACCTCTTGGATCCAATGGTATGAATATACGGGTACCTTTGGCGGCTCTTTATGGGTATGGATTGTTAATATTGGAGTTTTCAAAAGCGTGTTGCTTTATAGAGAACAGAAAGAAAAATCAATTCTGATACGATCGGCAATACGAAATGGTTTGATCATCATCATACCTATTATAATTTCTTTTGTAATTCTTAAGACTTATAAAGAAGATGGAAAAGATGTAGAAGTCGTGATTCTACAACCCAATATCAATCCATATACAGAAAAATACAATACTACAGATGATCGAGTTGGAGAATTATTAACAACACTCACCACATCCGAGATAAGTCCTGAGACACGTTTTATTATTGCTCCAGAAACCGTGTTTACTGATAATAACAGGCTTAAAAAATTCCCATACTCTATTGCAAAAAATACTGCGCTTAGTATACTTAATCAATACCCTAACGCTAATTTCTTATCTGGGATCTCACTAATTGATGTTTTTAGAGATACCAGTAAAGTACGTAAACAGACAAATATACATAAGAGTGGTGTGTTTTATGATGACTACAACTCTGCTTTTTTAGTAAGATCGGATGGAACAGATGAACTTTATCATAAAAGTAAATTAGTGGTCGGTGTAGAAAACTTTCCATATCAAAGTGTTTTTAAACCTATTGTAGGAGATGCTATGATTGATTTAGGTGGTACGGTAGCCAAAAAAACAACGCAACCCGATAGAGAAGTGTTCTTTTCTAAAGATAGCCTAGGTGCCGCTCCTATTATCTGTTATGAAAGTGTATATGGCGAGTTTGTAACGGGATACGTAAGAAACAACGCTGATTTTCTTGCTATCATCACCAATGATGCTTGGTGGGGAAATACACAAGGTCATAAACAACATCTGGATTATGCAAAACTGAGAGCTATAGAAACAAGGCGAAGTATTGCTCGTAGTGCCAACACAGGAATCTCTGCTATTATCGATCAGACAGGAAATATCATAAGTCGACTAGATTATGAAAAACAAGGAGTTCTTAAGGGTTTCTTAAAAACTAATGATGATATTACCTTTTATGTAAAGGCTGGAGATTATATAGCTCGAATTTCTATTTTTCTTTTTATTACCATCCTATTACTTGCAATAACAAAAAGAAAAACAATAACACCTATTTAGTTCATACATACTTAATAATTCACTCTATATGTCCGTTGTCTATTGGTAATCACACTACAACTTATTCTCAAACTGGTAACTCCAGAAATTTGCAAAGGATTGTCACCTGGCATTCCACCATACTCTACTATATAACCTTCTGAATTATAAGGAAATCCTCCACCTGCAATAGCCAGGTCATTCCAAGAGTTAGGTATACCAATCCCCGGAGCAGTAATATGTGCATAGTCTTCATTACCAAAATTATTTGGTTCTCCTGTGTTCCAAAATGAAAATTCACCAGGAACAGTAGACCCTGTTTGATCTCCTATCCAAAAAAGCGTACCTGCCTCTGGTCCGGTAGCCCAAATCCATTGACCCTCTGTCACTTCATCGGTTGCTCCTATCCATCCATTTCCAGTTATTTGTGCCCCTGCAAAAGTAGCTTCTATTGCACTGGTAAGTGTAACAAGATATCCTTGCAATCCAAAATATGCTCTTCCTGCAGCAGCATCTCGAGCATCGTCCCACCGGATTCCTGAATCTGCAACAAATTCATAAAAATGTCCCGTTTCAGGAAGAAAAAGTGCATTTCCTATCACGGTAGAAAATTCTTTTATTGTAGGAGGACTAGATGCGCTCGCAGAATAAACAACAGCTAAAATTGCCGCTTCGAACTCAGCAAAGCTAGCAGGTCCCGTAAGAAACAATCTTCCTTCTGCAGCATTCCAAGAACTAGTAATATTGGGGTGAGTGCCAGTTAATGATAATAAATCCTGACCATTTACATATCCAGTAGTTATCTGTATAGAAATCTCATCTACAGTAGTATCATCAGGGTCTGTAATCGTTACGGATTCTACCACTGGTTTAGAATTAGAAATATTAGGACAGAAATGCTGATCTCCACTCACCACAATAGTTGGTGGTTGATTAACCGTTACTGCTGTCAGAATCTGAACATTATCTATAAATGCCCTATCATTATTTTCATTCCAATCATTTCCTACATTTTCAAATTGAATTATTGTTGTTGCAGAAATAAAAGCAGAAATATCTATGCTATAAAACCCAGACTGCGTTCCTCCAAAGGTGATTAATGTACTAAATGCTCCTCCATCTGACACTCTAATAGCAAGTTCTTCTCCCGCTTCTAAACTACTGGTTTGCCAATTAAAAGATAAGGTTGCAGTTGCAGCTCCAGATAAATCAGCTGTTCTACGTATCGTCTCTCCCCATATCCATACAAATTCAAGTTGATTAGGGTTAGCAACATTACTGCCATCTAATACTCGAATAAATCCTCCTGCTGGATTATTATCATCATTCGTTTCAATCCAATTACTTGCCCAATTTAATGTCCCATCATTATTAGCATAAGAAACACTACCAAACTCATCCCGATACGTACCTTGTGCAAAAAACGACCAACTAAAAAACAAAACAATCAAATAAAGTAATAGTATTCTCATAAAAAAATGTAATTAAAAACTAATGATAATAGCAATTATTATTCACATGACAAAATAATATCAAAAAAAAACACCTAATCATCTTCTGATCAAAACATTTCAAAATTCCTTGAAACCTTTTAGAATTGGAGTTTTCCTATATTTTTTTTGACTGAGTAGGTTATTTTTTTAACAAAAATTATTTTAAAGTACTAAGATTTATCATTTTGAAAATTTGGTTTTAACTAGTATTTCTTGAAATAACAGTAATCTTGAATCCTTACCCAACATTACTGTTTAACTCAGGTTTAAATATATCTAAAGCAATACCTTGCATGAAAAATTGTATTTCAAAAACCTGAATAACCTACTTAACAAGGGACATCTATATTGTTTTTCGAAAACTCTATCACTTTGTTTCTATCTAATAGAAAAACCTTGTAACTTTACCTCATTAAAAAAAATTTGTGAATTACGTATCAGTAGAAAATATAGCCAAGTCTTTTGGCGAGCGTATCCTTTTTAAGGATATCTCTTTTGGAATTAATGAAGGCCAAAAAGTTGGTTTTGTTGCTAAAAATGGAACGGGAAAAACATCCTTACTAAATATAATTGCGGGAGATGAAGAACCAGATGAGGGGCAAGTCGTTTATAGAAAAAATCTAAAAGTTGCCTTTCTTCCTCAAGAACCGAATCTTGATCCTAGTTTAACGGTAGAACAAACTATTTTTGCAGCCGATAATGAAACGCTAAGAATAATTAATTCATACGAAAAAGCACTTCAGAACCCAGAAGATGCAGAAGCCTATCAGAAAGCTTTTGAGCAAATGGACGCTATCAATGCCTGGGATTTTGAAACGCAATACAAGCAAATACTTTTTAAACTAAAATTAGAAAACCTCAATCAAAAAGTAAGTCAATTATCTGGAGGACAGAAAAAAAGACTTGCTTTAGCCAATATATTACTCAGTAAACCTGAGTTACTATATCTCGATGAACCAACCAACCACCTTGATCTGGAAATGATTGAATGGTTAGAAGAATATTTTGCCAAAGAAAATTTCACCTTGTTTATGGTGACTCACGATCGTTATTTTCTAGAAAATGTATGTAATGAAATTGTGGAGTTAGAAAATGGTAAGTTATATAGTTATAAAGGCAACTATGCATATTATCTGAGTAATAAAGAAGCTAGAATTGCGAATGAAGAAATTGCTACGGATAAAGCAAAACAATTATATAAAAAAGAATTGGATTGGATGCGCCGCCAGCCTAAAGCACGTACCACTAAGTCTAAATCAAGAATAGATGATTTTTATGAAATCAAAGAACGTGCACATCAACGTAGAAATGATCATGAAATTCAGCTAGAGATCAATATGGAGCGTCTGGGAAGTAAAATTCTAGAAATTCATAAAGTCTCTAAAAGCTTTGAAGACCTTACACTTCTAGATAAATATGAATATGTATTTAAAAAAGGTGAACGTATAGGTATTATTGGTAAAAACGGTACAGGTAAATCTACATTTCTTAATATGATAACTGGTGCTATCCAACCAGATCAAGGAAAAATAGTGATTGGTGATACTGTAAAATTTGGATATTATACTCAGGCTGGAATTACCATTAAGGAAGGACAAAAAGTAATTGAAGTAATCCGAGAATTTGGAGATTACATTCCCCTGAAAAAAGGAAGACAAATCTCGGCACAACAATTATTAGAGCGCTTCCTTTTTGATCGTAAAAAGCAATATGATTTTGTAGAAAAATTAAGCGGTGGTGAGCGTAAACGATTATATTTATGTACTGTTCTTATACAAAATCCAAATTTTTTAATTCTTGACGAACCTACGAACGACTTGGATATCGTAACATTAAATGTGTTAGAAAATTTCTTGTTAGATTTTCCCGGATGTTTACTAGTTGTATCTCACGACCGTTATTTTATGGATAAAATAGTGGATCACTTGTTCGTATTTAGAGGAAATGGATTGATTGAAGATTTCCCTGGTAATTATAGTGATTATCGTTCTTATGAAACGAGTCGTGAACCTGCTAAAACTAAAGTTGTAATTGAAAGCTCAGCAGAACCAAAAACCAAAAATAATTGGAAAAAAGACACGAAAGTTGCTTTATCATATCATGAGCAAAAAGAATACAATCGAATAGAACGTGATTTAAAGAAACTAGAACTCCAGAAAAAAGAAATAGAACTTGTTTTTGCTCAGGGTACACTAGAAGGTGATCAAATCAACGAAGAGTCACAAAAGCTCCAAAAAATCATTAATGATATCGAAGAAAAGGAAATGAGATGGTTAGAACTTTCTGAAAAAATGGAAGGGTAGTTAGTACTGAGTATTATGTATGAAGTAATGCGTACAAAGTATTAAGTATGAAGAAGAACTCTATTTAGTAAATACTTACTAGGTTTTTAGTATCGTCGTTAAATGAAAATATATACTACATTACATATTGGTGAATTTCACACAAATCATTGTGAAGATTTTTTTGTTAATGAACCTATTGCCTCTAATGAACGATTAATTGCTGTACTGGATGGTTGTACAATGGGAACAGAATCTGTTTTTGCGTCTATTTTATACAGTAAAATTTTAAGAAACCTTTGTAAGCTTAAATTTTATGAGGAATTTGTTTCAAGTAACCCTACAACTATAAAATCAAAGTTAAAAGAGGTTATCAAACAATTGATTATAGAAACTAAATTGATTAAAAACCAACTTGGTCTTGAAACGAATGAATTGCTTTCTACGCTGATAATCGGAATAATAGATACGGCAAGTTCAAAGGCTGAATTTATCGCAATTGGTGATGGATTGATTTGTGTTGATGGAGAATTAATTGAATACGAACAAAATGACAAACCCGATTATCTTGGATATCATATGTCAGAAGATTTTGAAAATTGGTATGAATCACAAAAACAAAAACTTTCTGTTTCGAAATTTAACGATTTATCAATTTGTACTGATGGAATATTTACTTTTAAAAACTTCAAAGACAAGTCTAAACAAAAATCTGAAAGTGAAATAATCAATCACCTATTAATTGATAACCAGAGTTCTGAATTTGACAACTTTCTTGATAGAAAAATAAAAATACTAAAAGATAATTTTGATCATGTAGTAACCGATGATTTAGCAATTATACGAGTTATAACCACATAGAACTCTTAACAATATTTCTTTCATTGGACTTAATACTTAGGACAAAAAAACATCATTTACTTAATACTTTGTACATAGCCCCAAAGACGTTGAACTAAATACTCATTACTCTGTACTCAATTCTAACTATTACATAGAAATGCTTTTCAAAATTAAAACATACATTCAGTTTCTTTTAAAATCTACCAATCAACACGGAGTGCATTCTCCTTTTGTATATTCATTAGTTACTAAGTGTTTTTATGATCGTACAAGAAAAGAATCATACACTTCAATTAAATCAATCCTTAAAAATGATGATGCCGGAATACGTTTTAAAAATGCAAAACTAGTAAACCGGCTTATTCCCTATTTTGAGTACCATAAAATATTAGTTTTAGGAGATTCAGCGAATACTGTTTCGCAAATATTAAAGGTAAATACTCATTTATCTGTATATACATCTATTCCTCACAAAGAAGCTTTTGACTTCATATACCTAGACATACAATCGAACACCTATAATTCTGAAATGATTGAGCAATTATTTTCTAGAGTTACAAACGATTCTTTAGTATTGATTAAAGGCATATATGCTTCAGAAAAATCTATACAATTATGGAATCGTTTAAAAAGGCATTCTCATGTAAAAGTGACTATTGACACATACGATTTTGGGTTTATTTTTTTCAGAAAAGAGCAAGTAAAAGAACATTTTACGATAAGAATGTAACAACTCCTTTTGCGAAGCGTCATATAGGCGAATATTGTATCTTACAGTCGCAAATGAGAGTTATATGAGTAACGTTATAGAAATTAGGGGCATCATCAGAAATTTTCAACTTGGTCAAGAAACTGTCTATGTCCTAAAAGGTATTGATCTGGATATTAAAAGAGGTGAATATCTAGCTATTATGGGACCATCTGGTTCTGGAAAATCTACCTTAATGAACCTCCTAGGATGTTTAGACACTCCTACAGACGGGACTTATAACCTTAATGGAAATGATGTAAGTACTATGACTGATGATGAGTTAGCGGATATTAGGAATCGAGAGATCGGATTTGTTTTTCAGACTTTTAATTTATTACCCAGAACTACTGCCTTAGATAATGTTGCTTTGCCTATGGTATATGCAGGAATGTCGAAAAAAGATAGAAATATAAGAGCCGAAAAAGTATTAACAGATGTTGGTTTAGCGGATCGAATGGATCATAAACCTAGTCAGCTTTCTGGTGGTCAACGACAGCGTGTTGCTGTTGGTCGTGCATTGGTAAATAAACCTTCTATTATTCTGGCTGATGAACCTACTGGTAATCTAGATTCTAAAACTTCATTAGAAATCATGCAGCTTTTTGATGATATTCATGCTGCCGGAAATACTGTAATTCTGGTAACACATGAAGAGGAAGTTGCAGCGCATGCTCATAGAGTGATCAGGTTAAGAGATGGAATGATCGAAAGTGATGTACGCAATAGATAATCTGCTATTTATTTTCAATGAATAGTTTCTTGGTATAGATCAAAAATTACAGCGCTACTAATCAGACAATAAAACATTTATCTAGTAGATAAAAAATAAGGCTCCGGAAACGTTTTCACCTCAATACCATTTACCAGACTAAATAAAATATTACTAACTAATCCTGCCGCCAGGTTTGATCCAACTACAAGCTGCGGAGGCGTAATCTTTGTAGAATTTACTCTATACAATTCGATAAACTCATAAAACCAATCTAGATTCATTTCATTTTTACCTTTTAGATATTGTAACATATTGTCTACCAATACTAGTTCGAACCTTCCTTCATTTCTTGCGATATCATATATTTGCTCACTATCGGGAGTTACTACATATGCAGCACTCGCCCATCCAAAGTTTAACGGATGTATCACCGAAATTCCTTTTTCTTTACATACCTCATCAAAAACAAAAGGAGTTTGTGCTGTATCAAAATCAATGGCATTGATTGCAATATCACATCCATCTACATATCCAGAAATTGTAGAAGGTTCTAAAAAAATATGATGATACTCAATTTTCACATCGGGATTGATCGCTTTTAACCGTTCTGTTATTGCCTCAACTTTAGATTTCCCTATATCTTTTTGATCATAATTCTGACGATTCAAATTAGAAAGTTCTACTTCATCCCCATCAATGAATACAAAATTTTCGAAACCTAATCTCAAAGCTGCCTCTGCAATAACACTCCCCAGTCCTACTCCTCCAAAAAGGATTTTTTTATTTTTAATCTTATCCTGCTGCTCTGGAGTTATATATAATACATTTTTATGATATCGCTTATCATTATGCATCTCAGGAATTGCTTTATCAGCAATCAGCATAGTTTCTTTGTTTTTCATATTTGTAACATCAGTTTTTAAGAACAGTGTTAGTTACTAATAATATTATTAATACACAAGTTCCATTCCTTCATAAAATTTGGTATTGTTATCCAGCCAATCTTTCACATCTTTTCCTTCGATAATAACAGGATATGTAGGACTCCCCAAACAATCTTTTACATCTCCAATTATTTGCATATGTATCCCAAGTTCCCTAAACATCTGATAAATTAACACATCTGATTCTGCAACAATTAATGGGTGATCGGTACCATTTATTACCTCGAATATCTCAAGTAATAAATATCGCATCATTTCTCTGGCTGTAATAGGTAATTCTTTTTTTCTTATCGCGGCAGAGTCTATAGCTAACCTCCCTAAATGCCAGATATTTTCTACTCTAAGTTCTCGTTCTTTAATCAGAGTATCAATATCTATCTGGAACTCATGTTCTATAGGAAAAACAATATGATTGTTTTTTTGGGTCGCTTTAATAGTTCCCAATAATTGTCCTTCTGAATTTTTAAATGCAAAATAAACAGAATCCTTAAAATACTTTTTATCGTCCTCCCTCATTTCTCGTATATCCTCTGGATTGGGGTACCATGCATATTTTTTAAAATAATGATATGCATATAATCTAAACACAAAGTCAGAAAATTCTATTAGATTCTCTTCTCCCACTCTATAAAGACTTAATTGCTTATAAGTAACCAAATATTGATCTTTCTTAGGCACTGTTATTTGCGACATACTATTATCCCTTTTTTTGGCGCAAAGGTAGTATAGTTCTAAATACAATCTCTCTCTCAAAAAGGGTGATTTTTATGATATCCTCTTTTCCTATCTCATACCATTTATTGTTTGAATTTACCGTAATAAAATGTTCTTTTTTGAAATACTAAACTTGTTTCAGCACCTCATCCTAGGCTTAGAACTTATTTCATGCCAATCGAGAGTTCAGAGTGACCCAGTGTTATGATACTTGGTAGTTATTCGCTAATCATTTTTGGAAATATATTCTATAAAATAACTCCTGTAAAAAAACATAAAAACCACCCATAAAGGGTGGGATTCACCTTTTGTTTATTACATAGTTTTGCCTCTATATACAGAACTAATTATTATGAAAAAAATATTACTTTTTGTTTTTATATTTTATAATCTAATCCTAACAGCACAGAACACTTATGTCCCAGACGACAATCTAGAGCAAGCATTGATTGATTTGGGTTATGACTCTGGTATGCTCGATGATTATGTCCCTACTACAGCTATTAACACCATAAAAGAACTAAGCTTACATAATAAAAATATTGAAGATGCTACAGGATTGGAAGATTTTGTTGCTTTAACATTTTTATCAATTACAAAAAATCAACTTTCTACACTTGATCTAAGCAATAATACTGAACTAATAAGACTAAATTGTACAACTAATAAATTAACTGAAATAGATATTAGCGGATGTACTTCTTTAAAAAACTTATGGTTACAAGGCAATCGATTAGAATCTATAAACCTCACTAATAATATTGCTTTAGAAGAAATACATCTTAATTTTAATAAACTCACGAGCATAGATGTTAGTAAGAATATCGCATTAAAAAAAATATATCTTTCTCATAATGAAATAACCAATATAGATATCAGTAAAAACACTGCAATTACACATATGTATGCCACTGATAATGATATTAGCCAAATAACATTAGGCACTAATAATCTTCTAACTGCTTTGTCTCTTCTTAATAATAAATTGAATAGTATCGACCTAAGTAATGCTACACAACTAGAAATTTTATCAGTATCATATAATCAGCTAACATCATTGGATGTTAGTAATAACAGATTATTAAAACGTCTAGGTATAACAGAAAACCAGCTAAGTTCAATTGATATTAGTAATTGTAATAAACTAGAATTATTAAATGCCGGTATGAATCAATTAACTACTTTAGATATTAATCAGAATACTGCTTTAAAAACAATCGATCTTAGTGATAATAAGCTAACTGATCTAGTTATCGACACTAATAATGATCTCCTTTCTCTACACATCCCTAATAACCTATTAACAGAAATTAATACCAACAACAATACACTTCTTAGAAGTTTGATCATTAGTAATAATCACATCTCAGAATTAGATGTTAGCAACAATCCAGAGTTAAGAGCAGTTCTGGCAAGTTATAATCAGATAACCAATCTTGACTTAAGTAAAAATATAAACCTTGTACAGGCTGATGTAGATAACAATGCATTAACAAACTTTACTATAAAAAATGGAAATAACACTTCCATCTCTATCTTCAGGGCAAATAACAATCCCGATCTATTATGTATCGATGTAGATGATCCTGACTGGAGTACTACAAATTGGACACGTATTGATCCTTCGACTAGTTATCAAAGGAATTGTACCAACACCTATATACCAGATGACAATTTTGAACAGGCATTGATTAACTTAGGTTATGATTCTGGTGCATTAGATGATTATGTCTCCACAGATGCCATCAATTCCATTACAGAATTAGATATTTCTCATCAAAACATTGCAGATATTACAGGAATAGAAGACTTTATATCTCTAACCCATTTAATAATTAATGATAATAGTATAGATCAATTGCCTATTAATCACATTACTACTTTAACTCATCTAAATGCAAGTTATAATCCTCTATATACTATCGATGTTAGTCAATTAATCCAATTAGAATCTCTGGAACTTAATGTTGTTCAGCTATCGGAAGTGGATATTACCAATAATACCTTACTCAAAAAATTACATCTTCGTAAAAATCACCTAACAAGTATAGATGTTAGTAAAAATGTTTTGTTAGAAAACCTAAACATATCGGACAATAAATTAACCACTTTGGGTATTGGAAAAAATAATTTATTAGAATACCTAAATGTCTCTGACAATAAGTTAACACATTTAGATATTAATAAAAATATAGCATTACAACAACTAATATGTACTGACAACCTATTGACTACACTTCATACAAACACCAATACAGCATTAAACCGTATTGTAGCAACAAATAATACTATAACGGAAATAGATATATCAAACAATACTGGTTTACAAATACTTACCATAGGTACTAACCTCTTGTCCAATCTTACCGTAAGTACTCTTACGGAGTTATTGGACTTACAAATACCAGATAATCAAATATCAAATCTTGATTTTAGAAATAATAGTAAACTTCGAAAAATCATCGCTAGCAATAATCAACTAACTGCCTTAGATGTTAGCAACAATTCAGATCTAAGTAATTTATCGATTTCCGGAAATCGATTAACTCATCTTGATCTAAGTTCTAATCCTAACCTAGATCATATAGAGGTACAGGATAATATGCTACGTGAAATGAATTTTAGAAATGGAAATAATTCAGGAATTATTTCAGAGTCATTCAATGTTACCAATAATCCCAATCTGTTTTGTATTACGGTAGATAACGCTGCATGGAGTAGATTACATTGGCCACAAAAAGATCCTAATACTGATTATGCCGAGAACTGTGAAACACTCTCTACAATTGATTATACTACTGATGATGATGTATCAATATACCCTAATCCGGCAACTCATACTTTTAGCATTCAACAAACTAAACATAGTAATCATACAGAGGTACATCTGTATGATATATCAGGAAAAAAAGTACTACAAGTTAAAAATCTAGAGTATTCCGAAAAAATTGATATTCAGCATTTAGCAAGAGGAGTCTATTTTATAATGGTAAACGATATACTAGTTGATAAGCTTATCAAACAATAGAGTTTCATCTTATTAAAAACCAAAACAGCTTTATAAATTGAGTTATACAGATATGTTAAAATCATACAGTATATAAAATGAGGGAACGATTAAAATATATAGCAACTATAGGAATTTTATCTCTAGGAGTACTCCTTATCTATAATCTTTTTACCGGTAATCATAATGACTCTAAAATGATCTGTATCCTACTAATCATTTTGGTTTTCATTCTTCTGTTCATTCCAAATAAAAAAATAAAAGTAGACTCTAATAATAACGCAATAAAAAAGAACAAATAATTTAATCTCAGAAAACAATGACACAACTATTTTTACTATTAGTAATCGGAGCCGGAGTTCTTGGTTATTTATATTACATGAAAAAGTCTGGTAAATTAGGAAACCTACAACAAAATTACGTAGATGCCGAAGAAGATATAGAAGCAAATTTTGAAACCTATTTAGAAGGGTTTAAAAAAGATCCAGATACTTTTAAACCTATCGTAGACATTATCGGTAGTGATTTTATCTCATTAGCTATTTGTAAAAAGCCAAAAGATATCCTAGGAGCCGCCGCAGATACCGCAAAAACAATGATTACAGGTGTCGTAGTAGAAAACACTAACATACACACGATAGTACTGGCTCAGAATAAACTGCACTATATAGAATATAATCCCGAGATCAAAAAATCCAGAGAACATTGGATTTTTGAGAAAGAAAATATTTCTGACTTTGTTTTCGGAAAAGGAAAATTAAGTGATAATCTTAAGCAATCCATGTCTTTTCAGTTAAAAGATGGTGGAGAAAGCGGAGATACTAAAAAGAATAGCGATATGAAAAAACTTAGCTTTAGTTCTAAAGATAAGAAGTACGAGTTTTTTATCTATGATCTGGTAGGTTTCGGAAAAGGTTTGCAACCCGAAAAAAGAATTGGAGGTATGGGAATGAGTGAGTCTAAAGAAGATATTATAAAAAGTAGACTGCACTCCAAAATAGCTCAGAAGTTTTTTGATAATATCATTAAATTCTAATATACTAAAGTTTCTATCTACTTAACAAAAAGGCTAAAAGTAATATGCTGTTACTTTTAGCCTTTTTTATTTATGATACCATTTGTCATTTGAATTTACCGTAATAAAATGTTCTTTTTTGTGCCTCAATTTCAGAATAAAAATAAACCGTAGCCCAACTATTCTTAATTTTTCTTCTTCATTGAAACAAAAAAATATTTATTTTCTTTTCCAGTAAATTCAAACAACAACTGGTATGACCTGATTATAATAGTGAGCAATATTCAATAAAGTATATCTGAAACCATTCACTCCGAACAAGAAATCATTCACTCCGAACAGGAAACCATTCACTCCGAACAGAGAATCATTCACTCCGAACGGGAAACTATTCACTCCGAACAAGAAATCATTCACTCCGAATAGGAAACCATTCACTCCGAATAGGAAACCATTCGCTCCGAACAGAAAATCATTCACTCCGAACAGGAAATCATTCACTCCGAACGGAAAACCATTCACTCCGAATAGGAAACTATTCACTCCGAACAAGAAATCATTCACTCCGAATAGGAAACCATTCACTCCGAACAAGAAATCATTCACTCCAAACAGGAAACCATTCACTCCGAACAGAGAATCATTCACTCCGAACAGGAAACTATTTGCCATACATCTGTAAAAAAGATACGTTGGTATTTACCTGACTGTTACTTGGCTAAATTATAAAGTTTACTTTTTAGAAATAGCCATTTTTAACTACTTTCATAATAATAACTAATAAAGCTAAATTCACATGAAAAAAAAACTTTCTTCATTCGGAAAAATTTTAACTAAGACAGCACAACAACAAATCATGGCGTCAGGATCATCCAATTGTCAAAATCAATGTGGAGTTGACTGGTTTCAGTGCATTTGGCAAGGAACTTCTCATAGCCAATGTCTGGCTGCCAGAAATGCTTGTTTAAACGCTTGTAATTAGACAAACTATCAAATGACCTTAGAGCAATTAGTTTAAGGCTATATTAAATAGATCACAGTTGTATAGAACAAAAAAGTAATCTCTCTTTATATACAATATTTGATCTGTTTATTTTAATACTCTCTTAATAGTCATACTTCGACTGAACTAAGTACGAGGATTGAATCTTTGACGATTAAAATAATCATTCTATTGTGTGTTCATTTTTTTTATGGTGTCAATTTCATAACACAATAATCCGAAAATGTACATCTAATGTATTTTCGAAGTAGTAATAAAAAAATGAACACTTTATTATTAAAGCCAGACAGGTTTCTAAAACCTGTCTGGTCTTATCATTGTACATATCACAAATTGAAACCTTATTCCGGCAATCATTTTAATGTATACGTTCGGACACTAGTGAATATTCTTTAGTATTGATAAGCTATGTATTGATAAGAGTATTTTAATTTGTATTTTGGTGTTATTAAATTTTGATCCAATATGCAACCCATACACATCCTACTGCTTATAGCAGCTTATTTTGGAATCTTACTTCTTATATCGTATTTCACAGGAAAAAGTTCAGGAAACGAAGCCTTTTTTAAAGCTAATAAGCAATCTCCCTGGTATGTAGTTGCTTTTGGTATGATCGGAGCCTCGCTAAGTGGGGTTACGTTTATTTCTGTTCCCGGATGGGTTGAAGGTGCGCAGTTTAGCTATATGCAGGTTGTTTTTGGATACCTGGTTGGATATTTTGTTATCGCATATATTTTAATGCCTATCTATTATAAACTAAATGTTACCTCTATTTATCAATACCTAGGAGAAAGGTTTGGAGTAGTTAGTTATAAAACGGGAGCTTTCTTTTTCTTTATATCTAGGGTTTTAGGTGCATCTTTTAGACTTTACCTCGTAGCAATTGTATTACAACAATATATTTTTGATGAGTGGAATGTACCTTTCGAAATTACTGTTATACTTTCGATACTTCTTATCTGGATATATACTTTTAGAGGAGGTATCAAAACAATTGTTTGGACAGATACACTACAAACATTTTTTATGTTAATAGCAGTAGGAACTGCCATCTATTATATTAATGATCAAATAGGATGGTCGTTCTCAGAGTTTCTCTCTTCTGAAGAATTAAAAAACTATGATAAAATATTTTTCTTCGAAAACTTTTTAGAAAAAAATCATTTCTTCAAGTCATTTATAGGAGGAATGTTTATTGCTATCTGTATGACTGGATTAGATCAGGATATGATGCAAAAAAACTTGACCTGCCGTAATTTAAAAGAGGCGCAGAAAAACATGGTTTCTTTTAGTTTGGTGTTGATTATTGTGAACTTTATTTTTCTTTTACTAGGTGCTTTACTATTTATATATGCAGATCAGTTCAATATAGCTACTCCAATCGTAGATGGTAATGTAAAAACGGACTTATTATTTCCCGAAATAGCAATTAATGGTGGATTGGGTATCGTATTGGCCGTTGCTTTTATTCTCGGATTGGTCGCTGCGGCGTATAGTAGTGCAGATAGTGCGCTGACTTCTCTAACAACCTCTTTCTGCATTGATTTTTTAGGAATAGAAAAAAAAGAAAAGCAAGATCAAGTAACCATCCGAAAGAAAACTCATATCGCCATGAGTGCCCTATTAATAATTGTGATTATAATTTTTAAACATGTATTAACCGAAAATGTAATCAGTAATTTACTAACCGTTGCTACTTTTACCTATGGTCCACTATTAGGCTTATTTGCTTTCGGAATTTTCACTAATTATAAAATCAAAGATAAATATACGTGGATTGTCGCCTTGATCTCTGTCCTACTTATTATTGGAGTATGGAAAATACCTTCTGAATTAATTGGTGGTTATAAAATTGGTTATGAATTACTTCCGCTGAATGGTTTATTAACCTTTCTTGGATTAATATTGATCCGTAGAAAGTAAAACTAATGTACAGGCAATCTCTATTTCTATATTGGCTCGTTTTAGTATTTCGTATAATTCTGGATTTTCGGTACCTGGATTAAAAATTACTCTTTTGGGATTCAACCCCACAATATAATCATAGTATTTCTCCTGTCTTAATGGGTTCAAATACATGGTTACAGTATCAATACCATCATAGGATACTTCTGTAGTATCTATCTCTACTCCTGCTACTTCCCCAGGTCTTGCTCCTATGGCAACCACATCATATGTGTAATTAATCAATCTGTTTATTGCCTTATTAGAATATCTATCTTCCTTAGTAGAGGCTCCAAGTACAAGTGTTTTTTTCTTCATCTTTTTTTTATAATAATAAGAATTGTTTTTTTAGTCTTCAATAGTATATATCATAAAACTTTAAAACAAATCATTTAGTATTTTAATACCAAGCGAACCTTAAAATTAAGCTAAAATACTCGTTCATCCTCTCTTTTTTTTTCATTATAAAAACCGTCCTTAGCTGTGTCTATTCAAGAATTTTACCGCTTCAGAACAGAAAAAAGTAACTTCTCTTTTTTAGTTTATTTTTAGAATCCATATGATATAAATACAAATCTATTTCACCTTTTCTTCATATATATGTTATAGGAAAAATCCTTTTACACTACCTAACAACAATGGTTAAAACGTTAAAAATAAATGCTAAAATGTTAAAAACAAAAAAGTCTTGTAACACATGTCTTGTAGTCGACGTCTTATAAATAGAAGATATGATTTTTCATAAATTTAGTTAGTTAGTTACTTAATAATCAAATTTTATTCATAGTTGATGGTTAGTGTTACTATTTGGTTATTATAGAAAACTGCTCCTTTTTTAAGGAGCAGTTTTTATTTTATTAATTCCTTAATTAATAAATTTACTTAGCTGTTTATAAAAATGTTCTAATCTGAAAGGTTTTGAAATAAAACCGTTCATTCCTGCTGCCGAGATTTTATCTTTGTTTTCGCTAATATCTACTGCTGTTAAAGCAATAATAGGAGTCGTATTATTAAATTCCCTTATTCCTTCTGTTGCCTCATAACCATTCATCTTAGGCATATGTATATCCATCAAAATAATATCAAAATCTTGCTTCTTTACTAATTCTATCGCATCAAATCCATTATCAATTACTACAACTTTGGCTTTTTTGGTTTCTAAAATACGTTTTGTTATCATTTGATTCACATTATTATCATCTACAACCAAAACAGTTTTATCTTCTAAAAAACTATTCTCTTTTCCTGTGATATCATTTTTTTGCTTGTCACTTTCTTTTTCGTATTCGAATTTTAGGTTGAAATAAAAACAAGCTCCTTCATTAGGTTTACTTTCTACATATATTTCACTTCCCATAGCATCCAATAATCTTTTTACAATTGCTAACCCCAAGCCAACACCTTCATATGTTCGATTAAGTTGTACCGATTTCTGATAAAAATCTTCGAATATCCTTGTCTGCATTTGCTTAGAAATACCAATCCCATCATCTTTAATACTAATACTAAGTTCTACTTCCTTTTCTTTTTCTATAGTACAATCAACACAGCTAACAGTAAGCCATATATTTCCGTTTTCTGTAAATTTTAGAGAATTACCCAATAAATTAATGATAATCTGAGATAATTTTATGGAATCTCCTTTTAATTTTTTGGGAATGGTAGTATCTATTTCAATATGTACCTGATTATTATTTTCCTTTTTTAGGTATTTTAGAGCATTATCTATATTATTAACAATATCTTCAATACTAAATTCTATATTATTTAATTCAATTTTATTTGCATCATATTTATTGATCTGTAAGATATTATTAATGATCGATAGTAAATGTTCTCCAGATGATTTTAGGGCATTAAGGTAATGTAGTTGTTTTTTTTGGGGAGCTTCATTTATCAATATATCTGTTATACCAGTTACAGCATATAAGGGAGTTCTTAGTTCATGACTAATTGTAGAAAAGAAGTTTGTTTTCAATTGTGATGCATATTCAGCTTTATCCATAGCATCAACTAATTCCTTATTTTTTAGAGTTAAGCGATTATTTAATTTTAAACGATTTTTATTGGCGATATATAGCAATATAACTACACTAACGGTTATAAAAAATAAGGAAAGAAGTGCCAGTGTAAAGAATTTTATTTTTTTAAGTGATTTTTCCTGACTTTTATTCAATTCTTGCGTAAGGTATAAACTGCTTTCTTTTTCAAACAAATCGCGCTCTAATTGGTTTTGCTCCTTTAATGAACTTTCCTGTATCTTAAAGCTTTTTTCTAAATATGAAATATGTTTTGCCATTGACTTCCTAACATCATCAGGCCTATTTAATTTATCAAATAAAACTGTTTTTGCTTTCTCGAGTCGGATTAATTCAGAATAAAAGTCATGCTCCAATGCTATTGTTTCTGCTTTATCAAAACTTTCTATTGCACTTGTATATTCTTTTTTATTAACGTAGATGTTTCCTATATAAATATGAGTTTTTATAATAATATCTGGTTGTAGAATTGTATCTGGTTGATATAACCTAATCGTTTCTTGTAAATAAGAAAAAGCATTGTCATAATCTTTAAGCTTGTACTTTATCTCTCCTATATTAAATGTTGGATATACAGCTTTAAAATTATCTTTTAGTTCTAACGCTAGATCTCTTGATTGGATATAATACTTTTCTGCTTTCTCTAAATCATCTTTATCAAAATACAATATTGCCATATTGTTATAATAATAAATCAGATAATCCCTATAATTTGCCCGTACTAAAGCATCTTTAGATAACCTATAATTCTTTTCTGCATTTTCTAAATCTCCTATCTCATAAAACATGCTTCCAATACAATTATAGGCATCTCCAATGATAGAATCATTTTTATATTTTTTCCCATACTCTAATGCAGAACTAAGCATATCATTTGCCTTAGTATATTCTCCTTTATTAGAAATTATAAAAGCTTGAGAAATTACATCATAAATACTATCCCTATTTATTTTATGCAATTGAGCATTACAAATTACAATACCAATGAAATATAAAATAATACAAGTATTTTTTTTCATATATGATTTTTTCTTCCCGATAGTTTCTTTTTTAACAAAATTTAAACATTTTAAAATAAGACATATCTATACCATATCTAAAAGCTGGTTTTTTTAAATATACAATTGAGGTTTATTTCGTTTTATCCTAATTAAAGAGATTAACTGGGGTTACTAAAAATAGTAAAATAAGTTCTATTCTCCATACATATCAAAAAAGAATAGTAAAATAAACTTAATTATATAGGTAACTTTTATTCCACACATAACTAATAAATCAAAAAAATGGTATCTCTCATTGTTGTCCACCGCTATAAGTTATGATCTCCTATTCAGTCAATTTTAAGTAGGACAACCAAATTTCACTCATTATATGTTTAATTATAATTTAATGTTAAAACTAGATATATTGTGTAACAGACTGTAAACTTCATCGTCATATCTCAAACATGCCTAATCACCATGTGCAGAAAATTATAATAAAAATAGCTTTTTGTATTATGCAATACAAAGTACAATGCTTAACATAAAAGTAAGTCTATAAACAATCAATCAAATGAAAACAATCAATCAAAAAGTAGCGCTGTTGCTTCTTTCCTTTTGTTATGTAATGGGATTTTCGCAACCTAATAATGAAATAATTTTGGGCACCGTAAAAGGAAAAGTTATTGATAAAAATTTAAACCACCCCATTCCATATGCTACTATTATTATTAATGACGGATCAGAAAAATTAATTAGTGGTGGTATAACCACAGAAGATGGTACATTTTTAGTCAATGATATTCCTAAAGGCGATTATACATTAAAAGTTCAGTTTATTGGATATAAGACGCATAGTCAATCCTTTAAAATTTTACGCAAGAATAGAAATATTGATATAGGAACCATCTTTTTAGAAGAAGAAATTGAATCTTTGGATGACGTTACCATTGTTTCTGAAAGAACTACAATAGAACAAAAGATTGATCGCAAAGTAATCAATGTCGGTAAGGATTTAACCACTACCGGAGGTAGCGCTGCAGAAATTATGAACAATATCCCATCAGTAAATGTTGATCAAGATGGTAATATCGCATTACGAGGAAATCAAAATGTTCGCATTCTTATTGATGGCAAACCAACTAACATAAGTGCTGCACAGCTATTAAAACAAATTCCTTCTACCTCTATTAAAAAAATAGAATTAATCACAAATCCTTCTGCAAAATATAATCCTGAAGGAATGAGTGGTATCATTAATATTGTACTTCATAAAAACAGTAATATTGGTTTTAATGGAAATGCTAATCTAGGATTAAATTTTGACAAAAATGCTAGGTTTAATAGCTCCATCGATCTTAATTACAGATCCGGAAAAATTAATGTCTATGGAAACTATGGTAATAATATTACCAAACAAGATCAAGGAGGGTTTGTTTATCGAGAAGATGAAAATACCAGACAAGAATTTAGGTTCCGAGATAATAATAAATCACATTTATTTAAAATCGGTCTAGATTATTATATTAATGAAAAAAATACTGTTTCTCTATATACTAATCAAAATTTATTTGATGGTGTTACCAATGGAACAACTAAAATTCTCTTTTTAGATAATACTATAAATAACATTACCCAAGACCTTATTAATACTAGTGATAACCTGGGGTCTACTTATAATTTTGACTACAAACATGACTTTAAAAAAGAAGGGCATAATATAGAATTAGAAGTTGATTATAATGTCTTCAACAGTGATTCAAATGATAATTTTAGGTTTATTAATGGAGCCTCTCCAAACTACATTGATACTATTGAAAATGAACGAGAAAATACAACTATCAATCTAGATTATGTACATCCCTTATCCAAAAAAGCAAAATTAGAGCTAGGATATGAGACCAGATTAAGAAGAACAGACAATGATTACCTATCAACATTTTTTGATAATTCTGTATATAGCTACAATAGAGATATTCATTCTTTCTATGCAACTTATGGAAAAAATTATGAAAAATGGTCTTATCAATTAGGAGCCAGAGTAGAAAATTATAATGTCGAAGCCATATTAGATACCAAAAAAGTATTTGAAGATGACTATATCACGGTATATCCATCTGCATATCTAACATATACTCCAAAAGAAAAAAACACCTATCAATTAAGTTATAGTCGCAGAGTGGATCGTCCAGGGTTAGATCAAGTAAATCCTATTAGAGAATGGAGTACTCCCAGAATAACTTCTAGAGGTAATCCATCTTTAGATCCTCAATTTACAAATTCTATGGAACTTAATTATACAAGAAAACTAAAAGGTGGATCAATTACGGCTGGTACTTTTTATAGAATTATTAATGATGAAATCAATAGAACATTACTTATGGATCCGACTGTTGATCAAGGTCAAATACTAACATTCGAAAATTTTGATAACAATTCATCCTTTGGTATAGAGATATCCAGTAATTATAGAGTTACTAAATGGTGGAGTTTTAACACTAGTTTTGATCTCTTCGGTCAAACACAAAAAGGAACCGTGCAAACTACAGAAATAGAAAATGGTCAAGAAATTCCTGTATTTATAGCTCAGGAAGTTGATGCCCTGGTATATAATTTTAGAATGAATAATAATTTTAAAGCAACTAAAAATTTAACATTTCAATTATTCGGATTTTATAGAAGTGATCAAGAAGGACTTCAGTTTAAAACCAAGCCTTTTTATTTTGTGAATGCAGGAGCCAGATATAATATATTAAAAGGAAAAGGAACCGCTAGTATTAACTTTAATGACATATTTAATACCATGCGTTTTAGATTTTCTGGTGATTTTCCTTATCAACAGAGTGGAGAATTCCAAGGTGAAACTCAAACAATATTTTTAGGACTATCCTATCGATTTGGAGGAGGAAAAAACAGGAAGATTTCTAGAAAGCGTAGAGATAAAAATGAAAAATCCGGAGGCGGAGGAATTCTATAAATCGTAATTTTTTATCTATCAAGTCAATAGATCTCGACTGCGCTACCATTAACGTGTTTTATAAAAATCTGTTTTTCAAATATTTACTTGTGTTTAAATTTAATCCTATATCCTTTGATTTAACTTTTTTCATTTTAGCTCACGGGGTTTCTATTTTAGAAAATAGGAGTTCGTGAATCTTCGATTTCTTTGCTCGCCCAAAGAAATCGAAACAAAAGAAAAAGCGCTTTTTTCAAGGTATTTTTGTCTTGGACAAAACCAAATTTATTTTGCTAAAATCTTTCCAAGGCTTCAAGATTTTTTAACGCAAAATAAATTTCATACTGATGAAAAAAGGTTTTCAAAGCCCTGCTTTAGAACGTCAACACAAACACTGGATAAAATTTTTGTCGGATGTATCGACCTGACAATAAAACATAGTAATCTGGTTTTTAGTTAAATAACAATCAAACTCAGGTTAATACAAATAAAACACTTATATACAATACATTATAATCTAAGACGTTTAACCTTACATTACAAATTAAAAAAAAATGAAAAATTTAAAAGTTTTTGTAATACTCTAAGAAATGTATCGTCTATTATAGTACCAGACAACAGTTATGATTTATTTGAATTAGCCTTTAAAGAAAAAAATAGCTTAATAGGTGATATAAAAAACGCGAAACTAAAAATTGTTTCGCGTTTTCTTTTATAAACGTATCTAAGTCTTATCTATTACCATTTTATGATAGCACTTCCCCAGGTAAAACCACTTCCGAAAGCTGCTAATACTACTAAATCTCCTTCTTTGATTTTACCTTCTTCCCAAGCTTCTGTAAGCGCAATAGGAATTGATGCTGCGGTAGTATTACCATATCGTTGAATATTGTTATATACCTTATCATCCGATAACCTAAACTGTTTTTGTACGAATTGAGAAATTCTAAGATTAGCTTGATGTGGTATCAACATATCAATATCCGAAGCTGTAAGCTTATTAGCCTCTAACCCTTCATTTATAACTTCAGAAAATCGAACAACGGCATTTTTAAATACAAATTGTCCATTCATGTATGGATAATACGGTATATTGTCTTTTGCGTTTTCCTCGATAATTTCAGGAACCCAATGTTCTGTACTTGGTCCTTCTAAAGAAAGTTCTTTTGCGTGCGCTCCCTCACTATGTAAATGTGTCGATAAGACCCCTCTTCCATCTTCTTCTTCATTTCTTGATAAAACTACTGCTCCTGCTCCATCACCAAAAATTACTGAAACTGATCTTCCTCGTGTAGACATATCTAAACCTCCACTATGATTCTCACTTCCAATAATTAAAATATGTTTATACATTCCTGTCTTTATAAATTGATCTCCAACAGATAATGCATAAACAAATCCACTACATTGATTGCGTACATCAAGGGCAGGAATCGTTTTCATATTCATCATATCCTGTATTCTAACTCCACCTCCAGGAAAGTACATATCCGGGCTCAATGTTGCAAAAATTATCAAATCGATATCATCGTTGGCAAGACTTGCTCTTTCTATAGCAATTTTTGCTGCTTTAACTCCCATTACAGAAGTACTATTTCCGTCCCCTTTTTTAATATGACGTCTTTCTTTTATGCCTGTCCGTTCTTGAATCCAAGCATCATTAGTATCCATTAATTTAGAAAGATCATCATTAGTTATAACATTTTCGGGAACATATTTACCAAGCCCTGATATTTTTGATGTATACATATTTATAATTATTATGTTGTTTGTGCGATTGGTAATTATAGATAATTACATTTTTTTTTAGCAAGCCTCAATATATGTATTCTTATTTTTCTTATAAAAGAATACTCCATATTATTATATGCAGGCATAATAATTTAACTAATACCATTTATCATTTGAATTTACCGTAATAAAATGTTCTTTTTTGCGCCTGAATTTCAAAATAAAAATAAACCGTAGCCCAGCTATGCTTAGTTTTTATTCTTCATTGAAACAAAAAAATCTTTATTTTCTTTTCCAGTAAATTTAAACAACAACTGGTATAAGAATAAAAAGGCACACCAACCACAGCATGCCTTTCTAACAACCTAACCAATAAATAAACAAACAGACTAAAGTCAGTTGGTCGACTGACTAAAGATATCTTTATCAGTTCTATAAGCTGAACCGTTTTTTATCATTCTAAACGGTATATCTTTTTTCAATATTACAGAGGAAATATTTTCTCCATACCGCAAAACCACCTTTATTAAGAAATAGCCTTAACTACACCTATCTTTATCATATAGCTTAATTCCACATTGCTTTTTCTTTCCATAAAAGTTTATCAAAATCCAATAGATCATTCAAAATATCAGTTTCTAGTATATTAAAAATATTATGTACTGACCTCTCTATTTCTATATCTGTTTTTTCAAAACCTCTAGATGTATCATTCACCCAGATTCTAAGAAGGGATAAAAATTGCTCCCAAGTTTCTTCAGAATATATGTATACAGGGCTTTGCCTCATATTAAAAGGATTTTGATCTGCATCTATTTCAATTAATTCTTTCGCAAAGCCCTTAATATGATTTCTAAGAGCTCTAAGTTGCGTTAAGTCCTTTAGTTGTGCCTTATGATAATGGAGTACTTTTAAAACATAATTACGTTTTAATAATAATAATTCGAAAAAGGTGTAAAAAAATGTCAGCATTTTATCTTTACTAGATAAACTACCATAAGACTCATTCGTATTAATCGCGTCTATTGTAATACTAAAAAAAGTATTCCAAACACCTTTACTGATAGTATCCATACTTCCAAAAAAGGTATAAAATACTTCTTCTTTAATTTTAGACTCTTTACAAAACTTATAAACTGAATTTGGGTATTCATCACTCTCTAAAACATATTCCATATATTTATTAATGATACACTGACTGTCAGTTATTTCTTTTTTATTAGAGTAGGACATAGTTTATATTTTAATTGTATAAACATATATTTTGTTTAGAATTTTAAGCAAAAAAAAAACAAAACATATGTGAAATTTACGTTTGAAAAAAAAACGAAAATTCATTGTTCCGTGAAATTAATTATAATAGAGTCGTATTAGATTATTAATACTTACACTTTTAACGCAAAAACAGTAAAATCCTAATACGAGTGTCAGTTTGTCAGCCAATAAACATTGGTATTTTTTTTGACAATAGATTATTTCATAATTTAAGAGATAACTAAATTAAAACTTATAAAAAATGGCAACAGGAAGTATTAACGTATCTGTCGAAAACATTTTTCCTTTAATAAAAAAGTTCTTGTATTCTGATCATGAAATCTTTTTACGAGAATTAATATCCAATGCAACGGACGCAACCTTAAAATTAAAGCATCTAACAAATATTGGAGAAGCAAAAGTTGAATATGGCAACCCACAAATCGAAATCAAAGTAGATAAAGAGAATAAAAAACTACATATCATTGATCAAGGTCTGGGGATGACGGCTGAAGAGGTTCAAAAGTATATCAATGAAGTAGCTTTTTCTGGTGCTGAGGAATTTTTAGAAAAATATAAAGATAGTGCAAAAGATTCTGGAATAATAGGTCATTTTGGGCTTGGTTTCTACTCTGCTTTTATGGTAGCTGATAAAGTAGAGATCATTACTAAGTCTTATAAAGATGAGCCAGCAGCTCACTGGACTTGTGACGGATCTACATCGTATACATTAGATACACATGATAAAGCTGAAAGAGGATCAGAAATCATTCTTCATATCAATGAAGAAGAAGGAGAGTTCTTAGAAGATAGTAAGATTAGTGAACTGCTAACAAAGTATAATAAATTTATGCCGATTCCGATTAAATTCGGAACAAAAACAGAAACACTTCCTAAGCCAGAAGACGCTAAAGAAGAAGATCCTGCTCCTACTCAAGAAGTGGATAATATAATTAACAACCCTAATCCAGCTTGGACAAAACAGCCAGCGGACTTAAAGGATGAAGATTATAAAGGTTTTTATAGAGAATTGTATCCTATGCAGTTCGAAGAACCATTGTTTAATATCCACCTTAATGTAGACTACCCATTTAATCTTACAGGTATTCTTTATTTCCCTAAGTTGGGTCAGGATATGAGTATCCAGAAAGATAGAATACAGTTATATCAAAATCAGGTTTTTGTTACAGATAATGTAGAGGGTATCGTTCCTGAGTTTTTAACAATGCTTCGTGGTGTTATTGATTCTCCAGATATTCCATTAAATGTTTCTCGTTCATACCTACAGGCCGATGGTGCTGTAAAGAAAATATCTAGCTACATTACTCGTAAGGTTGCCGATAAATTAAGTTCTCTGTTTAAAAATGATAGAGAAGATTTTGAGAAAAAATGGAATGATATCAAAGTAGTAATTGAGTATGGAATGCTTTCTGAAGATAAATTCTTCGAAAAAGCTGACAAGTTTGCTTTATTCCCTACAGTAGATGATACTTATTTTACTTTTGAAGAATTGCAAGAGAAAATAAAAGGTAATCAAACAGATAAAGATGATAAGCTAGTAATTCTTTATGCTTCTAATAAAGACGAGCAACATGCATATATTACTGCTGCAAAAGATAAAGGTTATGAAGTACTTTTATTAGATTCTCCTATTGTTTCTCACTTGATTCAGAAATTAGAAACTAGCAAAGAAAATATTACTTTTGCTCGTGTTGATGGAGATCACATTGACAATCTGATCAAAAAAGACGAGGAAACTATTTCTAAACTATCTGATGAGGAAAAAGAAGTTTTAAAAACTGATTTAGAAAAAGTAATTCCTACTTCGACCTACACAGTACAGCTCGAAGCTATGGACAGTAATGCTTCTCCTTTTATTATTACGCAACCAGAATTTATGCGTCGTATGAAAGAAATGCAACAAACCGGTGGTGGAGGTATGTTTGGTATGGGGAATATGCCAGAAATGTATAACTTAATCGTCAATACTAATCATGAGTTAATTAGTCAGATTAAAGATACCAAGACAGAAAAGAAAAAAGAACGCTTGATCAAGCAGTCTTTAGATCTTGCCAGATTATCGCAGAATCTACTAAAAGGTGAAGAACTTACTGATTTTATCAAACGTAGTTTTGAGATGATTAAGTAAGGTATTTCATAATATAATACATAAGAAACCGCTTCACTGTAAATTCAGTCGAAGCGGTTTTTTCTTATCGTTTTTTTTGATTTATAATGTCTATCGTTTACATTCGTCCTACACCTTATGGAATTAAATGATGATGATCTATAGATATATTTTCTGCCTATTATTTTTGCTTCAAGCTAGTGTGTATTGCCAACATACCGTTTCTGGTTATGCTAATCTGGCAAATCCTGAAGATTGGGAACCAAAAGTTCATCTAAGCCGAGTTCAATTAAATGAGAATACAAATACGCACAGTTATATTCCTATAACTTCAAGTGCTATGTCAGAAAAAGGTTTCTTTTCTTTTGATAAAAAATGGTTTGAGAATACAGATCTTATTTATAAAATTCATTTAAACCCGAATAAAAACTCAAATACATTATCTAAAAAAATCAAAAATTTTAAGCTATTTATTATCTCAAAAAATGATTCCATATACTTTGATAAAGGGTCTTTACTTTTTGATAATTACACTACAAATAATGTAGCAAATAAAGAATGGAATAAACTAAAAAAGTTTGAATCCCAGTTCGAAAATTTACACGACAATTTCGATACTGAAGAATATTTACTTAGAACTAAAGGATATGTAAAAGATTCGCTACAGATTTTATTAGTAAAACTGATTAGTATCAAAAAACTCGATGACAAGAAACTTCTAGAAAAAGACATTAAAGCCAATACTTCTTATTATACAGCATTATTACAAGAGCTAAAATCTAGTGATATTGATCCTTCTTTATTTTTATATTTAGAAAACAAGCTTTTACATATTAAGGAAGTAAAAGCTGATCAAAAATATACGATAAGCTTGTTAGTAAATATCATTGCTTTTTTAGGAATTGTCGTGCTTATTTTTCTTTTTATTAGAGATCGAAATAAAAATCAAAAACCTCCAGCCATTCCCTTAAGTAAACAAGAAAGTACGATTAAAGAACTTATTATCTCAGGAAAAAGTAACAAAGAAATTGCCAATGAACTTTTTATTAGTATCAGTACCGTAAAAACGCACGTCTCTAATATCTACAGCAAATTAAACATCTCTAGTAGAAGAGAATTAATTCTAAAAAAGTAAGTTTATTTGCGGCGTATTATTCCGATTTTGCATTTACAAATTTCTTAGTCTTACAAACAAGTTAAAGAGCACTAAACCTTTATTACAGAGTAAAATCATACCAGTACTAGTACCTTTTTACATCTTATAAAAAAGAACTATTCCCTACTTTTATTATTCATTTGATTACTTAAATAATCACAGTAATCAATTGTCAATGAATACATCTTTTTTTAAAAATTGGAGCCTCATTCTCGGGTGGGTCGTTTTCACTATTTCTTTACTTGTTTATATTAGTACTGCAGCACCTACCAATAGTTTTTGGGATGTGGGAGAATATATTTCTACCTCATCAAAACTACAAATTGCACATCCTCCGGGAGCGCCATTATTTCAGATGATCGGAGCTTTTGCTTCTACATTTGCCACGAATCCAGAACAAATAGCGTACACGCTTAATATAACTTCAGGAATTGCTAGTGCTTTTGCTATTCTCTTCATGTTTTGGTCCATTGCTATTTTGATAAAAAACTTACTACTAAAAAAAGAAGTACTTACAAAAATGAATAGTATTACTATTCTGGGAAGCGCTTTTATTGGCTCTTTATCATTTGCTTTTACGGATAGTTTTTGGTTCAATGCCGTAGAAGCAGAAGTATATGCTATGGCAACCTGCATTTTATCAATCTTATTCTACCTCGGATTGTTATGGCAGCGTGATATGAATCAACCACAAGGAAACAAATGGTTGCTCTTAATTTCGCTTATCATAGGATTATCATTTGGCGTACATTTTATGGGGTTATTGTCTATTCCGGCAATTGGTTTATTGTTTTATTTCAAAAATCATAAAACAATTACTTTTAAGAATTTCGTTATTGCAAATATCATTGTAGTGGCAATACTACTTTTTATTTTTAAATTATTATTACCCTTTACATTATCCTATTTTGGAGCAGCAGAAATCTTTTTTGTGAATTCAGTCGGATTATCCTTTCATTCGGGTACTATCATTGCCGGTATCTCCTTGATAATTGTGTTTTATTTTGGATTGAAATACACTAAAAAAAAATCATATCCACTATTAAATACATTATTACTTTGCATTTTATTTATTCTAATCGGTTTTTCTAGTTGGTTAATGATCCCTATTAGAGCTAGTGCAGGAACAGTTATCAATGAAAATAATCCTAATAATGCGAGAGAATTACTAGCGTATTATAATCTAGAACAATATCCTAAAACACATCTTTTTTATGGTCCACAATTTACTGAGATATATAGCTCCCTAGACGAGAATCAACCATACTTGGATGATAAACCCAAATATGAAAAAAATGAAAACACAGGAAAATACATCATTGTCAATGACTGGAAGAATGCAAAACAAAACCTAGACAACGCTCATAAAACTTTACTCCCTAGAATGTGGAGTACAGAACATATCAGTAATTATATGCAGTTTACTGGTCCAATTAAATTTTCTATTAAATCAGCATATCAAAATGAAAAAGAATTATTGGATACTATAACTGATTTTAGAAAAAAATATGCGCAAGGTATGATTCACAATGATGAATATCATACTTTTTTAAAAACATTTGGTCAATTTCTAGATATACAACCTCCTACACTATGGGATAATCTATCTTATTTATTCCAGTATCAAATAAATTATATGTATTGGCGGTATTTCATGTGGAATTTTACTGGTAGACAAGATGATATCCAGGGAGAACTAACAACACTTCATGGTAATTGGCTAAGTGGCATATCATTTATAGATGAATTACGTCTTGGTTCCCAACAGGACTTACCGGCTGATGTTCTAAAAAACAAAGGGAGAAACACCTACTATTTCATCCCCCTACTAATAGGGTTAATGGGGCTATTATTTCAATTAAAATATGATAAAAAAAATTTCTGGGTGTTGCTTATTTTTTTCTTGTTTACGGGTTTATCCTTAAAAATTTATCTTAATGAAAGACCTTTCGAACCTCGTGAAAGAGATTATGCGCTAGTAGGTTCATTCTATGTATTTGCTATTTGGATAGGATTTGGAGTCTATGCGATATTTGATATTTTAAAAACTAAAATTTCCACGAAAACATCCACCTATTTGGCTATTCTGATTTCGTTAAGCACTCCTACCCTATTAATTTCTCAAAACTGGGATGATCATAATCGCTCTGATAGATATACTGCACAATCCATGGCTAAAGCATATTTATCCTCTTGTCAGAAAGACGCCATTCTATTTTCTATCGGAGATAATGATAGTTTTCCTATGTGGTATACCCAGGAGGTTGAAGGATACCGAACAGACATACGAATTCTAATTTCTCATTTACTAGCTACCGATTGGTATATCGATCAAATGAAAAAAACTGCCTATAAAAGTGAACCGGTACCTTCTCAATTAAAACACGAGTTTTATACCTATGGTACAAATGATGTCATTTTTTATAAACCTATTACCAATGATACGTTACCTATCAAAAATTGGATGAATTGGGTAACATCTGATAACCCAAGAACAAAAGGTGAATTACAAAGCGGCAAAGTGGTCAATACCTTTCCTTCTAAGCATATCAGAATACCTGTAGACAAAGAAGCTGTTCTGAAAAATGGGATTGTTCCTATAGAAGATGCTGATAAAATCGTTCCATATATTGATATTCATCTTCAAGGAGATTACATTCCTAAACACAGGCTTATCATGCTGGATATTATTGCTAATAACAATTGGGAGCGGCCCATATATTTTACTGGTGGTAGTTTTGGTGATGATGACTATATCTGGATGAAGGAATATCTGCAACTAGATGGATTAACATATAAGCTAGTACCTATTAGAACCAAAATTGATCCTGAAAATCCGTACCAAATGGGTAGAATTGATACTAAAACCATGTATAACATAGTAAAAAAATGGGATTGGGGAAATGGAGAAAGCTCTGAAATATACCACGATACAGAAACCAGAAGAAACGGAATATCATATAGAATAAATCTAGGTAGACTTGCCAAAGCATTTATTGATGAAGGCCAAACCACTAAAGCTGAAGAAATACTGGATTTAGGTATGGAAAAAATACCTATCGAATTTTATGAATATTATACTCCTCTCAACTTTTTTATTGACGGTTATTATAAAATAAATAAAGAAACCAAGGCCAGAAATGTATGGAAAAAGGTATCCAAAAAATATCAAGAACAATTGACTTATTTTGGTAATTTATCTCTCAAAGAACAGTATAACCTTACTGAAGATATTGTAACCAATGTGGCATATTATAGAAATTTAATCGACCTTTTATTAGAAAATAAGGATCATAAAATTCTAGTAGACGAAACCAAAATATTTAATCAATACCTAGATTTATTCCCCATATTTTACGGTAGAGAAGAAAAAATACAGGTAGATACCAACAATCAGGAAGATCAAAGTTTGCTTACAGAATTAAAATCAAAGCAACCTATTATAGATTCTCCATAAGACACAAATACTAGTCATAAAAAAACCTCCTGATTTAACTTATTCAGGAGGTTTTTTAAAAACGGATTATTTGTTTATTTCTTTTACCCTTTGCATTACATAATTGATTACTTCTTTAATAATTTTTAGAAAATCATCATCTATTACCTGATCTTCATAATATTTTATACAAGAAAAATCTTTATACGAAATTTTATAATGCCCTATATTGAATCTTAAAAATAAATCAACTTCAATGTTTTTATCAAAAAAATAAAACCCTCTAATAAATTCTATTTTTTTTTCCTTTATTTGGTTTTGATATTCTTCTAGATTAGAAAAATCAACAGATATATAATTTTCAAAAAAAGTATCATTTAACTCCCAATTTACACCCGAATGTATAGGAGATGTAAATAAATCTTCAAACTGAGCTAATTTTTTCTTTAAAAAAGAAAAAACTTCAAACGAAATTTCAATTATTTTTTTAGGATCTCTTTGCTGAAGCCCATTTTTAACTCCTATTTCTTTTCTAAATAATGCAATTTCCTTATCCAGATCATCTGGTTCGGAAATATCTTCACCAGCAATAGCTTTTTGATAAATCTCTAAAGAAGCTTTTACACTATCGCAAATATATTGGACAATAGGAATAATTTGTCCATTATCCGCCTGCGAAAGATTTGCATAATATTCTTGCCTGTTTTCTTGTTTGATTACAGAAACAGGGTATCCAAATTTTAGCAAAATAAAATTGGTCAATATTCTGGTCATCCTCCCATTACCATCATCAAATGGGTGTATCGCAACAAACTTATGATGAAATATGGAAGCCAATACAATTGGATGAAAATTGTCGTTTTTTAAGGTATCATTATACCAATCTACCAATTCTCTCATTCTAGCCGGAGTCTCTTCTGGTGATGCATAATAATGAATTTCTCCTGTACTTGTTTC
Organism: uncultured Aquimarina sp.; assembly: GCA_947498455.1. GTDB lineage: Bacteria > Bacteroidota > Bacteroidia > Flavobacteriales > Flavobacteriaceae > Aquimarina. The sequence continues at coordinate 80,004 of CANMKK010000013.1, forward strand.
TACGTGATTAGGAGAAGTTTTATACTGACCTGCTTTAATAAGTTTTTTAGTTCTAAGACCATCTTCGGTAACGGCATTACTATAATAATCATTCCCTAATACTAATTTATGTAATCCTCTGATATCCGATTCATTCAGATCTCTTTCATTCTTCACCATATCCATCATAAAATCTATGGCATCATTATGTCCCTTAATATCTAACGCATCTTTTAATGGTTTCCCTTTTGCTGTTATACCTTCCATTAATAAAGCAATAGTTTCGCCATATGTAAACGAATTTCCTTCTATTGCATTAGAATGATAATTCCAATCTAACCGCAACTTCTGAAAGATTTTGTTATTTAATTCCTTTGATAAAGGTTTATATTTGTCAATCTCTCTTTTTAAAACCTCTACTTCTTCTAAAAAAGGTAGTTCTTTACTTAATTTTTCGACAACATCCATAAAAAAAAATTAGTATTGTAAATTTAGGTTTTATTTTTTGTAATGAAAGACCACTAACAATTTTGATATAAAAAAAACCTCCTGATTTAACTTATTCAGGAGGTTTTTGATTCTTAAAACGTGGTTTCTATTTTTTCACAGGTTTGGTACTTTCATTACCCCCTATATGTTTCGCATAGAATCCCATCATAGCCTTATACATAGCTATAGAGTTTTCTTCTTTGGCAAAACCATGTCCTTCGTCATATTTTACCATATATGGAACATCATATCCTTTAGCACGTAGTGCTTCTACTATCTGATCCGATTCATCAATATTTACACGGGGATCGTTTGCTCCCTGAACTACAAATAATGGCTTCTTGATTTTATCAATTTGATATACTGGTGAAACTTCTTCCATAATTGCTTTCTCTTCTGCAACATCTTCGTCATACCATATCTCCTTGATTATTTTTAAATAAGGTTTCCAATATGGAGGAATCGTTTTCATAAACGTAAACAAATTGGATACTCCCACATAATCCACTCCACAAGCATATAAATCCGGAGTTTTGGTTAATCCTCGTAATACAGCATATCCACCGTGACTTCCTCCATAAATTGCTACTTTATCCTTATCAACCCAACCTTGATCTATCACATATTGCAATCCATCTTCTACATCATCCATTGCTTTTCTTCCAATTTGTTTAAACCCTGACTCTAAAAACTTTCTACCATACCCTCCTGAAATTCTAAAGTTCACTTGTAAAGTTGCATATCCTCTACTGGCGAACAACTGAGATTCTGGATTAAAACCCCAAGAATCTCTGATTCCTTGCGGTCCTCCATGCGGATTTACAATCAGAGGTACTTTTTTGCCTTGCGCTATTTCTTTAGGTAATGTTATATATCCATGAATTGTTACACCATCTCTGCTTTTAAAAGTGATAGGACGCATCTCTGCCATATCATTTTCCTTTAATTGAGGCATTAAATTATATAATAATTTAAACTCATCCTTTACCGCATCATAAGAATAATATACTCCATATAATTTATCACTCTGGAAAAAAATCAGGTATTTATCCTCTTCATCTGTTTTATCTGCAATCGAATATTGATGATCAGGAAACTCTTTTGTAATTCTATCATGAAGTTTTTTATAATAATCACTTACCGGAATAACAACTCTCTTTTCTCCTTGATAAGAGAAATAATCTAATTCATATCCTCTTTTTCTCGACACAGAAAGATTAGAAACGTCATATTTTTCATTAGAAAACAGCTTCTTAATTACTTTATCTTCTTTTAGATCATACAGGTATATCTGTGACTTATCTGTATCTAAATTCGATACCACATACGCATCGTGTGGATTTTCTGTCGAATAATCAAACCGAATTACAGAAAAAGTATCTTTCCAGTTTAATTGTTTAATTATTTCGAACTTACCTTCCTCCTTAGCATAATATAAGTCGAAATTTACTCCATCTCTTATTTTAGAATATCCACGTAAATTTCCATCTTTATCAAAATTATATCCAGCAATCGGGTTAGCTGCATCTTCATTTTTAAACAATTGTTTAATTTCTCCCGTTACAATATTAATTTTATAAGGCTCAAAAATTTGCTTGTTATTTTTGTTCATAGAAATGATCATATGATCCTTATCTTCTTTAAGACCTTCTAAAATACTAACCTGTACCCCTTCATATGGTGTTAATTCTTTTTGATTCTTTCCGTCTATGTTAGCAGCAAACAAATGATAATCTTCATTACCTCCCTTATCCATTACATAGACTAATCTTTCATTATTGGCCCAGCCATATCCTCTGATTAACTCTTCTTTTTCTTCAATAACCCGAGTAACCTTATCAGTTGCTATTTCTTTTACATATACGTGGTTTTTGCTATTTTCATCTTTTTCTCTATAAGATAAATACTTTCCATCCGGAGAAAACTGAAAAGTTCTCGCTTTTGGTTTAGCAAAGTAATCTTCTACAGAATACTTATAATTGCCTTTGTCCTGGTTTGCAATTTTTTCTAATGCGACATCCGATGAAACCAATTTTGGGTTACCTGGTATTGTTTTCTCTGTTTTTTCTAATTCTAATGGTATTTCCATTCCTCCTTGATAAAATGTTCCTTTTAATTTTTTAGCTTCTAAAGAAGCAACGTATTTAATTCCTGCTTGTTTAAAAAGCAAAGTTAACTGATTGTTTTCTAAAACTGTCGAATCCATAGGAATTCCCGATGCTCCCTGAGAAGGACTATCCATCTTAGTGGACAAAACCCCTTCGTTCTCTTCTATGTGAAATGTCAAAGGAACTTCTGTACCTTGAATCGATAACTTCCCTTTCCACGTTCCTTTTACTTCCTGTCCGTATGTTTGTACAAATGACATGAATAAAACAGCCATTATGGAGGTTTTTAATAATAGTGCCCACTTAGATTTCATCATTTTATAAGTTTTAATTAAAAGCGATTTACATGGTATTAGTACTGTTTAATACTTTTCCGTTACCGAGTTAACTAAAATTTAACATCTTAAAAAACAACTAGCTCTTAATCGTTATATTTAAAACAATTCTTCGATATTTTTTACATTCGTATATAAGCTCAGTAGATTTATCAAAAGGTAAACCTGTGTACAATCGATAATTTTATGATCTATACAAAACACTATTTAAAGTCAACTAACTCGAAGCAAACCTACTAGGCATCCATCGGATACAAAATTTTAGAATTTGGAGGCAAGTCTCGGAGAATTAAACTCCTCTATGTGGATTAAAAAACTAAAAACTCCTTTATTAATAATGGGTTATTAATAAAGGAGCTTGCAAAAAAATAATTCTATTAAATAAATTTTTATTCTACGAACTTTTTTTAAGGTTCACATCTTCCTATAAAACTCCATCTACTTGGTTCTAATTCATATAAAGAACCTTGAAAAACTACCCGATCTCCTACTTGATAGTTTTGGTTTTGGTCATAAAGAGCTACACCATCGCAGATATTATCACCAACAATTGGTGGATACATTCTATTAATCCCTTCTATGTCTCCAGCTGAAAGATTAATTCTTTGAGTGTTATAAATAGATCCATTTCTCCTTACTATTGTAGGTCTATCATTATTATTACTGACAGAGAAGGCAAAAGGTCCATACATCATAATACTATTAAAATCTAGTGCTGGAGTAAATTCATTTCCATCCTGTCCCTGCGCTGCATAAGTTTGAAAATTATGTTCAAAACCAGGTAATATATTCTGAAAATTTATAGTGATATACTGATCTCTATCCACCCTACTTTGTTCATGCCATAACCCCACTGCATGTCCTATTTCATGAATTGTTTCACCAGTACGACAACCACTTGCTATACTAATAGTTTGTCGCCCCCCTATACGGCCAACATGAGAAGAGCAACTACCTAAATCAGTAAAGTATATATAATCCCTCTGGTTTGTACGCTGTATAAAACGTAACGCCGTATTAGCCTCCCAATGTGCAATAGCAGTTGTTACTCTATTCTGGTTAGGTAATCTAGTATCTATATCATAATAAACTGTATTATTCGGCCATCGCCCACCAGTTCTACCAACACTCTTATCCGAACCTGCTATATCATCTTTTTGGATGCGTATGTCCCCCAAAAAGTATTCGCCATCAGCAGTCTCATATACAACTAACTATTCTCCATTAAGCTCTATGGTCGATAACTTACCTTTTCCATAAACCCTAAATAGTTCTTTATCTGCTTCAGTTGTTATACTTTCTATTTGCTCATCATCACAGGAAACAAATAATGTACATACCATAATAGTAACCATAAAGGTTTTAAATAAATTTTTTATTTTAGTTAAAGTTTTGAATTTATGCTGTTTACAAGTTAGAAACTTAAAATCAAAAATGACTCAGAAATGTATAAACGGTACGTTTGAGTGTATAAACGGTTAAAATCAATATTTTACTAATGAAAAAAAGAAAAAACATCTAAAGATAGGTGGAAATCGCATACATTATATGGAGTTTTTTTTGTATATTTAGGAAGCACATTTATTTGAAAATCAAAATCCATCTTATGACTCCTCTTTTTAAAAAATTACAATTACCACCTACTCTAGATGAGATATTGGTATTAAATGAACCTGAAGGATTTTGCAAAGAGTTAGATTGCCTAAAAGATGTAACAATAAAGGAATCTTTGATTCAAGTTTCTGAAGTTGACTTTGCTCTAATTTTTGTAACCGAAAAAAAACAGGTTGAAAATCGTATCGAAACCGTATACCCAAAACTAGTTGGTGATGCTGTATTATGGTTTGCTTATCCTAAAAAAAGTTCTAAAAAATATACTTCTGAAATTACCCAGGATATTGGTTGGGGAGTTCTGGGAGATTACAATTTGAAACCGCTACTACAAGTATCTATTGATGATGATTGGACTGCACTACGATTTAGAAAAATAGGTTTTATTAAAGATACCAATGGAAGTAAAGACTTCGTTCTAAGTTCTTCTGAAGTTTAATGAATTATTAATTGTACCTAAAATCGTTAACTAGTATATTCATTTAATACTCTCCCCTAGGCATTTAGGCAAGTTAGTATTGGGGTATATATGCTTTTGTAATCTTGCAATGTCATTGGCTAGGAATATTATTTTTTTGGAGAAAATAACTTCTTCATACATGCGGTGTATAATCATACTATACCTTTTCTATAACTCAAAAAAATTAATACAAATAACTAAAAATCAGTTATATTAAAGAGATTCTCTTTGATAGTCTATCGAATTCAGATTATAATCTATCTTCATTAATAATACTAAAGAAATAAAGAAAAATATCATATGTAATAGAGCCAATTGTACCGAATTAGCATCAAATAAAAATCCTGTTATCACTGCAAAAGATATCATAGCCGCAATTAATGATTTTCGGGTAAGAAAGCCAATAATTAACAATAAACCTATAATAAATTCTTCAAAAGGGACTAATGGAGCTAAAATCTCTATTAGCTTCATATTAAACACGGTAGTATTTGTGAAATATAAATTAATTCTAATTAGAAATTCTGAATATCCAATTGCATTATAGGAAGCATGTAGCACTAAAAATAAACCAAATAAGATTCTTGCCTTTGTATATAAAAAAATTCTAAGTCGCATTGATTATATAAGTGAAAAATTCCACACTAAAGTATATTCTATTCGCAATTCATTTCTTGTAAAATTGATCATTTTACTTGTATGTAAATCTACAATATTAAGAGTATCTATAAAACATTTTTGTACGTGGTTATTGACTTGTAAAGAAAGTCGTTTTTTTTTGACTTAATTTTCGTAACTTTAAGTATTAAAGCTTTGATTATGAACCGATATACTTTACATGAAATCTTTGTTGCACATCAATATTCATTTGACAAATGGGAAGTCGAACCTCATAATCATAATTATTTTGAAATTATTTTTGTAGAAGAAGGGAATGGGCAACACACCATAAACAATATAAAATTCCCTTATAAACAAAATGATGTTTTTCTTTTGGCTCCAGAAGACACCCACTTCTTTGAAATCGAAAAGCACTCTACCTTTACTCATTTTAAATTTACTGAGCTTTTGTTCTCTAGCAAAGTTAATTTACCTGATAGAAAATATTGGCTGCAACGAATTGAACAATTATTACATCGACCTAATATTATTCCTGGAGATGTTATCACCTATGAAGAAGATCGTACTCTTATATGGGATATTCATAAAGTAGTTATGAAAGAGTTTGAGAATGAAAAAATATACTATCAAGAGATCATCTCCAATGCCATCAGTACTATCTTAAGCGTCATTGTACGAAACATCTCGGATAAATTTAATCATACCGATAATAATGTAATTATAAATGATTCCAGAATTGATCAGATACTAAATCATATACGACAAAATGTTTATGATAATAACTTAACTAAAATCAACTACATGGCTGATAAATTTAATATGTCCCAAAGTTCAATTAGTTCTTATTTTAAAAAAGTTACAGGAGAATCCATTCATCAATATGTTACTAAGTATAAAATGAAACTTGTAGAGTATCGCTTATTACATACTGAATTTACTATTGCAGAAATTGCATACCAATTAGGATATACAGATGAGAGTCATTTAACTAAAACATTTAAAAAACATTTTTCCATGTCTCCGAAACAATATAGGAAAAAACTTGCTGTAACTAACTAAAACAAAATACACCCTGAAATTAAGCTAAAATACTATTTCATTCTTCCCCATTATTCGTTGTAAAAAACCTTCTTAGCAGTTTTTATACAGGAATTTTATCGCTTCAAACGAAAAAAAAGTAGCCTCATATTTTTAAAATCTATTTGTATACCTGTTTTCTACTTAAAAATTTCATTTAGAACTTTGGCTAATCGAATGCCTCCTTTCTGTAATTGTGATCGTACCATAGGAAAATTTTCATACATATATTTATATCCCAATTTCTCGCCAACATTTGCCGAGGCATATACTTTCTTGGCTAAATTCTGAGATTCCTGAATCCAATCTAATATACTACCCTGCTTTATAAATTTGACTTGTGCCGATGATAACTTATTTGCATTTTCACTTAATTCTGTATAACTCATACCGTAATAATCTATCATATCACTATCCCATACACGATGTAAATTAGAGCCTTCTTTAAACCACCGCACCTGAATATCGTTACCTCCCTTATCTTCTCCTCTACCAACATGTAGTGGTTGATGTAAGTCTCCTATAAGATGAACTAACATTTTTAAATGAAATTCTTTATTTTCCTTCGTAGCAATGCTACTTTTCAATACTTCAATACACTTTTTTATTCCCTGTACTAAATCTCCATATTCACTTGGTGTATCTTCTCCATATTTTTTATCAAAAGAAAAATTTACATAATGCCAAGGACTGTACCCTTTATACCTGTCATCACTTTTAATTTCATCCCCATAAATAGAAACGAAAGCTAATCCTTGTCCATTTAATAATTTAGCAATATTTTTTTTAGCCTTTTTAGTTAAATAACTCTCGGCTATCTCTCCAACAACCCTGTGTCCCGTCTTACCCCAATCATCTGTATAAGAAAATCCTATGTAAGTAAAATTGATAAATAGTAAAAGCAGTAGGTATCGCGTATTCATTATTTTATATTTTGAAACAAAGATAAAAAAGGGTATGTTAGAGATTCGTTAAATAAAAGAAACTTTAAAAAGAATAAAATATATACAATAACAAAAAATATTCTAAAACTAGCCACCCAAATTGTGACCATACCTAGGAAAAAAATTAAACTCCAGAAAGCGGATTAAATTTTATAAAATATGATAGAAAGTTTATCGTTTAATTATTACATCCTTAATCCCCTTAACATATGAAATTACGGTTTTCAATATTTTTGATTGCCTTTACTTCTCTCTGTATAGCACAAGAAAAAGAAGAAGAAAAAGAATATAATTCTGCCATAGTAAAAATAAATAAATACATAGAAGGAACACTTGTAACTCCTTATTCTGAAGCTAGTGTTCCGTTAATAGTTTTTATTATGGATGCTGGTGCAATAAATCGTGATGGCAACGATAGGATGTCTAAAAACAATGCATTCAAGCTACTTTCTGTAGAACTGGCTAAACAAGAAATAGCTACTTACAGGTTCGACAAAAGATTGTTTAGAATAGATGCTTTAGGTATCCATCAGAGCGAAATCTCATTAGATCACTTTATAAAAGACACAGAATCCATAGTACAATATTTTAGAAAAAATGGTAATTACTCTAAAATAATATTAGCTGGACATGGACAGGGGTCACTAGTAGGAATTATTGCTTCTAAGCAGGATACAGACGGCTTTATTTCTATAGCAGGCAATGCTCAATCTATAGATAAAATTGTAATTCAGCAATTAGAAAAACAAGCTCCTGGACTTGATAAAAAAGCAGCCTCTGCTTTTTCTGATTTAAAAGAAAAAGGAAGAGCACTGAATTATGATCCTGCCCTAGAATCAATTTTTGGCTATAACCTACAACCTTTCATGAAATCCTGGATAAAATATACTCCTTCAGAGGAAATTAAAACATTAAACACTCCTATTTTAATATTGCAAGGAGATAAAGACATCCAAGTAGATATATCAGAAGCTCACAAGTTAAAAGAAGCCGTTCCTGATGCTACCTATGCAATTATTAAAAACATGAACCATATTTTAAGAGAAATTAAAGGAAATAGATTAGAAAATCATAAATCGTATAACGAATACTGGTTAAAAATCATGCCAGAAGTTACACTTACTATTAGTAAATTTGTAAAAGGGCACTAACTAATCTATCTAGATCACTATAATTTATTAACCAGAAAAAAATTTATTGAATGCCGTACCGCATTGTTTTTTCTGATATTGATGGAACATTACTTAATTCTGACAGAGAATTATCTGAATTCACAATTTCAGAAATAAAAAGAATAAAAAACAACATACCTGTAATATTGATTTCTTCTCGTATGCCTAGTGCTATGACACACTTACAAGAAGAATTAGACATTATTAATTTTCCCATAATATGTTATAATGGTGGATTAGTATTGGTAGATGGAAAACCTATTCACTCTACATTTATCGGCACAAATATTATTCAACAACTCCACGATTTTAATGAAGGTAATAATGTTCATATTAGCTTATATTATAATGATGATTGGTTTGTTCCCAAAATGGATTTTTGGGCAAATAGAGAACAACAAAACACTAAAGTAACTCCTGTTATAAAACCCACTTCGGATGTAATACAAGATTGGAAAGCCCAAAATAGAGGAGCTCATAAAATCATGTGTATGGGCGATGAAGCATATATAGATAAAACCTTTTCCTTTTTAGAAACGCATTTTGGGGACACATTACATCTATATCGTTCTAAACCTACTTATATTGAAATAGCTCATAAGGATATTTCTAAACTCACGGCTATTGAACTATTACTGGATACATATTTTAAAATTCCTATTTCTGATGCTGTGGCTTTTGGTGATAATTATAATGATATTGCTATGATCGAAGCTGTTGGAACTGGAGTTGCTGTTGCTAATGCAAAACCAGAAACATTAAAAGTTGCCAATGTAGTTACACTTTCGGGAAAAGAAGATGGTGTTGCTACTTTTATTAAAAACAATATCTAACTACCTGTGCTAAAAAAAAATAACAAGATTAGAATTTCCTTATATCTTACAATTACACTCTTTCTTATATATGGATGTAAAGTTACTAAGATTCCACAAGTTATAGATATAACTCCGATAGTCGCTTCTATTGATTTAGTGAATGTGATAGATGACAAAGTAAAAGTAGAGATAAAGGTACCCAACTTAAATATCGATACGATTAGCTATTATATGCCAAAAATTGTTCCAGGCACGTATCAAGCAAATGACTACGGTAAATATATTGAGAATCTAAAAGCATTTGATAATCAAGGAAACTCTTTATATGTTAAGAAATATGGGGATAATCGTTGGAAAATTAACAATGCCAAACAATTAAGTACTATTACATATTTAGTAAATGATACTTTTGATACTGAAGATAGTCATGAAATATTTTCGCCAACAGGAACCAATATCAAAAAAGGTGAAAATTTCATACTCAACCTGTATGCATTTATTGGGTATTTCAAAGGAATGAAAGAAAAACAATATCGTTTGTTCATTAAACATTTGATAAACATGGAAGCCTCGACTTCATTAACCGAAATTTTACCCGAAGAACCTGTTGTAGGTGCTATTTATGACACTGATCTTTTTGCTTTTAATAGATATGCTGATGTTGTAGACTCGCCTATTATGTATTCGATACCAGATCGTATTACTTTTAATATTAATGAAATTAAAGTATTATTAAGTGTCTATTCTCCGAATAATGTATACAGAGCTGCCGAACTGATGCCTTCGATGGAACGAATGGTTAGGGCGCAAAAAAACTTCTTAAGTACCACTAATTCTACAGAAAAGTATAGTGTTTTACTCTACCTTTCTTCTGCTAAAGATGATGACGCAAGAGGCTTTGGTGCATTAGAACATAATAATTCTACCGTTGTTGTTCTTCCCGAATCTATTCCTTTAGAAAAATTAAATGAGTCTCTTACGGATGTTGTATCACACGAGTTTTTTCACATCGTCACACCGCTAAGTATTCACTCAGAAGAGATACATTATTTTGATTATAATGCCCCAAAAATGTCTAAGCATTTATGGTTATATGAAGGTACAACAGAGTATTTTTCATTACTATTTCAAATTCATCAAGCTTTAATTACTAAGGAAGAGTTTTTTGAAAGAGTTTTAGAAAAAATCGATGCTTCAAAAAATTATGATGATACCATGTCCTTTACTCAAATGAGTAAGAATATATTACAAGAACCATATCACAAGAACTATCGCAATGTATATGAGAAAGGTGCACTGATATCTATGTGTCTGGATATTATTATACGTGAAGAGACTAATGGTAGAGAAGGGATTCTGGATTTGGTAAAAAAATTATCTAATATCTTTGGTAGTGAAATTCCTTTTAAGGATAACGAACTTATCGATACTATAGAAAAAAATTCTTTTCCGGCAGTAAAGAATTTTCTTGTATCCCATGTCGTAAATAATGTACCTATTGATTATGAGTTCTATTTTAATAAAGCTGGTCTACTATATACCAATGTAGAGCTACCCTCTTCATATTTCATTCATGAACAAGAACCTTTTATTAAAGGTTCGGATGCTACTAAACAAGTTGTTTTTACTTCTGGAGTTGCACATAACAATTTTTTAAAAAATGCCGGAATAGAAGGAGGAGATATCTTACTAAGCATCAATAAGAAAAAATATGATTTAAAAAATATTTATGACCTATTTAGCGACTCCAATACATGGAAGCCTAATGATGTGATCACCTTTGTTATAAAAAGAGGTCAGGAAGTAATGTCTTTTACATCTACTGTAATACCGCCAACTGTAGAAAAAAGAGTTTTAAAACAACATCCTGCCCCTACCGAAAAACAATTAAGCATTTTTAAAAATTGGATTAACGATTAACTTAGATTATTACGAAGTTATATTATTCCAAAAATTGTATTTTGCATCTCAATCTTAGTCTAAACTAACTCACACTATGGAGAACATTCCTTTTTTCACTAACGATACTATCGTATTTGGTATATTATTACTTTGCTTAGGTATTGTTTTTTATACAGCCTCTATCAAAACAAGTTTTTGGCAGGGTTTTTATAAATATGTACCTGCCCTACTACTCTGCTATTTATTGCCTGCCATTTTTAATTCTCTGGGTATTATTGCACCAAAATGGGAAGAATTAGACGCCAATGGTAACATCATTAAAAAATCATCTGATGTATACTTTATCGCCAGTCGGTATTTATTACCTGCATCATTGGTACTGATGACACTGAGTATTGATCTAAAAGGAATTTTTAATCTGGGACCAAAAGCATTGATCATGTTTATCACAGGTACTGTGGGTATTATAATTGGTGGCCCAATTGCTATTTTATTAATTTCTTTAATTTCTCCAGAAACTGTTGGCGGAGCAGGGTTTGATGCTGTTTGGCGTGGATTATCTACACTAGCCGGTAGTTGGATTGGTGGAGGTGCTAATCAAGCAGCAATGCTGGAAATTTATGAATACAATCCTGATAAATATGGAGGAATGGTATTAGTTGATATTGTAGTCGCCAATCTTTGGATGGCTATTTTATTAATAGGTATTGGAAAAAGTGCTCGAATTGATCGCTGGTTAAAAGCAGATAGCAGTGCTATAGAATCTCTTAAGAAAAAAGTATCTACGTATGCCGAAAGTGTAAACCGAAATCCTTCTCTAACCGATTATATAATCATGTTATCAATAGCTTTTACAGCAGTTGGTTTGGCACATTGGGGAGCAGAAGGGATATCTACATTCTTATCTAATAATTTCGAAATTTTTAACGACAAAAGCTCTGCACTATCATCATTTACATCAAAATTTTTCTGGATGATTACTATTGCAACAACTATTGGAATTTTACTGTCCTTTAGTAAAGCCAAAAAATATGAAGGTGCAGGAGCAAGTAAAATTGGCAGTATATTTATTTATGTTCTCGTTGCTACGATAGGTATGAAAATGGATTTAGGGATGATTTTTGAAAACCCTGGACTTATAGCTATCGGTTTAGTTTGGATGGCAATACATGCTGTACTTCTTATAGGAGTTGCTAAACTAATTAAGGCTCCCTATTTTTTTCTCGCTGTTGGTAGTCAAGCAAATGTAGGTGGTGCCGCTTCTGCACCAGTAGTTGCTGCTGCATTTCACCCATCATTAGCTACTGTTGGAGTATTACTAGCAGTTTTCGGTTATGTGGTAGGTACGTACGGTGCCATTTTATGTACTATATTAATGCAAATTGCTTCTGGAAGTTAGTTTTTAAGTACGAATTATAGCATATTTGTGCCTATATTTTTAAAACATACATCATCAATGCGACAATTTTCTATTTTACTATTACTATCTATTTTAATACTAAGCTGTAGTACTCCTAAAAAAAAAGGAAATGTATCTATTAGTGGGACTGTAAAAGGACTTAAGAAAGGAACTTTATATCTACAAAAAATTCAGGATACTGTATTAATTACCTTAGATTCTTTAGAGATAGCCGGGGATCCTAAATTCTCTTTTCAGATTGACATTAAAGAACCCGAAATACATTATCTATTTCTAGATAAAAAAGATGGAAATAAATATAATGACCGAATTGACTTCTTTGCAGAACCTGGTCAGATTATTATAAATACTACTGTGAGTGGTTTCGAAAAAGATATGATGATTTCGGGAGGTAAAAATCAAACGAAATTATTAGAATTTAAGAAAATGAATAAGAGGTTTAATGATAGAAATTTACGCTTACTTAAGGAAGATTTTGAAGCCAGAAAACAAAATGATGATGAAAAACTGATTAAAAATGATGATGCCTATAAGAAATTATTGAAACAAAAATATTTATATACTATTAACTTTGCTATTAATAACAGAAAGTTAGAAGTTGCTCCCTATATAACTCTGAGTGAAGTTTTTGATGCTAATATTAAATATTTGGATACTGTAGCAAAATCTTTATCTCCTAGAGTAAAAAAATCACTATATGGGAAACGGCTTGTTGAATATATAAATAACCGTAAAACAAAAGATGCTGAAAAAAACAATAATCTTGATGAAAATGAATAATATCCTTTTTTACAAAAGGTTACAAACTAAAATTGTTTCTTTTTAACTTATGTTTCAAAACAAAAATGGTACTATAAATTTTACTTTTCTCTTGAACCAAAAATAATTCAATACGGATTACCTTTTTATATACAGTTCGGTAAAAAAAATCAACCCTTCTTTATCAATAATTACATTGAATTAAGAAGGGTTTAGTTTCCAATTATCAAACCAAAATTATATCATTTTCTTCCTATAATTCATCAAACATTGTACCTGATTTTCTATAAAAAACTTATTATTCTGCCAAATAGGAATACTCACTTTAGACGAATCGATTATATTATTCTTTTCTTTATTAGTTTCAGAAAACTTACTTAGCTCCTTAGCTGTATTAAAATATTGTTTTCCTACGTATCTTGATGTACCCTGATAAACGTCCATCATTTTCCTTTGGAGCTGTATTTTTTTCTCTTTTATTACACAAACATCAATATTATAATTATTTAAATCTTTCAATAAATAGTTAAATTCTTCACTTATAAGAAAGGTATTCGATGCAGACTGCATATGCTTTGCAGATATCTCCTTTAGGTTGTATTTTCTGAAATAAAGATTAATCACAAAAATTAATGCAGAGATGAGAAATATTAATAATCCCATATTAAAATTCGTCGTATACTCTAAAATTAATATCCCAGATATGATCATCCCTGCATTAAAAAGTTGAAAACCTCTAAATATTTTTATTTTTTGATTTAGGATATGAGCACACTCTTTCTGTGCATTATAAATCTTATTTGTTTTTTCAAGTAATCTTCTAAGTTGTGATTCTACCTCAATTGATTCCGGAAATCTATATCCAAAAACCTCTCTCCACTTTTGCCTAGAAGTCCATTTTTTATTACTTAAATCTAGCTTAACGGCACTTTCTGCTTTAAAATGAGCGATTATCGCTTTATACCTAAAATTATCCGGATTATATATTTCTCTACCACTTCCGATAGCAATCCATTTTGTTCTTGTAGGATCTTGTTCCATTAAAAATTTAAAAAAATCTACACACATCTTATCAAAATGATAATATGAATTATACTTAGTTTTAGCAGACATTAAAAATTCATAAGCCAAAGTATCGATTAGTACATCTTTAATTTTTACATTACAGTTTTCTTTCCATGCCTTGATCATATAGCACAATTTTTTCAGGTTATCATCTGTAACCATATTGCCTTGCTTTACAATTTCAATTTCAGAAATCGGTCTTTTTGTTTTCCAACTTCCTGTTTCGGATATATCGGCATATAAATAAGTCCCTCCATCTTTTATAAAAGCAGGTAATACATTAAAAGACATTCCATCAGAAAACTTAACTTTAATTGTATTTTTCTCTTTATTTATTGTAGTTCTGGGATATATAGAAGCAATAGATCTTCGTACATCCTCTAAAAATCT
The DNA here is from genome assembly GCA_947498455.1 of uncultured Aquimarina sp. Classification (GTDB taxonomy): domain Bacteria; phylum Bacteroidota; class Bacteroidia; order Flavobacteriales; family Flavobacteriaceae; genus Aquimarina. The sequence continues at coordinate 95,151 of CANMKK010000013.1, forward strand.
AACTTGACAATTATCTTTATATTTTTCATATGTTTCTTGCAAATGAGATGGCATTTCAAAAATCATATCAATCTCATTAATGCCATCATTTGCAGTCTCTCTCCCATAGCAACCTACATAAATACCACCATAGGTAGTACTTATGTCCCAAAAATCTTTATTTAATTTTTTATTTATAGAATTGTAACGTAAAGAAATAATGGATTTTTTCTTATCCGATACTTTCAATGCATCACAAAAAATATTAAAACTTGCAGATTTACTCATCCTTATCGTTGTTATATCATTTTTAAACTTTTGCAAGAATATGATTCTATCAAAGTCTATTACAATTATATTTATAATTTACTTCATGATCATGAACATTATAGCTCATAATACTCCACATCCATATAAATAAGTGGACACTATACTGATTAGATTATATTAATCTAAAAACTTCTATATGTTAACTTTGGGTAATGTGATAACTGACGATAATTATCAACAATCGTTAAGTGGTAAGGTTCTTATAGATTTACCAGAATACTATAAATCTACAAGGTTAAAAGAGTAAAATATTTTCTTATAAAAAAGTCAACTTCCAGGTCATTAAATAGTTAACTAATACATAGTATTTTTGTTTCATATCAATTCTTTTTTTAGCTATTAAAATATTAATAATAAACGCGTTATAATTTTTCTTTATCTAAATATACAAACAATAAAACAACTAAATTAACGGTTAAACCATAATATTTTCAGGGTTATTTCCCCTTAAACTTATCCAAACCACTATAAAACCTGAGCTTTTTCGGATGAAATAACTTACACTTGTTTTCTTAAAAGTGGATTTTTTAACATTTAAATGCGAAAAATAGCGCAGTACATCGTTTACAACAAGTATAAAACAGTTATTTTATAGATGTTTTCCTTCGAAATTTTACATTTTTATTCCATATATTTATAAAAATTCTTCTAGCAGTATGTTTAATCAAGGGAAAATACCCTTTTTTTGCAAAAAAAAGCAGTATTAATAATGGTATTCCATTAGGAAAATGACGATTATCACATAGCACATCAATTTAGAGTTCATTAATCTTAATCCAAAGCCTTCAATCTATTATTTCTTTTCATTTTATTTAATCCCATTTGTCATTTGAATTTACCTACTAAAATTGTTTCTTTTTCACCTGAAACAAAAAACAATTCAATCCAGGTTCCGGTACTTTCATATAAGTATTTGTATAAACACTTTCTACCATTGATGTGTTTTAAAGAATATGTTTTTTAAATATTTATACGATTTACGCATAAAACTTTCGCATATCGTTCGTTTCTTTTGCACTATATCTGAATTTAATCCTATATCCTTTGATTTAACTTCTTCCATTTTAGCACACGAGATTTTTAATTTAATAAAATAAGAATTCGTGAATCTTCGATTTCTTTGCTCGCCCAAAGGGGGCTCTGATAAGAGTGCGCCAGCTGGCGTATTGGAAAAGGCTGTTGTATTAACTTATCTAGGTGAAAGTTTTTGTGAATCTGTAAGATGTATCCATTGGGGAGGTTGTATTTTATACCAATACCAATAAACTTTTTCCATCTAAACGGAGTTCATAATTTATATAAAAATGAACAACAAAAACCTAGATCTATTGGATAAAGAATCTACTGTGAGTCAACTGTGAAATTTTCTAAGAATTATGATAATTTTCAGCCTATAAGTATTGTTTATCTAACGGTAATTCTATCTGGTATCCCAGAATATTATATTAAGATCAAATCACAACTATTGGAAAGTTTTTTGTAGTGATCTATTCTTCTTTGAAATTAATATCCTACTAAACAGCTTTTTAAAAACTTACAGTAGGTAACTTATAAGATTTTATCTTTCTAAAGCATTTTAAGGCATAGTGTTAATTTATGATTCTTTTAATTTTTACGCTTTGACTGCGTAAATTTCTTTTTCTTGTTACTTTCTATAATAGCTTGTATTCTTGCTGCCCTTTGTTTTTTAGCTTCGTCTGGAGAGATATTTCGTTTTGAGCTATTCTTAGTCTTTCTAGCCGTAATTGCTCTCGCTTCTATTTCTGCTTTAGAATTCAAATTAGCAGTTATACTAGTATTACTACTCGTTTTAATCGTTGGTTTTTTAGTATCCTTTTGGTCTAATTTCTTTTTCGTTTTTACATTTTCCTCGGTGTACAGCATTACTTTTTCAGAAGTAGAATTACCATTCGAATTAGATTTTAATTGTTGCGCATTTATAGAACAAATTCCAATAACAAAAGAAAATAACAAATAAAAAGTACATTTTGCAGACATAATCTAGGGCTTTTTTATATCACAATATACAACAAAAACACATAATATTATTGGTGTACAACTAATTATGAAGTTTAAAACTTATATCATTAAAGTAAATTTCAAAGAATATGTAGCCTCTATATTAATAAGCTGACGTTCTTGTTTGTCAACTTTTATCAATATAGTATCTTTATCGCCTAATTTCAGAATTATCATTAATGAAAATTTCATATAACTGGCTAAAACAATTTATAAAGCTGGATTGGGACGCGGAAAAGGCAGGAGAATTACTTACTGATTTAGGTCTCGAAGTAGAAGGCATTGACAGCTATCAAAGTGTTAAAGGAGGTCTAGAAGGTGTTGTTGTAGGAGAAGTACTGAGTTGTGATCAACATCCTAATGCAGACAAATTAAAAATTACTACTGTTGATTTAGGGAACGACACACCTGTTCAGATTGTTTGTGGAGCCCCTAATGTAGCAAAAGGTCAGAAAGTTCCGGTTGCTACTATAGGTACTAAACTATATGATAATGATGGTAAGGAATGGACCATTAAAAAAGGTAAAATTAGAGGAGAAGAAAGCTTCGGTATGATATGTGCCGAAGATGAACTTGGACTTGGCAAAGGCCATGACGGTATTATGATTCTCGATACTAATATACCAGTAGGAACAAAAGCTACCGATATTTTTGATATCGAAAATGATCAAGTTTTCGAAATTGGGTTAACACCTAATCGTGCCGATGCAATGAGTCATTGGGGTACTGCAAGAGACTTAAAAGCTGGTCTACAACAACAAGATATTAACCTAGAACTCATTACTCCATCCGTGAGTAATTTTAAAGTAGAAAACAGGTTACTTAAAATTGACGTAGATATTAAAGATCCAGAATTAGCACCAAGATATTGTGGACTTACTATCTCTGGGCTAAAAGTTACCGAATCTCCTACCTGGCTACAACATAGACTAAAGGCTATCGGATTGACCCCAAAGAACAATGTTGTAGACATTACCAATTATGTACTCCATGAATTAGGCCAGCCATTACATGCTTTTGATGCCCAACATATTGAAGGAAATAAAATAGAGGTAAAAACTTTAGAAAAAGGAACCAAATTTACAACTTTAGATGAAATAGAACGTGAACTGCATGAAGAAGATTTAATGATCTGTGATGGGAAAAAGCCTCTTTGTATTGCAGGCGTTTTTGGAGGAGTTAACTCTGGAGTTACAGACAAGACGACATCCATTTTTCTAGAAAGTGCATTTTTTAATCCCGTTAGCGTACGTAAAACTGCTAAACGACACGGACTAAATACAGATGCTTCATTTAGGTTCGAAAGAGGTATTGATCCTAACATTACTAAATATGCATTAAAAAGAGCAGCTCTACTTATTCAAGAACTGGCAGGAGGTGATATCACGAGTGATATCGTTGATATTTATTCGAAAAAGATAGAAGATTTTCAAGTTTTCTTATCTTTTGAAAACACTGCCAAACTAATTGGCGAAAAGCTTCCTGAAGAAACTATTAAAGATATTCTTACTTCTCTGGAAATAAAAGTAAATAATATTACCGAAAGCGGTTTAGGACTTACCATACCAGCATATCGTAATGATGTGCAGAGAGAGGCAGATGTGATAGAAGAAATTCTGCGTGTTTATGGATATAATAATATTAAGTATCACCAAAAACTAAATGCATCAATTTCTAATATTGATAAATTCTCTGACCATAATGTACAGAATACAATTTCTAATCAATTAGTTGGTCAAGGATTTAATGAAATATTAGCCAACTCACTTACTACTCCAGATTATATATCCCTAAGTGAACAATTAAATATAGAGAACAATGTAGCTATGCTGAATCCACTTAGCAATGATTTATCAGTATTACGTCAATCTTTGCTTTTCTCAGGCCTAGAAGCTATCTCCTATAATATAAACCGAAAACGATCAGATCTTAAATTTTTTGAATTCGGAAAAACATACCATGATTATGAGAATGGTAGCATCGAAAATAAGCATTTAAGCATTCTTATTACCGGAAATAAAGCAAAAGAAAACTGGAACAATAAGCTACAAGCTAATGATTTTTTTTATTTAAAAGGTGTAGTTGAAACTACATTAGAACGTTTGGGAATCAAAAAATCTAAAACCTCTCCTATTAATAATGATCTGTTTTCTGAAGGAATTTCTTACAATCTCGGAAAATCTAAGTTGGTGGAGTTTGGTATTGTCAAAAAAACTGTCCTAAAGCATTTTTCAATTGCTCAAGAAGTACTGTATGCCGATTTTAATTGGGATACAATCCTTGAATTTACAAAACGAACAAAAGTTAAGTTCTCTGATATTCCAAAATTTCCAGCTGTTCGTCGTGATTTTGCATTACTACTTAATGATTCCGTAACTTTTGAAGAAATTCATACAATAGCTAAGCAAACTGAAAAGCAACTTCTTAAAGACATCAATCTATTTGATGTATATCAAGGTAAAAATCTACCTGAAGGTAAAAAATCATATGCTGTAAGTTTTACAATACAAGATAATCATAAGACATTAACAGATAAACAAATTGATAAAATAATGAACAAGCTTCAACATAATTTTGAAAATAAATTAGGAGCTGAATTGCGATAATACGTGTTGTAAATTATTTATCACTTAACAAATTTATTTTTTAAAACAAACTACCTATTAGCAAGAGCACTAGGCAGGCATATAACAGATACATAATTTTTGAATCATAGTCGAGTCTCATAAAAATCAACAACCTAGTAGCAGGCTCGCGAGATATGTTTATGAGGCCTTCATTTTGTTTTCATGGAAAGAATTAGGTAATTAAGTTCTCAACGAGAGATTAAACCGCACAATATGGATTAAATTGAGAAAAGTTATCTTTTCAATTATATATAAAAGCTGTCTGAAAGGGCAGCTTTTTTCGTTTAGGAACGGTATTAGTTATACCATTTGTCATTTGAATTTACCGTAATAAAATGTTCTTTTTTGTGCCTCAATTTCAGAATAAAAATAAACCGTAGCCCAGCTATGCTTAATTTTTCTTCTTCATTGAAACAAAAAAATATTTATTTTCTTTTCCAGTAAATTCAAACAACAACTGGTATTATTTTTTTACTTTATGCAACTCTGCAATACTATTTCTATCTTGAAAACTACGAACTAAAATTGTTTCTTTTTAGTATATACATCAATAGCATTGCTATCCTAGAATTTTCTTTTTTACCTGAATCAACAAATGATTCAATTCAGATTCCGATAATTTCATATAAGAAATGGTGTAATCTTATTTTTTTTAATAACCCTTTTTATAATATTAAAAATATCACATCCTTAGTTTTTAACATTCATTATCAATATTAGAATTAATTTTTAACAAAAATTAAACTAAAGATTAAAATACTCTTGTTTTTTAACAAAAAAAATATCAAAAACTTAAAATAATCACTAAAAGTTTGTTTTTATATTAAATTAGTACTAACAAATGTTAGTATACTACAATATTTATGTTAAAAAAATGAATACTTTTCGCACTAACTTAAAAACAAATACAACGATGTTAAAACACAAATTCACATTCAGCTCATTTTTAGTAGTATCCTTACTATGCTTTATTAGTATTAGTTGTCAAAAAGAAGATGATGCATTTACCGAACAAGAGCTTCCTCCAGGAGCTCAAAAAACTTTTGAATATCTAACGGAAGTCGAAGGATACAATCCTGATTTTCTAGAGGTTGACTTTAGTACGGAATCTTTTATTTTTAATAATGATATTGCTATTTCATTTGATACGAAAGCCAATATTGATAAGTACACACCTAATATTGAAAAAGAGGATTCTGAAAAAAATCAATGGATTGGTAGCTCTGGGGTTAGCTATGAAAATTCAAGAAGAATAACGTATTATTATGAGAATAATTTTCCTGATGAATATAAAAATGCTTTTTCTTGGGCGGCTTACCATTGGAGTAGAGTAAGTCCTAATATTAACTTTAACAGAACTACCAATAGAAATACTGCCCACGTTTTAGTCAGTTCTTATTATGACAGTGGAGATTCAGCCTGGGCAAGAGCGCAGTTACCAAGAAGAGATGGATATACTGGTACTTGGGTTGCTTTAAATAGAGCCACTGCATTACCAACTAATCCTAGTGAGACTACCAAAATGACCTTAATGATTCACGAACTTGGACATACCTTAGGTTTCCACCATTCGGATCAGAACTTAGGAATCCCAATTCCAGGTACAAGAGATTATAGATATCACCAAAGGGAAAATTGTGGTTCTATTATGAAATCTTCTGTATATAATTGTAATTGGGTATCCGGTAGTTCAAGAGCAGCTTGGACTAGTGATGATTGGACTTCAATTCACTGGGCATACAGATTATACCCATAAGATGTAGTTTGAATACCGATTGATATTTTTATTAATCAATGATAAAGAGATTATCTAATCAGATAATCTCTTTTGTTTTTATAAAAAGGGAAAGTTTCGACCTATAATACGATTTACACATAAAACTTTCGCATATAGTTCGTTTCTTTCACACAATACCTGCGTTATAAATGCAACAATAACTATACTTCGACGTGCTAGCACAAGTGGCTATTCTTTAATTTTATGCCTTAATCTAGTACAAAATAATTCAAACTCCTTAAACGAATTTCTTATCCATAAATCATATAATTTATTAACTTAGAGCACCTAATACCATTTCTCAAATGAAATTACTGACTAAAACTATTTGTTTCTCGTACATATTTCAAAATAAAATGCATCGATAGCACTGCTTCGACTTAGATCGGTAGAAGTAACATTCCTGAATTTTATTTTTTGCCTTAAACAAAAACAATTTAATTCAGATTACAGTAATTTCATATAGGAATTGAATTAAATAAAGCAGAAATGATTTTTCCTAAAACCAATCTCGAAAAAAAACTTGCCCATACGCGATACAAGCAGTTTGATGAATCCTCCTGGGAACAACAAATCAAATCTATCTTCATTTCGAGCGATATACAGAATGATCAAATTTTAGACACTCTAAACAACAAGGGGAATCAAGAAAATAACACGTTCATTTTTGATCGTTTAGAAACCAATAAAATTTATCACCTAGATCATATAAAAAATATCTGTATCAATTATAGATTACGATTTTTAGATTCTATGTATTTTAAAGGAGTATTCCCTAAGGAAGCTCTTATTGCCATCAAAAGGATCGAAAGAGAACACCATATAGAGTTAAAAGGATTTAAAATTATTGCTCCTTCTAAATTATTTAAACTTGCCAATGCTGATGACCCTTTATTATTCGCTCCTATAGGAAATAACTATTATTACCTTATTCATAAATGGGGCTATGACTTACACCCATTTAGAAAGCTTATAATGTGGTTTTTTAAGAGTTTAGAAAACTTAATAGTACTCACTCTACTTGTAAGCCTACTTATTACTTTTTTGGTTCCTAACGGATTGTTTAGTAAAGAAAACAGCATCTATACAGATGTCATGTTATTTCTTTTCATCTTTAAATCAGTAGCTGCCATTACCATATTCTACGGCTTTGCTTTGGGTAAAAATTTTAATTCCGCTATTTGGAATAGCAAATATTACAATTCTTAACAAACACGTCTATCTCATATTAATCATAATCAATTGTTTACATATTTTATCAACAACCAATCTTTGCTCTAATTGATTTCTTATTTTTATAATAGAAGTAAAGTATATCTTCTATTTATAGAAACCTATCAACCATAGTATAACTTATTAAGTGCATTGCCCCAAAATGAAAGAAGACAAAACACCACATAGAAAATCCTGGGATTTAATGATAGGGATCTCCTTAATTATTTTTTATAGTTTCAAGTTATATAATCAAATAAAGTCTGATGCGGAATGGGGGTTTTCGTTGTTATTCGCGGTAATATTCTTAATTTTTGGAGTGTATCTTATTTTTAGACATTTTCAGAATTCAGATAAAGAGTAATGTTATTTTATCTATTCTAAAATAGTCCGTTTTTAATTTTTCTTATAAAAAAACACTCTTGAATCCTAAAAGGAAATAATCTATTTTCAAGATTCAAGAGTGAGAAATAACACCATTTCTCAAATGAAATTACGGACTAAAATTGTTTCTTTTTAAAACTTGTTTCAAAATAAAACACATCGATAGTGTTACTTCGACTTAGCTCAGCACAACTGCTATCCCTGAATTTTCTTTTTTACCTGAATCAAAAAACAATTCAATTCAGGTTCCTATAATTTCATAGAAGAACTGGTATAAACTACATCTTTTCTATTTAATGACAATTCTCGATGTTGCTTCGACACCATCGCCTAAAATTTTAACAAGATACACACCTGAATCCAGATCTTCTAATGGTAATTCCTGAGGTGATTCATCTATTCTCCCTAAAGCTTTAGAGTACATAAGTCTACCGCTAAGACTATATACTTCTACTTTACTATTTTCAATACCTGAATACGATAATACCTCTACACTTCCATTAGAAACAGTTGGGTATACTCTAAGGTTATTTTTGTGTTTTTCCTGATTGTACACTAATTCTTTAACTGGCACCTTTTTTCCATTATTGTTAGACGCATTGATAGAACGTATAGCCCATCCGAAAGATGTTACTGACTGATCAGAAACCAACCTAAATCGTATTGCAATAGTATCATTTTCATTAAAATGATCTAATAAGTTTATAGATTGAGTTTTAAACAACTCATCGTTTATTGATGGTGCAGGGTCAGAGTTATAAACTTCTGTCCAATCCGAAAATCTTTCAGCGTCATAAATATCAAGTCTTTTCCATTCTTTTAGGTCACTCGATCCTTCAATAGTGACATAGTCATAAAACTGATTAGGAGCAGGATCAAACTCTACGATAGCAACATCTTCATAAGTAAAATTTTTATGAGCATCCGTAACTATTAATGGATGACGTAAAACAACCTTATATTCTGTATCATTTAAATATGGATGATCCCTATTATTAAGAACTGTTTTACTAACTGTTTCATTAATTGTATTCAGTGCAAATTCTCCTCCAAAGGTAAAAACATCAGATTCTTCAAAGGTGTTAATAGAAACCAATTCTTCTGGTTGTGTAAAATCTATAATAACTAATTCGCTTGTCGAAATTATAGAATTATTTTCTTCATTATCTATTGCCCGTAAACCAACTATATGAGTTCCCTCACTCAAATTCTCTAAAACGTAACTAAATTCAATTCCTTGCTCTATATTTTCTGTAATTCGATCTACCTCTTCCCCATCAAGATACACTACGATTTCTTTGATATCTTCATTATTTTGAACATAATTAACCACTCCATCTTTATTTTCTACAGATTCTTGATGTGTCTTTGTAATTGTAACAGGTCCATAATAAACAGGTGGTTCATAACCTTCTAACTCTTCTAATCTAGCAGTCCATACTCCTCTTCCATGTGTAGCCATTACAACTTGATCATTAACAATCTTCATTTGCCAAACAGAAAATGCAGGAGCTCCTTCTAAAAATGCCCAATTCTTACCACCATCAAGTGTATGAAATACTCCAATATCAGTTCCTGCCCAAATAATATTTTCATCAAAAGGCATTTCTATAACACTATGAACAGCGACATCGGGAAATCCTCTGTCTTCGTTTGTAGAAAAACCAGAAATATCTTCCCAGGTTTGCCCCAGATCTTCTGTTTTTAAAATTTTGGCAGCTCCTTGTGAAGAAAACACGGCATACGCTCTATTTTTATTTGTTGGAGAAGTTTCAAAATCAGAAAGTAAATAATTATGTGAATTACCTTCTCTTGGATCTACGAACGATCCTACGGGTGTAAAAGTTTCTCCATTATCTGTTGAAACATGCATTGCTAAAAATCCTGATTCTGTCATTGCATTCCCTGCCCACACTACATCTGGAGAGGCAATTGATACTGACATATTCAGAGAACTTAATCCTCCGGAAAATGAAAAATTAGCTGGGATAGTCGTTAACTTCCAAGATCTTCCGAAATTTGTTGATTTCCATACTCCACTTGCTGATGGACTAAACAAAACATTAGGATTATTGTTTGTATTCGCTATTTTAGAATAGAATGGAGAAGAACCTGTACTCGATTCGCCATGCCCTGCATAATATACCTCTCCATTATCAAATGCCACAAAACTACTAAACTGTGCACCTCCTATAAACTTATTAGGGTCATTATAATTCCATAAAGATTCAAATCCATCACCTCCAATAATATATCGATATTCTGTTTCTTGATCTGCACCAGAATCAGTAAATGATATCCAAGTACCATTATCTTGAGCTCCCGCAATATAATCATCTGACCCATTTCTCTTATCCGCTCCGTAAAATTGTGTACAATTAAGCCCAACTGTTGCTGTTGACCAATCGTTAGGTTTTGTCCCTGGATCTCTTAAATAATCCGTATGATAAACTCCTCCATCATTCGCAAGAATAAGCTTAAAATTCTTTCCTGGAAATTTTGTTACCCATGCCAAGCCGTGTTGGTCTACATGAACGTAATCATTTAATTCTCCATTATACCCTGCTGCAATGGGCTGAGCTCTATAAACTAATTTGGTTCTTTTTCTACCAATCTTTTTGATTTCTACTTTATTTACAATAACTCCACCGGTATAAAAAACATTTTCATTAAATGGATGTGCCATAACAACATTATCATACCATCCCTGACCTGAAATTAAATTACCTTCACTAGATTCTCCTTCAAACTCTAACAATGTAAATGTATCTCCTCCATTATCGGTAATATAAAAATCTGTACTCACTGCTGTTGTTGCTAAACCTCTTGAAGTATATACAGACACTATTACTCTGTCCGGATTTGCAGGTGATACATCCAGTTCGAAACGACTATGATTGGTATTATAATCATCCTTATCTAACACCAAGCTCCAACTAAAACCTCCATCTATACTCTTAATTACTCCAATATTTTTAACTCCCCCATATAGTGTCTTAAAATTTGTTGGGTCATAATTTAAATCCTGTACATTCCCTTGATCATACGTATGCTCCCAAGTTTCTCCTCCATCTTTAGTTACATAAATACCTGTACTACTAGCTACAATTAAGTTATTGTCATCCTCTGGGTTTAAGGCTAATCTTCCTACACCTCCAAAATCTTTTGTGTTCTCTAAATACTCCCAACTACTTCCTGCATCCAATGTCTTAAGAACTCCAACACCTCCGATTGCATCAATATTCCCAAAAGGCTCACCTGTTCCTACGTATAGTCTTTCTGGATTTTTCTGGCTAATTGTTACCGTAGAAGTAGAAAGATTAGGTACTTTATAATCCGTAAGGTTTTCCCAACTATTTCCTGCATTTTTTGTAACCCATACTCCTCCTCCAACGGATCCTGCATACCAAGTATCAGGATCATTAGGAGCTACTGTAATTCCACGCACTCTACCCGGCACATTAACCGGCCCTCGTTCTTTCCATTCTACAGTACTCGAATTCTTAATTTTATACGAACTTTTCTTGGCTTTTTGGTATTCTGTTATTAAATACCCTCTTTTATATGTTGATTTCTCAGCATTAATTGGCTTAAGGATGTTTTCTTTATAATCAGCAATATGTTCTATTCCTTTCTTATGTTCTTTTTTATTTTTTATTTTCTCAAAACTCGGAATCTTAATGCTTTCTTTAATTTCTTTTGTGTTACTTCTATTACAGGCGAAACAGATCGTCGATAATAGAACTAATAGTAATAATTTTTTAAAATAAAACTTGTGTGTCATAATAAAGTTGGTTTTAAAATTTGATAATTGTTATTTGTGATTTTATTTTATCATTTGCAGAAAGTGAGTCATTGAGTGTTTTAAGTTCGGGAAGTCGAATCATCCCGACATAAGAAGTTAATTTTAACGAGTTATTATCATGCCATTCTATTGACATCCCTCTAAAACTGCCTTCTTTTATTATTTCTCCAGTTTTCACATTTTGGACAGTGTACTTAAAATGAGTTGCAGGATCACCTCTCCTCATGCTCTTAACAATAGAAAGGCGCATAGTTCTATCACTATTTAATCTTGATACATTTGGTTTATACACCATCTTAGGACTCCTTTTTTCGTATTCAAAATCATTATTAGGAATCGTTTTACATTGGCTAAAGAATAATATAGCCAAGACAAGAAAAAAAAATGTCAATTTTTTTCCAGACAATAACATTCAATATTTTTTTTTAGCTAGGGTATACCTATAAACTGTTGTTTTTGAAATAGCCTTAATACTATTTTACAAGATAATTTTGGCTCTTATTTCTTTTTTTCTACCATAAAAGATATATGTCTGGTAAGGCAACAATTATTATATATCTTAAAGATACGTATTCCTTATAGTGCAATCATTAATAGCACCCATACGTACCTTTCATAAAGAGGTATATTTAGAATTGGGTTGTTACGAATTTATGTCTTCTTCTTTAAAAATACATTCCTACTAACGTTAATATTTACTTAATTATCATAAGTTTTTTATTCGAAAAAAGGCATTAATACCCCAAACCACTTCAATTGAACCGGATACTTCGGGGCAAGTTCACGAAGTACCTAACAGATATATAATACCATTTGTCATTAGAATTTACAGTAATAAAATGTTCTTTTTTGTGCCTCAATTTCAGAATAAAAATAAACCGTAGCCCAGCTATGCTTAATTTTTCTTCTTCATTTAAACAAAAAAATATTTATTTTCTTTTCCAGTAAATTCAAACAACAACTGGTATAATTTTTGAATTTCGAGGTGAATTTCCTTGTATACAATTTACGGATGAGAATTTGGTCATAAAGCTTTAAAACACCATAAACACTATAGTAAAAGGAACAGTTATTTAGAAATAGTAAAGGCTTCAAGTAATTTTGATGCTCTTTAATCTGACAAAAAATATAAATAATATCGGTTCTGATTTAATTTAAATTTACTACTTTTCTTATAATACGATTTACGCATAAAACTTTCGCATATAGTTCGTTTCTTTTGCACTATATCTGCGTTATAAAATTCAACAATAGCTAAGGCTATTATTTAATTTTATGCCTTAATCTAGCACAAAATAATTCAAACTCTTTATATGAACTTCTTATCCATAAATCATATAAGCAATACCTTGTTCTGAATAAATTCGCAATCAAAAAAAGTAGAAACAACCTAAGTTATTCCTACTTTTTTTAAAAAGCTAACATAGAAGTATCGCTTTTCGTTATTTACTGTCACTTATACATTTACAGCATACATTTTTTCGCGCAACTCTTTAATCTTAGCATCATTCATATATTCATCAAAGGTGGCATACCTATCAATTACTCCATTAGGTGTTAACTCTATCACTCGATTCGCCACAGTCTGAGCAAATTCATGATCATGTGTGGTAAAAAGTACGGTTCCTTTAAAATTCTTTAATGAATTATTGAACGCTGTAATTGATTCTAAATCCAAGTGATTTGTTGGTTCATCCAACATCAATACATTCGCTCTGGTCATCATCATCTTTGATAACATACAACGCACTTTTTCTCCACCTGAGAGCACATTCGATTTTTTTAGAGCTTCTTCTCCGCTAAAAATCATCTTACCAAGAAATCCTCTAATAAACACTTCTTCTCTTTCTTCTTCGGTCGTTGCCCATTGACGTAACCAATCTACAAGTGTCAAGTCATTTTGAAAATACTCACTATTATCCGCCGGAAGATATGATTGTGTTGTAGTTATTCCCCAGGAGAACTTACCTGCATCTCCTTTTTGTTTTTCATTTAATATTTGATAAAAAGCTGTGGTAGCCCGAGAATCTTTAGAAAAGACTACTACTTTATCACCTTTAGCCAGATTAATATCTACTGCTTTAAATAAAGTTTCTCCTTCTATAGTGGCCGCCAAACCTTCTACATTAAGGATTTGATCCCCAGCCTCTCTATCTCTTTCAAAAATTATGGCTGGATAACGTCGGCTAGATGGCTTTATATCCTCGATATTAAGCTTTTCTATCATTTTCTTACGAGAAGTTGCTTGTTTAGATTTTGCAACATTGGCGCTAAAACGAGCAATAAATTCTTGTAATTCCTTTTTCTTTTCTTCTGCCTTTTTATTCTGCTGTGCTCTCTGTCTTGCTGCGAGCTGAGAAGATTCATACCAAAATGTATAATTACCACTGTAATTATTAATTTTTCCAAAATCAATATCAGAAATATGAGTACAAACAGAATCTAAGAAATGACGGTCGTGAGATACTACAATCACGGTATTATCATAATTAGCTAAAAAATGTTCTAACCAAGATATTGTTTCATAATCAAGGTCATTTGTTGGCTCATCCATAATTAAAACATCGGGATTCCCAAATAAGCATTGTGCAAGTAATACACGTACACGCTGTTTTGTATCTAAATCAGCCATATTCGTATAATGCAAATCTTCTTTAATACCTAAATTAGATAACATTGCTGCAGCATTACTATCTGCATTCCATCCATTCATTTCTTCAAACTGAACCTGAAGTTCCCCTATTTTTTCTGCATTCTCGTCTGTATAGTCCGCATATAAAGCATCTATCTCTTTTTTAATCTTATACAATTCTTTATTACCCATTATTACTGTTTCTAAAACAGTATATTCATCATATGCATAATGGTTCTGCTCTAGTACCGACATACGCTTACCAGGCTCCAGATGTACGTGTCCCGAGGTAGGTTCAGAAACACCAGAAAGGATTCTTAAAAATGTAGATTTCCCTGCACCATTGGCTCCGATAATACCATAGCAATTTCCCTGCGTAAAAGAAGTGTTCACCTCATCAAACAAAATACGCTTACCAAATTGAACCGAAAGATTAGAAACTGATAACATAATTATAAATTGTAATTATTGGATTTTCGGCAAAAGTAGACAAATGCATCCAGAACCTGAAACAATATGTAACTATTTTAAACCCAGATTACGCATTAGAACTACGTAATGAAGCTTTCAATGCATAATTTGGATTATAGCGCTATTACCAACACATGGAAAAGAAGAAATTAATAATTATGTAGATTAATTCTTTATAACATATATAACTATATAGCAAATCAAACAATTAACAGATCATTAACAATTCTTACAGCTCTTTCCATTTATTTTTGATTAACACATTTAATATGTATTCCCAAAATGTATATCCCCCAAATTAAATATTTACTAATCTTATGTGTACCTATAGTATACTTATTCGGTTGCTCTTCTCCGAAAGATACAGATCGTGAGTATACATATTTTGGTGGAGAAATTGTAAATCCAAATACTGATTATATTGTACTTACAAAAGACAATAGCGTTTTTGACACTATATACTTAAACAAAAACAATCAATTTCTACATAGGATGAAAGATTTTGAAGAAGGTCTTTATTCTTTTAAGCATAGCCCAGAAAATCAACTAGTCATCTTAGAAAAAGGAGATAGTATTTTAATTCGTCTAAACACTTTAGAGTTTGATGAATCCTTGGTTTTTACTGGGGATGGTGCGAGGAAAAACAATTTTCTAATAGACATGTTTCTAGAGAATGAAACAGAAAGAGAACGGTTAAAAAAAAGAGACTTTAGACTACCTCCCCTACAATTCAAAAACAGACAAGATTCTTTATTAAACCTTAGAGTAAAAAGATTTAACAAATTAACACATAAATACCAGTTAAGTAACATATCTAAAAAAATATGCAGATCAAGTTTTGATTATGATTTCTATTCCAGATATGAAATGTATTTTTATAGATATCAATATTCGGTTATAAACAAGATTAATTTTCTTAAGGAATTACCTGAGTCTAAAGAATTACCTAGTTCCTTTTTTGAATACAGAAATGACGTTAATTTTAATGATGATGATCTAAAAAGACTATACTCCTACAATCGCTTTTTAAATCAATACTTTACAAATCACTCTTTCACTAAGTATTCCGAAAAAAAGTCACCTTTTAAAAATCAGACAGGATATACAATCTATAAGCTAAACCTTGTTGATAGTACAATTCAACATGCTTATATTAAAAACAATCTATTGAGAGGTATTACTTCTAATTTTATTTTGAATAACAAAAACAATTATACTTCTAAAAAAGTTCTGGATCATTATTTATCTATCGGAACTAACAAAAAGTTTAAAAAAGAATTAAAAAGACTGGCAAAAGCGACATACAGATTAAAAGCTAATAATATCATACCTGATCAAGAGCTTATTTCGTCAGATGGTAATCCGACCATGCTTTCTACACTTTTAAAAAAACCTATTACAGCACTATATTTCTGGACTACAGAGAACAAAGATCATTATGTAAAAGCACATAAAAAGGCTAAATTTCTAAGTGAAATATATCCTGAAATAGATTTTATAGCCATAAATAAAGATGTTGATCAAACTAAGAATTGGTTAAAAACATTACAAAGACATCACTATGATCTTGATCGTGAGTATGAATTTAAATTTCCTAAATGCTCTTCTGAAGAGCTATTGGTCACTCAGTATAATCACTATATTAATAAAGTGATTCTTGTTGATCAAGCAGGTAGGATAATAAATCCTAATGCGGATTTATTTTCTAATATATTCGAGAGACAACTGATTAGTTATACACAAAGAATAAAAAAAGCTGCTTCATATTCATTAAAATAAAACAGCTTTTCTTTTATTTCTCTTTAAAGGATTTAAAAATTTAATTTCCTTTTTTGTAATCCGCTAAAAATTTAGCTAAACCTATATCTGTTAGTGGATGTTTAAGAAGTCCTTCTATAGATGAAAGTGGTCCTGTCATAACATCCGCTCCAATTTTTGCACAGTCAATTACATGCATAGTATGTCTTACAGAAGCAGCTAATATCTGTGTATCAAAACCATAATTATCATATACCATTCTAATTTCGGCAATTAAATTAAGTCCATCAGTAGAAATATCATCTAATCTTCCGATAAAAGGTGATACATAGGTAGCTCCTGCTTTAGCCGCTAATAAAGCCTGGCCAACAGAAAAAACTAAAGTACAGTTCGTTTTAATTCCTTTATCACTAAAATACTTTATTGCTTTCACCCCTTCTTTTATCATTGGAACTTTTACAATAATTTGATCGTGAAGTTTTGCTAACTCCTCTCCTTCTTTAACAATTCCATCGAAATCTGTAGAAATCACTTCTGCACTTACATCACCAGTTACTATATCACATATTTTTTTATAGTGTGCTATAATGTTTTCTTTCCCTGTGATACCTTCCTTAGCCATCAATGAAGGGTTTGTAGTTACCCCATCAAGAACACCTAGATCTTGTGCTTCTTTGATCTGATCAAGATTAGCCGTATCGATAAAAAACTTCATACTATTTGTTGTGTTTAAATTTATTACTTGTTTGAGATCGCGAAGATAAAAATTATCGGTATCGCAACATTATATTCTTTCATTAATTAATCATGATGTTATTTTATATTTTCAGTTTATAAACTACAAATTATAATGATTCATTAATAACTTTTCATACATCTTATCAGGTAAAATTCGCTTTAATACTATCGAAAATTTTTGCATAAACTCTCCTACTTTATAATGTCCTTTTGGATTATTATTTTCGATAATCTTATAAATAACTTTGGCCATTTCCTCAGGGTCTTTACCCGAATCCACATGTTCATCCATTAACCTTAACGTATCCCCATAAGATTTTTCATAAGGAGAATCCTTTATTACCGGTGCATGATATCTACCAGCAGCAATATTTGTTGCAAAATCACCTGGAGCTACATTTGTCATATGAATATTAAAACTCTTAAGCTCCATTCTCCAAGCTTCCGTAGTCATTTCTAATGCAGCCTTAGAAGCACTATACACTCCTCGGAATGGAAGCCCCATATATCCTGCAATCGATGTGACATTTATTATCAAGCCTTGACCTTGCTTCCTCATTATAGGTAAGACAGCTTTCGTAACATTAATAGGGCCAAAATAATTAGTAGTAAAATTCTTAATAATTTCTTCTTCTGGTATTTCCTCTAATGGCCCAGTAATTCCCGCACCTGCATTATTAATTAAGATATCAAGCTTTCCATGTTTTTCTTTAATTATCTTAACAGCAGATTGAATACTTGTCTTATCCGCAACATCTAATTGTAAGAGTTGAAATTTCTCAAAATTCTTAAATCTCGAAGGGTTTCTACTTGTTCCATATACAATATACCCTTTATCGGCAAGGAATATCCCAATAGACTTACCTATTCCTGAAGAACCTCCAGTTATCAGAACAACTTTAGCATCTTGTCTTATATTCATATCCGCAAATATACAGTATGAATTTTGATTTAGGGTTTTCTTAATAGTAATGGATGCACAATTTAAAAAGCCATTAAAGGCGATAAACAAAATCTAACTCTCAGTTCTATCCTATTTATCTTACTAACTGAATTTTTTCATTATAAGGAGTGTTAAAAAAAATTCTTTGTTTACTTATATAAAGACAAATAACCTGTAATCGAATAACAGGTTTAGTTCACTTAATAAAACTGGTCGTCGTAAAAAACTGTATTTAAAACATCTATTAGAATTTTAGATATACATATTTATAAATACTTTATAAGATCTTTAACTCAAAAACCAAGGGGGCTTAAACATATTTTCTTGAAATTCGTTTCTTCTCTTTTCACAAGAGATATAATAACTCTTAAAATCAAACCCTATTATTATGAAATCTTTTTTTAGTTTTTCACTAATTATTTTTAGTGTATTTTTTACTTATTCTCAACAATCTATTTCTGGGAAGATCACAGATAATCTTGGTAATCCAATTCCAAGCGCAAGTGTCATTGAGAAAAACACATCAAACGGAACTGTTTCAGATTTTGATGGAAATTATTCTATTACTGTACCTGAAAATGCAACATTAGTTTTTAGTTACATTGGATTCGCTTCACAGGAAATTAAAATCACAACAGAAACTACAATTAATATTACTTTACAAGAAGGTGTTAGTTTAAGCGAAGTCATACTCGTTGGATCTCGTACACCACCAAGAAGTACCATTGACACACCACTCCCTGTAGATGTTTTATCAGCAAATGAAATAACTCAAACGGGACAAGTAACTTTTGATAAAGCAATGCAATTTAAAATTCCTTCATTTAATACAGCTCAAACTCCTGTAAGTGATGCTACTTCGTTGTTAGATCCTTATGAGATTAGAAACTTGGGGCCAAGTAGAACCTTAATCCTAATTAACGGAAAACGAAAAAATCTTAGTTCCTTAGTATATACTTATGGAATTGCGGCCCGTGGAGAAACGGGAGCGGATATTTCTGCAATTCCTATAGATGCAATTAAAAGAGTAGAAGTATTAAGAGATGGAGCTTCTGCCCAATATGGATCTGATGCAATCGCAGGAGTCGTAAACATAGTACTCAAAGATAATTCTGATATTGGATCTGCTATTTTAAGAACGGGGATCACATCCGAAGGAGATGGGGAAACATATGGTATAAGTGTGAACAATGGTGACCGTATTTTCAAAGATCGAGGTTTTATAAATTATACTATTGATTTATCTAAAGTAGATCTAGCAAATCGTCCTGGAACAGTGAATGCAGCTGGAGAAATAGAAGATTTTACACAAGGAACAGATGAAGACAGGGCATTTGTAAATCAATTCTTAGAAAGAAGACCAGATGCCGGAAACATTAATGGTTCTCCCAAAACAGCTGCAGCAAGATTCTTAATGAATGGGGCAATTGACGTATCAGATAAGACAAATGTTTATTTTAACGGAGCTTATGTTTTTAAAAGTATTAATAGTTTCGCAAATTATAGAACTCCATACTGGAGAACATTAGAAGACTTCCCGTATTTATCTGATTTTTTTCCGACCCCAGGAGTTATCAATAATTATGATGGGTATGTTCCTACCTTCGACGGAGTTTTAAATGATTATAATGGTACGATTGGATTTAAAACAGAAAAAAATGGATGGAACTATGATATCAGCTTCACTATTGGTGGTAATCTACAGGAATATACAGTTAGAAACTCACACAATAGAAACTTTGTCTTTTCGCCATCGACTTGGGTAGATACTAATGGAAACGGAAATATTGACAATGGAGAGATTACAGAAGGAATAAATCTCTATCGAGAAAATAGTCCTATTAACTTTGATTCAGGAGGAACTGGATTTAATCATAGTGTAGGTAATATAGATATTTCTAAAATCATTTCTGATCAAGTAAGTATTGCATTAGGTACAGAATTCAGAAGAGAAGATTATAAAGTCATTGAAGGTGAGTTAGCATCATATGATGGTGGTGGTGCTGATTCCTTTGCCGGGAGTAGACCTGAGAACTCTGGGAAATTTAATCGTTACAATTTTGGAGGTTATATCGACATTGCCTATGATGTGGCAAAAAATCTATTATTTAATGGAACCGTAAGAGCAGAAACTTATTCTGATTTTGGTGATGCTTTAGTTTGGAAAATAAGTTCTCGATACAAATTCAACGACAGACTTACAATAAGAGGTTCTGTTTCTACAGGTTTTAGAGCCCCAACATTACATCAAATATATTCTCAAAAACTACAATATAGTTTTGTTGCAGGACAAGGCATTCAGGTAACAGGATTAATAAATAATGTTTCCCCGCAGGCCAAATTTTTAGAAATTCCACAGCTGGACAGTGAAAAATCCACCAATTTCACAGTAGGATTGGGTGGTAAAATCGCTAAAAATATTAATTTGACCGTTGACTATTACAATATCTCAATTAAAGATAGAATTATATTAAGTACTGATATTTCTGGTACTGAAATTGACGATAATGGAATCAATATTGGAACAACTCCTTTAGATGATATATTAAGAAATAATAATTTAAATAGTGTTAGCTTTTTTATTAATGGATTGGATAGTAAAACCTCGGGGCTAGATGTTGTTTTGAGTTATAAAAATATTCCTCTGGCTTCTGGATTATTAGATTTCAACTTATCAGGAAATTACACCATTGAGAATGAAATAGATGGCAACGTAAAAAATCCTACATTAGTAGAAAGTGGTGGTCAATCTGTTTTTGATGAAACTCTAGAATCTTCCCTTTTTACATCTAGACCAGAAACAAAATGGATATTAGGAACTACTTATAAAATTAAAGACTTTAATTTCACCTTAAATAATACCTATTTTGGAAAAGCTGTTTTTAAGGATCCCGGATTAAGCTCTGATTTAAGAACTGAATTTATCCCAAAGATCGTAACAGATCTAGGTATACATTATAATGCTACGGAAAAACTTGCACTTTCCTTAAATGTAAATAACATATTAAATGTACTACCTGAATGGAAATTTACTGCACAAAATGAAGCCGGACAAAATCTAATAAATGACACTACTGTAAATGAATTTGGGATAACCCCTATTCAAAAACAATCAAATTTAGTAACATTTAATCAAAGATACGCTCAGACGACCTATTTTGGATACCATTTTAGTCAGTTAGGTACTTTGTTTAATTTATCTCTTAATTATAAGTTTTGATATCGATGGACTAATTTCTTAAACAAGGGAGCTGCTAAAACAGAATAAAAGTCTAGTAATATTGCTAGGCTTTTATTTATTTTAATTTAGAATTATTTAATTTGGTATCTATATTTAATGGAAGGAGCATCCTTAATATTAGGGCACAAAAAAAGGCAAGCTACCTACATCACACTGCTACAACCATTTACCTTTGCTGCGTTCCCGCCCTGGAGGATTCAACAGGAGCTAGTTGTGTAGGACTTGCCGGCTGCAAAGATACAATCTTTAATAGATAAAACAATGATTTTTTAAACCCAATTAAAATAAATATCTTGCCCTAAATATCACCAAACACCATGAACAGACATAACTTATTCTTCATCATAACTTTATGCTCTATAATTTTTTCTTGTGGAAGTAATACAGATGTGAAAAAAAAGTATTTTTCTATAAAAACAGAGCAAGATCAAGTCAAATTTAAGCTTGGAGAAACAGTAAATGCTACTATTACAAATGCAAAAAACATCAAAATTGATTCTGTTTCTTTCTTTTTAAATGACAAAAAAGCAAATATCTCTACCGATTTTAGTTATGAAGAAAAGATTGATCAAGAAAGATTAGGAAAACACCTCCTCAAGGCTATCGTATATTTTGATGGTAAAGAAGAAAGTATTTATAAAAAATTAACTTTCCTTAATAACAAGCCTCCTAAACTATATAAATATAAAGTTATAGCATCATACCCTCATGATCAAAAAGCTTTTACTCAAGGATTAGAATTTCATGGAGATACATTATATGAAAGTACTGGTAGAAATGGGTCGTCTTCTATCCGAAAAACGAATTATATCACAGGAGAAGTACTAAGTAAAAAAGATGTTGATGAGAAGTACTTTGCAGAAGGTATTACGATTCTGGGAGATAAAATATTCCAACTCACTTGGCAATCTAAAGAAGGGTTTATATATGACCTAAAAACATTAGAAAAAAAAGGAAGTTTTGCCTACAATAAAAGTAAAGAAGGTTGGGGTTTATGCAATGATGGAGCTAATATTTATAAAAGTGATGGTACTGAAAAAATATGGATACTTGATCCAGAAACTCTTACCGAAAAAAAATATATTGAAATTACTACTAATAAAAAGGTAAAATCAAAGTTTAATGAACTGGAATGGGTTGATGGAAAAATCTACGCCAATACGTGGCAAAAAGATGGTATAGCTATAATAAACCCAAAAAATGGTGCATTAGAAGCTGTAATAGATTTATCCGGATTACGTAAGCAAGTAACGCAACATGATAATCTTGATGTGCTAAATGGTATTGCCTATAAAAAAGATGCCAATCAATTATTCGTAACTGGAAAAAACTGGGATAAACTTTTTGAGATAGAAATTATTAAATAATACTCAAAAAAAAAGGTTCTATGTTGAATATAATGGGTAATCAAATTTAAGTTTTCCACAGATGAAATAAATCATATTGATAAAGTTCTTAGTATTTCGATATCCTCTAGCTCTTTTTTTGGCTAGTTGTATTTTGGAATT
>CANMKK010000014.1 GCA_947498455.1 uncultured Aquimarina sp.
CTTTAATTTGATTCATCAATCTAGCGAAAAATCTTTGTAATTATTTTTACGAAATTCTCATCCGTAAATCGTATAACTCAACTACCTGAAAGTTTTATGCGTAAATCGTATAATCTGTTTTTTGAAATGAATACACTTAAAAACAAATTTTTAAAAACGTATAATAGATAACTTATAAGAATTTATCTTTCTAAAGCATTTTGAGACATAATTCAATAGTTTTTGCAAAATATTATATACTGATATTCATTTTGTCTTGACCCTTGTTTCTAGCAACTTGGTTGCTGAGCCAAGTCTAAATATAGCGATCTTGATTCAAAAGTTTCGTATGCTAATGATTCTAGAATAATATTGGTCAGTAATTTAAATCAATTACATAGAAGTAAAATGCTTTGTTGAGCATAAATTGTTGCTGTTTGTGTCAAGGTTTGTGAAGTCTGGGAGGAATAGAACAGTGTCAATTTCTGAAAGCATTTTTTTTAACTTTCATGTAGGATAATTTTCTTACTTTTGGAAGCTTAACATTCTAAATACTGATGATTACACAAATTAAGGGGCGATTGGTAGAGAAGAATCCTACCGATGTAATAGTAGATTGTAATGGAGTGGGCTATTTGTTGCATATTTCTTTGCATACATTTTCCTTAATTCCCGATCAAGAATTCTTACAGTTATTTACCCATTTGCAAATACGAGAAGATGCACATACCCTTTTTGGTTTTGTGGAAAAATCTGAAAGAGAAATATTTAGATTGTTGATTTCTGTCTCCGGAATTGGATCTAGTACGGCTCGAACTATGTTGTCATCATTGCATCCAGATCAAATCAAAGAAGCAATAGCATCCAATGATGTGGGTACAATTCAATCTATTAAGGGGATAGGCGCAAAGACTGCACAGCGCGTAATTATTGACCTAAAAGACAAAATTCTTAAGGTTTATAATATTGACGAAGTTTCTGTATCCCAAAACAATACTAATAAAGATGAAGCGTTATCTGCTTTAGAAACCCTTGGGTTTAATAGAAAACAGGCAGAAAAAGTCGTGGATAAAATTCTGTTAGGTAGCCCCGCCGAAACTGTTGAAAATATTATTAAACAAGCACTAAAAAATTTATAAAAGAATTGAACTCGCTATATTCCTTACAATGTAATTTTTTAAAAAAACTAGTTTGTTTAATTGTACTGTTCGGGGGATTCCTCTATGGTCAGGACAATGAAACAATAAGAGACTCTACAAGTACTACATTCTCGCTAGGAGAAATCAGATTACCTGACCCTAATAGTATTGAAGCTAAATATGAATATGACCCAATAACCAACCGTTATATTTATAGAGAAACATTAGGAGAGTTTAATGTTCGGTATCCAATCTTCTTGACTCCGAGAGAATATGAAATGCTAGTAGCAGAAGAACAAAGGAGAGATTATTTCCAAGAAAAAATAAAGGCTTTTAGCGGAAAAGGTGAAGGTAGTGGTGAAAAACGAAAAAATTTACTTCCAATATTTTATGTGAATTCTAATTTCTTCGAAACAATCTTTGGAGGAAATGAGATTGAGATTATACCTACAGGTTCTGTAGAGATGGATTTGGGGGGATTGTATACAAAACAAGATAACCCTGCTTTTTCACCTAGAAACCGTAGCAACTTTACTTTTGATTTTGAACAAAGAATAAGTCTGAGTTTGTTAGGTAAAGTGGGTAAAAGGTTGCAAATAAACGCAAATTATGATACAGAATCTACCTTTGATTTTCAGAATCAAATAAAATTAGAATATACGCCAACAGAGGATGATATTGTAAGAAGTATTGAAGTAGGTAATGTAGCAATGCCAATTAATAATTCCTTGATTCAGGGATCTCAGAGTCTTTTTGGTGTAAAATTGGGTTTACAGTTTGGTAGAACGACCGTTACCGGAGTGTATTCTGAACAGCGATCAGAAACAAGATCTGTAAATGTAGAAGGAGGAGGGACCGTACAGGATTTCGAAGTGCAAGCTTTAGATTATGATGCGAATAGACATTATTTTTTAGCACACTATTTTAGAGATAATTATGATAAGGCATTAGAAAGCTATCCGTTTATCAATAATAATATACAGATTACCAGAGTAGAGGTGTGGATTACCAATAGAGCTACAAGTGCGCAGACATTGACAGATGCTAGAAATATTGTTGCCTTAGAAGATTTGGGAGAAGCTCCGGATAATGGTAATTTTTTAATACCCGGTACATTGTTTAATAGACCAGCAGGATCTTTTCCGGATAATGGGAATAATGATTTAGATCCTTTTACTATTGGTGGAGCAGGGCCAATTACAGAAGCAGTGCGGCAAATAGCAACTGTTGGGAATGGTTTTATAGGACCCATAGCAGGTTTTAATGAAGGATTTGACTATGCTGTATTAGAAAATGCAAGGCAGTTAAGCCCTAATGAGTATAATTTGCATACGCAGTTAGGATATATATCCTTAAATCAACGATTAAATAATGACGAAGTATTAGCGGTAGCATTCCAATATACAGTGGGAGGTCAGGTATTTCAGGTAGGGGAATTTGCAAATGATGGAGTAGATGCTACCATAGGTGATAATACAGGTTCTGATAATGTACAAGCGGGTTCTAGTCAGAGTTTGTTAGTGAAAATGTTAAAAAGTCCCATTACAAATGTAGATCGTCCAATATGGGATCTAATGATGAAAAATATCTATAATACAGGGGCTTTTAGATTAGATCCTAATGATTTTAGATTAAATATTGTTTATACGAACCCTTCTCCTGTGAATTTTATAACAACACCAGAAGGTTCGGACTTAGCATTGCCTGAGGATGTAGATCAAACCCGTCTTTTGACCGTATTTAATATGGATCGATTAAATCCTAACAATGACCCTGTGCAAGGAGCAGATGGCTCTGGTGATGGGTTTTTTGATTTCGTTCCGGGTTTAACGATAGATGCAGAAAACGGTAGGGTTATATTTACTACAGTAGAACCCTTTGGAGAACATCTTTTTAATAAGCTTGATAATGGTACAACTCCTACAGATTATGAAACCCCTTCTACGTATAATGTTAATCAAGAACAATACGTGTTTAGAGAGTTGTATACGGAAACACAAACATTAGCAGAACAACAAGCAGCAAATAAGAATTATTTTCAATTAAAAGGGAGGTATAAATCCTCTGGGCAAGATGGAATCCCTTTAGGGGCATTTAATGTGCCACAAGGATCTGTAACAGTTACTGCCGGTGGAAGAACATTGCAAGAAGGAGTTGATTATACAGTGAATTATCAATTGGGTAGAGTTAATATACTAGATGAGTCCTTGTTGGCGTCGAATACCCCAATTCAGGTGTCTACCGAAAATAATGCAGTGTTTGGGCAACAGACAAAACGGTTTACGGGAGTTAATATAGAACATAAATTCAGTGATGAATTTATTATTGGAGGGACTTATTTAAACCTTAATGAAAGACCGATAACGCAGAAGGCTAATTATGATTTTGAACCTATAAATAATACCTTGTTAGGTTTTAATCTTAATTATTCTACTGAGGTTCCTTTCCTGACACGAATGGTAAATAAATTACCAAATATAGATACAGATGTTCCCTCTAATGTATCTGTTAGAGCGGAGACAGCTTATTTGATTGCAGGAGCACCAAAGGGCGCGGATTTTGATGGCAAGGTTACAACGTATATTGATGATTTTGAAGGAGCACAGACGGCTATTGATGTCAGTTCTCCATTATCTTGGGAGCTTTCCAGTGTTCCAATTGGTTTTGACCCTCGTAGTGCCGAAAACGTGCTTCCGGGTATTGAGTCTGGAGATAGACGAGCTGCATTGTCTTGGTATTCTATTGATCCTATTTTTTATAGTAACAGTAGGCCAAGTGGAATATCAGATGAAGATTTGGCGTCGAATAGATCCAGAAGAGTTTTTAATAGTGAGATTTTTCCTAATACAGATATAGTGGCAGGTCAAACGTTGGCCTTGTTTACTATGGATCTTAGTTATGATCCTACTGAGCGTGGACCTTATAATGCTAATCAAGCGTATTTGGCAAATAATAATCAGTTACCTAATCCAGAAACTAATTTTGGTGGAATTACAAGACAATTAACATCTACTAATTTTGAGCAGTCTAATGTAGAGTTTATAGAGTTTTGGATTATGGATCCTTTTTTCAAAGGATCTAATGGTACACAAGAGCCTTTGACGAATGCGACTAGTGGGAAAATTGTTTTTAATCTGGGGAATATAAGTGAAGATGTATTAAAAGATGGTAGAAAGCAGTATGAGAATGGGTTACCTACCGAAATTGACCCTAACTTTACACTTCCGGATAATGGAACAATTGGTCAGGTTCCAGTAGGTCAGTCTTTGATATATGCTTTTGATTCAGAAGGACAAGCAAGAATAAATCAGGATGCTGGATTTGATGGGCTTAATGATAGTCAGGAAGCAACGCTATTTCCAGGTTTTGATCCTGAAGATCCCGCCAATGATAATTATCAGTACTATTTACAGGGAGAAGGCGATATTGTTAATAGGTACAAGAAGTACAATGGAGTTCAGGGTAATTCTCCAACAGATGTTGGTAATGATAACAGGGGAAATACAACATTTCCAACTGCAGAAGATGTGAATCGTGATAACACAATGAATACGATTGATAGTTATTTCGAATATGAGATACCTATTTTTGAAGGAATGGGAGTTGGTAATGATGGCGGTACAGGATATATTTCTGATGCTCCGACTCCAATTACGGCACCAGTACTTAATGGAGAAACATTAGAAACGAGATGGATTCGATTTAAAGTCCCAATTTACGAACCGACAAATGCTAGAAATATTAGTGATTTTAGATCGATCCGATTTATGAGGATGATGCTTACTGATTTTGATCAACCAGTATTATTGCGATTTGCTACTTTAGATTTAGTTCGTGGAGATTACAGAAGATATGTGCAGATTGGTAATGTTTCTAATGATCCGACAAGAGGATTGAATATTTTTGGAGATAATGACGTTGTTGTTACTTCTGTAAGTTCCGAAGAAACACCGAGTTATGTTACTCCTCCAGGTGTTAGAAGAGAAGAGTTGATAAATAATAATTCGGTGATACGGGAAGATGAAAGGGCATTAGCTTTAACGGCAAATGGTTTGAGACCCGGAGATGCTAGAGGGGTGTATAAGAATTTTAATGTGGATATGCGGCAGTATAAAAATTTGGAGATGTTTATACATGCAGAAAATATACCAGAGCAAAGTACATTAGTGGATAATGATTTGGTTGCTTTTGTTCGAATGGGAAATGATTTTACAAATAATTTTTATCAAATAGAAATACCTCTGGAAGTTACACCTCCTAATACAGCTGGTTCAGAAGCTAATGCAGATATTATTTGGCCAGTGGCTAATCGATTGAATTTCCCTCTTAAGCTGCTTACAGAAATAAAATCAAGAGTAATAGGAGATAGTAGTTTGAGTAATACTGAACTTAACTTTTTTGATGGCCCGGATAACGTAAATGTTGGGATTATAGGGAATCCTAATTTTGGAGATATTAGGGTGATGATGGTTGGTATTAAAAATGCTAGCAGCTCTACACAATCCGGAACTGTTTGGTTTAATGAGATGCGTCTTAGTGATCTTAAAAACCGCGGAGGATGGGCTGCAGTAGGGAGTATGGATGCAAATATTGCTGATTTTGCAACGATAAGTAGTTCAGGTAGGATTAGTACTATTGGTTTTGGGGGAATTGAACAAGGGCCTAACGAAAGAAGCTTGGAAGATTTAAAAGAGTATGACTTAACAACTAATGTTAATCTAGGACAATTGTTACCTAAAAAATGGGGATTGCAGATTCCCTTTAATTATACTAGAGGAGAAAAGTTAATTACACCATTGTATGATCCGCAATATTTGGATTTGGAATTGGAGGAAACATTGAGAAATGAGACTGATCCTTTTAAAAAGGAAAAAAGAGAAAAACAATCTGTAGATTACACTAGAAGACAAAGTTTTAATGTAATTGGATTGCGTAAAGAAAGGACGGGAGATGCAAAACCAATGCCTTATGATGTAGAGAATTTTTCGTTTTCTGGGACATATAATCAAACAGATCACCATGATTTTGAAATAGAAAACTCTTTAGATCAGCAGGTCAATCTGGGAGGTACTTATGATTTTAGTTTTCAACCAAAAGAAATAGAACCGTTAAAAAAAGTAAAGTTTTTAGGTAGAAGTAAGTACTTTGATTTATTAAAAGACTTTAATTTTAATTTATTGCCTACCAGTGTCTCTGTAAGTTCTAATATTAATAGACAGTATAATGAACAGGTTTTTAGGGATATCACTTTAAATCTGGGTGATAGAGGTTTGCCAACACTTATACAGCGTAATTTCTTGTTCGATTGGCAGTATGGGATTAATTATAACTTAAGTAAATCACTTAATTTTAATTTCACTTCTGCTAATAATAGAATTGTAAAGAATTTTATCGATGATGAAGGAAATATAGATGACTCTATTGGGGTCTGGAGTGGTGTTTTTGATGTTGGAGATCCTAATACACATAGTCAACAATTACAAGTGAACTATGAAATCCCGATCAATAAAATCCCACTATTTAAATTCATGAGAGCGACATATTCGTATTCGGCAGATTTTCAATGGACAAAAGGTAGTGAGGCGCTGAAGAATATTGAAGGGATTCCGGACTTAGGAAATACCATTCAGAATGCAAATGTACATACCGTTAATGGGAGTTTGGATATGAATTCCTTATATAAGTATGTCGGATTGA
This sequence comes from uncultured Aquimarina sp., assembly GCA_947498455.1. GTDB lineage: Bacteria > Bacteroidota > Bacteroidia > Flavobacteriales > Flavobacteriaceae > Aquimarina. Next base: position 6,816 of record CANMKK010000014.1, read on the forward strand.
CAAAGAAAAAACCCGGAAGGAAAAAATCAAAAAAGAATAAAAAAGGCGCTAGAGATACTAAAGGAGGCAAGGATGAAAGGGATAGCCGAAGTGAACGAGAAAGACCTTCAGGTAGAGAAAATAAAAGATCTTCAGGTAAGTTAGGGGTTGGAGCTAAAGCGTATAATACGTTGATAGGGCTTGTGACTGCTGTAAAAAAGGTAAATATAAACTACCAGCAGGATAATGGTATATTTTTACCAGGGTATTTAAGAGAACCTGGATTTGTGGGAACCTTGAAACCAACAACTGGATTTACCTTTGGTAGTCAGTCCGAAATACGAGATTTGGCAGCTAGAAATGGATGGTTGACCTTATACCAGGATTTTAATCAACAATATAGAGAAGTAGAAGGTAGACAATTGAATATACAGGCATCTGTGAACTTATTAAAAGATTTTCAGATAGATATCAGTGCCAATAGAACATATTCTGAAACGTATAATGAAAATTATAAGGTAAATCTTAAGAATGAAATTACTGCTATAGATGATATTGATTTGGATGATCCGTATTCTTCTCTATCAGCCAATACATTTGGTAATTATACTATTTCTACTTTATTGATTAAAACGGCATTTAAGAAAAGTGATGAATTTACTTCGGAGACTTTCGAGAAGTTTAGAGAAAATAGATTGGTCATCGCTAGGCGACTAGCATTAGAAAGAGGTATTGATCCTAATGTTGATGAGGATGGAGATGGTTTCCCTGATGGGTTGGGAGGTACGAATCAAGCAGTATTATTACCCGCTTTTCTTGCAGCATATACGGGAGGAGATGCGGAGAGTGTTAAGAAAGGAGCTTTTAGAGATATTCCATTGCCTAATTGGGATGTGAAATATACCGGTTTGATGAATATAAAATGGTTTAAGAAAAGGTTTAAACGTTTTTCTATGGCACATGGTTATAGAGCTAATTATACAATTAATCAGTTTCAGACTAATTTGGATTATAATATAAATAACCCTGATGAATTTGATCAGGGGGGTAATTTTAAAAACCCGGAGCTGTATTCTAATGTTAATCTCACGGAACAATTTAGTCCGTTGATACGATTAGATATGGAAATGAAAAACTCAGTAAAAATCCTTGCAGAATGGAAGAAGGATAGAGCATTGTCTTTAAGTTTTGATAATAATTTACTGACTGAAATAAGTGGAAATGAATATATAGTAGGTTTGGGCTATAGGGTAAAAGACCTGAGGTTTGTTACTAGGGTTGGAGGCAAAAAGACAACGCTAAAGGGGGATCTTAACTTTAGGGCGGATCTTTCTCTTCGTCAAAATGAAACAATTATTAGGTATCTGGATATAGATAATACTCAGGTAACTGCTGGACAAGATATTTACGGATTTAAATTTACTGCGGATTATGCATTAAGTAAGAACTTGACTACGATATTCTTTTATGACCACACATTTTCTAAATATTCGATCTCTACCGCATTTCCACAGACAACAATAAGAGGAGGATTTACCTTAAGATACAACTTCGGAAATTGATAATATTTTACAGGGTAAGGGTAAAATTTAACTACCTCTACGAAAGAGGATTGATTAAATATTAATTTTTGGTATTTTTTGGGTAAGTTTTTCAATAATTTGATAAAATAGATTTATTTTCGTCACCAGAATAAAAAAATAATTATATAAATACTTTTTTCGGATGAATATTCCTGCAGAATTAAAATATACAAAAGATCACGAGTGGATCAAGATAGATGGTGATATTGCTACAATTGGTATCACAGACTTTGCGCAAGGCGAATTGGGAGACATTGTTTATGTAGAGGTTGAAACTGTAGATGAAGAGCTTGAGAGAGAAGAAGTTTTTGGTACAGTAGAAGCAGTAAAAACGGTATCAGATTTATTTATCCCATTGGATGGAGAGGTTATAGAGTTTAATGAAACGTTAGAAGGTGAGCCAGAATTAGTAAACACAGACCCTTACGGAGCTGGATGGATGGTAAAAGTTAAATTCTCTAATGAATCACAAGTAAACGATCTTTTGTCTGCAGATGCATATAAAGAACTTATTGGCGGATAGACTCTTTGTAATTGTAGTAATTCTATACACGGGATTAATTACTTGGTTGTCTTTAGCAAAACTTATAGTTCCTGGTCATGTAAACATACAGGGAGGAGATAAAATAGGTCATTTGTTGGCCTATTTTGTTTTTGTTTTAGTATGGTTTTCGTTTTTCTTTTACTCAAAGAAGAAGAATAAGAACTTTTTTCAAAGCCTGATATGGGCGTCTGTATTAGGTTTTTTGTATGGATTGTTAATGGAACTTCTTCAAGGAATGGTTACGAATTATCGGAGTCCGGAGTGGAGAGATGTTTTAGCAAACAGTAGTGGTATAATTTTTGCATCAATTATTTTAAAAGTATTTGAAAACAAGATTGTTAGTTGGAAGTCGATTTGATTTTGACTTAAAAACAGAGTGGTCAAAAACCTTAGTAGTTGTTTGATAATTCAAATGATTAAAAGTTAAAAAACGTATTTTTTACTTTACATTTCTTACAATAGTTGGAAATTACAAAAGAAATTAGCTATTTTAGCAATCCTATAATAACATCGTAATATGGAACCGAAGAAAAATCCTAAATCAGATTTAACTAAAAAAAGTGCCTTGTTTTTGCAACTTGGACTTATCCTTGTTCTTTTTATAACGTGGAGAGCAATTGAGCACAAAACGTATGATAGAAGTAATATTGATATTGGTCAGGTAAACCTTGATGAATTAGAAGAGGAAGATGTTCCAATTACTCAAGACTTAAATACGCCACCTCCACCACCTCCACCACCTCCTGCTCCAGAAGTTATTGATGTAGTAGAAGATGAGGAAGAAGTAGAGGAAACGATTATTGAGTCTACAGAAACGAATCAAGAAGAAGAGATTGTAGAAGTAGAAGAGGTAGATGATGTAGAAGAAGAAGAAGAGATTGCTGATGTTCCTTTTGCAGTAATTGAAAACGTACCAGTTTTTCCTGGTTGCGAAAAAGAATCTGGAAATGCAGCAAAAAAGAAATGTATGAGTGATAAGGTTAAGAAATTTGTTAACCGTAAGTTTAATACAGAACTAGGAAGTGAGTTAGGACTTTCTGGTGTAAATAGGATTTATGTGCGTTTTAAAATTGATAGAAGCGGTAATATAGTTGGTGTTCAGGCAAGAGGGCCGCATCCAAGATTAGAAAAAGAAGCACAAAGAGTAGTGAAAATGCTACCTAAAATGACTCCTGGTAAGCAAAGGGGTAAAGCGGTAGGTGTATTGTATTCACTTCCAATAGTTTTTCAAGTTCAGGACTAGAAAACATAATTTTATAAAATATCAGAATCCCGTCACGATTTTCGTAGACGGGATTCTTTTTTGGTATGCTTGTTGTATTTAGATTAATTGTAACGTTAAAACTAAATACTATGAGTAACAAGCATGATGCTAATGTACGAAAAAGTACATTGGTGAACTTTCAGATTGGGCTTATTGCAAGCCTTTTATTTACCTATGTAATGTTTGAGGTGTATACTTCGGTTCCTATTGTAAAAGAAATTCATGAAGAAATTGATATTTCCGAAGAAATGAATTTTACAATGGACACTTTTGTCATTGAGCAAGAACCTCAAAAAAAGATTGCAGCCAAGGTAGTACAGCCTAAGATTCCTGATTTAACTCGTCCGGAGATTGTTGAAGATGATACGGTTTTAGAAGATTTAAAAGAAGAATTTAAAAGTGAAGAACCTGTGGAGACAGCTCCTTTTAATCCAGATGCGTTAGTTGATAAAGAAGAAGATGATGAGCCAGCGAATTTTCCGTTTACTGTGGTCGAAGATGTTCCGGTGTTTCCTGGGTGTGAAAAACTGCGTACGAATAAAGAAAAAGCGGCCTGTTTTTCTAAAAAAATCCAACGCTTGGTGTCTAGAAAATTTAATTCAGAACTTGGACAGGAATATGGTTTACAGGGGTTACAGAGGATACATGTGCAATTCGATGTTGCTAGGGATGGAAGTATTCAGGATATATTAGTTAGAGCGCCACATCCTGCATTAGAAAAAGAAGCAAGAAGGGTAGTGAAGCTTTTTCCAATAATGACTCCAGGAAGACAAAGAGGAAAGGCTGTTACGGTTAAATATCAATTGCCTATTTCATTTAGAATTCAAAACTAATTGAATAAAGGAATAACATCACAACCATTCGAAAGTCTTCAAAAAGATAACTTTTGTTAAATCTAATATGTGGATTACTATTTTGTTGTGAATTTATAAAGTGTGGTTTTTGAGAATTTATCTTTTAAAGCGTTTCAAGATATAATTCAATACGTTTTATAAATTAAAAATGAAATGATAATCAGTTAGTCTTGGTTCTTGTTTCTAGCAGCGAAGCGATCTTGATTCAAAAGTTTCGGATGCTAGTGTAATAATATATATAACCTCATAAGAAATAGTTCTTATGAGGTTTTTCTTTGGTATGCTTGTTGTATTAAAGGTAGTCGTAACGTTAAAACTAAATAGTATGAGTAACAAACATGATGTTAATGTGCGGAAAAACACATTAATAAACTTTCAGATTGGACTTATTGCAAGTCTATTATTCGCGTATGTAACAATCGAGATGTATACTGCGGTTTCGATTGTGGATATCCCAAAAGAGCCTTTTGACCCTCCCGTAGAAAATTTCAATTTAATAGGTGAAGTGAGAGGGTATGAAGAGACTAAAGAAAAAGTGGTTATTAAAACAGAACAGAAGAAGGTTGTGGAACCGGAAGAGTTTAAGGTTGTAGATGATTCTGAAGAAATTAAAACATTGATTAATGAGTTTGTAAATACTCCGGTTAAAGACACTGAGCCATTTGATATTAATACTGTAACGTATGTAGAAGAGTCAAAACCTGTAAAAAAAGTTCCTTTTATCGCAGTAGAAGAAGTTCCTGTATTTCCGGGGTGTGAAAAACTGGAGACAAATACTGAAAAGGCGGCTTGTTTTTCAAGTAAAATAAAAAGATGGGTTTCTAAAAAGTTTAATGCAGGATTAGGTGAAAAATATGGGTTAAACGGAAAGCAGAAAATAGATGTTCAGTTTGAAGTTGGTAAAGATGGGTTGATTCAGAATATAAAGGTTAGAGCTCCACATAAAGCATTGAAGAAAGAAGCTCTGAGAGTTGCAAAATCTTTTCCAAGAATGACTCCTGGAAAGCAAAGAGGAGAGTCAGTAAGCGTAATATATCAATTACCAATTGTTTTCAAAATACAGAATTAGACGAAATAGTTCTGTTTAACTTTTTATACTGTCGCCTTTAGTAAGCTTCTAAAAGAAATTTGCTAAAGGCATTTTTTTGTTTTTTAAAATAGCTCTTTTAAGGTGTTTAGTGGAGTGGTTGGAATGTTGTAAAACTCAATAATTTAGGAAGTTGTTGTTAAAAGTTGAATTATAAGTAGTTATAAGTTGTCTAAAACGCTTTTAAGATATATCTTTGCACCACTTTTTAAAAAAGCAATTGATATAACGTGCAAAATTTGAGTGTACCCCAAGTTGATACTATAAAAACTTCTGTTGTTCAGGATTTTAAGGAGATAACAAAAATGCGACTTGCATTAAGTGTTGTGTTTTCGTCAGTGGCAGGATATCTGTTAGGTGTGGATTCTATTTCTTGGAGCACACTATTGTTATTATCCGTTGGAGGTTATTTTATGGTTGGTGCGTCTAATGCATTTAATCAAATCATAGAGCGTGATTTAGATGTGTTAATGGATCGTACAAAAAACAGACCGATTCCAGCAGGAAGAATGTCTGTAAATACTGCTTTTGCAATTGCTAGTATTTTTACCATTTTAGGGATTTCTGTGCTCTACGCAATTAATCCTAAAACGGCAATGTTTGGTGCAATTTCCATTTTTATTTATGTGAGTTTGTATACTCCGCTAAAAACAAAAACGCCTTTAGCGGTATTTGTCGGGGCAATACCAGGAGCCATTCCTTTTATGTTAGGATGGGTAGCCGCTACAGGGGAATTCGGAATTGAACCCGGGACATTGTTTATGATTCAGTTTTTCTGGCAATTTCCTCATTTTTGGGCAATAGGGTGGTTCTTGTTCGAAGATTACAAAAAAGGAGGCTTTTTTATGCTGCCTACAGGTAAAAAAGATCAGGGAACAGCAGTTCAGGTACTAATTTATACAGTTTGGACGGTGGTTACTTCACTGATACCAGTTTTTAAGGTTACGGGGAAATTGTATATAACACCTATTTCTGGAGTGTTGATATTGATTTTGGGAGTACTTTTATTGAGATATGCATTTCGTTTATATCGAGTAAGAGATGCTAAGACTGCAAAACAATTGATGCTGGCAAGTGTGTCATATATTACATTACTGCAAATTATATATGTAGCAGATAAATTTATTCGTGTATGGATTTAACGCAAGGAACAACAATAGAGAAAATAAATAGAGCCAAGAAAACCATGATGTGGTTTGCAATGGTAAGTATGACCATGACTTTTGCAGGACTTACCAGTGCATATGTAGTGAGTAAAAGCAGAGATGATTGGTCTACTGATCTAGTGTTTCCTGATGCCTTTATTTATAGCTTATTTGTTATATTGGCAAGTAGTGCTACGATGTATTTAGTGAAAAAAGCAATTGAAAACAGTAATCGTAGTTTAGCTACTGTTTTGTTATTAACTACTTTTGCTTTAGGAATGTTATTTGTAATTCTTCAATTTCAAGGGTTCGAAGATATGATGGGGCAGGGATATCATTTTACAGGCCCTACTTCAAATATAGTTTCTACTTTTATGTTTATAATAGTGGTTGCACATATTGTACACATAATAGGAGGTTTAATAGTACTTTTAGTCGTAATTTATAATCATTTTAAACAAAAGTATAAAAGAGGGCAAACCCTTGGTTTAGAACTGGGTGGTATGTATTGGCATTTTGTAGATGTTTTGTGGGTTTATCTCTTTTTGTTTTTATATTTCGTTAGATAATAAAATTGATTACTTTTGTGGAAAATTTAACAATACCAAATTCTTTATATGGAAACAACTGTTGCTAATACAGGTACAGAAGGTGAAACTTGGGGAGGTGGAAATCAACCTCTCAAAGTGAGTTATGGTAAGATGATGATGTGGTTTTTTATCCTGTCTGATGCGCTTACATTCTCGGGTTTTCTTGCTGCTTACGGTTTTTCAAGATTTAAATTCATTGATTCCTGGCCGATTGCAGACGAAGTGTTTAATCACTTCCCATTTTTACATGGAGTAGATGCTCCGATGTATTATGTTGCGTTAATGACGTTTATTCTGATTTTTTCTTCTGTTACAATGGTACTTGCTGTAGATGCAGGACATCAAATGAAGCAAAAGAAAGTTATTCTTTATATGTTCCTTACCATCATAGGAGGAGCGATATTTGTAGGTTCACAGGCTTGGGAGTGGAAAAACTTTATTAAAGGAGAATATGGTGCAATAGAAACAAAAGGAGGTCAGATATTACAATTTGTAAAGGCTGATGGACATAGAGTAGCATTGAAAGATATTGCAATTATAAACACGCATAAAGATAGAGCACAGCACGAAAGAAAAAATGGATTGTGGTATGAAGATGAAGGAACATTACCTACGTATACCATTGACGAAATAAGAGCTGGTTTTGCTAAGCATACCGATCTATTGGTGAGAACACAGATCCTTAATGAAAAAGGTGAGAAAACGATCTTATCTAGAGAAGAATCCCTTCGAAGATTAAATACAGATGCTATTGGAATAGTAGAAGGTGCTAACCTAAAGCATAATGAATACGGAACGCCTTTGTTTGCCAACTTCTTTTTCTTCATTACTGGATTTCACGGATTTCACGTTTTTTCCGGTGTAGTTATCAATATCATCATATTTTTTAATGTGATTATTGGAACGTATGAAAGAAGAAAGAACTATGAGATGGTGGAAAAAGTAGGATTGTACTGGCATTTTGTAGATTTGGTTTGGGTATTTGTATTTACATTCTTCTACCTGGTTTAATAATAAAAAGAATTTAAGAATAACATGGCACACGATATAGGACATCACGAATCAAATACTGCAAAAATCTGGAGAGTATTTTATATACTATCTATTATTACAATAGTAGAAGTTGCTTTTGGAATATGGAAACCAGAGTTTATGAATGCTACTTTCATAAGTATGAAGTGGTTAAATTGGTTTTTTATTATTCTTACTTTGGTAAAAGCGTATTACATTACTTGGTCTTTTATGCATATGGAAGGTGAGACAAAAGGACTGAGACGAGCTGTTGTATGGACAGGAATCTTTCTGATTAGTTATTTAATTTTTATATTACTTACAGAAGGAGATTATATATACGAGGTTTTTAAGGCTGGTCATAAAAGCTGGGACTTTTAATATTGTGTATATTTAAGTTAAAAAATAGAATAAAAGATACTAAAAGGCGGTTGTTTTCAACCGTCTTTTTTATTTTTGCAAATGAAGTAAACGTTAGCACATAATGAAGAAGTTTTTAGTTCTTGGAATACTGTTTATACTACCCATAGTAATGTATTTATTTTTTGCTTCTGCAGTGGATAACTTTTCTAAACTCCCAGTGTTAAATACCTCCATAGGTAATCTTCAAAATTTAGAAAGTCTTGGCAAAGAAAAAATCTCATTTACAGACAAGATCACAATACTTAGTTTTTTCGGAGATAGTATTGATCATAAAAAGGGGAATGCCTTTAATTTACATCTAAAAATTTATAAGAAAAATCACGAGTTCAAGGACTTTCAATTTGTAACTGTAGTTCCTTACGGTAGCGAAGGTGAAGTTAAGCAATTATTGTATGAGCTAGGTAAAATAACCAATGTGTCTGGTTGGAAGTTTCTTTTTGGAACTCCAGAAAATATAACCAGTTTATTTAATAGTTTAGGATCACCATATAAACTAGATGGTAAATTAGCGAGTGACTATGTGTTTATCATTGATAAAAAAGGGAATCTTAGAGGGAGAGATGAGGATGTCGAAAAAAAAGAAGGCAAAGTATATGGATACGATGCGAGCTCTGTAGGAGATCTTGCTAATGTAATGGTGGATGATGTAAAGGTGATTTTGGCAGAATATCGCTTAGCATTAAAGAAGTATAAAGCGGATCGAAAGGAAAAATAGTAAAGCAATCTTTCTATTGGATACAATAGAAATTTAAAAAGTAATAGAATTAGGTAATGAAAAAATACTCATATGTAGGAATATCGTTTATTATCTTGGTTTTCGGAATTATATTTATTCCAAAAATTGTGAATAGGATAAAAGAAACTTCTATTGTGAAAAATGATAGAATGAGTGCCGATAATCCTGTGGCTAATGAAAAATTAGCATATATCAAGATAAATGGCAAGCCAAAAAAAGTTCCGGAATTTGCTTTCTTAAATCAGGATAGTTTATTGATTACAAACCATGATTATAAAGGTAAAGTATATATAGCAGAGTTTTTCTTTACTAGTTGCCCTACAATATGCCCTAAGATGAGTCGTAATTTGGTATATATACAGAACCAACTAAAAGATCATGAAGGTTTTGGAGTGGCTTCTTTTACGATTAATCCTAAAAGAGATACACCACATATTCTAAAAAAATATGCAGAGAATTATGGAGTAACCAATCCTAACTGGCACTTTCTTACCGGAGATAGAGAGGATTTGTATGATCTAGCAAATTCGGGGTTTAATATTTATGCGGCCGAAAACCCAAATGTTCCTGGAGGTTTTGAACATAATGGATATTTTGCCTTAATAGATAGGGATGGCTATGTAAGGTCTCGATATGATGCCTCCGGTAATCCTATTATATATTATAGAGGTACAATAGATATAGAGGAAAAGCAGGACGCAAATGTAGAAAAGGAGCAGATTACAATTTTATTAGAAGATATTAAAAAATTATTAAAGAAGTAATGAGTAGCAATTCAGATACAGAAAAGAAATATAATAAATGGATTGTAGTGCTATCTATTGTAATACCATTAGCAGTAGCGGCTTTGTTTGGAGTTAATCTTCGTAAGTTAGGTTTTGATGTAGAACCGCTTTCTTTTTTGCCTCCGATTTATGCGAGTATTAATGGGTTGACAGCACTTATTCTTATTGTAGCACTGTGGGCCGTAAAAAATAGGAAGGTTAAATTGCACGAAAACTTAATGAAATTGGCAATAGGTTGTTCCGTACTATTTTTGATCTTGTATGTAGCATATCATATGACCAGTGACTCTACAAAATTTGGTGGAGAAGGTACGATACGTTATGTGTATTATTTTATTTTAATAACACATATTGTGCTATCAGTTGTTGTTATTCCGTTTGTTTTAATAACATACGTTCGAGCTTTAGCAGGAAACTTTGATAGACACCGCAAGATTGCTAAGGTTACATTTCCTATTTGGTTATATGTTGCTATAACCGGAGTGATAGTATATGTTATGATATCACCTTATTATTAGAGACTAATATATTATCTATTTGCGCCTTTAAATAAAAACTAAGTGTGCTTCATGAAAGCAAGAATTCTTTACATATTGATAATATTTTTCCTGTTCACTATTCCTGTAGAAGCACAGTGTGCTATGTGTAGAGCAGTTTTAGAAAGTGAAGAAGGACAGGAAACCGCTAAAGGAGTAAATAATGGGATTGTGTATCTAATGGTGATCCCCTATATTCTAATAGGGATTGTAGGGTATTTTATTTATAGAAATTTCAAAAAAAAGTAAAATAGATATATACAAAACAATCCGAAAATCTTCAAAAAGACAACTTTTATTGAGTGTAATGTATTGATTTATATTTTATTATGAATTTATAAAGTGAGGCTTTTAAGAATTTATCTTTTAAAGCATTTCAAGATATAATTCAATACGTTTTATAAATTAAAGTGTAATGATAATCAACTAGTCTTGGTTCTTGGTTCTAGCAGCGAAGTGATCTTGATTCAAAAGTTTCGGATGCTAGTGGGGTTTATATTATTTTAACCTTAAAATGATACACGCATTTGTGGTATGTTTTTTGTTTGGTTTCTGTTTCATTTTTACATGAATCGATATGAAAAAGAATATACTTTTGATTTTAGGGTTTTTAATTTGTTTACAGGTCTATTGCCAGATTCCTACTTTGGCAATTCATAAAGATCAAAACAAAACCAATTTACCAATACAAAAACTATCGATTCAGGCAGATGTAGTTGGTAATATTTCCAAAACGACATTTGATATTACTTTTTATAACCCTTATGATAAAATTCTTGAGGGGAGTTTTTCCTTTCCATTAAATGAAGGCCAGGACGTGTGTAGATATGCTCTAGAGATTAATGGAAAACTTAGAGAAGGCGTAGTAGTCAAAAAAGTTAAGGCTAGACAGGTATATGAGGCCGTAGTGAGGCAAAATATTGATCCTGGAATTATAGCTAAAACTAAAGGTAATTTTTATAAAACTAGAATTTATCCTATTCCGAAAAAAGGAGTTAAAAGAGTGGTTTTTGCGATAGAACATATATTGCCAATAACGGATGGGAAATTGCACTATGTGTTACCGTTAAATTCTTCTGAAAAAATAGAAGAATTTTCCTTAGAGGTTAACGTAATTAAAAGTGAAGAAAAACCGAATTTAAAATCAAAAGAGTATACCAGTTTTGTTTTTGATACAGCTCAGGAGGTGTATCGATTAAATTTCAAAAGAAAAAAATATAGACCTTTAAAAGAGTTGGATATTACAATTCCCATTTTTCAAAACACGGATGATTTTGTGCAAGTAGAAGAGTATAAAGGGCAACGATATTTTTATACAGGTTTTAAAACGCCAAAGTTTGAAAGCAAACCTAAAAAAACTCCAAATAGTATTGCGGTGTATTGGGATCGTTCCTTTTCTGGAGAGAAGAGAGCTATTGAAACAGAATTAAAATTATTAAAAACATATTTAGAAGGTATAAAAGGGAAAAAAGAAGTTTGTATATATGCTTTTAATTATAAAGAAACTGGGGATAAAGAATTTAAGATAGGTAATGATGCTTCGGCAATAATATCATATTTAAAAAGCCTTCCTTTTGATGGAGCTACAAGGTTGGATAATCTCAATTTTATAGAAGGATATGATGAGATTTTATTTTTTTCGGACGGAATTTCTACAATCGAAAATCAAGAAATAAGGTTGCCAGAAACACCTATATATACATTTAGTTCGTCATCAGGATCTGATTATAGTACGCTAAAGTATATAGCCACAAAAACAAAAGGAAAATACATGAAGCTTTCTAAAAACACACTAGATGCTTCATTACATGAAATGAATACATCTAGTGTTCGCTATCTTTCCTGTGATTTTGATGAGAAGTACTTTAGGGATGTTGTGATTTCTCCTTTTTTAAATAAAGGAGATGTGTTCTCTGTGGCGGGTATTGCTTTGCGTCAAGATATCGAATTTGTGGTAAATTTTGGAGATGAAACAGGGGTTGTTTGGAGTAAGAAAATTAAAATAAAAGGAGACACTGTAGATAATAGAATTATTCCCAGAGTATGGGCGAGGTTTAAAATAGGAGAACTTGACATGAGGTATGAACAAAATAAAGACTTGATTACTGATCTTGGAAAAGAGCATGGGATAGTTACTCGTAATACATCTTTTATTGTTTTAGATCGCATAGAGGATTATGTAACTCATAATATTGTTCCTCCAGAAGAACTACGAAAAGAATACGATTTGTTAATGGCTCAAAAAACTAGAAATGAAAAAGGCGATCAAATTCTCTTTCAAAAACAAAATGTTAAATATTTAGAAGATCTAAAGCTGTGGTATAAAAAGAGTATTGTACAAACTAAGGATTTGGATAAAGAAGTGTTAGAAGGTGAGCCAATAGAGGTTGAAGTTGTAGAAGATGTGGAAGAGATGGAAGAGGTGGAAGAAGTGGCATTTCAAACTCAAAGATATGAGGAATCAGCTAATGCTAATAGAAATAATGAATCTAGCACTTCCGAAAATAAGAATTCATTAAAAAGAAAGCCTAAACCTAAAATCAAATTACTGGCATGGCAACCAAATGCACCATATCTAGATAGTTTAAGAAATGCTTTACCAAAAAATGTAGCTTCAGTATATTATAAGCTAAGAGAAGAAAACAAGACTACCCCATCGTTCTACATCGAAGTAGCAGATTTTTTCTTTAAGAATAAAAATAAAGAATTGGGTGTTGATGTGTTGTCTAGCCTATTAGAACTTGATCTCGGTAATGCCGAAGTGTTGAAAGTTGTTGCTAGGAGATTACTGGATGAAAACCAAACTGAATTAGCGATAGCTGTTTATAGAGAAATATTAGAGCTACGCCCTGAAGAACCCCAGTCACATCGAGATGTAGCGTTAGCTTACCTTCAAAATAAAGAATATCAACTAGCATTAGATACGTTTAATCATATATTGACTATAAAATGGAAGCGATTCGAATCTGTAAAGCAAATTGTGCTTAATGAAATGAATGCGTTAATAGCTTTGCATAAATCTTCGTTGGATTTATCCAAAGTGAATAAAGAACTTATACATGAGATGCCATTAGATGTGCGTATTGTTGTGGATTGGAGTAGTAATGATAATGATATTGATCTTTGGGTAGTGGATCCAAAAGGAGAAAAGTGTTACTACAAGAATGCGGAAACGATGATAGGAGGTAGGATTAGTAGAGATATTACAAATGGATATGGTCCGGAAGAATTTTTATTAAAAAAAGCCCCTAGAGGTTTTTACACAATATATGTGAATTATTACAGCGAATCCCGCCAGAGTATTGTAGGTCCTGTAACGGTGTATGCCACTTTGTATACAAACTATGGTAGAAAAAATCAAGAATCTAAAAAGATTACAATACAATTAGAAAGCGGAAAGAAAACACTACAAATTGGTCAGTTGGAATTTTAGAGTTTCTAAGGTTTAACATTTTCCTAACACATATAGGTGTAACAAAATTAGGGTAGTTGATGTCTTATCAGGAAAGACGATACCAACTAGTCAAATAAACTAAAAAAAAGTACCCAAAATAATATTTATAAAAGTGTTTATTTAACCTCCGTTTAGTGAGTCTTTAGTAGAAAATAAAGCGGATATATTTTTTATATCTGAATACATCTTAATCAAGGGCTATGATTGAAATTAAAGACTTGCATAAATCTTACCAAATGGGAAGCAACTCCCTTCATGTTCTTAAAGGAATAAATTTTAGTGTTAAAGAAGGAGAGTTAGTAGCCATCATGGGATCTTCTGGTTCTGGAAAATCTACGCTTCTTAATATTTTAGGAATGTTAGATGAAGCCGATACCGGGAGCTATTTTTTAGATAATGTCCCTATCAAAGGATTAAATGAGACAAAAGCTGCACAGTATCGTAATAAATTTTTAGGATTCGTTTTTCAGTCATTTAATTTGATTAATTATAAAACGGCACTTGAAAATGTGGCATTACCACTGTACTATCAACGTAAAAAACGAAAAGAAAGAACAGAAAGAGCGCTGGATTATTTAGGGAAAGTAGGACTTGCAGAATGGGCAACCCATTTACCTAGTGAAATGTCGGGAGGACAAAAACAGCGAGTAGCCATCGCAAGAGCATTAGCTGCCGACCCTAAAGTATTGCTAGCTGATGAACCTACAGGAGCTCTGGATAGCAAAACTTCGTATGAGGTGATGGATATTATACAAAGCATCAATGACGAAGGGAAAACAATATTAGTGGTAACTCACGAACCAGATATTGCAGATATGTGTAAGCGTATTGTACATCTTAAAGACGGTGTTATAGTCGAAGATAAATATGTCGAACAAGTAAGAGCTTCTCAATATGTTTGATAAAGATAGGTGGCAAGAAATATTTGAAGCCCTTGGAAAAAATAAACTACGGACTTTTTTGTCTGGATTTACTGTGGCGTTAGGGATTCTAATTTTTACGGTATTATTAGGATTGGGTAATGGATTGCTGAATAGTTTTTTAAGCAGTTTTGTAGATGATGCCCAAAATATCATATTTATTAGAGGAGGGAGAACCTCTAAGGCTTATAAAGGATTTCAGGAAAATCGACGTATTCAGTTCGAAAATGAAGATTATGAATTCATCAAGAGTAATTATATGGGGAAAGTTGAGCATGCTACCCCAAGAATCTATCGTAATGGATTAGCAAAACATGGAAAAGAATCAGGAAGTTATACCATTAGGGCGGTTCATCCTGATCATCAATATTTAGAAAAGACGATTATGATGAAGGGACGATATCTCAATGAAGCAGATGTCGAAAACAGAACTAAAAATATTGTAATAGGAAGACTGGTAGAAAAAGATCTGTTTAAAACAGAAAATTCTTTAGGGAAAATTCTGGAAGTTGATGGAATTGCGTATAAAATTGTAGGAGTTTTTCAGGATAGTGGAGGAGATAATGAAGAACGCATTATATATATGTCCTATAAAACGGTACAGTTGCTTTTTGGTAACAATGAGTATTTAGATCAAATAAATATATCCTACAATATGGGTATGAACACGGAGCAAGCTATCGCCTTTGCTCAAAAAATAGAAGATGATTTTAAGGAAAAATTCAAAGTAGCCCCAAATGATCAAAGTGCCATAAGAGTACGCAGTTTTGTAGAAGAGATTCAGGAGACAATGACTATTTTGGGAGGAATTTATGCGATCATCTTTATTGTCGGAATAGGGACTCTGATTTCTGGAGTTATAGGCATTGGGAATATCATGACTTTTAGCGTTAAAGAACGAACTAAAGAATTAGGGATTCGAAAAGCACTAGGAGCATCACCTAAGTCAATTATAGCAATGGTATTGCAAGAATCGGTATTGATTACTTCCGTTGCCGGATATTTAGGATTAATACTTGGGATTTTTGTGTTAAAACTAATAGGGAATAACTTAGAAGAGTTTTTTATAGTAAACCCAAAAGTAGAAACAAGTATTATAATCGGAGCAACTATGATATTAATATTCTTTGGACTTTTGGCTGGGTATATTCCGGCAAGAAGAGCGGCAAGGATAAAACCCATAGTAGCCTTAAGAGATGAATAGTTAAAACGTAGTACTATGAAATTTATATTCGAAAGAGATACTTGGCAAGAAATTTATGGAGCTATTCGCAAGAATAAAGTGCGTACTATTATTACTGTAATAGGTGTGACCTGGGGGGTGTTTTTATTTGTCTTTTTACTAGGAATGGCAAAAGGTTTAGATAACAGTTTTAGAAGTCAATTTAATGATTTTGCTACAAATACCATGTTTTTATGGGGGCAACGTACAAGTATTCCTAATAATGGTTTTAAAAGAGGAAGATCCATGCAACTTACTTTGGATGATGTAGATGCATTAAAATCGCAGATAGGGGATATAGAATATATAGCACCTCGAAATGTCACTGGTAGATGGGGTACTCCTCCTGGTCAATTTGTTAGGGGTTCTAAATCTGGAGCATTTCAGGTATTCGGAGATTATCCAATAATTGATAAAGTTTCTAAGAAGAAGATATTTGATGGAGGAAGGTTTATAAATGAAGAGGATATTAGGTATCAACGAAAAGTCTGTGTGATTGGAGAAGATATTTACAAGCAGTTTTATGATAAAGATGAAGATCCAATAGGAGATTTTGTAAAAATTAATGGAATATACTTTAAGGTTATTGGAGTTTATAAACCTACTCAGATGGGATTCGAAGGTGATGACTCTATTTTTTTACCATTTACTACTTTTCAAACAATATTTAATCAGGGTCGAAAGATAGCTTGGATGGTAATCACAGCAAAAGCAGATAAAAATATTGTAGACACTGAAATCACTGTAAAGAATACTTTAAAGCGAATGAGCAATGTGCATCCAGATGACGATCAGGCTTTCGGGAGTTATAATTTAGGAGAAGAAGTTGCTAAGATAGGTGGGTTCTTAAGTGGAATGAGGCTTATTACTTATATCGTAGGAATTGCAACTTTAATTGCAGGAGTCATAGCAATCGGAAATGTCCTATTAATAACGGTTAAAGAACGTACCAAAGAGATTGGGGTAAGGAGGGCATTAGGAGCAACTCCATCCGAAGTACGGGGGCAAATTATGTTAGAATCAATTCTATTAACATTTTTGGCAGGTTTGATAGGTTTCATTTTTGGAACTTTACTGCTATGGCTAATAAACACTATAGTAGGAACTAATGAAGATATACCAATATTAAACCCTACAGTAGATATATTTGCAGTATTCGGAGCGTTATTTTCAATTGTAGTTTTAGGAACTTTAATAGGACTTATTCCAGCACAAAAAGCAGTAAGCATAAAACCAATAGAAGCCCTAAGGGAAGAATAAAATAACAAACACAATAAACATCTAACCATTCAAAATGAAAAAGTTTTTTAAAATTCTATTAATAGTATTTTTAGTAGTAGCACTAGGTTTTTCGGGAAAATATTTAATTGATTCTAATAGTAAGTCACCCATTGTATTTACTACCGAAAAGGCGTTTAAAACTTCAATAGAGGAAAAAACAGTAGCAACAGGAAAAGTAATTCCAGAAGATGAAGTGGAAATTAAACCACAAATATCTGGAATTATAGAAAAAATCTATGTAGAAGAAGGAGCAGCGATAAAAACAGGAGATTTGATTGCTAAAGTAAAAGTAGTTCCTAATGAACAATCCATGAATAGCGCGAGAGGGCGAGTTAAAAATGCAGAAATAGTACTTGATAACTCTAAGGTAGAATATGATAGAAATAAAGCCCTATTTGATAAGGGAGTCATATCAAGTCAGGTTTTTAATGAAATCACATTAAAGTATAATCAGGCTAAACAAGATGTGTCGAATGCTAAGAGTGATTTGCAGATCATACGGTTAGGATCTGCAGGAGGTTCTTCATCAGCTAATACTAATATTAGGGCAACCGTAGCGGGAACAATTTTAGAAATCCCTGTAAAAGAAGGAGATCAGGTGATCGAGAGTAATAATTTTAATGCAGGTACAACCATAGCTACTATTGCAGATCTAAACAAGATGATTTTTGAAGGAAAAGTGGATGAAGCGGAAGTTAGTAAGCTAAAAATAGACATGCCTCTAAAAGTAAGCTTAGGAGCAATAAAAGATAAAGAGTTTGATGCCAAGTTGCGGTTTATAGCCCCAAAAGGAAATGAAGAGCAAGGTGCAGTTCAATTTAAAATTGAAGGAGATGTGTTTTTGGATGATTCTTATTTTGTGAGAGCAGGATATAGTGCGAATGCTTCTATTGTATTAGATACCAAAACAGATATTTTAGCGATAAAAGAAGCATTGCTGCAGTTTGATAAGGAGACCGAAGATCCTTTTGTAGAGATAAAAACAGGGGATCAGGAATTCGAAAGAAAAGATGTAGAAATCGGACTTTCTGATGGGATTAATGTAGAAATATTATCTGGAGTATCAGAAGAAGACGAAATTAAGGTGTGGAATAAAACAGAGCCGATTAAGAAAGAGGCAGAAGAGGATAAAAATTAAGATTTAAATTGTTTATTAAAAAGTTGTAACAACATCAATCAATTATATACAAATAGAATATGATTCGAATTAAAATTTCAGTTTTATTATTCTTGTTTTTGGGAATTACAGTTTCTCAAGCACAGAAAAAACAATGGACATTAAGGGAGTGTGTAGAATATGCTCTAGAGAATAATATTACGATAAAGCAATCGGCTCTTGATTTAGAAGCTTCTAATATTGATAAGAGTGATGCTATTGGTGGTCTATTGCCTAATGTAAATGCTAGTGCAGGAAATTCTTGGAGTTCAGGTTTGACTACGAATCCAATAACAAACGATAACAGTACGACTACCTTTAGAAGTTCTAATTATGGAATTAATGTTGGAATAACTTTATTTGATGGACTTAGAAATATAAGACGCGTACAAAGAGCAAAATTAAATAAATTATTAAGTCAATATAATTTAGGTAGATCAAAGGATGATATTGCTTTATTTGTAGCGAACAGTTATTTGCAAGTATTGCTGAATAAAGAATCTTTAGTTGTTGTTGAAAAACAGCATGAGATAACATTGGAGCAGTTAAAAAGAACAAAAGAGTTAGTAGATGCAGGAGTGTTGCCTCAGGGAGATTTGCTAGAAATCGAAGCTACCTCTGCTGATGAATTAACTCGTATTGTAAGAGCAGAAAATGCTATTCTAATATCTCGTGTAAGTCTAGCACAGACATTATTAATTAAGGATTATGAAAACTTTGATATAGCAGAGCAAGAATATTTAGTACCATCTTCAGGAATTCTTAATAAAACAATAGAAGAGATACGATCTACGGCAAGGGAATCTAGATATGAAGTGCAAATAGCGGAGCAAAATAAACTTTTGGCAGAAAAGGATTTACAGATATCTAGAGGAGCTTATTATCCTACACTAAGCGGGTCATTTAACTATGGGACAAATGAGATTGATGCTAATAATTTCGAAGAGACAGATGTTTTGAACCCAGATTTACCATTTATTGATAGGCCAATTGGTTTTGTAGAAAATACGAATGATATTGTAATTAACAGAACGGAAAACTTTTTATTGAGAGAAGTAGGGCCTACGCCTTTTATTGAACAGTTGTATAGTAATGATCGTATTTCTTATGGATTCTCACTTTCTTTACCAATTTTTAATGGATTCTCAGCTAGAAATAATGTAAAAAGAAGTAAGATCAATGTAAAACGTACTGCTTTCCAACTAGAGCAAGCTGAAT
The DNA here is from genome assembly GCA_947498455.1 of uncultured Aquimarina sp. Lineage (GTDB taxonomy): Bacteria > Bacteroidota > Bacteroidia > Flavobacteriales > Flavobacteriaceae > Aquimarina. Next base: position 26,604 of record CANMKK010000014.1, read on the forward strand.
TAGATTTAGATAGTAAAGTGTATCAGGCATATCTGGACGCTAAGGGATCGGCAGAAGCATATGAGGCAGCTCAAGTGGCCGTAAAAGCACAAGAAAGGGCATACCAATATGCTAAGGATCGCTATGATGTAGGGTTGACCAATGCATTTGATTTTAGTCAGTCTAAGTTTAGATTAGAAAATGCTGAAAGTAGTGTGGTACAAGCAAAATTTGATTACATTTTTAAAATTAAAGTATTAGAACTTTATTTTGGGATTAAATTAGCAGATATAAAACTATAAGAAGTTGCTTTCTATCAAAGCTGCTAAATAGAAACATGTAATTTTATGAACAGGATTAATTTATAAAGTGAGCTATGAGTAGAAAAACCTTACTAATAATTTTAAGTATTGTTGTTGTAGTAATTGTTGGGCTTGTTCTGGGTAAAAAGGCTGGATGGTTTGGTAAAGATGGAAATAGTAAGTCGGTAGAAATATCAAAAATTGAAAAGACAACTATTATAGAAATGGTTGCAGCTACAGGAAAGATTCAGCCAGAAGTGGAAGTCAAGCTTTCTTCAGAGGTATCTGGTGAAATTATTGAGCTCCCAATTAAAGAAGGTCAGCAAGTTAAAAAAGGAGACCTTTTAGTTAGAATCAATCCAGATATCATACAATCAGGATTGAATAGGTCTCAGGCCGCATTAGAAAACGTAAGAGCGGGTTTAGAACAGGCAGAAGCAAGTCTTAAAGAGGCCAAGTTTACGTATACCCGAAATAAGGAGTTGTTTGATAAAGGCGTTATTTCTAAAGCAGAGTGGGATAAAAGTGTATCTGCTTTTGAGGTAGCACAGGCATCTAAGAAGTCGGCATTCTATAGTGTACGGAGTGCAGAAGCAACTGTTAGTGAGGCTAAGGATAACCTGAATAGAACTACTATTTATGCGCCAATGAGTGGAACAATTTCAAAATTATCTGTAGAATTAGGAGAACGTGTTGTTGGTACACAACAGATGGCGGGAACAGAAATTCTTAGGGTTGCTAATCTTAATAATATGGAGGTTGAAGTTGATGTGAATGAAAATGATATTGTTAAAATATCCGTTGGAGACTCTACTATCGTAGAAGTAGATGCGTATCTTAAGAAAGAATTTAAAGGATTGGTTACAGAGATTGCAAATTCTGCAGAGAGTGCATTAAGTACAGATCAAGTAACAAATTTTAAAGTGAAAGTTAGAATTCTAGAGGATTCTTATAGCGATTTATTAAAAGGCAAGCCTGAGAATTACTCACCTTTTAGACCGGGAATGACAGCAACGGTTGATGTGATAACAAATAAAAAAGAGCAGGTGATTGGAGTTCCAATTAGTGCTATTGTTATTAAAAGCGATACTTCTAGTACTGTAAAAAAATCTTATAGTAAAAATAAATTACAAAGCACGGATGAGAAGTTTGAATGTGTATTTGTTAGAGATCAAGGTGTAGCTAAGTTGAGGGTAATTAAGACGGGAATTCAGGATGGTAGTAATATAGAAATCATCGAAGGATTAGAAGAAGGGGAAGAAGTGATAACAGGCCCATATAATTTGGTAACTAAAACTTTAAAACCAGGAGATAAAGTGATTCTAAAATCAAATGAAAAAGTTGAGTAGAGTCAGTGGTATATTTTGATTCATTATTGTCTCATTTTGTTTTCTCCCTTTTGTAATGAGTTTGGTGAGAAGATAGGCTAAATATCCTAAAGCAATTTAAAAATAAGTTATTCAAAAACTAATTTGGTTTATCTTTGCTTAAATTTTTTTAAGAAATGGCCTATATACTTTGTATAGAAACCGCTACAACAAACTGCTCGGTTGCAATTGCTAAAGATGATAAAGTCATCTCATTGAAAGAAGATTATGATACTAAATATTCTCATGCAGAACGATTGCATAATTTTATAGATTTAGTGGTTACAGATTCCGGAATTACTTTGGCTGATTTAGATGCAGTTGCGATTAGTAAAGGACCTGGATCTTATACTGGATTAAGAATTGGAGTTTCTGCGGCAAAGGGATTATGTTATGCCTTAGATATTCCTTTAATATCAGTGCCAACGTTGCATTCATTGGCTTTACAAGTACAACAAAATATGGGATTTGTAGTACCTATGTTAGATGCTCGAAGAATGGAAGTGTATTCTTCAGTATTTTCTAACAATCATGTGCAGATTAGACAAACAGAAGCAGAAGTTTTGTCAGAAAACTCATTTCGGGATTATTTACAAAAAGGAAAAGTTTTTTTTATTGGAAATGGAGTAGCTAAATTTTTGGAAATCTGTGAAGATAATGAGAATGCAGAGTTTATTTTAAATAAATTGCCATCTGCAAATGAGATGGCAACTATAGGTTTTAGTAAATTTTTGAATAAAGAGTTTGAGGATGTTAGTTATTTTGACCCATACTACTTAAAAGACTTCGTGGCTGGTTAGTATCCGTGTTTTTAATTGTATTATATCTTGATACCAGTCTAATTAGGTCTTCTTCTTTTCTAAGCCTTATTTTTTCCTTTTTGATATAATCTTTTAATTTATCCATTTCATCGCCAAGGACAGATAATAAATCTTTTTTCTTCATAGGTAACTCAATAATTATTCCATCCTCTTCGATATAGTATTTAGTGAGTTTTATAATTTTTCCTTCATTTTCGATCTCAGAATTGACAACTGAAGAGCCTTTTTTAGGGTCTATAATTTTCAAAGAGTACCTTTTATATATTTTATAATTTTGATTTAGTTCTACTAGAACATAATATCCATCTTGCCTAGACCCATTTCTGGTTGCAAATTCACAATAATAGAAATATTCGTCATCTATGCGAGCATGAGTAGTAGGCGATTTAATAATAGTAAACATTTCATTTCCTGTTTTTTTTAACTCTAGAGCGTCCGTAAAAATATTATACCTTAATTCTGCATCATATTTACTAGATTTTTCATCAATTACACTAGATTTTGTATAATTAAGGGTATGATATATAGATCCTCTATATTCATCAAATGAATCAATTGATTCTGATTCTTCTTTTAGAGAAATCGGTAATTGAGCAAATATCATCGATGAAAAGAATAAAAATAAAAATTGTGTAGCGATTTTCATGTTGAGGCTGATTTTATATTAGTAAAATTACAAAAAAACTACGATAGTTTTAGTAATAACAGTAAAATAGATGGTATTTTTACGAATAATTCAATTTTTTTATAATTTCATTGAAGTTAATTATTATAATTACGTGTTATTTTATCTTTTATTGATACTATTTTATTTGATATTAGTGATTGGCGTAAGTTTTTAGTCGATTAATTGTAGGAAAAAGATTTCAAATCTTTCAACACACTATTGTTATGGTTTTACCATAATAATGGTATGTTGGAAATCTTGTGCCAAGTTTCTATGGGATATGAGTTGTGTGAATAATTCATATTAAAGATTTGGGGCGTGCAAATAATTTATTGGCACCGCCAAAGGGTTTAATACGATTTACGCATAAAACTTTCGCGTATAGTTCGTTTCTTTTGCACTATATCTGCGTTATAAAATTGAACAATAGCTACTGCTATTCTTTAATTTTATGCCTTAATCTAGCACAAAATAATTCAAACTCTTTATATGAACTTCTTATCCATAAATCATATAATTCAATTTAATACCATTTGTCATTTGAATTTACCGTAATAAAATGTTCTTTTATGTGTCTCAATTTCGGAATAAAAATAAACCGTAGCCCAGCTATGCTTAATTTTTCTTCTTCATTGAAACAAAAAAACCTTTATTTTCTTTTCCAGTAAATTCAAACAACAACTGGTATAACCATAATCCTTCTGGTTAAAACTTGTTCGTTTTTCGTTTTATCTGAGATGTTTTATAATCAAATTAGTATAATACCTCGAGACTTGCCTCGAAATTGAAAATATGTTTCCAACGAGTACTCTTTTCTTTAATTTATGTTTTCGGGAACTATTGATCCAATTTATAATATCAAGTCATTAGCATCCGAAGCTTTTGAATCAAGATCGCAAGGTTACTAGAAGTAGAGTCAATACAAAATGGCTGTCAGTGTATTGATTTTTAAAAAAAAAAGATCACAACAAAAAAACTTTCGGATAGTTGTGATGATATCGCAGCATTTTTTTTGCGTGATGTATTTTTTAATCTTAAGTAGATTCTAATCATCTACTAGCTTTAGGTTTCTTATATATTAGAATGCTTTTTTAGAATTATTAATTAAAGAATTTTCGTGAAATATTAGTTGCTAGAACTCATGCTGCTTAGGAGGCTTCTCGGTATGTTAGTATTGTGATTTTTAATGGTGTTATATCTAAATACCAGTCTTATAAGGTCTTCTTCTTTTCTAAGTCGTATTTTTTCTTTTTTGATGTATTCTTTTAGTTTATCCATTTCATCACCTAAGACATATAATAGTTCTTTCTTTTTCATTGGTAATTCTAGAATAGCTCCCCCTTCTTCAATATAATATTTTGTCAATTTTATTATATTTCCAGGAGTTTCGGTTTCGGTATTTATGTTAGAATTATTTTTTCTTGGTTCTATAATCTTAAGTGAGTATTTTTTGTAGATTCTGTATTGTTCATTAAGATCTACCAAGACATAATATCCCGATCTTTTTGCTCCCCTTCGGGTTTTGAATTCACAATAATAGAAATATTCATCATCAATCCTGGCATGAGTAGTAGGGGATTTGGCTACATGGAATAATTGAGTTCCTTTTTTGAACTCTAAAGCATCAGAAAAAATATTGTATCTTAATTTTGCATCATATTTTCCAGATTTTTCATCTATTATACTGGAGTTCGTATATCTAAGAGTGTTATAAATTGATCCTTTATATGTGTCAAATGAATCATTTGATTCCGATAGTTTTGTTAAAGAAGTCGGTATCTGTGCAAAAATAACGGATGAAATAAATAAAAATATATAGCATACTATAGTGTTCATATTTGCATGGTTTAATTTAGGATAAATTACAAAAAAATTAATATAAATTTATAAAAGCATATTATTTTTTGCTTTTTTTTCAATATAATTGATTTATTTTCATTTATTGTCAATTTTTATTCATGCTATTAGCTAATTTTTTGAGTATTTTTTATATTTTATTTATGGTAAAACAGTATTTTTGAAATAAATCGTGTTATTGTTTTGTAAGAAAAAGCCTATTTTTTATAAAAAATCTAAGTTTAACTTGGTTGATGACCTATGAAGTTTTTTTAATAGTTGTAGTCAATTGTTTTTTAAGTTTTTATGATACTTCGTTTCAGATCGTTATGTAAAAAAAATACATGCTCACGATGTTATTAGTTTTAAAGAATTTAATGTTATGGGTTTGAATCGTGATCTTTCTTACTGTAAAATAAAGCACCTGATACATATAGTACCAATTTAACCATAATACTTCTGGTTACAACTTGTTCATTTTTCGTTTTATTTTCTTAATCATATTTCCCATAGCTAAGGCTATGAAAATAATCATAGCGGCATAAATCAAAAAAGCAACTTCGTTTTGTCTGAGATGTTTTTATAATCAAATTGTAAAGCATTCTTGAAACATAATTCAATACTTAGTGCGGATTGAAAATACAATATACTGAGATTCATTTTGTCTTGACTCTTGTTTATAGTAGCACGGTTAGCTTGATTAAAAGTTTGTGTTGCTAATGTAGTTATGTAAATGAATTAGTAATGTCCGATATGGATTAAAGATTGCTATCGTTTCAAGAAATAAGACTAATTTTTAGAACTATAAAGTGTGATACTTTAATTAATTCATGTTGAAAAGTAACTTGTTAAAAATATAAACTCTTCAGGCAAAAGAATTGATGGATACTTTATTCTATAAAGCGTCACAAAGTTCTAATTTATTTTATCGGAGAATAAATAATTAAATAAAAAATTAGTTATTTTGGCTCATACTGCTTATAAGACTTCTTGATTGATTAGGGTCTGTGTTTTTGATAGCATTGTATTTTGATACAAGTCTAATAAGGTCTTCTTCTTTTCTGAGTCTAATTTTCTCCTTTTTAATATATGCTTTTAATTTGTCCATTTCATCACCCAGAACATATAGTAATTCTTTCTTTTTCATAGGTAGCTCCATGATAGCCCCTTCTTCTTCAATATAATATTTTGTCTGTTTTATGATATTACCCGGAGCTTCAATTTCTGCACTTATATTAGAGTTGCTTTTTCTTGGCTCTATAATTTTAAGTATATATCTCTTGTAGATTCTATAATGTTCATTTAGTTCTACAAGTACGTAATATCCATGTCTTTTTGTACCGCTGCGAGTTGTGAATTCACAATAATAGAAATACTCATCACTTATTCTGGCATGTGTAGTGGGAGATTTTATGACATTAAATAATTCGTTTCCTTTTTTAAATTCTAAAGCATCAGAAAAGATATTGTATCTAAGCTCTACATCGTATTTCCCTGATTTTTCATTTATAACACTTGCATTAGTATATCCAAGAGTATTATATATAGATCCTTTGTAGTCATCAAACGAATCATTAGATTCTGTTAGTTTAATTAAGGATGCAGGAAGTTGTGCAAAAATAACCGGTGAAATTAACAAAAATATATAACGTACTATGGTGCTCATAATTGTGTAAGTTTTATTAGGAATAAAGTACTTAAAAATTACATAATACTGAAAAATTTATCCTTAAATAACTATATTTTTGAGAATAATTTGCTTTTTGTTGTTTTTTGTAAAATATTCTTAAAAATTATAGTGATTTTTTTAAAGATATCGCATAGTTTTATTATGGCAAAACCGTATTTTAGACTAGATAGAGGTGCTTTTATCGTGTGAAAAAGACTACTTAATTAGTTTAATTGACTGATTTACATCTTCTAAAGGATATTTACATGAATTATCTACGCATATATAGATTAAAGTTTTGTTGTCTACATATCTATGTTTTAACAATGGAGCTTCGGAAGGTAGTTCACTTCCGGCCATTAGTTTGTTTGGGATATATGTGGTGTTGATTTTCTTAGTTTTAGATTGTAATTCTTTCCCAACAATCACTATTTCATAAAATTTGTCTGAGTAATTAAGCATAAGGTCTAGCCAGTTTGAATAACCAGAAGGGTACGATTCAATTTGTGGTTTAATGATGTGTGCCATATTTTTACTTGTTTCTAAATACTTTTTATTGTCTGTATAATGATAGAGTAAGAATAAATTCTTAGCCATAATAGAATTAGAAGCCGGTATTACATTGTCAGTATATTCAATAGTTCTAGAAATAAGTTTTGGGTCTAAGTTAGAGGTAAAGTAAAATAAATTCTTTTCCGGATTATAGAAGTGTTCAAAAGCATAGTTAGATAATTTTTCTGATATGGTTAGCCATTGTGGATCAAAAGTAGTTTGGTATAGCATAATAAATGCCTCTATAACTGCGGCATAGTCTTCTAAATATCCATTGATGGTACTTTTTCCGTCTTTATAATTATGAAATAATGAATTGTCCGATTTCATTTGTTTGTTTTTTATGAAGTTCGCATTTCGTAGCGCGGCTTCTAAAAACTGTTCATCATTAAATACGCGATAGGCATCAAGATATCCTTTTAACATTAAGGCATTCCATGATGTTAGTGTTTTGTCATCTAGTCTTGGTCTGTCACGTTTTTCTCTTTCTTTGAGTAAAATTTTCTTCCATTGGCTGATTTTTTGAATAAGTTCATTATTATCAATGCCTTCATTTTTAATAAATGTTTTGTTATCGCTTTTTCGAATCAAGACATAGTTATTCTTCTCCCAATGGCCATAGGAGTTTATGTTGTAGTATTTAGAAAACAGTTCGTAATCATTACCTAATATTTTGGAGAGCTCTTTTTTATTCCATGCATAAAAGGCCCCTTCTTCTAGTTCTCCTAACTCTGTTTTACTATCCGCATCAAGAGATGAGTAAAAAGCTCCTTCGGTATTGGTAAGTTCTCTAGAGACAAACTCTAAAGTCTCATAAACAACATTTTTAAACCAAGGATTTTTGGTTGCAAGATAGGCATCGGAATATAGACTTACTAATTGTGCATTGTCATAAAGCATTTTTTCAAAATGAGGAATGTGCCATTTCGCATCCGTAGAATACCGAGAAAACCCACCGCCAACATGGTCGTAAACTCCTCCAAATGATATTTTTGTAAGTGAGTTAGTAACATATTTAAGTAATTCATCGTTTTTACTCTGATGCGCATATCGCAATAAAAAGTGATAATTATTAGGCATCATAAATTTTGGTACATGTTGGGTTCCGCCATTTTCATGGTCAAAATTACGACCCCATTCTTGTACAGAAGATGAAATAAAATCGGTATCGAAGCTTCTGTCATCTATATTAATTTCTATAATATCTGTCTCTTTGATGCCTTGCTCCAGTTTGTCGGCGTATTCTATAAGTTTTTCGGATTGAGTATTGTATAAGTCAGAAACTTGTTTTAAAGTTTCTATCCACTTGTCTTTTGGGAAATATGTGCCTCCCCAAACCGGTCTTCCATCGGGAAGTGTTATCATGTGTAAGGGCCAACCACCGCTACCAGTCATTAACTGTAAGGCATTCATGTATACTTGGTCTATGTCCGGACGTTCCTCCCTATCTACTTTTATAGAAATAAAGTTTTTATTCATTAATTCGGCTACCTGAGGGTTTTCAAAACTTTCATGCTCCATTACATGACACCAATGACAAGCAGCATAGCCTATACTAACTATAATGAGTTTATTTTCTTTTGTAGCTTGTTGTAGTGCGTTTTCGTTCCAGGGCTTCCAATTAACTGGATTGTGAGCATGTTGTAGCAGGTATGGACTTGTTTCCTGAATCAAATCATTCGTATATTGATGTTGCTCCATAGGTGGTTGGTTTTGATTGGTGCATCGAACAAAGAGGAAACTTGCAATACAAATAAATAGATATTTCACTAGACTATATTTTTGATAAAGTCTAAAAATATAAAAAGCATCCGCGATAACGAATGCTTTTTAAAATTAAAATAGTTTTCTAATTACTTTATCTCAAAAGAAATTTTAAGATTTACTCTAAATTCCGTCACTTCATCATCTTTTACAACCACACTTTGGTCAGCAACCCACGCAGATCTAATGTTTTTTACTGTTTTGCTTGCCTGCTTTACTGCTATTTTAGTAGCATCTTCCCAGCTTTTTTCAGAGTTAGCTAATACTTCTATAACTTTAACAATTGCCATTTTAATAATTTTAAGGTTAATGATTTATATAAAGAGTACCTAATATACGAGATACTTCTCTTTTTATAAAACTATATCTCCTATTATTTTGGGAAGATTAACGATGACGGTATATATTTTTCGATAAACTACCCGTTTATGGCCTCTACAGTGGCGACTTTGTCCTTTAGCATTTCTTTGAGCATATTTTCGATGCCATTTTTTAATGTGAAAGTAGAAGAAGGGCATCCGCTACAAGCTCCTTGTAAAATTACTTTTACCGCTTTGCTTTCCGGGTCATAAGAATCGAAGAGGATGTTACCACCATCACTAGCTACGGCTGGTTTAATATATTCTTCAATAATATTTACAATATCCTTGGAGACATCATCGAGTTTATCAAAATCATTATCAGCTTGTTTTTCTGTAGCTTGTTTAGAAGAAGTTGCATTAGCAGTAAGTACTTCTTTCCCTTCTTCTAGGTATTCTCTTAAGAATTCTCGAATTTCTAATGTAATTTCATTCCAATCAGCCATATCATATTTATTGATTGAAATATAATTTTCATCAATATAGACTTCCTTTACAAAAGGGAAGTGAAATAGTTTTTCGGCCAATGGAGCTTCTTTAGTGTCATCTATAGATTTAAATTCTTGACCACTAGTGACTAATTTTTTATTAGCTACGAATTTTAACACAGAAGGATTAGGAGTACTTTCCGAATAAATTGTTATAGGTACTTTTTTAGTAGATTCGGATTCATGAACAACCGGTTGTCCACTTTTTAAATATGCTTTAATTTGTTCTGCAACTTCATCTTGTACATCTGCCCAGTCTACAATATCATATTTATCAATAGCCACAAAGTTTTGTGCGATAAATACCCTCCTTACGAATGGTAGGTAAAATAACTGTTGTGCTAGTGGCGAATTTTTTGCTTGATCAATATTGTCAAATTCGTAACTAGTGTGCTGAGTAAGAAAGTAATTAGCCTCGAATTTAGTAATACTTGAATTGGAAGTAGGTTCTATTTTTACTTCAAAATTCTTTTCCATAATCATATTTTTGACAAATTTACTAAAAAGTAATACGATATTATTAGGGATAAGTGGATTATGATTGTTTATTTAATTGAACAAAAAAAGAGTGAAGTGTATGTTCTGGTAAAAAGTTATATCTTTGGGGGCTGGAATAATTTGTATTTTTTTGGAACAAAGAAATATTTAAAGCCCTACAATATATGCAGGATTATACAGTTTATATTGAAATAATTGAACTGTTTTTTCTGTAAAAACTTAACGCCTCATAATGAATTTGAAGAAATATTACTTGTTGCTAGCTATAATGGTCTCGCAATTTGCTTTTTCTCAGGAAGGAATTCCTGTGTATGCGGATTATCTGTCAGATAATTTATATTTAGTGCATCCATCTATGGCGGGTGCGGCAAATGCTAATAAAATTAGGCTAACCGCTAGAAAGCAATGGTTTGATGTTGATAATGCACCCAGTACTCAATCTGCTAATTTAAATTTTAGAATTGGTGATAAAGTTGGACTAGGAGCAATCATATATGATGATGAAAATGGCCGTTTTACGCAAACGGGTGTATACGCAACATTTGCTTACCATTTATTGTTTTCCAGAGACCGAACCGATCTAAATATGCTTTCCTTTGGGTTAAGTGGAGCTTTTATACAATCTAATGTGGATTTTGATGGACTCGAAGTGGATTTTGATCCAGTTATTCTTGATAGACAAGGAAGGGTTCAAAAAGATGGATATTTTAACGTGGATGTAGGGATGTCTTATAATTATTTGGAGTGGTTTGCCCATTTTACGGTAAAAAATATATTGCCAACAGAAAGGGATATTTTTATTGCTACAGATCCGCCAATAAGAGAATCTAATAATCAAAGGAGATATGTTTTTTCTTTAGGACGTACTTTTGGATTGGGTAATGGAAATTGGAGTTTAGAACCTTCTTTATTATATCAGGCAACAGATCAAACAAAAGAAGCCGCTATTGATGTTAATTTAAAACTGTATAGAAGATTTGGTGATAATGTAACATTGTGGGGTGGTTTATCCTATAGAAGGAACTTTGATGGAGCAGAATTTTCGCAAACAGGAATAGAGATTGAAAGTCAGAAATTACAATATGTAACTCCTTTTATGGGAGTTAATTTAAATAGATGGATGTTTGGATATACGTATAGTTACCAATCTAATTCTGTGGTATTGACAAATGGAGGTTTTCATCAGTTGACAATAGGGTATGATTTCGGTAAGAGAGAAGAGCGATGGAACTGTCATTGTCCGGCTGTGAATTAAGATAGTACGTTACTTTATAAATATATACAACAAAAGCGAGTTTTTTAACTCGCTTTTGTTGTATAATACCCCCGGCTATTATTTTAATTTTCCCAATTAAACGATTTTCTTTTTCCTTGTGTTTTTATGGCATTGAGTAAAGCGGATTCTAGATTGGATTCAGAATTTTTCTTGTTGTTTTTGATATAAACCACACGTTTTTTGTTTAGTTCCTGTATCTGTTCTTGGATTTCTTTCCTTTCTTTACTTTTTTTATCGATATATGTTTTTATTTCTTTTTTGGTTTTTCCTTTTAATTCTTGTGGTAATTGATCGCTTGCTATTTCTTCCAATTCGAAACTTTGATCTTCTGCGGCATCTACCAGATCCCAGCTTTTATTTTTATAAAAACCTGAGCTTTTACTAATAGTTCTACTAACTGCATTTGCAGTTCCGTATGAACTGGCATTTTTATCTTGTTCAGCTTGTAAGTTTATTTTTTTAGCACCTTCGTTCCCATAGTGGATATACGTATTGTTTAGTTTTTTGTTTAATTGTAAGATGATATCGTCGTATGGAGTAACAATATGGATAGTCTCTTTATTGTGATCAATGGCGGTATATTCTCCTTGAGTAAGATCTGCTCCATGTTTCCAGGAAGTTTCAATACCTTGTTGGTAGTTGCCGCAGAAAATAGTATTTATTGTAATGTCCTTTTCTTTAGCGTCTGTTGCGGCATCTTTATAGTCTACAGATCCTTGTGTAAAAGGTTCATTACCTGCTATGAAAATTAATTTTAAATCATCGTTGTTTTTTCTCCAGTCTAACTGATTGATGGAAGTGTTAATTACTTTACCACAATATTCATTTCCTCCATTTGTTCTTAATGAAAATAGTTCTTTCGATATCTGATCTAAATCTTCTGAAAAAGGAAGTACTTGGCGTATATGACCCTCTTTTGATGGTAACCCGTCATTACCATATTCATACAATGCTATTTGTAGTTTTATTTTGTAGTGTCCACATTTAGCATATGATAACTCATTTACTATTTCCCATAGTTGAGCTTTGGCTTGGTCAATAAGGCCATCCATACTATTACTCGTATCTAGTAATAAAGCTACCTGAATATTCTTGATATCGGGATCCGTCTTTGATGTGTAAATTTGTAGAGAATCGTCCATTAGTGCCAATTTGTTATTGTCACTATAATTGGCGCTACAGGAAAAAGGGATGCTTAGTAAACATATCGCACTCCATACATATAATGTCTTCATATTATTTCTTTTTTTGTTGGCGTTAAAACTACTGGCATCTTTTTATAAAAAAAACAAACAATGAGTGTGATGCATTGTTGAGTTAGTAAAAAAGCCTTTTCGATTAGGTAGGTGTACTTTTGAAAGGTGGATTATCGTTTAGAACAGGTGATTATAGTTTTGTCAATTTTAATATCCAATATAAATGAAGTAAGTTTACCTTGATAAAAGTGCAAACAATGAAGACGAAAGAGCTGATGATCTTGTTTTTCTGGTTGATTCCGATAATTGGAATTGGTCAGAATGAATTGATGACGATAAGAGGTACCGTAAAAGAGGATAAGACTTTTAAGCCTATATACAAGGTAGAAATCCGAGTATTGGCAGGTAATACGTATTATACTAACAATCTGGGGGATTTTAGAATACAAGCTAGATTAGGTGACGAAATTATTATCAGTCATGATAGTTTTAATACGATCTATCATACTATAGAAAGTGGTGAAAGGATAGATGTTAAAGTTCGCGATATACTTGGTACATCTAACATCGAAAAACAAAAGAAGCGTAAAAGATTGTCTGCAGCATACGGATTACATCTTGCTGAAGCTAAAAACTCGCTAAAGAAAGATGCTACTACTAGTATTGATCATGTAACTAAAGCTCTAGAAACTATAGAAGATGATGACACTTTTGGAGATGAAAAAAAAGCAGAGCTCTATGAGACATTAGCAGATATTTATGACTATTGGAAACAACCTGATTTAGCAGAAAGTAATTATCTGACAAGTTTGAGTAATAAGTATAGTACTGATGTAAAGGTCAAATTAGGGAATGCGCAATTAAGAAGTGGAAATTATAAGGCTTCTTTGCAAACTTTTGTACAATTAGAGAACTCTAGATTAAGTACATTACAGCGTATCAAAGTGCATGAAGGATTGGGAGATAGTTATAAAGGACAAAATGATTATAAGAAGGCTATTAATAGCTATAATGTTGCGCTATCCATTGCCCAAAAGAAAAAATATGATGACACTATTATTGAATTAAATTCTAAGTTGTCGGAAGTGTTACAGGTACAGGGTAATCTTGATAAAGCAGAGGAGTACCTAGATAATTCAGTAGAATTAGCTGGTCGAAAAGACAAAAAAACATCTGCAAGACAAATGGTCAAAGCAGCAGATTTTTATAATAAAACGAATAGCTATGAAAAGGAAATACAATCACGTAAGAAAGCGCTAAAGGATATTGATGAGTTCGATGAGGCCGAAGATAATCGTAAATTGAAAGATACAATTACCGCAAAGGAGATTATTGAAGATGATAAGGCCATTACGTCTCAGGTGCAGAATTATAAAATTGCCAACGCATTTGTTGCTCAGGAGGCTTATGATGAGGCAATACCATATCTCAAAGAAAGTATCAAAACAGCCACATCAAAGAATGATCTTGTAGTACAAAAAGATGCTACCAGAAAATTGGGAGAAGTATACCGTGAGAAAGGAGAACTTAAAAAAGCTTCAGAAGCGTTTGAAGAATATGAAGTAATTATTGATAAATTATATGATCAGAAGGCGCAAGAGATTTCTCAAGCTGCACGTTTTAGTAGAGAGCTCGCTCAAAAAGCGAATCGCATTGCTACACTAGAAAAAGATAGAGAACTTAATGAGAGTAGGTATAAGCTGGCTTTTGCTTCGCAGGAATTGGCAAAGGAACAAAGCCAGAAGCAGCGTATTTTTATTTACTCTTTAATGGGGCTTACTTTATTGTTACTATTAGCTGCATATTTGATGTATCGAAATATGAAGCAACAGCGATATGCTAATAATCTATTAGCTCTTAAATCATTGCGATCACAGATGAACCCTCATTTTATATTTAATGCATTGAATTCTGTGAATACATTTATAGCTACTAGTGATGAGAGAGCTGCGAATAAATACCTAACAGATTTTTCATTATTAATGAGAGCGGTTCTAGAAAATAGTGAAGAGGACTTTATACCACTCGAAAAAGAGATTGAATTATTGAAGTTGTACGTGCAGTTAGAACATTTTAGATTTCAGGATAAGTTTGATTATGAGATAGAAGTAGATCCTGAAATTGATATTTCATCATTTACAATACCACCAATGTTATTGCAACCATATATAGAAAATGCGGTTTGGCATGGGTTGAGGTATAAAGATGAAAAGGGGTTGTTAAGTATTCATCTTTCTAAAACAACTAAAGATTGTTTAGAAGTAGTAATTACCGATGATGGAATTGGAAGAGAAAAATCGAAAGCTCTTAAAACTGCGAATCAAAAAAAGCAAAATTCTAAAGGGATGAGCAATATTAGGAAGAGGATAGAGATTTTAAATGAAATGTATAAAGATAAGGTAGATGTTTTTATTTCAGACCTTGATACATCTCATGGTACTCAAGTACGATTAATATTGAAAAAAGAGTAAAAACAAATTTTAAATCAAATTAAATTAGTATTGTGAATTTAACCGCGATTATTGTTGATGACGAAGCTAATAGTAGGGCAATTCTAAGGAATTATATTGCTAAATACTGCCCAATTGTTCAAATTTTAGGAGAGGCTGCAAGTGTGCAGGAAACATTAACCTTATTAGAATCTAATGAACCAGATATGTTGTTTCTTGATGTCGAAATGCCATATGGTAATGCGTTTGATTTATTAGAGCAAGTTCCGAACCGCACATTCGAAACAGTATTTGTAACTGCATATGATCACTATGCTGTGGATGCCTTAAACGCTCAAGCAACTTATTATTTATTGAAGCCGATTGCAATTGACAATCTTATTAAAGCGGTAGATCATGTGCAACATATCAAAGAACTTGAAAAGGAACTACAGGATAAAGTAATAACACCAAAGAGGACGCAAACGGTGGATGGAAAGATTACGATTCCTCAACAAGATGGTTTCGAAGTCTTGCAAGTTTCAGATATTTTATATTGTCAGGCAGATGATAATTATACCAAAATATACCTAAATCAAGGTCAGAAATTGGTTAGTAAAACGCTGAAGTATTTCGAAGAATCATTATCAGAACAAGGTTTTGTCAGAATTCATAAGAGTTATCTAGTAAATGTTAATACTGTTGTAAGGTATAAAAAAGGTAAAGGTGGTAGTGTTGTTCTTTCTTCCGGAAAAGAACTAATGGTTTCATCGTCAAAAAAAGGAGCTCTACTAGATTGTTTTAAATAATTGTGAATTAAGGAAACTCAATTCCAATGTTATAAATGTTCTTTAATATTAAGTAGTTATTAGCTTTTTAGTTCCCTAAATAGGCTAAACTTTTCTTTCGGATATAAGCTGGAGAATCTTCAAATAAAGTTTTGACTTGATTGTCCCAGTCTTTTATGATGTCGAAATAACTAGAATTGACAACGGCCATTATTTTTCCGCAATCATCACATATATGTTTCTCATACCCTAAAAAATAATGGGCAAATTCATGAAAAGCAACCACCTTTAAAATTTCCTGGTCCAGAAGCGCTACCCAATTGATTACAATATTTTCAACCTTATTGTTTTTGTCTCTGGTTAGCATTCCGAGAGTTGAAGAATTTGGAGCTAGATGTAAAGTATCTACAATATCAATATTTTTAAGCTTAAACAGCTTATCGTGATATTCAATTTTATATTCTTTGCAGTATTCAAAGAATGTGTCTAAATGCGGTTTTAGTCGTCCATCTATTTTTACATCATTTTGAGCAATCATAAAAGTTACACAAAATAATCCAAAAAGCGTTAATAGGCCTTTCTTCATAATTTCAGGGGTATGGGGTTTAGGGTAATAACCGAAATTAAAAGATTAATTATCAGTTGATTATGTCGAATAAAGGAAAAATAAATTACAAAAACACGATAAAAAGTGTTAAAATTCGTTAAAAGGTGTTTTTTGATTATTAAATAGTAAAAAAAGTAGGATTAAAACTACTTTTTAAAAATCAAGAAACTGGGATTTAATAAGTTGGTTGCTTTTTTTTAGAATTTTTGTTAACGTGTTTACTGAAGAATTTGTGAAAAATGTATAAGTTCCTTTGTTGAGGTTGGTGTTTAGAACCTTGTTTCTTTGAAGAACTGTTTTGGTTTGTCGAGCTACTGCTTCACCCGAGTCAATGATGACAATATTGTCAGGTAGTATTTTTTTTAAAATAGGGATTAAGTAAGGGTAGTGACTACATCCTAAAACGAGATAATCGATGTTTTTTTCTACCATTGGTTGTGTGTATGATGTGAGCAAGTCAACCATTTCAGGGGTATCAATTTTATCTTTTTCTATAAGATCAACAAGACCTGTTCCAACCACTTCTATTACTTCTGTAGCATCCGTATATAGCCCCGATGTTTTCGCAAATAGCTCACTAGATAGCGTGCCTTTTGTTGCTAGAATTCCAATTTTTTGTGTTTTGGAGTTAATCGCTGCAGGTTTTATAGCGGGTTCAATACCAATAAAAGGAATATCGAATTGTTCTCTTAGTATTTTTATGGCATTGGTGGTCGCGGTATTGCAAGCTACTACTATTATCTTACAGTCTAATTCTATAAGCTTTTTTGTGTTTTTTATACTTAAAGAAATGATTTCATCCCTACTTCTATTTCCGTAGGGGGCGTATTTGCTATCGGCTAAATAAATAGTATCTTCATTAGGCAATGCAAGTGCAATTTCTTGCCATATAGAAGTGCCTCCAATGCCAGAGTCAAAAATACCGATAGCTTTATTTTTCATTAGTTTTAGGTTGTAATGTTTCAAAAATAAAAAAACAGTAGAACCTAAGTCCTACTGTTCTTTATATTTTATGAAATTTGTAATTTTTTAGATACCTAGATCTTTTTTTACATCCGCCATCAAATCTTTACCATCAGCCATTATAACCCCAGTTCCTGTCGTAGAATCTAGTACATATGAAAAACCTTGCGCTCTTGCTACTTTCTGAATAGCAGTACGTGCTTTTTCGTATATTGGTTTAAGAAGTTCAATTTCTTTTTTCTGAAGATCCTGTAATGCATTCTGTCTGTAATCTCCAATGCTTCTTTCTGTTGCCTGAAGTTCTTGTTGTCTTTTTAGATTTTCTTCTTGAGTTTTAGTCTCTTGTTCTTGAGTATATTTTTTGGCAGTATTTTGTAATTCTAATGCCATATTTCTAATCTCTGCTTCGTATGTTTTGTTTAGCTTTTCAATTTCACTTTTTGCAGCTTTAAAAGAAGGCATAGATTCTACAAGTTCCTGAGATGCTATATGCGCTACCTTAGATTGAGCACTTACGAAACTAAATGTTCCAAGTGTTAATGCGCAAGCTACTAATAGGGTTCTAAACTTTTTCATTTTTAAGTAATATTTAGTGTGTTATAGATTATTTTTTTTCAATTATTTTCTTCTGATGTGCCATTGCTATCATCAGGAGTTTCTTTTTCGAGTTGCCCTTTTAAGGCTTTAATAGAGTCTCTTTTTCTTTTTTGTGCAGCTAATAGTTTAGCTCTTCTTTCTTCGTATTCTTTCTTTTTTGCCGCTCTGATAGAATCTCTTGCCGCTTTCCTTTCTTCTAGTAAACGTTCTCTGTCAGCTTGTTTTTGAGAAACTGCTCTTTCTCTATCAGTTACTTCGTTTTCTTGCTCAGCATTTCGTTTCTCAGCTCTTTCCAGTTCTTTTTTCTCTTTTTTGCTGTTTATTTGTTTTCTTTTAGAAGCTCTATTTATTCTAAGTAATATTTGATCGCTTATGTCATGTCTGTCTGCAGAATAAAGCATTACGAGATCAGCAGATTTGTCAAATATAAAATCATACTTTTTGTTTTTAGCAACTTCTTGAACAGCTACGAAAACCTGATCCTGAATAGGCTGAACGAGCCTTTTTTTCTGAATGAACAAATCTCCATTGGGACCAAACCTTTTTTGTTGGTATTCTAATATTTCTTTTTCTTTAAATAGAATATCTTCTTCTCTTTCTTCAATAAGTTCTTTGGTCAGTAGCACACGTTCATTATTGAGATCTTTCCTCATTTGTTCTACATCTTTTAGTTCAGCTTCAATTTCTACTTTCCACTTCTGTACTTTAGTGTCTAGGTCAGCCGAAGCCTCCTTGTATTCGGGAACATTTTCTAAGATATATTCCATGTCAATATATCCAATTCTTATACCTTTTTGCGCTTCTGCAGAGTTGAAAAAAGTTGACCAAAGAATAGTTGCCAATACTAAAAGAACTCTTGTTTTCATAATCCTGTTTTGTTTATAGAAATAATCGTGCCAAAATTAAAATTGTTGTCCTATGATAAAATGAGTTTCCCATCCATTCTTTCCTGTTCTTCCCGGAATTGGATCAAAACCGTATCCGAAATCAATACCCAGTAATCCAAAGGCTGGCATAAATATACGCAATCCTGCGCCAGCTGAACGATTTAATTGGAATGGATTAAAACCTCTAAAACTATCATATGATGCTCCTCCTTCTAAAAATGCCAGCATATAAATTGATGCAGACGGTTTTAGAGTTATGGGGTAGCGAAGTTCTAACGAATATTTATTATAAATTGTTGCCCCATCCTCTACAAAATCTGGATCATTAGCACGGCTAAGTGGAATAAGAGATTGGTTTGGGTATCCTCTTAGTGCTACTACTTCGCGTCCATCAAGACTTGTAGCTCCTAAACCATCACCTCCTACAAAAAAGCGTTCGAAAGGAATATTTCCTCTGTTTTTGTTATAAGCACCAAGAAATCCATACTCAGCACTACTCTTTAGCACTAAAGGTTGTTTTCCTATTTTAGTAATAGTTGTATACCAGGCAGCATCAAATTTTATTTTATAATATTCTAACCATTTAAAACGAGTTTGATCTATTTCGCCTATTTCAGTGCCTATTTCATTTAATCGATTTGCGGCTGAAGGGTTAATGTTTGTATTTGTAGTAATTCCTGGATTATCACTAACAATTTCACTTTGCTCACTTAGAAGGTCATTTCTTTGATCTGCTAAATCTCCATAATCAGTACCATCCCATAATGAGTATGGTAAAGATAGTTTAGCAACCAAATTAAAATCAGATCCTGATGTTGGAAATATTGGATTTATGGCTGTGTTATTTCTGTTTATACCTATGGTATAAGCTAAATTATTAGAAGATCCATTACCAAATGTAAATAGTCTGGTATTGTAATTCTTTAAATTATAATGTTGTATACTAACTGCTTGAGATAGTGTGAAATAATTATCAGGCCAATTTAATCTCTTAGCAATACCAATAGATCCTCCCGTAATAAGGAATTTACTGTCTCTATCTACATCACGAGTCCTGTTATTGAATAAAAACTGAATTGTATGAGAGAAAGAGGTCGAAAGTTGATATGGTCTTTTACCTCCTAGCCAAGGTTCGACAAATGATAAACTATAGGTTTGGAAAAACTGACTTGCTTGCGCTCTTACTCTTAGAGTTTGACCATCTCCCATAGGAAGTGGTTGGTATGCTTCTTTATTGAAAATGTTTTTGATCGAAAAATTACTAAAAGCCAATCCAAGGGTTCCAATAAAACCTCCTCCACCGAATCCACCTTGTAATTCGATCTGACTGGCTCCTTTTTCTACAACAGGGTAGCTGATATCAATAGTACCAGCTTGTGGATCCGCATTTTGGAACTGAGGATCTAGTTGTTCAGGATCAAAGAATCCTAATTGACCAATTTCTCGTACAGTTCGTACTACTAGATCTTTACTATAAACTTGTCCTGGTTTGGTGCGTAAAATTCGATAAACTACATGATCATTAGTCTTGTCATTACCTGTTATCGTAATGTGATCAAAATGAACTAATTTACCTTCTCTGATTCTTATTTCGAAATCAATAGTGTCGTTTTTTACATTGGTTTCTACTGCATCAATATTAGAGAATAAATATCCATTATTTTGGTATAGGTTGGTAAGGTCATTAGCATCAGGTTTCGTATTGTCCGCAATTTGTTTTTCTAATAAAACACCATTATAAACATCTCCTTTTTTGATAACCAATTGGCGCGCTAATTGTCTATCGCTGTATACACTGTTTCCTAAAAAATTGATGTTTCCGAAATAATACTTATTACCTTCTTCGATATTTAAATCAAGGGATACGCTATTGTCATCTTCTATGATTAAGGAATCTGATACAATACGAGCATCTCTATATCCCTTTTCCTTATACTTGCTGACAATATTTTCCTTATCTTCTTGATAATCTTTTTTGATGTATTTAGATCGTTTCCAGAATCTCCAGACTTTTCTTTTCTTAGTGTTTTTCATGGCTGCTCTCACTTTACTATCAGTAAATTGAGAATTTCCATTAATCCTAATATTGTCAACCTTTACACGTTCTCCTTTGTCAATTCGGACAAGCATGTTTACTCTGTTTGTAGGTACTGTATCTTTTACAGGAATAGTGTTGACAATTACTTTTGTATTTAGGAAACCGTCTTTTCTATACTTATTTGTTATATAGTTTCTCGTGGTTGTAATAAGATTTTCCGTAACCTTAGTTCCTGGAGTAAGACTGTTGTCTTTTATTAATTCCTCAGCTTTACGTTTTTTAACTCCTTCAATACGAGCTTGTTTTAGTTCAGCTACTTCCTGGATGTTAATTTCTAAATACGCTTTTTCCCCTTCTATTTTAGTGATATATAGGCTTATATCACTAAATAATTCTAGATCCCAAAGCTTTTTTATTACTTGACTAATACGATCACCGGGAAGCGTAATACGCTCTCCATTTTTAAGACCCGTATAGGTAATCACTGTATTCTCACTATAAGTAGTGGTTCCGGTTACCTTTATGTCTCCAATGATATATTCTTTTCCGTCTAAGCTGGGTAAGCTTTGTCCTGATAGTAGTACTGTATTTATAAAAAAAGCAAATAATGCAAAATACGTAATTGGTAATTTTTTTGTCATCTTTTTAACTAAGCTGCTCACTAGTTTTTCCAAATCTTCTCTCTCTTTGTTGATAATTGAATACGGCTTCAAATAAATCTGGTCTTTTAAAATCCGGCCATAAAATCTCTGTAAAATATAACTCTGCATACGCGCTTTGCCATAATAAAAAATTACTGATACGTTGTTCTCCACTAGTACGTATTAATAAATCAACATCTGGCAGGTTTTTGGTATACAAATGCTTATTAATGACTGCTTCATTTATAAGATGTGGCGAAAGTACATTATTTTTAACTTTAATACTTATTTCTTGAATAGTTTTTATCAGTTCTTCACGGCTACCATAACTGAGTGCCAATGATAAAGTCATGTGGTCGTTAGTCTTCGTTTTATCAATAACTTCAAGAAGTTCTTTGCGAGCTTTTTCTGGTAACGCTTCTAAGTTTCCAATAGCATTTAGTCGGATATTATTTTTTTGTAAGGTCTTTATTTCTTTTTTTAATGAATTAACTAAGAGTTTCATTAAAGTGTCTACCTCAAGCTTAGGACGATTCCAGTTTTCCGTAGAAAAAGCATATAATGTAAGATACTTTATGCCTATTTCTGCAGCGCCTTCGACAGCTTCCCTAACTGCTTTTGTTCCATTTTCATGGCCTACTGCTCTGAAAAATCCTTTTTTTTTAGCCCATCTGCCATTACCGTCCATTATTATAGCGACATGTTCTGGTATGTTGGAATTAAGTTGTTCTTTATTAATCATTTTTTAGAATGCACAATAACATGGTATTCTTCCCCATGTAAAGGATAATGTAATGCCGGTAAATACGTACCAGTCATTGTTATCCAAATTACCAAATTTATTATTATCAAATCCACTGTCTGGATTACTTCCATCAAGATTGTCAGTGAATGTGTATCTTGCACCTATTTCAGCTCCTAGGACTAAATATCGGCCTACTGTTTTTTTAACTCCTACTACCATAGGAATTGCCATGCTCCATCGGTCTTCATAGGCGGTGATCTGACCAGAACCATCTATAGCTAAAGCACCATAATTGAAACCTGTAATACCTGTATACAAGTAGGGTGTAAATTGAGGTTCATTGTCATACAAGTACCATTCCCAAAAATTAAATTCAAGACCAGCAGATAATTCTTTTACAGAATTATTAAAACTTAAGCCTCTGGCTTTTCTTCTAGCATCGCCTTTTGCATCATCCGCATTAAATTCTGCATACAAAAAAGAAGCACGGAATGCGTGTCTCTTACTTCTGTTCCATTTGGCGATAGCCCCTATGGAAAAATCATTAGGTGATATATAAGTGGTTGCACCTACATCACCAATATAGTTAGAACCGCCTAACATCAGACCTACTTCATAGGTTTGGGAGGTGATAGATTGTCCGAAAAACAAAATAAATAGAAAGGATGCTAAGTATCTCATAGATTTTCAAAAGTTTGCAAATATAACAATTAACTTTAGTACACAAGGATTTGAGTAGAATAGTATGAATTTAAAAACACTTTTTAATAAAATTTATTGTTTAATTACGTTTATCTTCCCCCCAAAGCATCTTTTTTCGTAGTGTTTTCATAAAGCTATCTCCTTCTAAAACCACCATATTAATTTTAAAAGGAGCTTTTTTTATAATAACAGTTGTTTCATTTGGTAGTGTATGAACTCTGGAGTCTAATGAGATTAAATAGTTGTCTTCTCTTCCAGATATTTGTAATCTAATTTCTTTATCATCCGGTATGACCAATGGTCTGGCTGTAAGATTGTGAGATGCTATTGGAGTTAATACAATACTTTCTGTATCTGGCATAATTATTGGCCCACCGCAACTTAAAGAGTATCCTGTGGAACCAG
This sequence comes from uncultured Aquimarina sp., assembly GCA_947498455.1. Taxonomy (GTDB): domain Bacteria; phylum Bacteroidota; class Bacteroidia; order Flavobacteriales; family Flavobacteriaceae; genus Aquimarina. Next base: position 50,180 of record CANMKK010000014.1, read on the forward strand.
TAGGGGTAGAGACAATAAGCCCGTCTGCCCAATATGATGTAAGAAACTCGTCATTTAAGCTAGTGTGAACAGTTATCATCGAAGTAGTATTTCGTCTGCTGACTGCAATTTCATTCATTGCAAAGTTTAGAACTCCAAATTCTTCAGTTTTAGGAGTTGTTTCTATGGTGACGATACTTCTTGGTGATATGTGAAATTTCTTATTTAAAATAAGATCAATACTGTCCTTTATTTCTTCTTTTTGTATGGTTGCTAAAAAACCCAACCGACCTGTGTTGATACCGGCAATTGGAATACCTAAACCCCTGACATATGTAATGGTTTTTAGTATGGTGCCATCTCCTCCAATACTAAAGAAAAGATCATATGAGCGGTCTAATTCTTCAAATGTACTGAAATGAGAATAACTTTTGTCAATGTCATCATGAAGGTTAATGAGTTCAAGAAAATTTTTCTCGATAACGACTTCTATGTTGTTTTTGTCTAAGGTTTCCAATAATTGTTGGATATATACCCCGGAATTTTCATGATAGAACTGGCCATAAATGCCTATTTTCATTGTAATGCGATTTGCGTTAATTGGTTGACTTTTTTAAATATTTAAGTATTTTTCAAGATATTTTGATCTTTCTTTTAAATTATTTAAAAAGGTGTCATCTTGATGTTTAGATGCTATATTGTAACTATATCTTCTAAAAGTCTGAACAATATTGTTAATGTCACTATCATTTATTTTTAAAGTAATTTGTATTACATCATTTTCCATGTTAGAGATAAATAACCCTAGTAATTTGGCATTATTGGACTCTACAATTTGTGCTACTTCACTAAATGAATAGTCCAAAACACCTTTTTCTACAATAAGAATATTACCAGGTTCACTTAAGAAAGGTGTCTCATTAAAAAGACTCATGATATCACTTAACTCAAAATACCCTTGATATATATTATCATCATTTAGTACTGGCATGATATTAGAATTGTTTTGAGCAAACGATTCTAAGATGTCTAGCCAATTAGCGTCGGTTCTTACAAAAAAACCTTCTAGGGCATATCGATAGAATTCTAATGTTTTGTCTGTTTCAAAGCATCTAATATCTGTTTCAGAAATACACCCAATATAAGTGTCTTCCTGTAAAACAGGAAAATGGGTGTAGGTAAGTTCATTAAATAATAATTGCGTGTCCACAACTTTAGAAGTTGTGGTAAGCGGCTCTATTTCATTTACGATGTATAAGCTTGTTTTCATATTTCCCGGGGCTTTTTTATGCAAAATAATCAAAAATATGTAATTGAGGTATTCTCAAGTTCGTATTTTTGTTGTGAATTAAAGTTATATCAAAAACTATGACAAAGTTAAGTGTTAATGTTAATAAAATAGCAACATTACGTAACTCAAGAGGTGGGGATACTCCAAATTTACTTAAAACAGCAGTTGATATTCAGGGTTTTGGGGGAGAAGGAATTACAATACATCCACGACCGGATGAACGACATATCAGATATCAAGATGCGTATGATCTAAAAACAATAGTTCATACGGAGTATAATATAGAAGGGAACCCAATACCCAAATTTATAGATCTTGTTTTGGCAATTAAACCTACGCAAGTAACATTGGTTCCAGATGCAGAAGATGCAATAACAAGTAATGCCGGTTGGGATACAAAGAAGCATAAGGGTTTTTTGAAAGAAGTAATTTCTGAATTTAAACGAAATGATATTAGAACCTCAATTTTTGTGGACCCGATATTAGAAATGGTAGAGGGAGCTAAGGAAACTGATGCAGATAGAATAGAATTATATACAGAAGAGTTTGCTTTAGGATACGGAAAAGGAGATAAGACAGCTATTGAACCTTATACGGCATCTGCCGAACTGGCTAATAAGTTAGGTATAGGAGTTAATGCGGGTCATGATTTGTCTCTAGATAACATTAAGTTTTTTAAAGATAATATTCAGGACTTATTAGAAGTTTCAATTGGACACGCTTTAATAAGTGAAGCTTTGTATTTGGGATTAGAAAATGTTGTTAATATGTATTTGCATAAACTTCAATAAGCATATGTTTAATATAGTGAGTCATTATATGTAATTGTCAATATTTTTGATTAGTATTAATTACAAGATAGATGAAATCGATACGATTTTAAAAAAAAATATTTAAACTCACGATGGAAGGGTTACTTTAATTGTCAAAGATTCCATGTCTGGACTGAACATAGTCGAAATCTGTGCTGAGCGTAGTCGAAGTATGACCTCTATAATAATAAAAATAAACAGATGAAATTACACGCAAATGTTTTTGGAGAAGGTATACCTTTTTTAATTTTACATGGTTTTCTTGGCATGGGGGATAATTGGAAAACACTCGGAAAAAAAATTTCGGAACAAGGTTATCAGGTTCATCTAATAGATCAGCGCAATCACGGTCGAAGCCCTCATAGTTCTGAGTTTAATTACGATATCTTAACAGAAGATTTAATAGCATATTGTGTTGGTAATAAGCTAAAGGATGTAGTTCTTTTGGGGCATTCAATGGGAGGGAAAACGGCAATGTTCTTTGCTGTAAAATATCCAGAAATAATTAAAAAATTGATAATAGCGGATATAGGTACTAAATACTATCCGTTACATCATCAGGATATATTAGATGGGTTAGATACTCTAGATTTTGAGGTGCTTAAAACTAGGGGGGAAGTTGATAAGGCTTTGAGCGTTTATGTTAAAGATGTTGGGGTGAGAATGTTTTTGATGAAAAATTTGTTTTGGAAAGAAAAAGGTGTTTTAGGATTACGGATACATTTAGATGCTTTAATCGAAAATGTTGCTGAAATAGGAGTGGCTCTCCCAGATAATATGGAGTATGAAAATGAAACTTTATTTCTAAAGGGGGCTAAATCCAATTACATACTTGATGAAGATGAATTGTTGATAAAAAAACAGTTTCCCAAGGCAGAAATTAAAGAAATTCCTAATGCCGGACATTGGTTGCATGCGGAAAATCCCGCTGATTTTTTTGCAACTATAATGGAATTCGTGAAAAACTAAGTAAAAATACTATGTATGCATAATATTTAACCAAATTCATTGGATAATCGTTATTTTCCATTAAATTTGGTATATTACTATTATCCTATAAAACAAAAACAATTTTAATTTATTATGAAAAAACTATTATTATTAGTTCTATTCACTTTAGTGACGGTGGTCACATATGCAGGTGGGTATAGAGTTAGTGCACAAGGGCAAAGAGCTTTGGCTATGGGACACACTGGTGTTGCTGTTGTAAATAGTGCTGAGTTAGTGTTTTTTAACCCGGCAGGTCTTGTGCATTTAGAAAATAAATTGAACATAAGTGCAGGTGTAAGTGGCATCTTCAACAGTGTGATTTATCAAAATGCCGAACTTGGTTTGTCATCAGAGACAGATAGTTCTTTAGGTACTCCTCTTAATCTTTATGGTTCTTATAAAGTTAATGACTGGTTGGCCTTAGGATTGGGTGTATATACACCATTTGGTAGTGAGGTTGCCTGGCCAACAGATTGGGCAGGATCGTATTTGGTAAATAATATAGAATTAGCGGCTATCTATATTCAACCAGTAGTGTCTATTAAACTTTCTGATTATTTTAGTATAGGAGGAGGACCAATTTTCGTCACTGGATCTGTAAACTTTAATCGTAATTTTAATCCTTCTTTAACAGATTTTGAGGGAAATCGTTCGAATATTACAGTGGATGATTCTGGAGTTAGTAATTGGGGTTGGAGTCTTAGTGCTATGTTTACTCCTACTGAAAATTTTAAATTAGGGTTTAATTATCGTAGTGAGATTGTATTGGAAGCTGAAGGAGGAGAGGCTACTTTTGCTAATTTTCCAGATACACCTTTGCTTCCTGTTTCTAATGGCACTACTACTTTTGATGCAGAATTGCCTTTGCCGGCTGAATTGACTATAGGTCTTTCTTATGAGTACAATGAAAAGTGGTTGTTTGCTTTTGATTATAACAGACAATTTTGGGATGTGTATAGTTCTTTGGATCTTACCTTTGGAAATGGAGCATCTTCTTTAAACAGACGAAATTATAAAAATTCATCAGTTTATAGATTTGGATTACAATATGAGGCTACTTCAAAAATATCATTAAGAGCAGGATATTACCTTGATGAGTCGCCAGTTCAGGCTGGTTTTTTTGCTCCAGAAACTCCGCGTAATGATTCACAGGGGTTTACAGGAGGGTTGAGTTTTGCAGTGACACCTAAGTTGGCAATAGATGCTTCTTTCTTGTATCTAAGGTTTGAAGAGATAGATGCTTCTTACGATTTTGGAGTTGATCCAATAACAAATGAAGTAGTTCCTTTTGGAGGGACATATAAGTCAAGTGCATTTGCACCAGGTCTTGGTTTAACTTATAAAATGTAACCCCAAAAAATTGTATAATATGAAAAAAAATATAAAATACTTAGCAATTCTGGCATTGGGATTAGTTGCGTGTGAGTCAGAATTTGATAATCCGATTGATGAAGCTGGAGTTTATGTCAGTGGAGATGCTGATTTTTCTAAATACGTAGCTTTAGGAAATTCGTTAACAGCAGGTTTTGCAGATAATGCATTATATACAAGTGGTCAGGAAAATTCATACCCCAATATCTTATCTAAACAGTTTGCCTTTGCTGGAGGAGGAGAGTTTACACAACCATTGATGGCTGATGATATAGGAGGTTTTAGTAATGATCCTAGTGTATTTGGTCCAAGATTAGTGTTGTCAAATGGAGCTGACGGTCCAGTGCCTGTTCCTTATAGTGGAGGGCAACCATCAACAGATTTTACTAATAAACTTACAGGTTTTTTTAATAATATGGGAGTACCTGGGGCTAAAAGTTATCATCTTGTAGCACAGGGGTATGGTAATGTAGCAGGAGTAGCACAGGGAACGGCTAACCCTTACTTTGTGCGGTTTGCTCAAAGCGATAATACCTCGGTGTTAGCGGATGCGATGGCTCAAGATCCTACTTTTTTTACACTTTGGATAGGGAATAATGATATTCTTAGTTATGCTACTTCTGGTGGAGTGGGAGAAGATCATAATGAAACAGGAGAGCAAAACCCTCAGAATTATGGAAGTCTCGATATTACGAATAATACTACTTTTGCAAGTGTATATAGTCAATTGGTTACAACCTTGACTTCGGGAGGAGCTAAAGGAGTGTTGATTAATTTACCACAGATAACATCATCTCCGTTTTTTACAACGGTTCCTAATAATGCTTTAGTTTTAGATGAAACACAAGCAGCAAGTTTAACAGGTTTCTTTCAGGCTTTTGTAGGGATAGCAACACAGGTTTTGGCATCTCCGCCTAATAATATACCACTAGCACAGGCACAGGCAATTGCTGCTCAATATGCTATCCAATTTAATGCAGGGCCTAATAGATTCTTGATTAAAGAAACTTCGCCAACCAATCCATTTGGTTTTAGGCAAATGACAGAAAAAGAATTATTGTTACTTACTATAGATAGAGGAGCGTTGGCTCAGGGATATGGATCTGTAGTTTTGTCTGATGAAGTTTTACAGGTTTTAGGACTGCTTCAAATGGGCGGAACTCCAACACCAGAGCAAGGAGCATTAGTTATTAATGCTGTAAGTGCTATCGAAGATAAAGATGCTTTAGATTCTGCAGAGGTTGCGGCCATCTCAGCAGCTCGTACTTCTTATAATGCAGCAATAGAAGGGTTAGCTAATGCAAACGGATTAGGATTTCTAGATGTTGCAACTATTTTGGATCAAGCTGCTAATGGTGGTTTTGCATTTAATGGAGGAACTGTAACTTCAGATTTTGTTACTGGTGGAGGTTTCTCTCTTGATGGAGTCCACCCTACGCCAAGAGCTCATGCTATTGTTGTAAATGGTCTTGTTAAAGTGATTGAAAGTAAGTATAAAGCAAATATACCAACAGTAGGTCCAGCGGACTTTGGAACTATTACTTTTGGAGATTAATTAAGATTTTTAGAGAGAATAGATAGGAACCTGCTATATAATATGGCAGGTTTTTTTTTATTAATAGGTTTTTAGTAATTTGAAGGTTTATTTAAAACTATTAAATATGAAGTTTTTATTGAAAATGATCCTTAGCGCAATAGCGGTATTAATTTTAGCTGAGGTGTTGCCAGGAGTAGGTGTTGATAGCTATGTAAATGCTTTAATTGTAGCAATAATTTTAGCGATTCTGAATGTTTTTGTAAAACCTTTTTTGGTGATTCTTACGCTCCCAATAACCCTTTTGACATTGGGATTATTTTTGCTTGTGATCAATGCTGCTATTATTCTATTGGCGGATTACTTATTGGCTGGTTTTAGTGTGGATGGTTGGCTATGGGCGTTGATCTTTAGTGTTTTATTATCGGTATTTCAATCGGTACTACACTCTATTTTAAAGAAAGATAAAAGTTAACTGTTTTTCAGGAAGTTAAAACTTTGTTGGGTTGCAAAAAAGTATTACTTTTGCAACCCGATTTTTAGTACAAAAAGTAGAGATAATGAATATTTCAAAAGAGCAATTAGACGAATTAAATGCTGTTGTTACAGTTGATATCGCAAAAGCAGATTATAATGATAAGGTAGAGAACATTCTTAAGGATTATCGCAAAAATGCTAATATTCCTGGTTTTAGAAAAGGTCACGTACCGATGGGACTTGTAAAAAAACAATACGGTAAGGCTGTATTAGTAGATGAAGTAAATAAGTTACTGCAAGATGCTTTAAACAAATATCTAACGGAAGAAAAGTTAGATGTTCTCGGTAACCCATTGCCAAAAGAGAAGGAGAGTTTTGATTGGGATGCCGAAGATTACTCTTTTGAGTTTGAATTAGGTTTAGCACCTAAATTTGAAGTAAAGCTAAATGGTAAAAAGGCAATTACACATTACTCTATCGTGGCTACTGATGAGATGATAGAAAATCAGATCAAAACTATCCAAAAGCAGTATGGAAAATTAATTGCTAAAGAAGTAGCAGAAAAAGATGATACTATTACTGGTTCTTTCGTAAATGAAGAAAAAGAAATAGATAATCAGACTACAATTTCTTTAGATAAAATTAAAGGTAAGAAGAACTTAGAGAAGTTTGTTGGGGCTAAAGTAGGCGATGTACTTACTCTAAATACTAAAGGATTATTTGCTGATGATCATGATTTAATGAATGCTTTAAAAGTAAGCCATGATGATGCTCATGGATTAGATATAGAAGTAACTTTTACGATTTCAGAAATCAACACACAAGAATTGGCTGATCTTGACCAGGAATTGTTTGATAAGTTGTATGGAAAAGATAACGTGAAATCAGTAACTGAGCTTACTGAAAAAATCAAGCAAGATGCAGAACGCCAATTTGTTCAGCAATCAGATCAACAATTGCTTAATGATGTTACCGAAAGTGTTCTTGAGAATACTAAGTTCGATTTGCCTACGGAATTTTTGAAAAAGTGGATTCAAGCAACTGGAGAGCAACCTTTAACTGAAGATGAGGCAAGTGATGAATACGAAAAAAGTGAAAAAGGATTACGTTTTCAGTTGATAGAAGGCAAGATAATTAATGATAACAATCTTCAGGTGACTTTTGATGAGTTAAAAGATTTTGCTAAAGATTTGATTAAAGGTCAGATGGCTCAATTTGGTCAAATGTCTCCAGAGGATAAAGAATTAGACGATATTGCTGCAAGGATATTATCTAATCAGGATGAGGTGAAGAGAATTTCTGAACAATTGATGAGTCAGAAATTGTTAAGTTATTACAAAGAGAATGTGAAATTGACTACTAAAGAAGTAAGTTTTGATGATTTTGTAAAAGAAGTTTACAAATAATCAAGATGTAGTTATAAGGAATTTATACTTATATTTAGGGCGTTAAACTAATCTTGGTTTAACGCTTTTTTTATAAAAATTAAAATTCAGAAAAAGAACATATGGATTACGGAAAAGAATTCGAAAAATACGCTACGCAACACCACGGAATCAATAGTAATTATTACAATCAGATTGTTAGTAGCATGTATCCGGTAGGGATGACTCCGAACATTATTGAAGAACGTCAAATGAATGTGGCTATTTTTGATGTATTTTCTCGTTTAATGATGGATCGTATCATCTTTTTGGGTACAGGAATCAATGATCAGATAGCTAATATTATACAGGCTCAGTTGTTGTTTTTGGAGAGTGTGGATTCATCAAAAGATATACAAATATATATCAACTCTCCTGGAGGGAGTGTTTATGCAGGTCTTGGGATTTATGATACGATGCAATTTATAAAGCCAGATGTAGCAACCATATGTACTGGAATGGCAGCATCTATGGGTGCGGTTTTATTATGTGCAGGTGAGAGTGGAAAACGCTCTGGTTTACCACATAGTAGGGTTATGATTCACCAGCCACTTGGAGGTGCTCAAGGACAAGCAAGTGATATTGAAATTACAGCAAGAGAAATTTTAATATTAAAAGAAGAATTATATAAAATCATTGCGAAACATTCTGGCCAATCATATGATAAAGTATATGAGGATAGTGATAGAGATTACTGGATGAAAGCGGATAAAGCTTTAGAGTATGGAATGATAGACGAAATTTTGACAAGAGAATAATTTCAATTGTAGAAATAAATTATTCAATTTTTTAAAAAGAAGCTAAGGGCTTCTTAAAATAGTATTGTTTGTTAGATGTTAGGTAATATAACGACTGATAAACAAGAATTTATGATTAGATAATTATGCCGAAAGAAGATTTAGAATGTTCGTTTTGTGGTAGAAAGAAGCCCGAAACTAATTTATTGATTGCAGGTTTAGATGCACATATATGTGATCGATGTATAGTGCAAGCCCATGGAATTGTTGTAGAAGAAGCTCGTGATGAGGAAACAGGTGAATTAAGTAATGAATTAATGCTTCGTAAGCCAATGGCAATTAAGACGTTTCTTGATCAATATGTTATTGGGCAGGAGTTTACTAAGAAAGTAATGTCTGTTGCAGTTTACAATCATTATAAGCGTTTATTACAACCTCATACCGATGACGATATAGAGATACAGAAGAGTAATATCATCATGGTAGGACAAACGGGTACAGGAAAAACTTTAATTGCTAAAACCATAGCAAAAATGTTAAATGTACCTTTAGCTATTGTCGATGCTACAGTGCTTACTGAAGCTGGATATGTGGGAGAAGATGTAGAAAGTATCCTTACTCGATTATTGCAGGCTGCTGATTATAATTTAGAGAAAGCACAGAGGGGTATCGTTTTTATCGATGAGATAGATAAAATAGCACGTAAGAGTGATAATCCAAGTATTACGAGAGATGTGTCTGGTGAGGGAGTGCAGCAAGCTTTGTTAAAACTCTTAGAAGGTACTGTTGTGAACGTTCCGCCAAAAGGTGGGAGAAAGCACCCAGATCAAAAATTTATCGAGGTCAATACAGAGAACATCCTTTTTATAGCAGGAGGAGCTTTTGATGGTATTGAGAATGCAATACAGAAGCGATTAAATATGCAGGCAATGGGATTCAGTGCTTCTAAGAATGAAGATGCTATAGAGAAAGATAACTTGTTGCAGTATATCATACCAAAAGACTTAAAAGATTTTGGACTTATTCCTGAGATTATAGGGCGTCTTCCTGTTTTGTCTCATATGAATCCTTTGGATACAGAAACATTAAGAGCTATATTAACAGAGCCCAAAAATGCTATAATTAAGCAGTATGAAAAACTTTTTGAGATGGATAACATTCGTTTTTCAGTAACAGAAGGAGCTTTAGATTATATAGTAGAAAAAGCAGTGGAGTATAAATTAGGAGCAAGAGGGTTGCGTTCTTTGTGTGAGGCGATCTTGACAGATGCAATGTATGAGCTTCCAGAAAGCGAAGAAACAGAGTTTAGAGTAAGCAAAGATTATGCAGAAAAAAAACTTAATAAGTCTACTATTAAAAAATTAAAAGCGGTTTCATAGAGAGAGTTTTGGTATGCTATCTAAGTAAGAAATCAAAAATATTTTAATCAAAAAACTCCATATTAAGTAATATGGAGTTTTTTTTATGTGTACAATACACATTTACTAATTATATGTTTAATATTGAGAAGAAAGTAATCAGCCCTTTTGAGAAATCTAAGTTAATAATAGATTAATCTTCTTCAGAGTATAGTACTTGATCTCTTTTGTTAGAAATAATATCTTCTGTATTCTTAATAACGATATCTGCACTATCTTTAAGATCTATGTCAAAATTATATTGAGATATCAGGGCTTCGTAATATGTTATTTTAGAAATTTCTCCATAACATACTTTATCATTTTTTATTTGTGAAATGCTTTTAGTGTTTGAAGATGGTTTCACAATATTATTTGTAGTATCATCAGAAACATTCTTTTCAGTTTCAGTAGTTGCGATTGCAATTTCTGTTGATTCTTGAGCTGTTATTGCAAAAGAGAACAGGGTAAAACTAAGACAGATTAATAGGCTTTTCATATATTGGGGCTTTGTATAAAATTATAACTCTCTGGTAACAAATTTAATACGAAATTGCCCTCGCTAAAAAGGATTTTTAAATTTTTAGATCAAAAGTTTTTTTTGATCGATGAAATACTCACTTTTTACCTAAAAAAGATGTTTCTTATATTGTTTTAATGAGGTAAAACCATAATATTGACCATATTAAGAAACATATTTTAGTTAAAAAAAGCGAATAAAAGCTTTCTTGTATGGTTATAGCGTAAAAGAATTTGTTTCGTTTAATTCTAAAAGTTCTTCTAAATATTTGCGCGTATTTGATAATCTTGGGATTTTGTGTTGCCCACCTAGTTTATCATTCTTTTTTAACCAGTCATAGAATAAATTTTTTCGGGCCACATTGATTTGAAGTATGTTTAATGTGGTGTTTTTGTTTCTTTTAGCCTCGTAATCACTATTGATATCTTGAAGATTTTGATCTAAAATCTTTTTAAACTCAGAAAGATCCTTTGGGTGTTTTTTAAATTCAATCATCCATTCATGAGCACCTTTTTCCTTATCCTTCATAAAAATTGGAGCTGCAGTATAATCTACAATTTCGCAACTGGTTTGTTTTGTGGTCTTGCGAAGTGCTTCTTCTGCATTTTCAATGATAAGTTCTTCTCCGAATACATTGATATGATGTTTGGTTCTTCCAGAGACTTTGATTCTATATGGGCTAATAGAGGTAAATCGAACTGTATCTCCTATTTTATATCTCCATAATCCGGCATTTGTAGTGATGATAACTGCATAATTTTTACCGATTTCAACCTCACTTAATGGAATAACTTTTTGATTTTTTGTCCCATAAGTACTCATTGGAATAAATTCATAGAATATACCGTAATCTAACATGAGTAGTAATTCAGAGGACTTATTATGATCCTGAATAGCAAAAAAGCCTTCGGAGGCATTATAAATTTCGTAATACCTAAATGAATTAGAAGGGAGTATTTTTTTATACTGATCTATATAGGGCTCAAAACTAACACCGCCATGAAAATATACCTCTAGATTATTCCAGATTTCAAAGAGGTGCTCGCGCCCTGTTGTAGTTAGAGTTTGATTTAACAATACAAGCATCCAAGAGGGAACTCCTGCTAAACTGGTTACTTTCTCCTTAATAGTTTCATTAATAATTGCAGTCATTTTTGTTTCCCAGTCACTCATTAGAGAGACTTCGTTGCTTGGGGTAGAGCTGTATTCTGCCCAAAAAGGCATATTGTCTATAATAATAGCGGATAAATCTCCGAATGAAGTGCCGTTCTCTTTGTATAATTCTTTGCTTCCGCCTAAACGTAAACTCTTTCCGGTAAATAATTTTGAGTTTTCATTATTGTTGAGATACATACATAGTAAATCTTTTCCTGCAGCATAATGACAATCTTCTAAAGATTCCTGACTTACTGGAATAAACTTGCTTTTTGCATTTGTAGTACCACTGGATTTAGCGAACCATTTAATTGGTGTAGGCCAATATATATTGTGTTCACCTAAGCGACTTCTCTCGATCATTGGTTCATAATCTTCGTATGATCTAATTGGAACACGTTCTTTAAATACCTCGTAATTATTAATTGAGGAGAAGTCATGTGTTTTACCAAACTCAGTGTTCTTGGCAGTTTCTAATAGAACGTGTAGTAATTCTAACTGTACTTCATTAGGGTATCTAAGAAAAAGCTCCATCTGATGAATACGCTTTTTTAAGAACCAACTGGCAATTGAATTAACTAAAGGAATTGGCATTTTTTGATGTATCTTTAGGCGATAATTAGCATTAATTTGATTGTGTGGTTAACTTTTCAAGTGGAAACTAAAATAATAAAAATAATTACATTCTTTTTAAAGATTTAACTTATTATAACTAAACTTTTTTATGCAATATCAAGGAGTACTTACTAAAATGGAGACAGAAATCGGAACCCCTATTCAATACTATTTAGTATTTGAATCCGATTTCATAAATGTGAACCAGTTATTAAATAAGACGGTAAATATACAATTTGTTGGGTATCAATGTTTGGCTTGTGGAGAAAATAAAAAGATATATAGACAAGGGTACTGTTATGACGATTTTTATAATCAACCACAAGTAGGAGATTGGATAATGCGTCCAGAACTTAGCACCGCTCACCTAGGAGTAGAAGATAGAGATCTAGAATATGAAAAGAAAGTGCAGCTCCAACCACATATTGTATACCTTGCTAATTCCAGTAATGTAAAAGTTGGGGTTACCAGAAAATCTCAGGTACCAACAAGATGGATCGATCAGGGCGCACATAAGGCTATCGAAATAGTAGAAACACCAAATAGATATTTAGCAGGAATTACAGAGGTGGCTTTAAAAAATCATGTTGCTGATAAAACAAATTGGCGTAAAATGCTAAAAAATGAAGTAGAAGATGGTGATTTAACTGAGTATAGGGAGCGAATTAAAGACTTTATTCCGGATGAAGTAAAAGATTACTATATCGCATCTAATAAGGAAACAACTATAGATTTTCCTGTAATAGAATACCCCACAAAGTTAAAGAGCCTTAATCTGGAAAAAACACCTGAGTATTCTGGAGTTTTGAAAGGGATTAAAGGACAATATTTAATTTTTGAGGATGATACTGTTTTTAATGTGCGTAATAATGAAGGTTATGTAGTGCAGCTGACAATTTTGTAATTTTCTTCTTTTTTTTGTTATACGATTTATGGATAAGAAATTCGTCGTTTAAGGAGTTTGAATTCTTTTGCACTATATGCAAAAGTTTTGTGCGTAAATCGTATTACAACAATCTAGGTATAATATCAAGTTTTGAACTTCTGTTATAAAACGAAAAGAGACAGTATTGATACCGTCTCTTTTCTTAAAGTAGATAATCTAGTCGTAATGTAAGCAAATATTAATCGTACTATGTTTTATTTCTTTTGTGGAGAATTAAACATTGTGTATATATATTAAAGTTTACATATAGGAGAAAGAATGATTCTCCGGCTATTGCATTACCATATAGTTATTCATTGATTTTTTAAGATCAAAATTGGGAGCGTATTTGCTTTTAGGATCTGAAAACAACTCATCGACACTTACGAACTCTTGAGTAAATCTGTTGTATTTTAATATGTTAAGAATTCCTGTGTTTGGTTTGTATCCTGTTTTTACACCGTCTCCATGGATGTTAAAAAAGCTATTATCCATGTTAAAGGTTTTTTCGATTACCGCTAATGATGTATATGATTTATCAAACTTAACCACATCTGAGAATCCTGATATTCTACTATTATGGATGTAAACCAATGCAGAGTTAGATGCAGAAATTGCTGATGCCGTATGTATATAGTTGCTTTTATCTGATAAGTTTATTAGAGTGGCATTCGTAATAGTGATGTCTGTTACAGCATCTGGTTTAGTAAACCCAGAATCTTTGTTGTATCCATTTACTTCAATAGCATAAGATCCTTTAGGGCTCGTAATATATGGATGACGAATAGCCATCAAATTGTTTAAATCACCTTTAAAACCTTCAGAGATTTCGAAATCATCATCCTCTGCTTTATATGATATTACGTTTCTTATGTTGTTTCTACCACCACTCCAGTAGAAAGAATCTTGACCCGAATGGCTAACCATTATATTGTCTATTATTGAAGCTGTTCCTGGAGCGAATAGTGATAAGCCATTAGAATTTTCTTTATTACCTGGAAATTCAATTCGTACATATCTTAAAATAGTAGTTTGTTCTTCGAAATCATTTCCGCCATATACTGAGTACTGAGGATTGAAACCTCCTTTGATCACACCACTACCTGAAACAGAGTTAACTTTTCCAGAACCTGCAATAATAATTCCTCCCCAATCTCCGCTTGCTCTTGATTTTGTAGCCTTATTGGAGGTAAATACTATCGGATATGCTTCAGATCCCGCTGCTATAAGTTTGGATCCTTTGGTAACGATTAAATTGGCAGGGTTTTTATGATCACATCTAATTAGTGTGCCTTGTTGTATAGTCAATGTAGCTCCGCCGGTTACGTAAACATCTCCTGACAGAAGATAAACAATATCATTTCTTAAGAACATGTCATCAGCTATTATGTTAGGAAGCTGCTCTTCTGCATCTGGATAGTTGGTTGTATTAGGCTCAAAGTTTGACCAACCTTTAATCCATTTGTTATCATTTTGATTAAACTCTTGCGCATAGCTCTGGCTATGGATGAATAAAAATAGTAGGCAAGACGTAAATAAGGTGCATCTTAGTTTCATAAAGGTTTTATTTTGGGATTACTAATTTGGGAGAAAATTCCTTCTTCCAAACTGGGAATACTAAGTTAAGAATCTTTTGCGAAAAAAGGTTACGGTTTTACCGTATAATTTGTATGTTCGTCGTTGATTTTTTAGAAATTAGCTTTTTATTAACAGTATAATTCCCACAATTAAATATTGTAACATATTGGTTTTTATATGTTTATTATTTGATGGGGTTGTGGTAAAACGGTCTTTAATCTGGTTTTGTTTGTGTTGTGGTTGGTGCTTGTTAATTACTTATTTTTTAGATAATTACGTTTTTGTAATTGTTTTTGGGTGTGTTTTTTGACTTAGTTAGTGTTGTGTTTTGTCGACAATAATTGTTTTTTAAAGAATTTTTTGTTTCTAAAAAGTTGTTTTGTATTGTAGGAAATATCTAATTAATACTACTATTGTATAATCAGTTATGAAACTTAATTGGAGACTTGATTATGTTTTTTTAGTTGTAGTTTTCTGACTATAGGTGCTATTGGTTTTGGGTCAGTATAACTATTACCGAATAAAACCTAAAATATGTATTTATTTTCTATCGTTTTTAATTGTAGAAAACTTCTGTAGCCGTAGCTGTACAGAAGTTTTATAGTTTTAAACGAGAAAAAGCAATTTTGCATTTTAGCCTGTTTTAGGGTTTATTAGGTGTTAATACGATTACGCAAAACTTTTGCATATAGTTCGTTTCTTTTGCGCTATATCTGTGTTATAAAATTCTACAATAGCTATACTTCGACGTAACTCAGCATAAGTGGCTATTCTTTAATTTTATGTCTTAATCTAGTACAAAATAATTCAACCCCTTATATGAATTATCGTATAAGAGCTTATAAATAGTAGATGCGGTTTCTAATCTAACAAGAAGTTTCCGTGTCCGATAGAATCTTTTCTTAAGGATCTTAAAAAAGATATATTTTAGAAATTACCGTTTACGCCTATTCTTATTTTTTTAATGATTTCTTCAAAATATAGGATAGACCATATAATTCTTTCGGTATCGGCGTATGGAATAAACTCAGTTACCATATCATTCGTAATAATAAAAGAATCTGTAGTGGATTCATGATGTTTGTCTAATATTTTAAGATTATCGGAGTTCTCCTTAATCCCTATATCAGACAAGCTAATTTCTGGTTCATTTGTTAAAGCCAGATAGGGAAGTATGGTTATAATTTCATTTGTTCTTTCAACATATAGTTTTACTAATTCTCCTTTTCTTAAATCTTCAAGCTCATCAATAGTATGGAACTTAGATGTTAGGGTCTTTTGATCGAAAAAAACATTTTTTTTAGATTGAGAAAAACTGCTCACTGTTATTAAAGAGGTGAAGAGTACTAGGATAATAGATTTCATTATTGGGAGATTAATTAATATAAAAGGGTTTGTTTATTGTTTTACTGTATAGCTTTCATTTGATTCCTTTATAGTAAATATAGGATTCTTAGTGTCTAATGGGTTTGTAAATATGTCTTCAGCACTTTTAAATTGTGTTGTAAACATATTATACTTTAATATTTTTTCTATTCCTGATGAAGGTTCAAATTGTACTAATATATTTTTGTCATGGACATTAAAAATACTGTTTTCTAATGTAAATGACTCTTCAATAATGTTTTCGGTTCGATATGATTTGTCAAACTTTACTACATTGGCGAAACCGGATATCTTAGATTCGGTAAAACTCAGCCTAGCCAAACTTTTAGAAGAAATAGCTGCAGTAGTATGTTTAAAATTACTTTTATTAGATAAATTAATTAATGTAGCATTGCTTAATCTTACGTAAGATAATGATTCCTTAGAGATAATTCCCGATTTTTTATCATACCCATCTATTTCAATAGCATAAGATCCGCTTGCATCCGAAATATAAGGATGTCTTACAGCTATTACATTATATAATTCTCCTTTGTATCCTAAAGTGAAATCAAAATCATCATCCTTTGCTTTATATGAAACTAAATTGTTCATATTTGCCGATCCTCCAAAACACTCAAATGAGTCATCTGCAGAATAACTTATCATAACATTGTTTATGATGGAATCAGAGCCCAGAGCATATAACGATAATCCATTGAGTTCTGTAGTCGAATTAATTTTTTGTCCAGCATATTCTATTCTTACATAGGTCATAATTGCAGTCATTTCGGTACTTTCATTACCGCCATATATAGAATATTGAGGTAGATAATCACCTTCTATAATATTCGTGCCAGATGGAGAATTGATTTTTCCAGATCCGGCTATTATAATTCCTCCCCAATCTCCACTTTGTCTTGATTTTGCCGATTTATTAGATGTAAATACTATCGGTTGGCCTTTAAGGCCTCGGGCTACAAGTTTAGCATTCTTGGTAATTACTAGACTTGAAAACACATCTGTATCACATCTAATAATGGTTCCTTCCTGGATGGTAAGTATTGCTCCATTAGTTACATATACATTTCCGGACAGTAAATATGTTAAATCATTTTTTAAATATATATCTTCATCAATAATCGTGGGAAGTTGTTCCTCTGCGCTAGGGTAGGATTCGTGATTAGGATCAAAATTTGTCCAGTTCTTAACCCATTTCATCTCATTATCGTTTAAGCCGTTTTGAGGAAATACTAAGGAATGAAAAAATAATAAAAGTGCGAATGGGAATATAGTCAGTTTCATAATTTATTATAATGGGGTTGTTTAATCAACAAAGTAAAAATATAACTACTATGTGTTGTTGTTGAGAGTTATAAGCTTACAGTAATATTAACTTAATTTTAACAATCTTATTGTGTATGAATTTTCATACTTTGTTTGTAGTGTTAAAATGATAACATAAGGTGCTGTTTTTTAGGTGTTTGGTTTTAATTGTTTTGTAATGTGTTTTTCAATTCCAAATTAAAATCCAATATTTTTATGAAGTTTTTCCCACAGCTAATGTAATAAGAAAAAATTAAAGTTTCTTAATTATTCGGTTTTAGAGTATCTTTTTTCTTCTTTTTTCCTAGAAATCCTCCTAATAAATCTTTGGCTACATTTTTGATTTTATCATTAGTTTTGTCGTTGTCACTAGTATTCGTTGTATCTTTTTCTTTATTGGATTTACCTCCTAAAAGATCGGTAAGAATTTTTGTGCCTTCATTTACAACTTTACCTTTAACTTCTTCTTTTTTCTTCTCTACGATTTGTTGTGTTAATTGTTTTACAGCAGATTCTGTATCTAGATTAATTTTGGGATTAGAAAAATTTCCTGATATACCAATTGGTAATGGAACAGTCATATTATTAGCTTCCGTGTCATTTACTTGAGAAAGTAACCCTCCAATATCTTTGCCTAGATATTTTGCCGGAACATCTATAGAAACATTATAATCCATGTTCATATCAAAGCTATGACTACCTCCAGCTGTTATTTTAATCCCTTCTATGTCAAAATTAAAAGGTTTTACATTAATTTTTCCATCATCGAAACTAAGGGAAGTTTTAAGATTTTTTAAATTTAATTTATTTAAATCTAAAAAATTAAGTTTACCATCTAATTTGGATAGTAATGGTGTTTGAGAGGTACTCACCTTAGCATTGAGGATTTCGGCAAGAGCATTACCTTTTAGAGATGTTAAGATTGGAGTAAGGTCATTGCCTAAATTACCATTTAGTTTTATTTGAGTTGTCAATGCACCGGTAAGAGCCTTGGCAATTGGAGCAAGACCTTGAAGCAACTCTAGGCTAGAAAAAGATTTGATAATATCAATTTTACTTAAATCTAAATTCATTCCAAAAGTGGGAGTGTCAGACTTTGTAGAGACATTACCATTAAAAAGAAGTCCTCCATCGAGTAAATTAGAACTCACATTTTCTAAATAAGCTGTTTCATCCTTTATTTTTACACTACCTTTTGTGTTTTTTAATTCTAAGTTATCGTAAATTACTTTTTTGGCATTAAAATTTAATGTAGCATCAAGAAAAGACGGGATTCGTAGTGTCTCTTCTTCAGATGAGTCGGTTTCGCTTGTGTCTTCTTCTGAAATTTCATTATCTGCTACCATGAAATCTGATACGGCAAAAGTTTCTGAATTCACATCAAAATTCCCTTTAAGATCTTGTTTCGTGAATAGAAATCCCATTAAATTATTAATAGTCCCAGAGGCAGTAAGATCGGATTTTCCGGTTGTAAGATTCATTTTGTCTAATGTGATTGTTTCTGGTTGGAAACTTACATTAGCAGTTTCAATCTTAATTTCATTTGGTAATTCGGGAGAAGCATAAGTGAAATTATTAAGGCCTGCTGTTCCTGAGCTTTTTATGTTTTGATACTGTTCTTTTTCTACCGATTGCATATCAAACTTTGTGTTGATATTGGCGTTTAGAATTCCATTTAGTTGTTGTTCTAATTCTAAAGGGTAAGCTTTGTCAAGATTGGCTAAGTTTAATGTTCCTTTAACGGACATATCAACAATCATATTCTTGGTCAGATTAAGGATACTTCCTTTTGCTCCAAAAACGTCTTGGTCAATTCTAAAGGTCAGGTCATTAATGACTACGAATATATCGTCAATAAGACCGGTGTCGTTTTTGAGTTGAGTGTCTATAGTAATGTTTTCTACGCTTTTTGGTAAATCAGGATATTTAAATGATGCATTGTTAGAAGCAATTTTAATATCCATTTTAGGAATGTAGGTGTCGTCTACTTTTCCTTTAATAATTCCATTTATAGAGAAGTCTCCAGTGGTTTGTACTCCATCTAAATTTTTGGCATAGACTTCAGGGATTACAGCTAGGAAATTTTTAAAATCCGAAGTCGGGGTCTTAAAACTAATGTCAACATCAGTATATTTTTCATCTAGTTGTACATATCCAGCAAATTCTAGAGGCAATTGGTTGATAAGGGCTTTATTTTCTTTAAAAGCATATCGCTGGTTTTCTAGATCTAATTCTAATGCTGCATTTAATTGTAAAGCATTTTTATTTAGATATTTGGTGTCGTCCAGGCTAAGTGAAACTTCAGAACTGGATTGCGTGTCTAAGATTATTTTATCTCCGGATAAGGAACCATCACCACTATGATTTACATTAGTCATTCGAAGCGTAGTTTTGCCTACGTCATCTTTATATAATAAGTTGCTGTTATTTATTTCATAATGTTCAAGCTCAAACGTAAAAGAACTACTCTCGCTTTTTGGAGTTTCCTCTTGGGGTTTAGCATCTTTTTTAGTAATATCAAAATTAGAATTACTTAAAGAATCTGTTTTAATTGCAATTGTTGCCTCATCTATTATAAATCTTTGAACACTAATAGGCTCTGAGGCATTTTTAAATAATTCATTAATAGACATATTTAAAGAAATCTTTTTAGCGTATGCAAGTGTATCTCCTTCAAAAGGAGCATAGTTGATTAGTGAAAAATCATCAATGACTACAGATGCTTTAGGAAAATTACTAATAAGACTTATGCTCACATCATCAAAATCAATTTTAGCATTCACATGTTGATTCGCTAAATCACGTATTTTATCTTTTATGGTTCCTCCGAATATATATGGAATAGATATGAGGGCTATTATCAATATTGAAATTAATATACCTAGAATTTTGAGGATCTTTTTTATCATTTTTGAGCTTTTATACAAAGTAACGATATGTTACTTATCTAACGTTAACTATTTGTTACAATTTAATATTCTAAAACTAATTCTTCTCCCTGTTTTAATTTAAATCTCTTTCTCAAGAAAAACACAGTTAAATACAAAAGAGGTGTGTCTAAAGTCGCTATGATAACTTTAAAAAGAAAACCACTCATGACAAAAGGGACAAAGTTATCCCAGGAAAAAATTCCATTAAGACATAACAGTGAAATGATTGTGATACTGTCAATAAATTGAGAAAGAAAGGTAGAGAAATTATTTCTAATCCAAAGATGTTTTCCTTTGGTAATATGTTTCCAGAAATGAAAAATTTTGATGTCGATATATTGTGCGAAAAGATAGGCGGTCATAGATGCAAATACAGAGATCATACTTTTGCCAAATACTAAGTTAAAAGTGTCATTGTCAACCTGAAGGCTAGCATCAGTTCCAGGGTCAATATAGGCATCAACAACAGAAGCAGAGTATATTATTATTAATGAAAATATGGAGGCAAAAATCCCTGCAGTAACCATTAGATTGGCTTTTTTCTTGCCATAAATTTCACTAACAATATCTGTAATTAGAAAAGTTAAAGGATAAGGTAATAGGCCAACACTTATGGTAAAAGTATAGATGCCAAAAAAATCCCATTGAAAAAATTTCTGAAAAATAAGATTGCAAACAACCAATGAAGAAATAAACAAAGCCCCAAGAATTATGTAAATTCTATAGGCTACTATTTTGTCTTTGAGTTCTAAGATATTTTCGTTCAAAATTGATTATGTTACGAATACTTCACTTAAAAATAAGGTGAAGTAATTTTGTTTTGCGTTATTTGTTGCTAAAAATAAGGAGTTCCAATCAGAATATAAACATCCAAAGTTGAAAACATCAAATCTAATACATATTTCACTAGGAAGTAATGTGGGAAACAGATTAGAGCATATTCAGAAAGCTGTAGATGCTATTTATAATACCATTGGAGATGTTGTAAATATATCTTCTGTGTATCAAACACCCGCTTGGGGCTTTAGTAGTGATGATTTTTATAATATTTGTATTGCTTTACATACTTTTTACTCTTCTTCAGAAGTGTTAGAAAAACTTTTGTCAATAGAGAATTCATTAGGGAGAAATAGAACCAATGGGAGTGGATATGAGGCAAGGACAATTGATCTTGATATTGTTTTTTCTTCAGAGGGAGTTATTGATACAGAAAAATTAAAAATTCCGCACCCTTCTATGCAGGATCGAAAATTTGTTTTGATTCCTCTTTCAGAAATTGCAGGAAATATTGAACATCCTGTTTTTAAAAATACTGTAAGTTGTTTATTAGAAGAAACAATAGATGAGTCTGAGGTAGTAAAGTTAGAATATAGGTTAGAGAACCCTAAAGAAAAGTATGCCCTTTCGGAAATTCAGTATCTTACTATAGAAGGAAATATTGGGGCTGGTAAAACGAGCCTAGCTAATTTGATTGCACAGGAGTTTAATGCAAAGTTGGTTCTTGAGCGTTTTGCCGATAATCCTTTTTTGCCAAAATTCTACGAAAATATGGAGCGTTATGCTTTTCCTCTGGAAATGTCTTTTTTGGCGGATCGTTATCAAAGGTTACAGGATGATATTGCCCAATTTGATTTGTTTAAAGATTTTGTAGTTAGTGATTATGATGTGTTTAAATCATTGATTTTTGCACAAGTTACTTTGCAGGAAGATGAATATGTTCTGTATAAAAAGGTTTTTGATATCATGTATAAAGATTTGCCAAAACCTGGTCTATATGTATATTTATATCAGAATACGGAGCGACTTCTGGAAAATATAAAAAAGAGAGGAAGGGCTTATGAGCAAAAAATACCTGCAGAGTACCTTAATAAAATTAATAAAGGATATTTGCAGTTTATAAAATCCCAAGTAAGTCATACTGTAAAAATCATTGATATTTCTGATAAAGATTTTGTAAACAGTCGTACTGATTATTTGTGGGTTTTAAATCAAATTATCAACGAATAGTGACGTAATGTATATCAAAAAAAAGCTCCATATTATTCAGAAAATAATATGGAGCTTTTTTGATTTTGATATTATTAAATTATCGAATTATTACTTTTTTGGTCATGCTACCTTTTTCATTATTAGCTCTTAGAAAATATGTTCCAGAAACCAAATTGGAGATATTTATTTGAAAATTGTTGTTTAGCGAAACTTTTTTACCAAAATATACCAATTGCCCTTGAATATTATATAATCTTAATGAGGTTTCATAACCTTGATCCCATTGAACATTGATTACGTCAGATGCAGGAACTGGGAATACCCGTATGGAGTTCAATGGACTGTTTTCTGATATGGATAATGTGTTACTTTTTACAGGTGAGCTCCAACAACCCCTACCATAGGTAGCTGCATATATTCTATTGTCAGCGGTATTAATTTCTAATTCATTAATTATTACATTAGGTAAATTATTATTGAAGTTTTCCCATTCATTTATTGTATTGTCAATATAGTATATACCGTAATTCATGCCAAGATATAAACCATCATTTTCTTCTTGCCATACCAGTGCTAAGGCACTAAAATTTGGTAAGTTATTTCGGTATGAAGTCCATGAAGACCCTCCGTCGGATGAAACAAATACTCTGTCATTAGAAGTAGTTGCAATTGCAACTTTATTAGGATCATTTGGATGAATTGCAATACTGTTTATGTTGCCAGAAAAACCGGTTAATTGACTCCATATTGAATTCGTATTGGTTCCTTTATAAAGTTTATCTCCGTATGCACCATAGATAATCGTATTGTTAGAAGGAGCAATTTTTAGATGATCAAGGTTTTTTCCAAAATCTTGTGATATGGTAGACCAATTATCTCCTCCATCTGTTGACTTGTATACTTGGCTATATCCTGCATATATTGTGTTCTCGTCTGATGGATCTTGCTCAAAAGGGGTAATCCAATTTCCAGTATTTGCCTTGCCAGAAGGAGAAATACCATATTGAGAGTTGCCTTGATTGGTACTTTTATATATAACTCCGTTTTGACTTGTTCCATAGAGTGTGCTAGAGTTGTTTTTGTCGACAAATGTTTCCATTCCATCTGCTCCCAGCCAATGATTCCATCCTTTTTCTGGTGTGTAAAAAGAGGTTCCGTTATCTTGTGAACCTGCCGAAATTACAATAGGAGAAGTTTGGGATATACCTAATTTATACATTGCTTTAATCCCTAGTCCTGTGCTAATGTCTCTAAAGTAATTAGGATTTACACTTGCTGTGTTTTCGGCTAAAAATATACCGCCATCTGTACAAGTATACAAAGTGTTTCCAATAAATTGTAATAGATCAACATCAGAATGACAGTATCCAATATTTTCGCTTGATGCATTCTGAGGAATCCAAGCCGATGTAGGAACAAAGCTAAGTCCTCCGTCTGAAGATTTCCATGTAATTAAACCGGCTATATGTACTTCATTTTTGTCTGTGGGAGAAACCGCTATATCCATATCACGTGGAGCTTGCCCTCTGCCATCATCAGCAGAAGTGCTAAATCCGAAATAGTTTTTACCACTATGATCTATCTTATCAAAAGAGCTACCTCCATTTGTAGATGTATAAAAGCCATTAAATGTACCGCTGGATTCTTCCAAAATATAGACACGATCAGAATCATCTTCTGTTACTCCAATCATTTTTGCTCCTGTAGAGAAGCCACTGATTTCTGTAAAATTATCTCCCAGATCTGTAGAACGGTAAACGTTTTTTCCAGAAGCATATACTGTATTCAGATCATTTGTGTTAAATTCTATATCTTGAGTATTACTATCGTTAATTACTCTACTCCAGCTAGAACCGCCATTTGTAGATTTGTATATACCATTCCAACTCGAGCTAACAAACATTATATTAGTGTTAGTGGGGTGAATCAAAATTTTATTAATAGTTCCGTTTCCTGCACTGGCCATAGCCGTCCAGGTAGCACCAGAATCAGTAGATTTGTAGATCCGTCCGTTAGAAGATCCCCAATAATAGGTTGATGGAGATGAGGGATCCATTGCTAGAGAGTACACATATAAATTATTGTAATTATCAGTTAGCGATGTCCAATTATTACCTTCATTTGTAGTTCTCCAGACACCACCAACATCAGAACCGACAATAATATGATCTGTATTAGATGGATCAACAGCTAATGAAGTTAATCTTCCTAATCCAGGATTCCAGCCACTTGTTTGATTCCAGTATGTTGGTCCAAGTTCTGTCCAGAAATCATTTAATTGAGCATTTTTACGTTGATTCGTGTATTTGTTATGTCTTTCAAGTTCATCAAAATAATAAGTATTTGGTTTCATATACCCATTTTCGTCCATCAATCGTAGTGCCGTATATTCCCATCTTTTGTATTGTTTATATCCAGATCCTTTTCCTTTATCTTTGTTTGCGAAGTATACTTCTGCATCTTTTTGAATCTCCTGAACTGTATATGTGCCACTCTTCATCATGTCTTTATATTTCTGCGCCCAAGTAATTGAGAAGCAGGCTGAACTGATGAATAAAAATAGTAGTACTTTTTGTTTTGTCATGACGATATGTAATATTGGTTTGTTAGTTTTTTTAATTCCAAGAAGTAAACGCACTTTAATTGATACTTGTTGTGTGAGGACATCACTTTATTAAGAACAATTATCAAGATTGAATGCCGTAATGCTTTTGTGGAAAAAAACTATAAAGGTGTAATACCGTTTTTTAGCTCTAAATTTGCTCAATAAAACGGTGTCTTTTTGTTTCATAGTTTGGTTTGTATCAAGCTATGAATGGAGTTGCAGATAAAGGGCTTTGTCTGTGTGTTAGGTAGAATTTATATTGTGGTCTTATGAGAAGTTTTTTTCTAGTGTATCTTACTAAATAAGTCCCAAACAACCACTCCCGCACTTACCGAAATATTTAAAGAATGTTTACTTCCATATTGAGGTATTTCAATTACAATATCGCTTTCAGAAACGACTTCCTGCTGTACTCCTTTTACTTCATTTCCAAAAATAACTGCATACTCCGTGTCTGATTCAATAGAAAATTGATTAAGCATGACTGCATTTTCTGCTTGCTCAATCGAGACGATTTTTATGTTTTGTTCTTTAAGACTTTTAATAAGGCCTAATGTGTCTTCTTTATATTCCCAATCTACCGTATCTGTTGCTCCAAGCGCAGTCTTTTGAATGTCTTTATGAGGAGGAGTTGCTGTTATTCCACATAAAAATATTTTCTTAATAAGAAAGGCATCCGCAGTTCTGAATACGGATCCTATATTATTCAAACTTCTTATGTTATCCAGAATAATTATTAAAGGTGTTTTTTTTGCAGCTTTAAATTCGGCTACGGTTTTACGATCTAATTCACTGTTTTTTAATTTACGAGTCATGTCTTCGGAAACTATTATGTAGTAATTGGGTGTTTTCCGCAAAGGTATAGTTTTCTGTCTCAAATAACATGAAGCATTATGAATTCTTAATCTTTTAACAGCGTTTAGTTATAATAGAATAAAACGTTGATATTTATCAATGTTTTTATTGACAAATGAAAGGTCGAAAATTAAAAAATGTAAATACTTTAGGTTCTTATTTGTCAGGTCTTAATCTTTTGAATTTTTAAAAGAAATTATTCGTTTAAATTTTTGAAATAGACTCTCGAAGATACAATGTTTTAAGTCTTTGTGTTAATTTTTAAATTGTATAAAAGTATTTTATTTACTATGAAATTTTCAGGTGTAATAAAGAAAAAGTTGACAACTATTTTGAAGGTGTCTACCTTTCTGATTTTTTTAGGAAGAGCGTATCAGCATCTTGTTTGGGATGCTCCGTATAGAGCTTTTTTATGGGATGAGAACTTGCTTAAAAGGTTTGTAGAAAATATTTTTGGTGTGACCTGGAATGAGTATGTGACTAGCTTTTCTGCAGCGAGTGTAATTTCATATTCGATAAAAACAATTGGAGTATTTTATATTATATGTGCTTTCATAGCTTTACTTATAAAACCTACTATGAAAAAAACAGGTAAGTTTTTTTTATTAGGAGGTAGTGTAGGGCTTTTCATTTTAGCAATTTTATATAGTAAAGAAAAGTTTTTTCATGTAGGGCAGTTTTTTGAGTATGCAATTCAGTTTATGAGCCCGGTGTTACTTTATATGATGGTTTTTACATCTATAAATTTGAAAAATATACGTTTGATAGCATTGGTTGCTATTGCTTTAACTTTTAGTTGTCACGGGCTTTATGCTATTGGGTATTATCCTAGGCCAGGAAATTTTATAGATATGACATTAAATACATTGCCAATTAGTGAACCCAATGCACATCTCATGCTTAAGATGGCGGGAGTTTTTGATTTTGTTATAGCGATAGCTATTTTTATCCCCAGAATATCCTATGGAGCATTAATATATGCGTTTTTGTGGGGAGGATTAACTGCTTTGGCTCGTTTGGTTGGGCACTTCCATATCGAATTTTTATGGAACTCATTTAATCAATGGACTTGGGAAGTGATTATTAGATTGCCTCATGCATTTGTTCCTTTATATGTAATGATGATGGATCGCCCAAAAGCAAGTTTTTTGAGAAGTATGATTTTTAGTAATAAACCTCAAACGGTTTGATGTCCATCAAAAAGTGTTCTAATAATAGTGTAAAATAGATGTGTAAAATAGATGTGTAAAAACTGCCCGAAATTGCTTTCAGAGCAGTTTGATTTTTCTTTTTAATGACCTTTAGATTTTAATAAATTTATGACTTAGATATCCTTTTTCTGTTTTAATTTCAATAAAGTAAACACCTGATTTTAGGCTATCAATATTGTATTCGGTTTTTTTAGGGGTTAATTTTATTTCACCTATGATTTGCCCAAGAATATTTCTAACGGTTGCTTTTAAGTCTTTTACTTTTAGTTGATTAGAGTTAATGGTTAAAAAACCAGAAGCTATTGGATTAGGATAAACTTTGATTTTTTCTGAAGAATCTATGTGATCAACATTTAATACATTTCCGTTATGAGGGTTGTCAATAGTTACTAAACTACCTTCATTTGGATTCCATAAATCAATATTTGTAGGTAACATAAAAACGTTATTGTCATTTAGCTGTCCTACACTAATTGCATTATCTACTTTAACAGTTCTAAGTTCGATTTTTTCTTGATCTATCCACAACCATTTAAACTGATTAAATGAACCGGTAGCTTTTGTCCATGTTTTGCTATCGTTAGCACTTCTTATAGGAGCACCCCAACACCCTTCTCCAACATATACGGTTCGTTTCGGGTCAGTGTCTACTCTTATAAACCCTTCATCGCTTCCTGATGCTGTAGAAGGTTTGATGGGCCATGTACGCTTTACTACGTGAGAATCACTTTCCATAACTAATTGCACGGCGTGAGTATAAAATGGTTTTGACCAAGCTTCATATTGATCGTTTTGTTCTGATTTTCCCGATTGATGAGGTCTAGTTGCTCTATGATATTGAGCAACTGCCCAGAAATGATTATTGGAGTTAGCAATAAGATCATTAACAAGCCAGTCGCCTTGAGTACCACCTGGGGTTACTTCAGTGTTTAGAGTATATGTTCTTACCAAGTTGCCTCCTAAACTTAGGGCGTAATATTCGCCCCCTGCTGCTGTCGGAATATCAAAAAGATCTCGTATATCATTAGAACTTTCGTGATTTCCTCTTGCGGCTACAACAGGAATAATTCTTCCATCGGATCCGATTGTTAATTGCCAATCATCAAACCAATTTTGCCACTGAGAACTAGTGGAATCGTCTGTCATATCTCCACCAAAGAATACGGCATGTGGACGTAACTTGGCAACCAATCTATTCGCATTTTGTCTAGGTGTACGATTATTTCTGGAATCTCCTCCAGCTACTATAGATAATCTGGTGTTGGGGTCATCCGGTGCAGTTTTGAACCAAAATCTTTCAGATACTCCATCACTATCCTTTATGACAAAGTAATATGCAGTATTTGGCTGAAGCCCGGTAAGTCTAGTGAAATGATTACTCATACCTTTATGATTAACTATTCTGTCAGCAGTTTTGTTAGAAGGGTAAGAGTTGTAATTGGTGTCAAAATCTTGTGTACCATAGTATACGATCGGGGTATTACCGCTGATTTGATCCCAACCGATTACCATGGTTGAAGAAGGATCTTCTCGCCAAGTAAGACGATACTTCCCCGTATGGGCTATTATATTTCCCGTGGTAATCATAAATAGGAGAGAGGTAAGGAATACGATGTTTTTCCTTGTTTTCATAATTTGTAAAGATTTGTGTTTAATAAAATCAAAAGTAGTTTCTTCTTGATAAGAAACTATTGGCGGGTATCAAACAAAACATTGATATTTATCAATAACCTCTAGTTTAATTTGCATTTATGATACCATATAGGGAATTGTTAATGAGAAGATTTTATGAGATAGTTTTTGTGAATTTTTAAGAGGCTTTAATGGCTATTATGAAAATAGTAATGTGAATAAAAATCAATAACTACTGTCGCTATCTTTGTTTAAAAAATGAGAGAATACTTATTTTAGCAAAACTCAAAAATACTTATGCCGAATGGCTACAAAAAAAGAAAAGAAGGTAACTCCATTAATGAAACAATACAATTCGATCAAGGCTAAATACCCTGATGCGCTATTGTTATTTAGAGTAGGTGATTTTTACGAAACTTTTGGAACAGATGCGATTAAAGCTGCTGCAATATTAAATATAGTATTGACTAAAAGAGGAAATGGTAGTGAGCAAGAGACGGCTTTAGCTGGTTTTCCACATCATTCTTTGAATACCTATTTGCCTAAACTTGTTAAGGCAGGAGAAAGAGTTGCTATTTGTGATCAGCTAGAAGATCCTAAGATGACCAAAACTATTGTTAAGCGTGGAGTTACCGAGTTGGTTACTCCCGGAGTCGCGCTTAATGATGAGGTGTTGCAGAGTAAGACCAATAATTTTTTATGTGCTTTGCATTATGGCAAGAGAGAGTTGGGAGTGGCATTTCTGGATGTTTCTACAGGAGAGTTTTTAACAGCTCAGGGAGATGCTGCGCATATGGATAAACTGATGCAAAACTTCAACCCTAGTGAAATTTTGATTACCAAAACAAAAAAGAAAAATTTTCAAGAAGACTTTGGAGAAGATTTTCATACTTTCTTTTTAGAAGACTGGGTATTTAAACCGGATTATGCAGACGAAACATTAAATAAACATTTTGAGACTAAAACATTAAAAGGTTTTGGCGTTGATCATTTACAAGAAGGAGTTATTGCTGCGGGAGTGATTCTTCATTACTTAAATGAGACGCAGCATCATAAATTACAACATATCACAGCGATCCAACGTATTGCAGAGGATCAATATATCTGGATGGATCGTTTTACAATTCGCAATCTGGAGTTGTACCATGCGAATGCACTAAATGCTGTAACATTATTAGATGTTATTGATAAAACAATCTCTCCAATGGGAGGTCGTACCCTAAAAAGATGGTTAGCATTACCCCTTAAAAATATTGCCGCAATTCAGAAACGTCATGAAGTGGTTCAATATTTCTTAGATTCGAAAGAATTACTTCTCAAAATTCAACACCAAATAAAACAAATTGGAGATATAGAGCGATTGATATCCAAGGTTGCAACTGGAAAGGTAAACCCTAGAGAGGTAATTCAACTAAAAAACTCTCTAGAAGCAATTGTTCCTATAAAAGCTAAAGCATCAAATAGTGATAATGATGCTTTGAAGGTAATCGGAGAGACACTCAATGATTGTGAATTACTACGTAATAAGATCAAGGAAACTCTCAATGAAGAAGCTCCCGTGAATGTATTGAAGGGGAATTCGATTGCTAATGGATATCTTGATGAGCTAGATGAATTAAGGTCCATAGCATTTTCTGGGAAGGATTATTTGGATAAAATGCTGGAACGAGAAACAGAAGCTACCGGTATTACTTCATTGAAAATAGCATCGAATAATGTTTTTGGATATTATATAGAAGTAAGAAATACACATAAGGATAAGGTTCCGGATACGTGGATACGTAAACAGACGCTAGTAAATGCAGAGCGTTATATTACAGAAGAACTTAAAGAATACGAGGCTAAGATTTTAGGAGCAGAAGAAAAAATACTAGCGTTAGAGCAGCAGTTGTTTAATGATCTTATTGTATGGATGAATGAATATATCAAGCCTGTACAGCTTAATGCTACTCTGATAGGGCAATTAGATTGTTTGTGTTCTTTTGCGCAATTAGCGAAAGAAAATCAATATGTTAGACCCTTAATAGATGAGTCATATGATCTGGAAATAAAAAATGGTCGGCATCCTGTAATTGAAAAACAGTTGCCTCCTGGAGAACAGTATATTGCAAATGATGTTTTATTAAATAAAGAATATCAGCAAATCATAATGATTACTGGTCCTAATATGAGTGGTAAATCTGCCATATTAAGACAAACAGCATTGATTGTCTTACTAGCGCAAATGGGATGTTTTGTTCCTGCAGAAGAGGCTAGAATAGGAGTGGTGGATAAAATATTTACTAGAGTAGGAGCTAGCGATAATATCTCAATGGGAGAATCCACTTTTATGGTAGAAATGAATGAAACTGCAAGTATCCTGAACAATATTTCTGATCGCAGTCTGGTGTTGTTGGATGAAATTGGTCGAGGAACTAGTACGTATGATGGAATATCCATAGCTTGGGCAATTAGTGAGTTCTTACATGAATATCCTGCCAAACCCAAAACACTATTTGCGACACATTATCATGAATTGAATGAAATGTGTGAAACCTTTGATCGTATTAAGAATTATAATGTATCGGTCAAGGAGTTAAAAAATAATGTACTTTTCCTTAGAAAACTAGTTCCAGGAGGAAGTGAGCATAGTTTTGGAATCCATGTTGCAAAGATGGCAGGGATGCCTCAGCAAGTATTACATAGAGCCAATAAGATGCTTAAAAAGCTCGAAAAATCACATAGTAGTGAAGAATTGACAGATAAGATTAAAGGAATGCAAGAAGATGATGAATTACAACTAAGTTTTTTTAACCTAGATGATCCTTTACTAGAAGAAATTAAAGAAGAAATTCTGGATATTGACATCGATACATTAACTCCCGTAGAGGCATTGATGAAATTAAATGAGATTAAACGTATGTTAACCAGGAAGAAAGCATCAAAGGTGTAATTTTTTTTTATTCTTTTTTGTAAAAACACTTTGGTATTCCTAGAAATATTTTAAATTTGCATCCGCAATAACGAATTGCACAGTTCTTTAAATTAATGCGAAAGTAGCTCAGGGGTAGAGCATCACCTTGCCAAGGTGAGGGTCGCGGGTTCAAATCCCGTCTTTCGCTCTGAGATAATATATACCAAGCTCGGGTGGTGGAATTGGTAGACACGTTGGACTTAAAATCCAATGTCCATTAGGACGTACGGGTTCAAGTCCCGTCCCGAGTACGAAACCCTCTTAATCTTTGATTGAGAGGGTTTTTTGTTTTTAGGCGTTTCCTTCATTTATTTCAATGATTCTATATTGTTTCTAAAAAATGATGAAAAGTATTTTTTTAGGACTTCTTGTAAAAAAGAAAAAGTTTATATGGTTTCTTTGGTCGTATTATCATTAGTATGATAACGGTTATTTGTAATTCAAACCAATCTTATTTCAACGGTTTTCTCTTTATCATACCTCCTTTAATATCCTTTACCATATCCATTACAATAAATGCTTTTTTATCTATTTTATCAATTTCTGTACTCAGCTTTGCTATTTCCAGTCGAGTTAATACAGTATACACGATTTCTAAGTCAGCACGTTCACCATTTAATTTATCATATCCGTGTTTTCCATGATATATGGTACATGCCTTTCCCATCTTATTGGTTAACATTAACCGTATCTCTTCGTTTTTTTTTGAAATAATAGTAACTCCAATATATTCTTCTACACCATCTACTATATAATTCACAGTTTTAGAGGCTACCAGATACGTAAGAATAGCATAAAGTGCTATTTCCATGGACAGTAGGTATGCTCCTACTGAAAATATAATAACATTGATCAAAAGTATAATGTCTCCTACGGTCATGTGCCATTTTCTGCTTAAATAAATTGCCAATACTTCAGTACCATCAATAACACCTCCTCCTCGCATTGCCATTCCTATACCCAAACCTAAAAAGAAGCCTCCGAAGAAAGCAATCAGCAGTTTGTCTTCAGTTATTATTGGGTACGGTACAAAATGAACAACAATGGCCAAAGCTGTAATGGCGACTATACTTTTGACAGCAAAAACAGTACTAATGGTTCGTGCCCCTAATATGACAAATGGAAGATTGACAATAATGAGTAATAGTCCTAATGAAATATTAGAGAATACCTGTAACAATAAGGAAACTCCCGTAACACCACCATCAATGAACTGATTGGGTAGCAGAAAACCGTTAAGTCCAAAACCTGCAGAAAACACTCCAATTGAAATAAACACCATTTGTTTTACGGAATGAACGAATTCTACATGGCTCTTCCTTAGCTCCGTTACAATCTCTCGTTTTAGAATAGCCTGGTCACCACTTTTGGGTTTTAACCTTTTTTTGGCGCGTTTTAATAGTATATATTGCAATAGAGGGTTCATCTTTTAAAGATACTCAAAATCGGTATGACCAGACATATATAAAATTGGTAAGAACAGTTCTTTGAAATAAACTCTTTTTATTCCTTCCTATAATACCAATTTAACCGTAATACTTCTGGTTAAAACTTGTTCATTTTTCGTTTTATTTTCTTCATCATATTTCCCATAGCTAAGGCCATGAAAAATAATCATAGCGGCATAAATCAAAAAAGCAACTTCGTTTTATCTGAGATGTTTTATAATCAAATTGGTGTAATACGATTTACGCATAAAACTTTCGCATATAGTTCGTTTCTTTTGCACTATATCTGCGTTATAAATTAAACAATGGCTATACTTCGGCGCAGCTCAGCACAAGTGGCTATTCTTTAATTTTATGCCTTAATCTAGCACAAAATAATTCAAACTCTCTATACGAACTTCTTACCCATAAATCGTATAAATTGCATTTTGATATAACATTATTTTAGGATTAAACATTATATATGACTCAACATATAATCAATTAGATAAATTATTTTTTGATTAGCCTTCCTCTAACTTTATTGGTAATTTTGTAACTATGAAAAGTTGTTTTGTCTACTTTGTATTTTTAATTTCTTCTTATGTTTTCTCTCAGGGGCAGGATTCCACTTTGGTGCGGTTACAAAACGAACTAAAGCTAGCTGCAACAGATTCTATTAAAATAAATACGTTTTTGGCGTTGGCAGAAATACAGTATGATCGAGATTTTAATATTTCGGAACAATTAGTAGATGATGCTTTGTTGTTAATCCGCTCAGATGTTAATAATCTTAATAAGCAACAATTGGCCAAGGCCTATGTGATAAAAGGGGTGATTAATCGTAGAGAAGGTAAGCATCCAAAAGCTTTGGAGTTTTATATAAAAGCCAAAGAGATTTATGAATCCGAAAAGGATTACTGGCATATATCTGATGTGTACCATAATATGGGGATGTTGTATCGACATCAAGATGTTCATAATAAAGCAATAACCTTGTATAAAAAATCTATTGAAATCAAATACTCAATCAAGGATACTCATGGAATTGCAGCAGGGTATAATATGATGGGAGTTTCATATCGACAGACTAAGAGACTAGACTCGGCTTTGTGGTGTTATACTAAGGCAAAATCTTTGTTTCTTGCCATTAATAGTGCAGATGATGTACAACTTGTAAATAATAATTTGGGAGTGTTGTATAGGGAAACAGGTAGTATGAATAAAGCACTTAGATTAGGGTATGAGAATGTAATTTATGCCAAGAGTAATGGTAGAGCATATTCCTTATGTACGGCATATTACAATATGTCTAATATATTTAAAAAAACAAAAGAATTTGGTAAGTCATTGACATATGCGGATTCATCTTTGTTGGTGGCAAAAAAGGAGAAGTTTCGAGAACTTATAGCAAAAGCATATCTTAGAAAAAGTTATATCAATGCCAAATTAGGAAATTATAAGAGAGCATATGATAACTATCGTACGTTTAACAGACATTCGGATTCTATCTTTAATATCGAAAATGTAAAAAAAATTCAGGCGCTGGAATTGAATCACACATTCCGACAAGAAAAACTAGCTGATAGCTTAACATTTGTACAAGAAAAGCGAGAAGTGGCTTTATTAGCCGAAGCTGAAGCTTCTAAAAAATGGTTGTATCTGGCTTTATTTGTTTTAGCTGTGTTAGGTGGTATAGTTATTGGGTTTTTAATCCGAAGGAACTACAAGAGTCACGCTCAGGTATTAAAAGAAAAACTAGAAAAAGAGCAGGCACAGATGTCATTACTAGATATTAAAATAAAAGCTAGCGAAGAAGAAATTAAACACTTGATTGCAGATAACAGTATGCGATTAACTTTTAAAGAAGAGCTGCTAGATCGTATAAAAAATGAAATTGCCCCAGAAGCATCGGATAAAGTAAAACAATCTATTCGTTCCCTGACATCAGAATTACGACAACAGATTGCTACTGAGGGTAAATTATCTGGATTGCAGTCTAAAATAGATCAAGTTAATAAAGGATTTGATGCCAAGCTGCGTGAATTATACCCATCACTTACCAAAGCCGAACGAGAAATGTGCTCGTTATTACGTCTTAATTTATCTATCAAAGAGATTATGACGGTTAAGAATTCTTCTATAGATGCTGTGAAATCCACACGGTATCGAATCCGTAAAAAACTTGGACTTTCTGGAGGTGAAGAACTAGAAAGTTTTATTCAAAATCTGTCTTAAGATAAACCATTATTATATACCGTATGCATACTAAAAAGAGTTAAAACCTAGTTTTGCCACTTTTTGCTACTATAGAAAAGCGTTCATAAATACAGATTTATAGTATTATTGTCTAAGTTATATTCGTAGCTATGTTTTTTGAGTCTATGGAAACCCATTTTAAAGATATTGTATGTTTTTATTTACATCTATTCTGAATTGTTTTAAAGGTTCGAATAAAAAGACAGCCTTACAATCTATGCAGGATGAAAAAGCAAAATTAGAAGAAAAATTAAAGGCTTTAGAAGAAATTAAAGCCAGATTAAAAACATTTATAGAATCTAAATAATAATGGATGCTCCCGTTTTTTGCTACCATTAAAGTTTTACTATTTAGCACTAAAGAAAGTGCTATTGGTTAATATAAAATTTCCCTCAAATGAAACTTAGGTATACCTCAATTTATGTATTCAGAATCTTATTAATGTGTTTTCATTGTTATTAGGTAGATCAGGTTATTATGTAAAAACTAAGAAGTACAAAAAAGCACAATTCGAATTAGAAAAATTATTGGCAGAAAAAGAGAATATTGGCGATGTTAATTTAAATACTAATGCCGAAAGGCAAATAGCAGAGATATATGTAATTTAAGAGAGCTATAAAGATGCATATACACATTTATTGGGTCATATGAATACTAAGGATTCTCTTACATCTGAAATGAAAACGAATATTTTTCTCTATTATCTTAATTGCTACAGAAATTACTTTTTATGTATGGCAAATGGGCAAACGTAAATGCAAAATACTTTCTGATAAAAGTAAAGTGAAAGAAACACTTACCAGAGAACTAGAAGAATTAAAAACGGAAAATAGGAGAGAAAGATACGGTAAAAAACTTCAGTATTTAGCAAGTATTAAAATTCTAACTCCAGATGACTGGTATACATGTAAGCATAAGTTTACTATGGTATATCCTACTTTTTTTGCAAACTTAAAAAATAAGAATTACGAACTTACCAAGTCTGAAGAACGTCTATTGGCTATGGAAAAACTCGATTTAGACAATACTGAAATTGTAAATATGTTAGCGATCTCTCAGAATAGTGTGATTAGAAGTTGTTCTCGTTTACGTAAAAAGATTAATGCTCCAAAGGGATGTTCTATTTAGAATATGTAGAAGCTTTGTAATAAAAACCTACAATCAAAAATTAATTTATAATTCGAATTTAGAACATCAAAACAAGATCGAATAAAAAAAAGTTAAGAATGTGTCTTCTATTTGTCTTCCTTTAAACTAACAATTATATTGATTTATACAATATTTTTACTGTTGCCACTTTTTGCCACCAAAATATTTTAGCTTTAACGAGTTATTAACATAAATTTACATTGTCTTAATTTCAAGAATAGTAAGCCTAAATATATACCCTATGATAAAAAAATACTTCTTTCCTATTTTATATTTTAAAAGTACAGTTGATCCAATGTAGATCTGATTTCTAGCCTTACAATATCTTATTTATTTCTTTTAAAAAAGAAATAGAGGTATGTAATGAGATTTCAGTCCAAATGATTGATTACTATTTTGTTTTTTTTCAATTGTCTGGTTTTTGTCCGGTACAATAAGTACTATGTTTTTTAGCAAAGCTATTTATTTGCTAAACTATTTTAAAAAGCTCCTTATCATATGATAAAATATTACTTTGTTACATTATATAAAAGACTGATCCTAACAATTATATTTGTTATTAGTTATGTAAGTTCAATGGGGCAAAGCATTGAACCTATTTCGACTATAACAACAGCACAAAAGCAACCTCTTATCGTAGATTATTTAGGGGAAGGTGCAGGATCGAGTGCAATTTTAGGATTCTTTTTTCTGGATATTGATACAGATTTAGATGGTTTACCGGATTTTTATGAAACCGCTCCTGGTGATGATTTAGATGGAGATGGGCTAATCAATAGTGTAGATCCTGATGATGATAATGATGGGATTCCTGATGCGGCGGATGTGCAACCTGTGGGAATCACATCTATGGCCGCCTCTTATTTTAGAAATGGAACAACAGCTGCGACTAATGGGAATACGTCTGGAGATTATTGGCAATTTTTACCTAATAGTATACAGAGTTCAGGAGCCTATTCTGGATATTATGAGCACCCAGCTGTTTATCTATATATCGATAATAATATTAACAATATCCCGGACATTTTAGAATATACTATAGTAAGTAATACGATGCCTCCTTTTGCAGTTGATAAAGGTGTTAGTACCTCTCATGCAATCCTTGGTAGTTTCGAAGGGCTTTTAGGAGATTGGTCATATTCAGGATCACCAACTACAGAAGAACATAGCACGGGAAGAACGATATTTTATATCTGCGATGATGATAGAGGCTCATTTCAAACGCCTCAGTACACTAATAATTCACTTTACTCAATTACAGATATTTATGACAGTACAGATAATCAGGTGGATTATAATATTTATGGTACAACTGACAATCAGAGTACATTGATCCCTCAGACAATTCTGGGTACGGATTCGGATGGTGAGGAGTTTTATAAATACAGGTGGTTTGATGAGATCGTTGTAAATCCAGATAGAGAATTAGTAATTTTTGCTTCTGTTTTTTGGAGTTCGGGAGGTTCAGGTGTAAATACCTATTATTCCAAAACCGAGTTTAATCCAGATAGTGCATCATCTTCTCCTACTAGAAATGGTGCTACAACAGGTGATAATTTTGGTGGTAGCTCTATAAGCAATTGGTTTCCCCAATTTCAGAATGGATCAGATCATGATAGATTAGTAGCAGATGTTTTTGGAACAGGCACTACCTGGGCAATGATCGCATCATCTCCTACAGATGGCAGTAGCCCTGTGGCTATTAATCCAGTAAATCAAGCTTGGGTGGATATTTATGAAAACTGGACACCAGCTACCAGAATTATTCAATATAGAGCAGTAGCCGATTGGTTTTCCAGTACCGCTGCAGATGTGAATACAGCGATTAACAATCGATATGGGTATGACCTTGCAACAGATTCTCAAAACGTAATTATAAGAGCAAAAGAAGGAATACAACCTCATTTTATGGTGGTTTCACCTACAGGAGATCCTAATAGCTTTATTATTGGAGTTGAAGACCTTTTCGGTGGAGGAGATAGAGATTATGAAGATGAGATGTTCTATATTACTTTTACCAATGATGTTCGTGTTGCCGTAACCAAAACGGATGATTTTACACTTAATCAATGTGCAGAAGATACGATACAATATGAAGTGATTATCGAAAACTTCGGAGGATCGACGGCTACTAATGTCATGTTTAATGAGACACTAGATACCAATACTACGCTAGAAGTTGGATCAGTAACAACTACGTCTGGAAGCATTACGATAGGAAATACAGTCGGGGA
This sequence comes from uncultured Aquimarina sp., assembly GCA_947498455.1. GTDB lineage: Bacteria > Bacteroidota > Bacteroidia > Flavobacteriales > Flavobacteriaceae > Aquimarina. The sequence continues at coordinate 88,920 of CANMKK010000014.1, forward strand.
TATAGACGTACAAGTTACTATAGGAAACATTGCTGCCGGAGAAGCTGTTACGGTTAATTTTAATGTATCTGTTAATACAGGTGTTTTTCCAACGACTACAGATATATCGAATCAAGGAACGGTTTCGGGAAGTAATTTTTCTGATGTTCTTACGGGTGATCCGGATGCCTTGGTACATTTTACTCCAACGATTACCGATCTGTCTGATATGGTAGATAATGAAGCACCATCCATAACGTGTCCGGGAGATCAGATGGTAAATCTTGAAAGTAGTTGTCAATTTACTCTTATAGATTATACAGGACTGGCTACCACTAGTGATAATTGTGCTACAACAATATCGGTCACACAAAGCCCAGCAATTGGCGATATAGTAACTAGTGATACTGTGGTAACACTAACCGCTGATGATGGAAATGGCAATACAAGTACCTGTACGTTTAATGTTATTATTACAGATACTGTTGATCCTATTATAGAATGTACAAGGGATATAACTGCAACTAATGATCCCGGAGAATGTGGTGCTATCGTTAATTTTGATCCGCCTACGGGAAAGTACTTACGTATCAATACAGGAACACTAACATCAGGACCAAGTCTAGCAACGAGTGGAGGAACAACTAATTGGGCAAGTGTAGCTTACAATCCTGATTTGGATATATACTATTCTTTAAGAGGGGGTAATACAGGAATGCCGTTCAGGACATATGATGGAAATGGAAATACGCTTGTAACTAATACAACAGGTTTCGATTTCCGTGGATTATGGTGGAACCCGAATACTAGTGAGTTGCAAGGAAATGGAGTAGCCGCTTCCGGATATCGCACCGTAACACTAGATGCAAGTGGGTATGCAACTAGTGGCGGAGTAACTTTTGTCACCGGTAATAACCAACCTAATAACCATTCAAATGGAGCTTATGATTACGATGCTGATGAGATTGTTTTCTATCACGGAGGAAGATTATATACTTATGATCTAAGCGGAAATCAATTAACTGATAATGCTATTGTTAATTTCCCAGAAGCCGAGGATGGAGATATAACATCACGTTCTGTTGGATATACAGGAGTTACAGGAGCAGAAATTGTTATTTATAGCGAGTTAAATGCCAGAGTGTATTTTATTGATAAGACTACAGCGACATATAATGGGATGTTTCTCGATATGCCAGCGGGCGCGCCAACACCTAACACTTATGGTTTTGCATATTCAAATGGGTATGTTTTTTTACGAGAAGACGCAACTGCAGACCCTTGGATTTCTTATCAAATTGTAGTAGAAGATTTTGACAATTGCAGCACTACTGTGGCACAAACAGGAGGATTGACGAGCGGATCTTTATTTCCGATAGGGACATCTACGATAGAGTATACGGTTACTGATGTGTCTGGTAATAGTACAATGTGTTCTTTTGATATTACGGTCAATGATAACGAGTCCCCAATAGCTATATGTCAAGATATCACCGTACAATTAGATGCCACAGGAAATGGAACGATCACTGTTGCCGATGTAGATAATGGAAGTACGGATGCCTGTGGTATAGCATCTTTAAGTTTGGATATAACAAGTTTTACCCTAGCAGATTTAGGAGCCAATACGGTTACATTAACTGCAGAAGATACTGCTGGAAACTCATCAGATTGTACGGCAATCGTAACGGTTTTGGATGGAATAGTTCTGGATGTATTGGGTAATGGAATCTCTATTGTTAATGGTGATACTACACCAGATGCTGCTGACAGTACAGAATTTATTTCGGTGTTATCAGGAGGGTCATCCACCAGTACCTTTACGATAGATAATTCGGCAGGAATTCATGTATTAGATATCACTGATATTTCTATATCCGGCAGTGGTGCTGGAGCATTTACTTTAGGAGTTTATCCAACCTCTGTAGTAGCTGGTGCCAGTGATACTTTTGATATTGTTTTTGCACCCGCAACAGATGGCACTTTTGATGCGGTTGTTACTATTGAGAGTAACGATACTGATGAAAATCCATATACTTTTGCTATTATTGGTAAAACGGGCATTGGAGCAGAAACGTTCAATTTTGATGGAAATGATGATTATGCATTGGCCAATATCAATTCGATGTCTACGGATTTTACATTAGAAGCTTGGTTTAAAGCGGATAGTGGAGCTAATGGATATAGAGCTATTATAGTTTGGCAAAAAACAGGTCAAAATCATGAAACTTCATTAGAGGTTGCAGGCAATGGTTTACTTCGCCTTGGGCAATTTGATTATGCCAATAGTAGTTGGGCTCAAGTTTTTAGTACAACCAATGTAAAAGATGATCAATGGCATCATGTAGCAGCGGCAAAACAAGGTAATGTATGGACTTTATATATAGATGGAGCCGAAGAAGGTACATTAACATTGCAAAATAATAACAATGCATTTACTGGGCTTACTGATTTCAGAATAGGAAATATCCAATTTAATAATGGAAATCTTGGAGAACATTTTAGAGGCGAGATTGATGAGGTAAGAATATGGGATTATTCACTTACCTGTACAGAAATTCTAAATCAGATGACATGCGGACTCACAGGTACTGAACCTAATTTACTTGCATATTATGATTTTAATCAAGGAGTTTCTGAGGGGAATAATCGTTTAGAAACACAACTTCTGGATCGAGGTCCTAATGGATATCATGCAACTTTAAACAATACAGCCTTAAATGGATCAAATTCTAACTGGATAGAACCAGGAAGTGGAGTCAATCCGATTAGTTGCGTAGCTACAGCCCCAGAAATTACGGTAGAAGGTAATGGTCAATTAATCACCACTGGTGATACTACTCCGGATATAGCAGATGGAACTGATTTCGGGACTGTATCAACAGGAGCTAAAACAGTTCAAACTTTTACCATTAACAATGTAGGAGGTGGTACTTTAGAAATTACAGGAATAACGGTGAGCGGAACTGAATTTTCATTAGAAAGTGTACTAACTTTTCCAGTGTCTATTACAGCAGGAAGTGCTATGGATTTTGAAGTTGCATTTTTGTCCAACTCCTGTACAGCATCTAGTTTTAATGGAAGTATACAAATTGATTCTAATGATTGTATTATAGGAACTTTTTCATATGATATTTCAGCTTCGGTTATTGATGATGTTAAACCAACAGTAGTTTGTCAAAATATTACCGTACAATTAGATGCTATGGGTAATGCAACAATTACAGCTTCAGATGTAGATAATGGTTCGTCTGATGCTTGTGGAATTGCTTCTACAGCAATTGATGTTACTTCTTTTGATTGTAGTGATATAGGAACCAATGACGTAATATTAACTGTAACGGATGCCAATGGAAATAGTGATACTTGTAATGTTATAGTTACTGTAGAAGATAGTATGGATCCTACAGCCGTTTGTATAGATGCTACAGTACAATTAGATAATCTTGGTAATACATCAATAGCGATTGCAGATTTTGATGGAGGAAGTTCGGATAATTGTAATACTGAAGTTTATTTCTCTAATGATTTAACAATTTCACAAACAAGTTTTTTTAATACCAATAATAGTCCAGGAGCTGGACAATCATTTACAGCAACAGTAACGGGAATCCTTAAGATCGTCCGAATTATGGTGGATAGAAATTACGGCAATAGAACATTCAATTTTTATAATGGTTCTGGAACAGGAACTGTGGGTAGTATCGGATCACCAGTATACACAGAAACGGGAGTTGTGCTTGTAGATAGTAATGGTGGCACAATCTGGTCAGAAGTAACCTTGTCAACACCATTTCCTGTAATTGCAGGAAATACATATTCTTTTGTAATTGAAAGATTCACCAGAGTTTATTATGGAGGAGACAATTACCCAGGTGGTGAGTATATTTGGAGATATGATACCACATCCGGATGTTGCACCTGGGGAGATCTGGCTTTCGAATTGGAATTTTTAGAATTTAATGAAGCCCTCGATCTGGATTGTGATGATGTAGGAATACAATCTTTTGATATTACGGCTATTGATTCCTCTGGAAATATGGATACCTGTGCTGCTTTAATTACTGTTGAAGATATGGTACAACCTACAGTAGTGTGTCAAAACATCACAGTACAACTAGATGCTACCGGAAATGCAATGATTACTGCTGCTGATGTAGATAACGGAAGCACCGATGCCTGTGGCATTGCTTCTACAGTAATCAATATTACTTCTTTTGATTGTAGCAATATAGGAACCAATAATGTGGAATTGACCGTTACGGATACCAACGGGAACAGTGATACCTGTACTACAATCGTTACAGTAGAAGATGCTGTATTACCAACAGTAGTATGTCAAAACATTACGGTGCAGTTAGACGCTACCGGAAATGCAATGATCACGGCTGCTGATGTAGATAACGAAAGCACCGATGCCTGTGGCATTGCTTCTAGAGTGATTGATATTACTTCTTTTGATTGTAGCAATATAGGAACTAATAATGTAGTACTGACAGTTACCGATACCAACGGAAATAGTGATACCTGTATAGCTATAGTTACTGTAGAAGATATGATTTTACCTACAGTAGTTTGTCAAAATATTACCTTACAACTGGATGCTACGGGAAATGCAACGATTACCGCTGCTGATGTAGATAATGGTTCGTCTGATGCGTGTGGCATTGCTTCTACTGCAATTGATATTACTTCTTTTGATTGTAGCAATATAGGAACCAACAATGTAGTACTGACAGTTACCGATACTAACGGAAATAGTGATACCTGTACTGTTGTAGTTACTGTAGAAGATATGATTTTACCCACAGTAGTTTGTCAAGATATCACTTTACAATTAGATGCTACTGGAAATACAACGATCACGGCTACTGATGTAGATAACGGAAGTACAGACGCCTGCGGCATTGCTTCTACAGCAATCGATATTACTTCTTTTGATTGTAGTAATATAGGAACCAATAATGTGGAATTGACCGTTACGGATACCAACGGAAACAGTGATACCTGTATTGCCGTAGTTATTGTAGAAGATGCTGTATTGCCAACAGTAGTATGTCAAAATATTACGGTACAGTTAGATGCTACCGGAAATGCAATGATTACTGCTACTGATGTAGATAACGGAAGCACCGATGCCTGTGGCATTGCTTCTACAGTAATCGATATTACTTCTTTTGATTGTAGCAATATAGGAACCAATAATGTGGAATTGACCGTTACCGATACCAATGGAAACAGTGATACATGTACTGCCGTAGTTACTGTAGAAGATGCTGTATTGCCAACAGTAGTATGTCAAAATATCACAGTACATTTAGATGCTACCGGAAATGCAATGATTACTGCTACTGATGTAGATAACGGAAGCACCGATGCCTGCGGCATTGCTTCTACAGCGATTGATATTACTTCTTTTGATTGTAGTAATATAGGAACCAACAATGTTGTACTGACGGTAACCGATAGCAACGGAAACAGTAATATCTGTACTGCTGTAGTTACAGTAGAAGATACTATTGCACCAGTGGTGCTGTGTCAAAACATTACGGTACAATTAGATGCTACTGGGAATACAACGATCACGGCTACTGATGTGGATAACGGAAGTACCGATGCCTGCGGCATTGCTTCTACAGTAATCGATATTACTTCTTTTGATTGTAGTAATATAGGAACCAACAATGTTGTACTGACGGTAGCCGATACCAATGGAAACAGTGATACCTGTACTGCTATAGTTACTGTAGAGGATGCTATTGCGCCAGTGGTGTTTTGTAAGGATATCACAGTACAATTGGATGCTAGCGGGAATGCAACAATTACTGCTGCCGATGTAGATAACGGAAGTACCGATGCTTGTGGCATTGCTTCTAGAGTGATTGATATTAATTCTTTTGATTGTAGTAATATAGGTACCAACAATGTTGTACTGACGGTAACCGATAGCAACGGAAACAGTGATACCTGTACTGCTGTAGTTACAGTAGAAGATGCTATTGCACCAGTGGTGCTGTGCCAAAACATTACGGTACAATTAGATGCTACCGGGAATGCAACAATTACTGCTACTGATGTGGATAACGGAAGTACCGATGCTTGTGGAATTGCTTCTAGAGTGATTGATATTACTTCTTTTAATTGTAGTAATATAGGAACCAACAATGTTGTACTGACGGTAACTGATAGTAACGGAAACAGTGATACTTGTACTGCTATAATTACTGTAGAGGATGCTATTGCACCAGTGGTGTTTTGTCAGGATATCACAGTACAATTGGATGCTAGCGGGAATGCAACAATTACTGCTGCTGATGTAGATAACGGAAGTATGGATGCTTGTAGAATTGTAGGGCTTCATCTGGATAGAAATGAATTTGACTTAGATAATGTTGGAAATAATTCGGTTACACTGACAGTGACAGATGCATCCGGTAATAGTTCTCAATGTATTGCTAATGTCTTTGTCGTTGATAATACTCCACCTATCATTACTTTGATAGGAGACGATCCGCAAGTTATAGATTTGGGATTAGGATATACAGAATTGGGAGCAGTCACTAATGATGGTTCTCCTATCGAGATAGATATTTCAAATTTTGAAGATGTAGTAGGAAGCTATATCATAACGTATAACTCAACCGATGCTTCCGGTAATGTCGCAGCAGAAGTTACAAGGGTAGTAAACGTGGTGCATACAGATCTGACTATAGAAATTTATCCAAACCCTGTTTCCGATAGTTTTAGAGTTTTAAACTTTAGAAATATTGAAGGGTTAGAAATTTACGATATGTCAGGAAGAAGAATACATAAATTTAATCAAAAACAGTTAGAAGAACCTATTCCTGTAGATCATTTGCAAGAAGGAATCTATTGGTTCAGAGCATATTTTATTCCAAAAGGTTCTGTCTACAAAAAAATTATGATCAATCATTAAAACCGTGTCAACAGCTATTATAGAAATTTAGTCAAATACTCTTGATCTCAGGCTTTATTTAAAGTTTTGTGTTTTTAAAATAATTAATACGATTTATGGATAAGAAATTCGTATAAAGAGTTTGAATTATTTTGTACTATATGCGAAAGTTTTATTCGTAAATCGTATAACAATTAATAGTAAAGTTATCCAATTTTAAAAAGGCGTATTTTTTTCTTTTTTGCTGCTACGTTGAATTGCTAAATGCATGGGGCTCAAAATTACCTCATCGTTAGAGAGCACCTTTTTGTTAGAGCGGTATTCATGTAAGCTAACATGAAAACTTTAGAAGCTAAAGAAAATGCACAAAATAAGCAAAAATTAGGGCGTTACCACTTTTTGCCACCACTAAAATTTCCTAGATGTATTAACGATGCCTATTATTGCAGGAACAAGTATAAACAACTGATTAACAAATAAATTAATGTTTTTTTGTAAAAATTGTCCGGTTTTTGTCCGGTGGTTTTTAGGCGATTTTTGATAACGAATCGATTTATTTACAACAACAATTTTAAAAGCCCCTTATGATGATTAAAAAATTACTTTCTCTTTGTTTTATGCTATGCGCATTTTTATCCTATAGTCAGGAGACCTATGTGCCTGATGACAACTTTGAAGCTTATCTCGAAACACATGATGCAAATGGTAATATAGTATTAATTGGTGCTGCAACCAGTATGGGTAATGGAATTGATGGTGATAACTATGTAACTACCGAAAAAATCGAAAGTGTAACCAACTTAAGGGTTATTTCTCTAGGAATAGCAGATCTTACAGGTATTGAGGGTTTTACAGCATTAAAAGAATTACGATGTTCGTCTAATTCATTAACGACTATAGATATAACTCAAAACATACAATTGACTCATTTATATTGCGCTCAAAATCAATTAACAAATTTAGATGTTACCCAAAATACAGCACTAATACTACTATCCTGTTACGACAATCCTTTAGGTAGCTTAGATGTAACACAAAATTTGGTTTTAGAAAATTTAGATTGTGTAAACAATGATTTAACCAGTTTAGATGTTTCTCAAAATAATGCATTACTTGAACTTGATTGTTATGATAACCAATTAACAAGTTTAGATTTTACACAAAACATACTTTTAGAAGAATTGTATTGTAATGATAATGTATTAACAAGTTTAAATCTTAAGAATGGTAATAATATAAATCTATATGTTGAGACCGATAATAATCCAAACCTTAACTGTATTCTGGTAGATAATGCTTCTGCTACTATTTTAAATTCTTGGTATAAAGATACACATGCATTTTATAGCACCGATTGTAGGCAAACCAATGTGCCCGATGCTATTTTTGAAGACTATTTAGAAACCCACAATGCCAATGGTGATATTGTCGCATTAGGAGATCCAAGCAGTATGGGTAATGGAGTTGCCAATGATAACGCTGTAACCACAGAAAAAATCGAAAGTGTAACTGATTTAAGGGTTGTTTCTCTGGGAATTACTGATCTTACGGGTATTGAGGATTTTCTAGCTTTAGAAAGTTTAAGTTTTACTCGAAATTTATTAACTAATATAGATCTTTCTCAAAATACAGAATTGACTTATTTATGGTGCGGGAGTAATAATTTAACAAGTTTAGACCTAACTAAAAATACCAAATTGATAGAATTATCTTGTTTTAGTAACCCTTTAGGGAGTTTAGATGTAACTCAAAACATACTTTTAGAAGAATTAAATTGTGCAACAAATCAACTTACCAGTTTAGATCTAACACAAAATAGCGCATTAATAGAATTATCCTGTGAAGATAACGAAATTAACAGTTTAGATCTTCCAATAAATACCGCATTAAAATTTCTTTACTGTAATAATAATCAATTAAGTAGTTTGGATGTAACACAAAGTATACTTTTAGAAGAACTTGAATGTCATGATAACGTATTAACCAGTTTAGATGTTTCTAAAAATACAGTATTGGATTACCTTTATTTCGACTCTAATCAACTTACTAGCATAGATGTAACACAGAATATAGCTTTAGTGGGTATTAGGTCTCAAGATAATGCATTAACCAGTTTAGATCTATCAAAAAATATAGCTTTAAGACGTTTAGAGTGTCAAGATAATGCATTAACAAGTTTAGATCTTAGGAACGGAAATAATGCAAATACAAGAATTACAGCTACTAATAATCCAAATCTTTATTGCATCCAAGTAGATGACCCTTTTGTTCCTTTTAGTTTTTCGAGTATAGATGCAATAGCAAGTTTTAATACCGACTGTGGGACACATGTACCCGATGATAATTTTGAAACCTATTTAGAAACACATAATTCGACAGGAGGATTAGTTACTATAGGTGATATTACCAGTATGGGTAATGGTATTGCCAATGATAATTATGTGGAAACAGAACGAATTAAAAATGTAACCAGTTTAGATGTTACTAATCTAGGGATATTGGATCTTACAGGTATTGAAGACTTTATAGCTTTAAAAAGTTTAACATCTATTGGGAACTCATTAACCGAAATAGATGTTACAAAAAATGTAGCGCTCACAAATTTAGATTTGTATAGAAATGCTCTAACAAGCATAGATATTTCTCAGAATGTACAGTTGACCAGTTTAGTCGTTGCAGATAACCAATTAACAAGTTTAGATATCTCCCAGAATATAAAGTTGGACTATTTAGACTGTAATATAAATCCATTAACAAACTTAGATGTAACACAAAACACACTATTGACCATCTTATATTGTGATGAAAATGAACTAGCAAGTATTGATGTTTCTAAGAATTTAATATTAGAGCGTTTATCTGTTCGGTTCAATCAATTAACAACACTTGATGTTACACAAAATATAGCTTTGGAAGAATTAGAGTTTACTGATAATGAATTAGTAAGTATTGATCTTTCTCAAAATCTAGCATTACTGGTCTTATATATTGAAGAAAATCAATTGACTACGCTTGATCTTTCTAAAAATGTAGCTTTAGAAATATTAGTGGCTTATAATAATCAATTAACAACGTTAGATCTTTCTAAAAATGTAGCTTTGGAAACATTAGAAGCTTATGATAATCAATTAACATATCTTACTCTTAAAAACGGAAACAATGCAAGTACATTTTCCTATGTAAAAGTAACTAATAATCCTGATCTAAGTTGTATTGAAGTAGATGACGCTTCCGCAGCTACCTCGGGAACTGGCAACTATTCTAGATGGGATAAAGATGCTACAGCAAGTTATAATGAAGATTGTACCGCACCAGTAATTACGTTAACAGGCGATAATCCTCAAACAATTGAATTAGGTGATGGATATACAGAGTTGGGAGCTACCACAGATGATGGAAGCAATGTAATAATCGACATTTCAGATTTTGTAGACGCGGTAGGTAGTTATACGATTCTATACAATGCTACAGATGCATCAAATAACGCTGCAGTAGAGGTTACTAGAACAGTAAATGTAGTCGATACCACAGCACCAGTAATTACTTTGCTAGGCGATAATCCTCAAACAATCGAATTAGGATCAGGATATACAGAATTAGGCGCTACCACAGATGATGGAAGCAATGTAATAATCGACATTTCAGATTTTGTAGATGCAGTTGGTAGTTATACAATTCTATACAATGCTACAGATGCATCAAATAACGCTGCAGTAGAGGTTACTAGAACAGTAAATATAGTCGATACCACAGCACCAGTAATTACTTTGCTAGGCGATAATCCTCAAACAATCGAATTGGGATCAGGGTACACCGAGTTGGGAGCTACCACAGATGATGGAAGCAATGTAATGATTGAGACTTCAGATTTTGTAGATGCAGTTGGTAGTTATACAATTCTATACAATGCTACAGATGCATCAAATAACGCTACAGTAGAGGTTACTAGAACGGTAAATGTAGTCGATACCACAGCACCAGTAATTACTTTGCTAGGCGATAATCCTCAAACTATTGAATTAGGTGATGGTTATACTGAATTAGGAGCTACCACAGATGATGGGAGCAATGTAATAATTGAGATTTCAGATTTTGTAGATGCAGTTGGTAGTTATACAATTCTATACAATGCTACAGATGCATCAAATAACGCTGCTTTAGAAGTTACCAGAACCGTAAATGTAGTAGATACGACTGCACCGATTATTACGCTAGTAGGAGATAATCCGCAAGTAATAGAATTAGGTTCTGGATATACCGAGTTAGGAGCTACCACGGATGATGGGAGCAATCTAATAATTGAGACTTCAGGTTTTACAGATGCAGTTGGTAGTTATACAATTCTATACAATGCTACAGATGCATCAAATAACGCTGCTGTAGAGGTTACCAGAACGGTAAACGTTATCGATACCACAGCACCAGTAATTACTTTACTAGGCGATAATCCTCAAACAATCGAATTGGGATCAGGGTACACCGAGTTGGGAGCTACCACAGATGATGGAAGCAATGTTGTGATTGACATTTCAGATTTTACAGATGCAATTGGTAGTTATACAATTTTATACAATGCAACGGACGCATCAAGTAATACTGCCGTAGAAGTAACCAGAACTGTAAATGTAGTTCCCGTTCTAGGGATAGAAGATACTATATTAAATGAGGTACAGATATATCCAAACCCTATGAAGGAGTGGTTTATGATTTCGGGACTAATTCAGAAAGTAGATGTAGAATTATTTAATATAAACGGTCAACGTGTTATGGTTATTAGTGAATATGTTTCAGGAAAAATCAGTGCGGATAGAATAGAAGCAGGAGTTTATTTTGCAAGAATCACTTCAGAAAATGTAGTTAAGACCGTGAGATTAATTAAAACTTAAATAAAGTCAACTACCTCGGAGCAAGTTCACGAGGTATTCAGCGAAAAAACGGTTTTTACATTTCGAGGCAAGCCTCGGAGAATTAAACTCCACAATGTGGATTAAAATTTTGATTTATAAGTATTCGTGAGTTACTAAAGAAAATGCACAAAATAAGCAAAAATTAGGGCGTTACCACTTTTTGCCACCACTAAAATTACCTAGATGTATTGACGATGCCTATTATTGCAGGAACAAGTTTAAATAACTGATTAACAAGTAAATTAATGTTTTTTTGTAAATATTGTCCGGTGGTTTTTAGGCGATTTTTGATAACGAATCGATTTATTTACAACAACAATTTTAAAAGCCCCTTATGATGATTAAAAAACTACCCATAGTCTTTTTTCTGTTCCTAAGTTATGTATCCATCAGTCAGGAAACCTATGTGCCTGATGATAATTTTGAGAACTATTTAGAAACCCATGATGCAAACGGAAATACAGTTTCTGTAGGATCGACTGAAAGTTTAGGAAACGGAATTGAAGACGATAATTATGCTGATGCAACAAAAGTTGAAACGGTAACAGATTTAGATATTTCTTCAAGTATGATTACCGATCTTACAGGAATTTCAGATTTTACAGCTTTAAAAACATTAGACTGTGCTAGTAATACAATAACAAGTTTAGATATGTCGTCTAACACAAAATTATCAAGTTTAGATTGCTCAAATAATACATTAACAAATTTAAATCTAACCAATGTAAGTGAAGATTTTCTTGCCTTAGATACTAGGAATAATTCTGATTTAACGTGTATAAGAGTAGATGATGCTAGTTTTGATTTAGGAGCCACTTCCAATACAGACAATCATACAAGTTTTAATGAATATTGTGATGAAACCTATGTGCCTGATGCCAATTTTGAGCATTATTTAGAAACACATGACAGGTCTGGTAACGAAGTAGAGCTAGGAAGTTACGAAAGTCTGGGTAATAGAATTGCTAATGATAATATTGTGTTTACCTCAAGTATCAATTACGAGCTTACCCAAACATTAACTATTGAAAACCTAGGTATTTCAGATCTTACAGGGATAGAGGATTTTGGTTTTTTAGAAACGTTAAACTGTGCAAGTAATACGCTTACGAGTTTAGATGTAACAGAAAACTTGAACTTAGCAAACCTATTTTGTAGTAATAATCAGTTAACAAGTCTTTCTTTTGCTAATTCAGGAAGTTATGATACCATAGACTGTTCAAATAACTTATTAACAAGTTTGGATATGACAGGTGGTGTTATGGATGATTTAAGAGATTTTGATGCTACTAATAATCCTGGTTTAACTTGTATACGTGTAGTTGATGTACCAGCTGCCATAGGGAATTTTACCAATATAGATGCACAAACTTTGTATAGTGAAAACTGTGAGTATACGTATATCCCAGATGATAGCTTTGAAGCTTACTTTAGTACAATAACGTTATCTGATGGTATAACGCCAGTAGATGATATCCCTGATGATAATTACGTGCCTACGGCAAATATAGTTGAGCTAACTGCATTGAGCCTAAGAGGTCATAGCCCTGCAATTACAGACCTTACAGGAATAAAATCATTTACAGCTTTAAAAACTTTAGATTTATTCCTGCATAATTTATCATCTTTAGATGTATCTCAAAATAGAGAACTACAAAATGTATGGTTAAATAGTAATGCAGGAATTTCTAGTTTAGATTTTACGAATAATACAAAGCTTAAAACTGTTGATTTACAGGGGGTATGGGATCTTGAGGAGTTGTTGTTTTCCGATTCAACAGTGGTAACATTCCTAGATGTAAGAGCTACAAAATTAACGGCAATAGATCTAACGGTTCATCCAAATCTTAGCAACTTTAATGCTGAAGGTGCTTCTTTATTAACTGAGATTAATACCATAGGTATTACTCCAGGTACGATTAATGCTATAAACTGTAGTAGCTTAGAATGTATTTTAGTAGACGATGTAGCTGAAGCAGTTGCTGGTTCTGGAACCTATGCAAATTGGACAGTAGATGATACATCCGTGTATTGTGGGCTTACGTATGTACCTAATGATCTTTTTGAATACTATTTAGAAACTCATGATGCAGATGGAAATAGTGCTGATATTGGAGGTGCTACTAGCTTAGGAAATGGAGTTTTAGATGATGATTATGTAATTAATAAAAGGATTCAAAATGTAGAAAACTTAGCGATTTTCCGTCGTAATATTGATGATTTTACGGGAATTGAAGAATTTGTCAATTTAAAAGAGTTTAGGCTAATTACCAATACATCTTCTGTAGCACTTGATCTTACGTCAAATACAAAATTAGAAAGCATTCGTTTCGATTACATGGATATTGAAAGCATTGATGTAACTGGATTAGACCAATTAACAGAATTGTATTTAAATGATTGTGATTTAGATGCATTAGATGTGTCTACCAATATTGCTTTAGAGTCTTTAAATGTTTCTAATAACAATTTAGAAGATTTAGATGTAACTACTAATGTTGAATTGTTAGAGCTAAAACTACAAAGGAATAATGTAGCTAAAATTGATATTAGTACGCTTACAAAACTAGAAGAATTTGAAGCCCCTTTTAATGAATTGACAGAATTAAATGTAGAGCATAATACAGCCTTAGAGTCACTAAGTATTAGTAGTAATTCCATCTCTGAATTAGATGTTAGTGGATTAGAAAATTTAGCAATTTTATATGCCTATAATTTAAATATTTCATCTTTAGATCTTTCTAATAATTCAGATTTAACCAGAGTATCGTGTAGTTCAAATGCGAGTTTAACGTATTTAAACCTTAAAAATGGGAATAATGCTAATTTGAATCCAAGTGATTTTGATATTAGCGACAATGCAAGTTTAACTTGTGTAACTGTAGATGATGTAGATTATGCAAATGGAATACTTACAACTAAAGACAGTCAAACCATTTACTCGACATTCTGTTCAGAAACATATGTTCCAGATGACATTTTCGAAAATTATTTAGAAACACATGATATAGATGGAAATGTAGTTGCTGTTGGAGATACAAATAGTTTAGGAAACGGAATTGCAGATGATGATTATGTTGGAAAGGAGTCTATAGAAGCTGTTACAATACTTAGAATATTCAATCAAGATATTGCAGATTACACAGGGTTAGAGGTGTTTAAAAACCTGTTAGAGTTTAATATTACAACTAATGCAGTTTCAGATTTGGAATTAGACTTTAGATCTAATACAAAACTAGAAGAAATTCGTTGTAGTCGTGTAGATATTAAGAATATCAACATAACAGGTTTAACCCAATTAACAGACTTATATTTATACGATTGTGATTTAAATACGCTTGATATATCTACAAATATTGCTTTAGATTATATGGTGGTTTCTTATAATAATTTAGAAACCTTAGATGTGAGTAATAATGTTGAGCTATCAAATTTACAATTCAGTGATAATAATATTGAAGAAATTGACATTAGTACGCTTACCAAACTTAAAGATTTTGATTGTTCATTTAATCAAATATCTAATTTAAACTTTGAGAATAACTTAGTGTTAGAGTCATTAAGTATTGGTAGTAACCTTATTGATGATATAGATGTTAGCATGTTGCCAAACTTAGATAGATTATCTGCATACAGGTTGAATATAGTTGCCCTAGATGTTTCCAATAACCCAAATTTGTTAGATATAACCTGTATTGAAAATACTAGTTTAACCTATTTAAACTTGAAAAACGGAAACAATGATTTAATTACTGATATGGATGCAAGGTATAATCCAAGTTTAACTTGCATTGAGGTTGATGATCCTACAGCGGCATATTTAACAGCTTCGTATTGGGATAAAGATGATATAGCTAGTTATTCTGAATACTGTAGGTTTACGTATGTACCGGATGATAATTTTGAATATTATTTAGAAACGCACAAAGAAAATAGCGGAGGAACAACTTTAGGAAACGACGATAGTTTAGGGAATGGAGTTATGGACGATTATGTTCCTACAGAAAAGATTGAAAACGTAACGTCATTGTGGGCACACAATCAAGACATTTCAGATTTTTCAGGAATAGAAGATTTCAAAGCGTTAGAAACACTCCGTATCAACGGAAATCCTGTGAATGCACCGTTAGATTTAAGCAATAATATCAACTTAAATCAAATTTTTTGTATGGAAATGGGATTAACAGAATTAAATCTTTCAGGGTTATCAAAGTTATCTGAATTGTATGTTACTGATAATGATTTAGAAAGTTTAGTTATTGAAGATAATACTATTATTGAAGGTATTGATATTGAAAACAATAATATCTCAGAACTTGATGTTACGAATAGCCCAAATATCACATGGTTAAATTATGTGAATAATAACATTGAAACTATTGATTTAAGTCAAAATGCAAGTTTAACCATATTAACTTGTAGCGGAAATGGCATTGAGTCGATAAACATAGACAACAATACTGCAATCCAAATCTTAGAAATTGGTAACAATCCTATTGAGAGTATAGATGTTTCTAGTTTAACAGCTTTGGTAAGTTTAGACATTAATACAACTGCAATTTCAGATATTGATATTAGTAATAATCTAAATATTAGTTCTCTTATATGTAATAATGCAAGTATTACCAATTTAGATGTAAGTAATAATACTAGTATGTCTACATTAAAAGTAAATGATAATGCGATTACAGGATTAGATGTAAGTGCATTAACCCGTTTAAGAACCTTAGAATGTCAAAACAATCAATTAACATTTTTAAATCTTAAAAATGGGAATAATGATGATATGGAAGTGGTAAATATTAGAGGGAATGCAAGCTTAGTTTGTGCTGAAGTTGATAGTCCAACAGCTACTTATATTAGTACATGGGAAGTAGATGATACTTCTGTTATTACTAGTGTTTGTGAGTCAACCTATGTTCCAGATGATAATTTTGAAACGTATTTAGAAAGTAATGGTTTAGGAAATGGAGTGTTAGGAGATGATTATGTATTAACATCAAAAATAAGAGAAATAGTAGATTTAGATATAAGTAGTCAAGGCATTGAGGAAGCTACAGGTATTGAAGATTTTTCAAACTTAGAAATTTTAAATGTTTCGCTAAATGATATAGAAGATTTAGATTTAAGTGGGAATACAAGCATAAAAGAACTGTATTGTTATCGAGGAGGCGCAACAAAGTCGTTAAACCTTAGTGATATGACTTCGTTGGAGAAGTTAGATTGTTACCAAAATACTTTTACATCAATAAATCTTACGAATGCAACAGCATTAGAAGAGATTCAAGCATATCATACTGCTTTCTTAGATTTAGATGTAAGTACAAATACTGCATTGAAAAAATTGTATGCATATGAGTGTCCTTTATCAACAATTAACCTTGATGGAGCTAATGCATTAGAGGAGTTATATTTATACCGTAATAATGTTGCAGGAATTAATGTTTCAAACAATACAGCATTAACAACGTTACATTCGTATGAAGGGGCTTTGACTACACTTAATACCAATGGAGCAACTGCTTTAAAAGATGCTCAAATTCATCGAAATGTAAATTTAGTAACAGTAGATTTAAGTACTAATACCGCATTAGAAACTGTAAATATTTCAGAATGTGAATTATTAACCAATATAAATATTAAAAATGGTAATAATTCCAATATTACTTCTTTTGACGCTTCTGATAACGAAAGTTTAAGATGTATTGAAGTGGATGATGTAACTGCAGATTTTTCTTTATGGAGTAAAGATGATACGGCTGTTTTTAACGAAGATTGTACCGCACCTGTAATTATTTTGATAGGAGACAATCCACAAGAAATAGAATTGGGCGCTGGGTATTCGGAATTAGGTGCTACAGTGGATGATAGTAACGATATTGTAATTAATAGTTCAGATTTTATAGATGCTATTGGAAGTTATACAATTCGATATAATGCGACGGATGCTTTTGGTAATATGGCAGTCGAAGTTACAAGAATCGTCAATGTAGTCGATACTACATCACCAGTGATTACCTTATTAGGTGATAATCCACAGACAATAGAATTGGGCGCTGGGTATTCGGAATTAGGTGCTACAGTAGATGATGGTGGAGATATTGTAATTAATAGTTCGGATTTTATAGATGCTATTGGAAGTTATACAATTCGATATAATGCGACCGATGCTTCTGGTAATATGGCAGTAGAAGTGATCAGAACGGTGAATGTAGTAGATACTACTGCGCCAGTAATTACCTTAATAGGCGATAATCCCCAAGAAATAGAATTAGGATCAGGATATACAGAATTAGGCGCTACCACAGATGATGGAAGCAATGTAATAATCGACATTTCAGATTTTGTAGACGCGGTAGGTAGTTATACTATTCGATACAATGCTACAGATGCGTCAAATAATGCTGCTGTAGAAGTTACCAGAATTGTAAATGTTATCGATACCACGGCACCAGTAATTACCTTACTAGGAGATAATCCCCAAACAATCGAATTAGGAGCTGGATATACAGAATTAGGCGCTACCACAGATGATGGAAGCAATGTAATAATCGACATTTCAGATTTTGTAGATGTAGTTGGTAGTTATACGATTCTATACAATGCTACAGATGCATCAAATAACGCTGCAGTAGAGATTACTAGAACGGTAAATGTAGTCGATACCACAGCACCAGTAATTACTTTACTAGGCGATAATCCTCAAACAATTGAATTGGGTGATGGTTATACTGAATTAGGAGCTACCACGGATGATAGTAGCAATGTAATAATTGAGATTTCAGATTTTGTAGATGCAGTTGGTAGTTATACAGTCATATACAATGCTACAGATGCATCAAATAACGCTGCAGTAGAGGTTACTAGAATAGTAAATGTAGTCGATACCACAGCACCAGTAATTACTTTAACCGGTGATAATCCCCAAACAATTGAATTAGGTGATGGTTATACTGAATTAGGAGCTACCACAGATGATGGAAGCAATGTTGTGATTGACATTTCAGATTTTGTAGACGCGGTAGGTAGTTATACAATTCTTTATAATGCTACTGATGCTTCAGGTAACATAGCTGTAGAAGTTAGTAGAACTGTAACTGTAGTTCCTGTTCTAGGCATAGAAGATACTATATTAAGTGCGGTAAGGATATATCCAAACCCTATGAAGAACTGGTTTATGATTTCGGGATTAATTCAGAAAGCCGATGTAGAATTATTTAATATAAACGGTCAACGTGTTATGGTTATTAGTGAATATGTTTCTGGAAAAATCAGTACAGATAGAATAGAAGCAGGAATTTATTTTGCAAGAATCACTTCAGAAAATGTAGTTAAGACCGTGAGATTAATTAAAACTTAAAGAGATTAAAATTTTGATTGATAAGTATTCGTGAGTTACTAAAGAAAATGGACCAAATAAGCAAAAATTAGCACTGCCACTTTTTGCCACCGCTAAAACATTCTTAATGTTGGTTCTTTATAGTATCATTATACAAAGTTTCAGGATGTATTGAATTCTGATGGTTTTGAATAGAAGAAATAATTTTAAAAGCCCCTTATATGAAAAGAAAACTACTTTGGAGTATTACCATTATGTATTTTTTTGGTAACATCCTTGCCCAGTCGCAGACATTGAATGAAACTAGAGGTACCGGATCTGGTGAAAGCATCACTACGGGTGATTTCAATACGATGTATGGAGATAGTACAGGAACAGCACAGACTAGTGCTAGCAGAACAACATTTGTTGGTTTTGGAGCAGGAAAAAATAATACGACTAGTAAAAGTACCTTTGTAGGATATTATGCGGGGCATGCTAATGTAGACGGTGTTGATAATGTATTTATTGGTTTTGAAGCAGGTGCTTTGACGAATAGAAGTATTTCTAGTTCTTTTAATGGTAGTGACAATACTTTTATAGGAACTGAATCTGGCGAAAAGAATACTACTGGTTATGATAATACTTTTATAGGTGAAGAATCAGGACAAGAAAATACGACAGGGTATGAAAATGTTTTTATAGGTGAAGATGCTGGTTTTGAATTTACAACAGGTTATGAAAATACTTTTGTAGGTCATAGAGCTGGTGTAGCAGATTCGTTTGGAGGAGGGACTGGATATAAAAATACGGGAATAGGAAATGTGTCTATGGAGGACATCAGAGAAGGACACCACAATACAGCAGTGGGAGATTCATCTGCGACTGATATAGGCGATGGGATTTATAATACCATGATAGGAGCCGCTGCAGGAGTTGCCACAGAATCCGCTGATTTTAATACATTTGTAGGTGCTATGGCGGGTTGGGATAATAATAGAACAAATGGTATGACAAATGCCAATCGTAACACTTATGTAGGATATGTGTCCGGAGCTTCTAATCGAGAAGGGGAAGATAATGCAGGGTTTGGAGCTTTTTCTGGATACGGAAGAGCCGATAGAGTAACGACGGGAGGAGAAGGATACACTTATTTTAATGGAGATACCAGAAGATATAGAACCACCTTTTTTGGATCTCAGGCAATAGCAGCGCAGAATGATGTCATCACTATGGGATATTATTCGTATAACGAAGGGCAATATGCCATTGCGATTGGTAATGAAACCAATATGCAAAATGCTATAGGTGCTATAGGGATGGGGTATCAATTTGAAACCACAGATAATTCTGATTATTCTATAGGAATAGGGTACCAAGCTAATATTGCCCGCTCCAATGCTGTTGGGATTGGACGGTCAGTAGATATCGATAGTGACGAGGCCATTGCGATAGGAGCAAATTCGGTAGCACAAAACAATGGCGCTATTGTGATAGGAACAGGAGCCGCTTCTAATGACCTGATTGATAATACTGATGGAGATCCCGATGCTACAAGAAATATTGCCATAGGATACAATGCCATAGTAAGCGGTAGTAATGCCATTGCGATAGGGAATGGAGCAACGGCTGCTAATGATAATACTATGATCTTAGGAGGAGTGACCAACCCAGTGAGTGTTGGGATTGGTACAGTAGCACCTAACGGATATGCTACATTAGATCTTACAGGAACCAATAAAGGTTTGCTAGTAAACAGAATGACAACTGCACAGCGTACTGCCTTAGAACCAAGATTCCCAGACCAGCCATCATCCAGCGGAATTAGAGAAGCTGAAGAAGGGCTAATGGTATATGACACGGATGAAAAGAAATTATATACATGGAGTGGAACAGATTGGTCTGCTGCAACTGAAGATAACCTCGGAGATCACACCGCTACCACTATGCTTAATATGGGAGAGAATATAATACGTTTTGATTCTGGAGAAGATAATGGAATAGAATTTAATGGGCGTAGTACCTATAAAATTTCATACGGAAGAGGTGATAATTATAATTATGGACCCGTTACAAATACAAGTATTAAAACATCCATGAGTACAAATGTAGATAGTGGTTGGACATGGGGTACACCTAGCGGAATTCCAGTTGCAGCAATTAGTGTAGTCGGAAAAATGCAAATCGCTAATAGTCTAAATATTGCCGGAGCTTATGAATTTCCGATTGTAGATGGTACAGATACACAGGTATTAACCACTGATGGTTCAGGTGCTTTGACGTGGTCGACCCAGATTGATAATCAAGAACTATCCCTAACCACGAATACACTAAGTATTTCTGGTGGAAATAATACATTGGATCTATCAGGATATTTAGACAATACAGATGAACAAGCGCTCTCTCTTTCCTCCAATATACTAAGCATTACAGGAGATGCAAATACCGTTGATCTTTCATCATACCTGGATAATACTGATAATCAGGAATTATCCTTAGCAACTAATACGCTAAGTATTTCTGGTAATGCAGCTACGGTTGATCTTTCTTCTTATTTAGATAATACAGATGCACAAGGGATAACACTTGCCACGAATACCCTAAGTATAACAGGAAATGCTGCTACAGTTGATCTTTCTGGGTATCTGGATAACACCGATAACCAGGACTTAGACCTAAAAGGAAATACATTGAGCTTAACCAACGATGCCTCAGTTGTTGATTTATCAGGATATCTTGATAACACAGACGCTCAAGGAATATCACTTACTACGAATACGCTAAGTATTACGGGAAATGTGGCTACTGTGGATCTTTCGGGGTATCTGGATAACACCGATAATCAAAATTTAGAATTGTCAAATAATACACTTAGCTTAAGCAATGATGCAACTTCTGTAGATTTATCTGGATATTTGGATAATACGGATAGTCAGCAATTAAGTTTAAATGACACAGATCTAATAATTTCTGGAGGAAATTCAGTGGATTTATCTGCGCTACAAGATGGAACAGGAACTGATAACCAAACGTTAAATTTAAATAATGCTACTTTAAGTATTAGTAATGGTAACACAGTAGATCTTTCTGCATATATAAATACGGATAACCAGAACCTGACTGCTGCTACATTAATAGGAACTGACCTTTCTATTGCGATCCAAAATGGAACTTCTGTATCGGTAGATCTAGAGCCGCTTATTTCGACCCTACAGTCTGATTTAAGCACAGCACAAAGCGAAGTAACCGCACTTCAGATACAAATGGCAGATGTATTGACTCGTTTACAAGCTCTAGAAGATTGTGGTTGTAATGTGTTAGGAGGAGGTGAAGTGCCCCAAGGAAAAACAAATACTCCAAAACTGTATCAAAACATACCAAACCCATTTAATGGAACATCATCTATCAAATATTATATACCATCTGGAGTATATAAAGCAGCTATGGTGTTTAGTGATGGTAGCGGAAAAGTGATTTCCAATGTTTCATTATCTGATCGAGGAGATGCGGAGCTAGATATTAATAGTGATGGATTAGCGGCAGGGATTTATCATTATACCTTATATGTAGAAGGTAGAAAGGTGGATACTAAAAAAATGGTTATTGAGTAAAAATCAATATTCAAAACTTGAGACCTTACATAAAAAGAATAAAATACACTTTTAAAATTCTCTAACAGTCAATAGGATGTTGTATTTCTCGGTTAACTGTTCATATAGTTTGGAGTACAAAATATCGTTATCACGTTTTAAAAGGAGGTATTCAAATACGATGCTGTTCCCTATTGATACAAATATATGATGCTGAAGATGTTCAAATCTTAAAAGGAGTGATTTCCAAAGATCACGTTCATGTGCATATGGAATATATGCCTTCTCAGAAAGTAATACCAATTTGATTATAAAACATCTCATATGATTTATGGATAAGAAGTTCGTATAAAGAGTTTGAATTATTTTGTGCTAGATTAAGGCATAAAATTAAATAATAGCCACTTGTGCTGAGCTGCGCCGAAGTATAGCTATTGTTGAATTTTATAACGCAGATATAGTGCAAAAGAAACGAACTATATGCGAAAGTTTTATGCGTAAATCGTATCAGATAAAACGAAGTTGCTTTTTTGATGTATGCCGCTATGATTATTTTTCATAGCCTTAGCTATGGGAAATATGAGTAAGAAAATAAAACGAAAAAATGAACAAGTTTTAACGAGAAGTATTATGGTCAAATTGTATAAGTGGTTTGGTTAAGAAATTGAAGGGAAGAAGTTCCAGAAAGCTTCAACAAGAATTTCCTGAATTACAAAAGAAATATTGGGGTAGACATTTTTGAGGAATAGGATATGATTGTTGGAGTACTGGTAATATTACCGATGAAATGGTCAATGAATACCTGGAGCATCACCGAAGACTGGATGATGGTAATGCAACAGATTTCATAATTGAGAAATGACCACGGGATGACTTTAAGTCACCAGCCTGAACCTATGGACTTAAAGTCTATAGTGGTTCAGTTGTTTGGACGATCCAACAGAACCCCATTTTTGCTATCATCATATCTAGCGAATCAGCAATGTTAACTTCATAGGTATTGGAGTTTACTTTTACGCTGTATTTCTTGTTATTGAAATCCGATTGGATAATTTCGTTATGATACGATTTGTTCTTGTCGAGAAGATGAAATTTTGAGTGTACTTATATGATTAGTTTAGTTACATAATCCCCAAAAAAAATCAAGCTTGCAACCTTTTTGCAACCCCTTCTAACACTATTTTTCTAAGCTGTTATTATAATTTTGTTACCATAATTTAAAAACCCCTTACTATGAAAAGACTTTTACTTATCGCAACAATCTGTTTTTTATGCGCAATACAATCACAAGCACAGACCAATAATCAAGTTAGTGGAGCAAGTATAATTCCTGAGGAGGATGTTGGTACTCACACGCTAGCACCCTATGATAGTGGTGAATCATATACCCCTGGTTCACAAATAAACTCAGGAGATTGGAATCTTATTTCTGGTCCGGGAGCTGGCGGATATTTAACTTCTGGTTATAGAAATATATTGATTGGAGGTTTGGCAGGAGCAAGTTTAGATAATGCTGATTATGACAATACCATTATAGGGGTGTTTGCTGCAGACCAAACAACAAATAGTTTTGATAATGTCTATATAGGTAACTCTGTAGCCCGATATAACAGTGGTGACGATAATGTAGTTATTGGTACAGAGGCAGGAATGAACCTAACAGGAGGTTCTGACAACACGATTATAGGAGAAGAAGCAGGTAAAGAATTGACTGAAGGTGATCGTAATATATTTATAGGAGAAGATACAGGTAGAAATACCACTACTGGATCTGAAAATGTATTTATAGGAAGACGAGCAGGGTATAATAATATTGCAGCATCAGGAAATACGTTCGTCGGAGGGAGAGCTCCGAGTAATGTCCATACCGAATTAGCGCTTATTGATACTTCTTATGATATACATTATATTAATTCTGCTAGTGGAGAAACTAATACTACAGGGATTGGAAATACTTTTTTGGGTGCAGGATCAGGTCTTGATAATACCGCAGGGGGTGCCAATACTTTTTTAGGGTTTGCTGCTGGATCAAATAGCGACAATGCCCATGGAAACACTTTTGTAGGGTATGGAGCAGGTTTCGATAATAATAGAGTAGGAGGAACTAACGATGCTAACAGAAATACATATCTAGGAGCTACCGCAGGGGGAACAAATCGTTTTGGTTCAGACAATGTAGGGATAGGATGGAATGCAGATTTTGTAGAAGTGGGGTCATCTGGAAGTACAAGAAATGAACGGAATGTATTTATGGGAAGTGCGATTAACATACAAGGAACAGAGAAGGTCGTGATAGGTTATGATGCTGAATCCGCGGGAAGAAATACAGGAGCTATCGTCATTGGAGCGTTTAGCAAAGTGAATCAAGATTACGCTATAGCACTAGGACATAATGTGAATGTAACGACCAGAAATACCATGGCATTAGGCGGTAATACAACAATCAATAGAGTAAGCGTAGGTATTGGTACTGTGGCAGCAAATCAAAATGCATCTTTAGAATTAGCAGATACGGATAAGGGTTTTTTAATAAACAGACTTACTACCGCTCAGCGTATTACTATGGAAACTGCTGCGGCAAGCGGAAATCCATTAACCACTACAGATGCAGGTTTACTAGTATACGATACAGATTTATCATCTATTTTTATATGGAATGGTGCGGGATGGATAAATTCTACTCAAGATGTTGACACAGATACCGACGACCAAACCATTGACGTTTTTCAATTAAATGATAATGCTCTTGAATTATCGTTACTAGACGATGCTGAGGCAACTAAAACTGTAGATTTATCGGGATTTTTGGATAATACGGATGCTCAGGAGATATCCTTAGCAACGAATACGCTAAGTATTTCTGGTAATGCATCTACGGTTGATCTTTCTGGCTATTTGGA
>CANMKK010000015.1 GCA_947498455.1 uncultured Aquimarina sp.
GGTCTCTATTTAAAAACCCGTAAATCCGCTTATATTTAACCAATAAATCCAAAATAACGAGGTTTTTAGACAAACTGCCGTTAAAGTTATAATGATTGCTATTGGAAAAGATTAATTCATTTCGTCAATGAGTATACAGGTTTTACTAAGAATAGAAGGAAATACTTATATGTTTTAGATTACAAATACCATATTAAACAGGAGGTCGATCACTCAGGAAGACCAAAATCCAAGCCTACTAATGGAATGGTTCATTTAGTTATAGAAACACCCAAGGATAATTTATTCGAAGAATGGATGTTTTCCCCTACTATGGCCAAAGAAGTGGAGATAAAAATGATAGATAGGAGAATGGAGCGACCCTCCAGAAAAATAAGACTTTCCGGAACCTATTTAATTTATGAGAAAGTCCACCAAAACCATAACAATCAAGAGTCAAATACCACATCAATAATATTGTCTCCAGATATATATGAAGAGAAAGGAACAGTATTTAATAAGGGGTGGAATATAGGCACATTGTCAGCTGATAATACTGTGATAGAGAATAATGAGATCGAGGAAGGTGAAGAAGAAATGCAAGTACCGATAGATATCTATATTGATTCACAGACAGGGCATAGATTTTCTGAAATTAAATCTAATACAGAAACGTATAGAATTATCCATGATTTGGACTACACGGATGTTCTAGAAGAATATTCATCAAGAATTAATAGTAAAGAGGCTATTGATCAATTAAAAACGTTAAGTAAAGAAGTTGAAATTGATGATAAAAAAATTCAAATGATGATTCAGAAAGTGGATACAAACTCTAGGATTTCAGAATTTCAAATGTATATTGTGTTGGAAAGAAACTGGATTGATCCATTGAATGTGCCTGCAAAAATAACAGGAGAAGAAGATCAGCACACATTAACTCATGAAGACGGAGAAATAAAAATGAACCTTGATACACTTATAGGTAAAAATGGTAATGTGTATTATAAGAGTCCTAAAGGTAATCTTGTAATAGGTCAAGTACATGGCCATAATAAAGCTCAGAAGAGTAACTTTAAAAATTTACCAGGTACATCTATAACAGATCGAGAAACTGCGGCATTTAACGGTTTCAATATATACGCTATAGAATCATATAAAAATAAACCAGGAGGACAGGCAGTTATTAATAGAGTCGATGGAGTGGGTAAAGAATCCTTAAATATAGGTGTAACAATTGGTCACTCGGTCAAGGGTGGAGATGCAGGGACGGGCAAAGGAACTATTAATCTAGGTAAGGATGCTATTGATTTTTATAGTAAAAACCCACGAAAAGAATGAAAAGAACAGTTTTGAATATTATATTTTTTGTGATTATTGGTAGTCAAATAACTAGCTGTCAAACAATAGTTAAAAGCACATTGGTAGAAGATTCTTTCATTCCATATTTATTGCCTTTAGAAACCGAAAAAGCTATTTATGAAAAAATAAAAGACTTGTCGTTAGAGAATTATCTAGGTTTTACATTTGAATTCAACTCAGATGGTACCATTAGTATATATACTGATATATTTAAGCAAAAATTTGGTAGGGATCATACATTGACTAATCGTAAAATATTCGTTAATGATAAGTTTTACCCGCTTGTGTTCAATTTAGATGATACTTTTTATGCAGAATCTAAAGGAGGATTTCCGGCAATTAATGTAAGTAGGGTAGATCCAAAAAATAAAAGGAATGATATCATCACAGAAGAGAAATTGTCAAATTTAGAACAAAGGGAGAAACTCAGAGCAGTTTATAAACGAAGACATATATTAAGTCATAATGAACCTATTCTAAAGATTGATGTTAAAGGAAATCTTATTATAGATTAGGATTTAATATGAAAATAATAATATTACTTTTAGGGATTGTATTATTAACTTCTTGTTTGACAAAGAAAATAGATTCTCCGTCTGTTGTTGATGTAAAAGAAATACCTGATCCAGTAATTCACGAGTCTAAATACATAAGAGAAGATGTTATTTCGGGTAAAATTATTCATCAAGATACGAGCTCGACACATCTAGTAGCTATAAAACTAGTAGTGAATGATTCGATTTGCGTAAATACCTATGGAAATTTTGATAGAGAGTTTTCTATTAATTATGATTCATCTATGATCAAAACAGACAGTTACTTAGAAATTGTTTACCACGGGTACTCAAGAAAAAAAATCTCTTTTTCGAAACTTTCCAGGAACAATAAAATATTTTTAGAGAAAACAGGTAAATTAATTAGTTTTAAAGAATATAGAGATTTCTACGAGGATATTAGAAGTTGATCCGTAATATTTGCGTAAACACAACAATTGGGATTGATCCCCAATAATTCCGATGTATTTTCCAACGTGCAAAAAAAATAACCCTTGACAATCACTTGACTATCAAGGGTTCTGCTTTTAAGGTGTGGTGCCTCCAGGAATCGAACCAGGGACACAAGGATTTTCAGTCCTTTGCTCTACCAACTGAGCTAAGGCACCTTGCTGTAAGCGGATGCAAATATAGAATACTTTTTTAAATGCGCAAAAGAAAATTTTAAAAAAATCGTTTTGTACATTAGCGACTCACAAAAAAGATATGAATCTTATAATTGATGTAGGGAATACATTTATAAAAATAGGAGTTTTTGAAAAACCATTACTCATTCATAAAGAAACGATTAGCGCTGATAATTTTCAAATTACTATCAGGGAAATAAAAACTAAGTACCCTTTGATTACAAATGCAATTTTATCTTCAGTTTCTAACCTTAAAGAAGAAGATGTTGATTTAATACTAAAATTATTTCGTACAACTGTCCTAAATCACACCACAAAAGTACCTTTTAAAAATCTATATAGCACTCCTGCAACACTTGGGGTAGATAGATTAGCATTGGTAGCAGCTTCTGTAGATCAATTTCCCAAACAAGATGTGTTAATTATAGATGCAGGGACTTGTATTACGTATGATTTTAAAAATAAGAATGAAGAATATCTTGGAGGTGCTATTGCACCAGGTTTAAAACTTAGGTATAGTAGTTTGCATAACTATACATCTAAGCTACCGTTATTAGAATTAAAAGAACCTGAAAATTATATAGGAGATAGTACAAATGAAGCAATTCATTCTGGTATTGTAATGGGGGTTTTACATGAAATTGAAGGCTCAATTGCCAAATATTGCAACACTTATCCTGATTTAACAGTTATTTTAACCGGAGGAGATGCACATTTTTTGTCTAAAAGATTAAAAAATAGCATATTTGCCACCTCTAATTTTTTGTTAGAGGGACTAAATCATATTTTAGCTTTTAATAATAGTCAATGATCAAAAAGATTTTAGTAGTCATTCTGGTAATAGTTACCAGCATATCGTATGCTCAAGAAGGAACTTCTTCTCCATATTCTTTTTATGGAATCGGGTTACAGAAGTTTAAAGGAACAGTAGAAAATAGATCGATGGGGGGATTGAGTATACTTACAGATAGTATTCATCTAAATCTTCAAAACCCCGCATCTTATGGAGAGTTAAAATTAACAACCTATACCTTTGGTTCTAATTACAGTGGTTTAAGCCTTGATAATGCTCAGGGGGATACCTCATATAAGGATAATGCATCTTTAGAATACCTTGCTATAGGGATACCAGCAGGGAAATTTGGTTTTGGTTTTGGGGTTATGCCTGTGAATTCTGTAGGATATCAAACTATTTCTACAGAAGATGATGGATCGCAAAATCAGTTTTTTGGAACAGGAGGTCTTAATAAAGTGTTTTTATCAGCAGGTTTTAAAATTAGCGATGCTATTAATGTAGGTTTAGATTTAAATTATAATTTTGGAAATATTGAAAATAAAGCCATTCTAAGAAAACCTGATGTGCAATATGATACTAGAGAAATTGTGAAATCTGATTTGTCTGGTGTGAGTATGTCTTTTGGGGTAACATACAAGAAAATGATTTCAGATAAGTTGGAATTATCAACTTCGGTAGTATCTACTCCGTCATTTAAACTAAAATCGGATAATAGTTTGGAGTTGGCGACAATACAGGTTCTAAATAATGGTGTAGAAAATGTTGTAGAGAGACAAGAAGTGTCTGTCGAAGATAGAAATTTAGATCTTCCGGCTGATCTAAAAGTAGGGGGCGGTATTGGTCAGCCTAAAAAATGGTTTGTTGGTGCAGAATATACTTATCTTAATACAGAAAAGTTAGAGAATAGGTCTTCGGTAATAAGTAATGTTGTTTATACCAATGCATCCAAAGTTAAATTAGGAGGGTATTATATACCTAATTATAACTCGCTAACAAGCTACCTTAACAGGATTGTATATCGAGGAGGAATTAGATATGAAGAAACAGGTATCAATATAAATGGTCAGTCTATTGATGAGTTTGGCATATCTTTTGGAGTAGGATTACCAGTCGGCAACTTATTTTCTAATGTCAATATCGGTTTTGAGTACGGACAGCGAGGTACTACAGACTTTGGCTTAGTAAAAGAGGAGTTTTTTAACCTCTCATTAAGTTTGTCATTAAATGATCAATGGTTTAGAAAAGTGAAATTTAATTAACTAAAATAATTCAGCTATGAATACTAAAATTATATTTACAATAGCGGCAGGATTGGTTCTAGGTGCTACTAATGTTAGTGCTCAGGCTTCTGATTGCGCAACAACAGCTTCTATAGCTTATGAGCATGCTAAAGTGAAAAACTATGATGCAGCAGAAGAGCCACTATGGAAGGTAAGAAAAGAATGTCCTACGCATAGTCTTGCTACATTTCAGTTTGGA
Source organism: uncultured Aquimarina sp. (assembly GCA_947498455.1). Taxonomy (GTDB): domain Bacteria; phylum Bacteroidota; class Bacteroidia; order Flavobacteriales; family Flavobacteriaceae; genus Aquimarina. Next base: position 4,797 of record CANMKK010000015.1, read on the forward strand.
AAAAAATTACTGGAACATAAATATAAAAAAGCAACAGGTGCTGCAAAAATAGCACTTGCAAATGAGATGATCGGATTGTGGAAAGAACGTCTTCAATATTTTCCTGCAAAAACGAAAGTAGGAGATATGCATTCTGATATAGGGCAATTGATGTATGATAATAAAATGGGAACTGCAGAAAGTCAGTTTGCAGAATTCCATAAGGCATATACAGAAGATAAAGGTAACTTTAAACGACCAAAGAAATTATATACCTACTTTTCGTTATTAGTAGATTTACAAGCTAGTGGTAAGAAAGGAGTGCAGGATGTGTTTGATCTATATGATGATATTACCGAAAAGATAGAAGATGAAGAAAGTAAGAAAGCGAATACAATCGATGCTCTTACAGAAAAAGAAGAGTCTGGAGCAACACTTTCGTCTAAAGAAAAGAGAAAACTAAAAAATTCAGGAATCAACCTTATAGCATTTAGTAAGGTAAAAGGAGGTATTAACCAAAAACTAGGTGAACTTGCAGATTGTAAAAATCTAATTCCATTGTACAATGGTCAGTTTGAAGGTAAGAAAACTGATATTAATTGGTTAAAAGGAGCTGCAAGCAGAATGTCTGCAAAAGACTGTACCTCTGACCCATTATTTTTTAAACTGGTAGAAGCTTTGCATAAAGCAGAGCCATCTGCTAAGTCCGCATACTATTTAGGGTTATTGGCTCTTAAAGATAATAAAACTACCAAAGCTTTAGAGTACTTTAATCAATCGGCGAAATTAGAAACCAAAGCAAGCGACAAGGCTAAAGTGTACTTTAAGATTGGAGAGGTAATGAAAAAGCAAGGAAGCTTTGGAAAAGCTAGATCTTATTATAAAAAAGCATTGGCGAATAAACCTTCTTTTGGAAGTGCTTACTTAAGGATTGCTACAATGGTTTCTAAAAGTGCTAATAACTGTGGTGCTGATGTATTTAGTAAAAGAGCAGTATATTGGTTAGCGGCTAAATATGCTAGAAAAGCAGCTAGTGTAGATCCTAGTTTAAAGAAAACAGCAGCTGCAGCTGCAGCTAATTATAATGCAAAAGCACCTTCTAAAACAGATATTTTTAATAACCCGGGAATAACTTCTGTAAAAATTGGATGTTGGATAGGAGAAACCGTTAAGGTGCCAAAGCTATAATGCAAAAAAGATATCTACATATAATAAAAAACATTGTCACGGTATTTTCTGTGACAATGTTTTTTTCTTGTGAATCTATTGTGTCAAAAAAGAAAGGCCTTAATGCAGCAGAAGATACTCCATTGGCCGAAGGTATTGAGATAAATCTAAAATATACTGATTCAGGAAGACTTGCGGCGGTTTTAAGAACTCCTAGGTTGCTAGATTATACCAATAAATCTTTTGGTTATCATGAGTTTCCGGAAGGAGTTGTATTGGATATTATAGATAAGGATGGAAAAGTAAGTGTTGTTACATCGGATTATGCAATTTCTTATGAGAGCACCGGATTGATTGATATGAGAGGTAATGTAGATATAAAAACTGCAGATAGTACACATCTTCAAGCCCGTCAATTGTATTGGGATACAAATACTAGTTGGATTTTTACAGATCAGCCATATAAAAGTTATTTGCCAGATGGAACGGTAAACGAAGCAGATGGTTTTGATGCTAATCAGGATTTTACTATATTGAATTCTCGCATAAATGAAGGTGTGATGTTTATAGAGGAATAATTTTATATCATGAAAATATTTAGATTTTTCGAATTTGCCTACTTGGCCGTAATGTTATTTTTTTTATATCAAGCCTATGAGGAGTGGGGTGCTGAAGGAGGAAGGAGTATATTATATCTGTGTTTTGCGGCTGTAGCTGTTTTCATGTATTTTTTCAAGAGAAATTTCAGAAAACGGTTTGATGCTAATAATAAGGATAATTAATGGAGTTACAGATATTGGTAATTGTATTTTCTGTTATTCTTTCTGCTTTTTTTTCAGGAATGGAAATTGCCTATGTATCTTCCAATAAAATTCATATTGAAATAGAAAAGAAGCAAGGTGGGTTTCTTTCTAATATTCTTGCTCGATTAACCAAAAAACCTTCAAAATTTATTGCTACCATGTTAGTGGGTAATAATATTGCTTTGGTTATATATGGTTTCTATATGGGAGATCTATTGGTAGAGGTTTTTGCCAAATCAGTGCCTTCTGGGGTATGGGTTTTAGATTATATGCTTCTTAATTTAACTTTGTTGACAAAAACAGTTGTGTCTACATTGGTAATATTGCTAACCGCAGAGTTTCTTCCCAAGGTTTTCTTTCAGGTGTATGCTAATACTTTACTAAAGTTCTTTGCTGTGCCAGCTTATTTCTTTTATGTGTTATTTTCTTTTATATCAGATTTTGTTATTTGGATATCAGATTTTGTGTTAAGGAAGTTTCTCAAAACTAATGGCGATGAGGTACAGTTAGCATTCAGTAAAACCGAATTAGGCGATTATATCAATCAGCAGATGGAAACTGTAGAAGAACATGATGAGATTGATAGTGAAATTCAGATTTTTCAAAATGCATTAGATTTTTCAGATGTAAAATCTCGTGAAGTTATGATTCCAAGAACGGAAATTGTAGCTATAGAAAAGTCTCAATCATTAAATGAGGTTAGTCAATTGTTTATAGATACCGGACTTTCTAAGATATTGGTGTATAATGGAACTATTGATGATATTATTGGGTATGTACATTCTTTTGAATTATTTAAAAAACCAAAATCTATACGGTCGATTTTATTACCAGTGGTCTTTGTTCCAGAAGCAATGTATGTGAAGGATGTTCTTAACTTGTTGACTAAAAAACATAAAAGTGTAGCTGTGGTTATTGATGAGTACGGAGGTACAAGTGGAATCATTACAGTAGAGGATATTGTAGAAGAGCTTTTTGGAGAAATTGAAGATGAACATGATTCCATAGACCTGATTGAGGATAAAATTAAGGAAAATCAGTATCGTTTTTCTGCAAGAATGGAAGTAGATTATATCAATGAAACCTATAAACTGCATTTGCCCGAAAGTGAGTACTACGAGACCTTAGGAGGTATGATTGTGAATCATACCGAAGAAATTCCGAAAAAAGGTGATGTTGTAGATATTGACAGTTTTAAAATTAATATTATTGAAACTTCTAATACCAAGATTGAAATTGTAGAAATAACAGTGTTATCCGAAGATTGATAACTATTTTTTTAAGCCTTATATTTGCTTAACTTACATTTCATAAATACTATTTTGTTAAGTGTTAAAGAATTCTTTGTTTATAATGGCTTTTGTATCTTTTGAGGCTATAGGATTTAAAATACCCATTATGTATGTGTAAGAAATGCTTATAGGTGATATATAAATATGTAATAAAGTGAGTGAAAAACAACAATCTAATAGTAAGGTCTTTCCATGTATCATGGCTTATGTTGTTATTGTTTTATTAGATCTTGTTTGTATAGGAGATGATTATTTAGTTGTCTATAGGTATATTACAAAACCTTTGATTTTAGTTTTTCTAATTGCATTTTTTTTGCAAAATAATTCAGGTTTGTCAAGAAGAGTGATTCGTCTAATGTTGGCAGCCTTAGCTTTTTCTCTTATAGGAGATGTTTTATTATTATTTGATAAAGTAGATACGTTATTCTTCATTGGAGGTCTAGTCTCTTTTTTGATGGCACATGTTTTTTATATAATGGTTTTTGTAAAAAAAAGAAATACAAAGAAAAAAAATAGGATATTCCCAGTATTAACAACAGTATATGCTGTTGTATTGTTTTGTGTTATACAGCCAGGCTTAAATGAATTGTTGATTCCGGTTGTATTTTATATGATTGTAATTTTACTAATGTCTAATATGGCTTACCTTAGAGAGGGAAAAGTTATTGCTTCTAGCTATAGGTTTGTTTTTATAGGGGCATTATTCTTCATGTTTTCAGATAGTTTATTCGCAATTAATTTGTTTTACACCCCACTGTATATGGGAGATGTTTTTATTATGGCTACATATGCGCTTGCTCAATTTTTAATTGTGTATGGAGTGATAAAAGAAGTGGATATCGAATAAAATAATTGTGTTTTTCTAAGGAGTGTGTTTTTTTAATTGTTTTTAGAAATGAAAAGCAAAAAAAGTTGTAAGGACTTTCTGTTTTTAATTGGTAATATTCTAATAAAATGGTATTTTCGCCCACTATATTTGAATAAATTAAACTTACAATGGCAGTTTTAAATAAAATCAGACAACGTTCCGTTTTCCTAATTGTGATTATTGCATTAGCACTTTTCTCTTTCGTGTTGGCGGATTTGATCCGAAATGGAGGAGCGATTTCTCAAAAAGCACAAAATACAATTGCAACCATAAATGGGGAAGATATTGATAGAACTGATTTTGCAAGAAAAGTAGAAGCGGCATCAAGAAACTTCGGGCCGAATAGCTCTAGTATTCAGGCAGTGAATTATGTATGGAATCAGGAAGTAAGACAAATTGTTTTTGATGATCAGTTTCAGGAAATTGGAGTTAGAGTAGGTGCTGATGAAGTTTCACAATTATTAGAAGAAGCATTAGCGAATAATCCAACTTTTCAGAATGAAGCAGGTGTCTTTGATAAGGCAAAAATGCAGGAATATGTAGCGAGTATTAAAGAAAATCCTACTGCATATCAGCAATGGAAAGATTACAAAAGTTCATTAGGTAAGGGAGCTTTAGAGAAAAAATATATGAATATGGTAAAAGCTGGAGTAGGTGTTACGCTTAAAGAAGGTGAATTAGCATATAAAATGGAAAACGATGCTGTAGATATTAAATATGTGCAGCTTCCTTATTCAGCTATAAAAAATGAAGAAGTAACTGTAGCTGATAGCGAAATTCAGGCCTATATTAGCAAACATGCAGAGCTATATAAAGCAGAAGCTTCAAGAGATTTTCGATATGTGTTTTTTAAAGAAGAGCCAAGTGAAGCAGATGAAAATGAGTTGAAAAATAGCATCGCTAAGATTGCTAATGAATTTAAAAGCGCAGAAAATATTGAAGAATTTGTAAATGTAGATCAAAATTCGGCTATTAAATATGATGACCGTTTTAAGTTCAAAAAGGATTTACCAGTTTCAATTGCGGATACATTATATAATCTACCAGTTGGTGAAGTATATGGACCATATAAAGATGGTCAGTTTATGAAAATTTCTAAAGTGATTGCTCAGAAGCAACTGCATGATTCTATAAAGGTCAATCACATAATGATTTCTTGGAAAGGTGTACCAAGTGCTGGGGATACAGAGCGAACAAAGGAAGGTGCTAAAACTTTGGCAGATAGCCTTCTTGCTGTTGTGAAATCGGATAACTCTAAATTTGCTGATTTGGCGAAAACATATTCTGCTGATACATCTACCAAAGATAAAGGTGGGGATTTAGGATATATAAACCCTTCTTCGCAGTGGGTATCTATTTTAAAAGATTACCCAATCGAAAATGAAGAAGGAAGTACTGATGTTGTAGAAACTGATTATGGGTATCATGTTGTGTCAATAGAAGAGAAAAAAAATCTACAGAAGACTGTTAAAGTAGCAACGATTGCACAAGAAATTGAGGCAAGTGAAAAAACGATAAATGAAATATTTACAGAGACAACTAAATTTCAGATAGCAACAAAAGATGCTGATTTTGAAGAAAAAGCTAAAGAGAATGAGTACACTGTTCGTCCTGTGAATAAATTGAGCAAAATGGCGGATAATGTTCCAGGATTAGGATCTCAGAGATCAATTGTACAATGGGCATTTAACGAAGAGTCTAAAATTGGTGATGTAAAACGTTTTGAAGTAAAGGATGGGTATGCGGTTGTTCAGTTGACTGCTAAGACTGCTAAAGGAGTTCAGAGGGTAGAAGATGCTAGTGCTTCTGTTAAGCCAATCTTAATAAAAGAGAAAAAAGCTGCGTTATTAAAAAATAAAGTATCTGGTACTACTCTAGATGAGATTGCCAAAGGACAATCGCAGACTGTAAAAACTGCATCAGCATTAAATATGAAAACACCAACCATTAGTGGAGCAGGAACAGAACCTAAGGTCGTAGGAGCAGCTTTTGCATTAGAAATTGGAAATATTTCTGAGCCTATTATCGGAAATAACGGTGTATATGTGATTGAGGTAACAAAGAAAACGCCAGCAACTGGATTGGACACATATATTAGTTATGCGTCACAAGCAACAACAACACAGGCTAATGCGGTAAACTCTAGAGTGTTTAATGCACTAAAAGAAGCTGCGGAGATAGAAGATAAAAGATCTAATTTCTACTAGTAGTAGAAAATCGAAATAGCATAAAACTAAAAAAACTCCTGAAGAATATTTTTCTTCAGGAGTTTTTTTAGTTTTATAGGTCTAGCATTCGAAAGTTTGATAAAAATTCACAGAAACCTTTTGAATGCCTTTAGAATAAATTTCTGAATTTCAAGAAGCTATCTTTTTTTTCGTCAAGTCATACCAATTTGATTATAATACGATTTACGCGCATAAAACTTTCACATATAGTTCGTTTCTTTTGCGCTATATCTGCGTTATAAAATTCAGCAATAGCTAAGGGTTATTCTTTAATTTTATGCTCTAATCTAGCACAAAATAATTCAAACTCCTTGTAAGAATTTCTTATCCATAAATCGTATAAGATCTATTGAGTTTCTAAAGCCTGAAAGGTATTGACCTTTAGTGTATTGTAAATTGAAATCTGATTTTAATTTACAACACACTAGTGGTGGTTAATATAGATTTAATTTCTAATTTTTTGTTCCCATTTCCAAGCAGAAGATAAAGCGTCGTCAAGACTACTTTTTGCTTTCCAGCCTAATTCATTATTTGCTTTATCGGTATTGGCATAAGCAGCAGTAATGTCACCTTCCCTTCTATCTACTATTTTATAATTTAATTTTTGTTCAGAGACTTTTTCAAAAGACTGAATAACTTCTAGAACAGAGCTTCCGGTTCCAGTTCCAACATTAAAAACCTCATAGTTAGAATTGTTAGCTCCTTTTATAAGTCGTTGAAGCGCGACAACATGAGCTTTAGCAAGATCCACTACATGAATGTAGTCACGTATACAAGTTCCATCATTTGTAGGGTAATCATCACCAAAAACAGATAATTGCTCTCTAAGCCCTGCGGCAGTTTGAGTAATAAAAGGTACCAAGTTTTGGGGTACACCTATCGGCAGCTCTCCAATTTCTGCAGATGGATGTGCTCCAATTGGGTTAAAGTAACGAAGCGCAATGGCATTTAGATTCGACTGTACCTTGCAAGTGTCTTTAATGATTTCTTCTCCAATTTGTTTGGTGTTTCCGTAAGGAGATTCGGCTATTTTTACAGGAGCATTTTCTGTTATAGGTAATTCGTCCGCTTGTCCATATACAGTACAAGAAGAACTAAAAATAAAACTGGTTTTATTTTTTTTCTGTAATTCCTGAAGTATATATACAAGTACTCCAATATTGTTTTCATAATATAATAAAGGTTTTTCTACACTTTCTCCAACTGCTTTTGAAGCTGCAAAATGAATGACACCTTCTATATCGTGATGGCGCTTAAAAAAATCTTGTACTTTATCTTTTTCTCTTAAGTCAAACTCTTCAAAGATGGGCTCCTTACCAGTTATAGAAGTGATTCCTTTTATTACACCTGGAGACGAATTAGAGCAATTGTCAATTATTATAACATTATACCCTTCATTTTGCAATTCTACAACGGTATGAGATCCTATAAAGCCCAATCCGCCAGTTACCAATATTTTCATTTTTTTGTTTTCAAAAGATTTATGTAAATACTACGTGTTCAAAATAGCATAACAAATTTATGGAATTGATAATGAACAGAAAAGTTATTATAAAAAGACATTAGTCTTTTTATAATTGGATTGTTAGAGGAAGTACGTTTAGATAAAATTCATACGGGTATGGACTTAAATTTAAGTGCGATCATTTTTTATACTTAAATAATGCTACTACATTTGAATAATCAAATTATACCAATTTGATTATAAAACATATCAGATAAAACGAAGTTGCTTTTTTGATGTATGCCACTATGATTATTTTTCATAGCCTTAGCTATGGCAAATATGATTAAGAAGATAAAACGAAAAATAAACAAGTTTTGACGAGAAGTAGTATGATTAAATTGGTATTACGTGCTTGAGAATTATTTTAGTGGACAAATAATGAGTGATGTAACTGAAAATTTTTTACAAGATTTTAAACCAGAATTAATAATAAACTCTCCAGGGAGAATCAATTTTATAGGTGAGCATACGGACTACAATAGTGGGTTCGTAATGCCTACTGCAATAGATAAAAAGATAGTTTTTTCTTTTCAGAAAAATGTGTCGGATAGAAATTGTACTATATATAGTCAATCTAATGGTAAAACACTGTATTTAGATTTGTCTAACCTAAAGCCAAGTGAAGAAGAGTGGGAAAACTATATATTAGGTGTACTATATGAAATTGGAAAAATTACAGATGGAGTAAAAGGTTTTGACTGTATAATAACAAGCAATTTACCTGTTGGTGCTGGGATTAGCTCTTCAGCCGCGTTAGAATGTGGATTAGCATATGGATTAAATGAACTTTTTAGTCTTGGATTGTCTAAGATGACACTAGTTGAGCTTTCTCAATCGGCAGAACACACTTATGTAGGGACAAAATGTGGTATTATGGATCAATATGCATCCGTAATGAGTAAAGAAAACAAAGTTATTCTATTAGATTGTAAGTCTTTGAAAAACAAGTTTATAGATGCTAGCTTTGATCCGTACAAGATTTTACTATTAAATACGAATGTGTCTCATAATCTTGCATCCAGTGAATATAATACGCGTAGAGAAGAATGTGAGGCAATTGTTAAAATTGTTTCAAGAAACTACGATGTAGATTCTCTTAGGGATATTACTAAAGATATGTTGGATCAACATAAAATGGATCTTTCGAATATACTGTATAAACGAGGAACTTATATCATCGAAGAAAATCAAAGAGTGCTTCTTGCATCGGAGTTTTTGCATAATGGTAATCTTTTAGGTTTTGGAGAATTAATGTATAAATCACATAGAGGATTGCAGCATCTGTATGAAGTGAGCTGTTCTGAATTGGATTTTTTGGTTGACTTTTCTGAAAAGTATGATCAGATTATTGGCGCTAGGATGATGGGAGGTGGTTTTGGAGGTTGCACCATTAATCTTATTCATTCTGATGCTATAGAGGATTATGTGATTAAAGTAAGAGGAGCATATAAAGAACAATTTAATATCGAGTTGACCTCATTTATAACAGTTCCTAGCCATGGAACTTCAATACAATCCTACTAATGCAAAACTTTAATGATAACCCACATAAGAGATTTAATATCCTTACTGGCGAATGGGTTCTGGTTTCGCCACATAGAACAAAAAGACCTTGGCAAGGAAAAAATGAAACTTCTTCGGGTTTTTCTAATATCTCTTATGATAAGAATTGCTATTTGTGTCCTGGGAATAATAGAGCAAGTGGAGAAGTAAATCCACAGTATGATAAACCTTTTGCGTTTACAAATGATTTCTCTGCTTTACTGCAAGATGTGCCCGAAACTAAATTTAGAGATGGTTTGCTAAAGGCCAACTCCGAAACAGGTATTTGTAGAGTTATCTGTTTTTCTTCTGATCATTCAATGACATTACCAGTTATGGAAATTGATGAAATCACTGAGATAATAAAATTATGGAAAGAAGAATTTATGTTTTTGGGAAGTAAAGAAGATATAAATTATATACAGATTTTTGAAAATAAGGGTAGTATAATGGGATGCAGTAATCCACACCCTCATGGACAAATTTGGGCTCAATATTCAATTCCAGAAGAGATCAAGAAAAAAACTAAACATCAAAAAGAGTATTGGGATTTACATAGAAAATCATTATTAACTTCATATTTAGAACAAGAGTTAGAGTTAAGAGAAAGAATTATTTTTGAGGATAGTAACTTTGTTGTTTTGGTGCCATATTGGGCTGTATGGCCTTATGAAACAATGATTATTCCCAAAAGAAAAGTGACAAGTATTGATCGGTTAACTGATAATGAAATTAGAAGTTTTGCAAATTGTATAAAAATATTGACTATAAAATATGATAATATTTTTAAGACCTCATTTCCATACTCAGCAGGTATTCATCAAGCTCCTTCAAATGGCGAAACAAATGAAGAATGGCATATGCACATGTCTTTTTATCCGCCATTACTGAGATCTTCTGTAGTAAAGAAATTTATGGTGGGATATGAAATGTTTGCTACACCACAAAGAGATATAACTGCAGAACAGGCTGCGCAAACTATTCGCGAACAAAGCAATATACATTACACATTACTTTAAGTAATGACTAGTAAGTGCTATAGAATTTTCGCAACTTCTTGATTTATAAATTCTAAAAACCTTTCGTCTTTTTCTGTAAAAGCATTAAGAGTTTCAGAATCAATATCAATTTGCCCGATATTTTCTTCATTCTTGAACAAAGGAACCACAATTTCAGATTTAACAGTAAGGCTACAAGCGATGTAGTTGTTTTGAGTTTGGACATCAGGTACTATAAAATTCTCATTAGAGACTGCGACTTGCCCACAGATACCTTTTCCAAAAGGTATAATAGTATGATCAGTTTCTTCTCCAACATAAGTCCTTAGCTTTAATTCTTCCTTATCCCCATTTTTAAAATAGAAACCAACCCAATCATAGTAGCTTATATTATCTTTTAGTAATTGGCAAATTGCGTGTAATCTTTCGTCTATTGATACGTTTTTCTCTTTAAGTATATCAATAACTTTTGGTTTTAATCCCTCAAATAACATCCCTAACAAATTTTTGCCAAAAGTATCTAAAATTTTCATAAAGCCTCATTCCTTTTTATCGTATAGTTTTGTTAATAGATACTAATAAAAAGTGAAAATTACTTTGTCAAAGAGCGATAACTTTTTTTTCGGTTAGAAACCGAGGTTATATAAATTATAGAGTAAACAAAATTAGAGATAGGATATAAATAAAAGATGGAACCCTTAGCTAATACCATTTTCCAAATGAAATTACCGACTAAAATTGTTTCTTTTTTTTTAGATGTTTTCAAAATAAAATGCATCGATAGTACTACTTCGACTTAGCTCAGCATAAGTCCTATCCCTGTATTTTCTTTTTCACCTGAATCAAAAAAAAATCAATTCGGGTTATTATAATTTCATAGAAAATAGACATAATAACTATGCAATTCAACTTTGAAAATTTAGTAATCTAATAAGCTGATTTTCATGGCTATGCGTTACATGTTTTTAAGCTTATGAGTAAGATTGAGCAGAATAAGAGACTTAACTCGGTTGGTGTTAAAAATAAGTTAACTGGGAAGATGAGTATTTTGAGTGGTTTTTTTTTAAATGATAAAGGGTTTATTTGATGTAATATGAAGTGCTGAAAACAAATTGAGCTTGACATAAAAATGAAAGTATAATAAAAAAATATTCAAAAAAAATAACATTTATAAAGGTTTTAAGAGCTATAAATCGAAGAGAATGCAAATATTATGTATTTTTGTATACGAATGATCAAAAGCTTTTACAAAATAACATCAGTGACTTTGGCTTGCCTAGTTTTGTTTTCTACACTCTCATTTACAGTAGAAAAGCATTACTGTGGTAGGTTCTTGGTGGATACGGCTATCTTTTCTAAAGCCAAAGACTGTGGGATGAGTGTTATAAATCATTCGAATGATACAGGAAAAGAAGAGATGAAGAAAATGTCTTGTTGTAAAGATGAGATTACAATATATGAAGGGCAGAATGAGTTAAAAATGTCTTTTGATCAGATTGATTTCGATACGCAGATTTTTATTTCTTCTTTTTTATATTCATACATTGACCTTTTTTCAGCTTCGGAAAAAGAAAGTGTTTTTTTTAAAGAATATTCTCCTCCAGAATTAGTTTATGATATCCTGGTATTACAGGAAACTTTTTTAATTTGATTTAGTTTTTATTGGTTTAAGAGATGGTATTTATTCATATCTCTTATAAAATCCTGGTTATTCACTTTTATTAGTCGATATGGCATTTTTCAATAATTAATTAAGTTAAGAGTATGCTCAATAAAAGCATTAAATTTTTAATAGAAAATAAACTAATATCCGTTCTTCTACTACTTTTATTCGTTGGTTGGGGAATGAGTAATGCTCCATTTAAGTGGGATATAGGTTTTCTACCTAATAATTCAGTAGCAGTTGATGCTATACCAGATATTGGTGAGAACCAACAAATTGTTTTTACGAAATGGTCAGGGAGATCACCAAAAGATGTTGAAGATCAGATAACTTATCCGTTAACAACTTCATTGTTAGGTATTTCAGGTGTCAAAACAGTGAGAAGTTCTTCGATGTTTGGGTTTTCCAGTATCTATATTATTTTCGAAGAAGGTATTGATTTTTATTGGAGCCGTAGTCGAATATTGGAAAAACTAAATTCCTTACCAGTCAATTTATTACCAGAAGACGTATATCCGTCGTTAGGACCTGATGCCACTGGATTGGGGCAGATTTTTTGGTACACAATCGAAGGTCGTGACGAAAATGGAAAAGTAACTGGAGGATGGGATCTACACGAATTGAGGAGTATTCAGGATTATTATATTAAACAGGGATTATCCTCTGCAAGAGGAGTTTCAGAAGTAGCTTCTATTGGAGGATATATACAAGAATATCAGATTGATGTAGATCCAGAATTAATGAGGCAGTATAATATTGGATTAAAGCAAGTTGTAAAAGCTGTAAAAGAAAGTAATAAGGATATAGGTGCCCAAACTATAGAAATCAATCAGATAGAGTATCTGGTTCGTGGTTTGGGGTATATTACATCCATTTCTGATATAGAGAATGCTGTAATTACCTCAGAAGAATATACTTCTATTCGGATAAAGGATATTGCCAAGGTGATGCTAGGTCCACAGGCTAGAAGAGGAATATTGGATAAAGAAGGAGCAGAAGTAGTAGGCGGAGTTGTTGTGGCAAGATACGGGGCGAATCCGATGGATGTTATAACAAATGTAAAAGATAAGATACAGGAGTTAAGTTCAGGATTACCGGCAAAAACACTAAAAGATGGTCGTATCTCTCAGTTAACCATTGTTCCGTTTTATGATAGAACAGAACTAATCCATGAAACGTTGAATACGCTTAATGAAGCGTTAAATCTGGAGATATTAATCACAATTCTGGTGATTAGTATTATGGTTTTTAATTTTCGAGCATCAATTTTGATCTCAGGATTGCTACCTGTGGCCGTTTTAATGGTGTTTATAGCTATGAAGGCTTTTGGAGTTGGGGCTAATATTGTAGCATTATCAGGGATTGCAATTGCGATTGGAACCATGGTAGATGTTGGAGTAATACTTTCGGAAAATATCATCCGGCATATGGATACTGATAAAAATGATTTGCCAATAAATTCAATTGTTTATAATGCCACTACTGAGGTTTCGGGAGCTATAATAACCGCGGTGCTTACTACCATAATTAGTTTTATTCCTGTTTTTACAATGATAGGCGCAGAGGGGAAACTTTTTCGGCCATTAGCATTTACCAAAACGATGGCGCTTATAGCTTCTGTTATTATAGCATTATTTTTAATTCCGCCTTTTGCAGCATATATTTTTAGAAAGCGAAATATAAAAAAAGTACTGTGTATAATAATCAGTGCCTTTTTAATAGGTGTAGGAGCGATAGCTATTTTTTATGGATATTGGTTAGGAATAGTTAGTATTATTTTTGGCATAATTAAAATTTTACAAAAGAGCCAAAAGCTTTCAGAGAATAAAGGAAATCTTATTAATAACATCATTTTGGCATTAACTATTGTAGTTCTATTAGCTGAATATTGGAGGCCTTTGGGAGTAGATAAAAATATAGTTGGGAATTTAATTTTCGTGAGTTGTATGTGTTTTGGGTTACTGGGGGTTTTCTATATATTCAGAATATATTATAGTACAATGTTAAATTGGGCACTATCTAATAAAGTGCTATTTCTTTCTATTCCAATGGTAATTGTTATTTGTGGAATTTGGATTATGAAAAATACAGGCAAAGAATTTATGCCTTCTCTAAATGAAGGTTCTTTTCTCTTAATGCCTACCTCACTGCCTCATGCAGGTATAGAAGAGAATAAAAGAGTCCTGAAACAATTAGATATGGCTGTAGCCACTATTCCTGAAGTAGAAACTGTCGTTGGTAAGGCCGGAAGAGTAGAATCTGCTTTAGATCCCGCTCCCTTATCTATGTATGAAAATATAATACGATATAAACCAGAGTATGTAGAAAGTAAAGAAGGAAAACGAATACGGTTTAAAGTAAATAAAAATGGATTTTATGAATTAAAAGATGGAAGTTTCGTTAGGAATCCAAATCTTGACATAGAAGAAGGTACTAGTATAGAAAATTTAAAAAAGTTTCCAGTTGATGAAGATGAATTGATTCTTGATGAAGATGGTGAATACTATAGAAATTGGAGACCGATGATTAACTCTGCAGATGATATCTGGAAAGAAATAGAAAGGGTAACCAAACTACCGGGAATAACATCTGCGCCAAAGCTCCAGCCCATTGAAACAAGATTGATAATGTTGCAAACAGGGATGCGAGCACCAATGGGAGTTAAAGTAAAAGGACAAAATTTACAAGATATTGAGGCTTTTGGTATTCAGTTAGAAAGTATTCTAAAACAAGCTGAAGGAGTTAAAACAGAAGCGGTTTTTGCCGATAGAATAGTTGGTAAGCCATATATGTTAATTGATATAGATAGAGATCGAATAGCACGGTATGGTGTTTCTGTAGAACAAGTGCAAGAAGTACTGCAAGTTGCAATGGGAGGTGTAATGCTTACGCAAACGATAGAAGGAAGAGAGCGTTATGGAGTAAGGGTACGATATCCACGAGAGTTGAGAACACATCCAGATGATATTAAAAATATTTATATTCCTGTTGCGCAAGGTGACCCAATTCCTCTTAGTGAATTGGTGTCAATTGAGTATAAACAAGGCCCACAAGTAATCAAAAGCGAAGATACTTTTTTGATAGGATATGTTTTGTTTGATAAATTAGATGATTTTGCAGAAGTAAGCGTAGTAGAAAATGCACAGGCATTGATTCAGCAAAAAATTGATAATCGAGAGTTAATTGTACCAAAAGGAGTTAGCTATCAATTTACAGGAACGTACGAAAATCAACTAAGAGCAGAGAGAACACTTTCTTTTATTATCCCACTTGCGTTACTTAGCATTTTATTGATATTATATTTTCAGTTTCGATCATTTAGTACATCTTTATTTGTTTTTGCTGGGATTGCTGTAGCTTTTTCCGGAGGATTTATTTTGATATGGTTATATGGTCAGAATTGGTTTCTAAACATTAATTTCTTTGGAGAAAATCTTCGAACCCTTTTTCAGATAGATACCATTAATCTAAGTGTTGCTGTTTGGGTAGGGTTTATAGCTTTATTTGGTATCGCAACGGATGATGGTGTGGTAATGGCAACGTATTTAGTTCAGACTTTTAAGAAAAATAGACCAAAAAAATATCAGGAAGTTAGAAAATCTGTTGTGGAAGCAGGAGAAAAGAGAATACGACCTTGCTTGATGACGACAGCAACAACAATACTGGCACTATTACCTATCCTGACTTCTACAGGGCGGGGTAGTGATATTATGATTCCAATGGCGATACCGGTTTTTGGAGGAATGTTAGTAGCATTAATTACATTATTTGTAGTGCCTGTACTATTTAGTTGGAAAGAAGAGTTAAAAGTTAAAATGAGAGAATAAAATAAATTAATATCAATGATTAAAAAACAATATCATATAGGAATATTTAATCTACTTATATTTCTATCTGTATCAAATATTGAAGCACAAACTTTATTAGATTATAAAAGTGAAGCGGAGCAAAATAACCCAGAATTAAAAGCAATTCAAAGCGCCTATGAAGTAAGCCTTGAGAAAGCTATAGAAATAGGTAGTCTCCCCAATACAACTATTGGAGCAGGGTATTTTGTTAGTGAACCAGAGACAAGAACCGGGGCGCAAAAAGCAAAATTTAATGTCCAACAAAGGTTACCCTGGTTTGGAACAATTAAAGCAAGAAAAGAGATCAGTTCTGCAGAAAGTGAAGTGCTTAAGAATAGACTGGAAATTGCTAAAAGGAAGGTCATATTACAAGTGGAAAATATGTATTATAGTCTGTATGAGCTAAAAGCAAAGCAAGCTATTTTAGTAAAACAGGATACATTATTGGGCAAATATTTAGAAATAGGATATTCGGCAGTAGAAAATAACAGAGCCTCTGCAGTGGATATCTTAAAACTTAATATAGCTAGAAATGAGCTTCAGAATACGAAAGAAATTCTAAAAGGAGAAACATTAACCGCAGAAACTAAAATGAATCAATTATTGCATAGGGACGGATTTGATCCATTATTTATTCCGGATAATTTAATAATTCCTGATGAGGAACCTACAATGATGTTGGATGATATTACATACCACCCAGAACTAATGACCTATGATTATATAGAAGAGGTGTTAGGGAAAAAAGAAAAGGCGAATGATAAAGAAGCTTTGCCTTCTATTGGATTGGGACTGGATTATGTGATTGTACAAGAACGCCCGGATATGAATTTTAGCGATAATGGGAAAGATATAGTTATGCCAATGATCTCTTTTTCAGTTCCATTGTTTTCTAAAAAGTATAGCGCACGTAAAAAACAATATGAATTACAAAAGGAAGAAGTGTGTCAGAAGAGGGAAGCTTCGCAAAATCAACTCGAAAACTTGATGGAAGAAGCTATAAATAATAGAATTACAGCACGTATTAATTATGATACGCAGCGGAAAAATAGCCAACAAGCAGAACAGGCGGCAGAAATAATACTGTCTGGATATCAAACAGATCAACTAGATTTTGAAGAAATGTTAGATGTCCAGAAAATGATTCTAAATTTTGAAATAAAAAAAATAGAAGCAATCGCATTATATTTTAAACAAACAGCGGTTTTAAATTATCTCCGTTAATTATAAAAAAAAGTAACATTAAAAAAACAAAAACAAAATGAATACAATAGGATATAAAATTATAGTGGTACTAGCTCTTTTAGCAATAATGTCTTGTAAAAAAGATAAGAAAGAACCTATGCAGGATGCTTCAATAGATACTGAAAATCATATAGAAGATTCTGTAGATCTTAATAGTACTGATTCAACGAGTGATGTTGTTTTTGCAGATGAAGCTATTCATAAAATATACTCCCAGTACTTATTGATAAAAAGAGCCTTGGTAAACTCTAATGCTAAAACGGTGCAAGAAGAAGCTAAAAAACTTGAAGCCATAATTGAAGAATCATTAGATGCCAAACAACTAAAGGCTACGGTAAAATTAATCGGATTAACTAAGGAGATAAAAAAACAACGTGATTTTTTTGTGACGCTTACTGCAGAGACCGAAAAATTGATTAGTAATGCAAGTATTACTTCGGGAGAAGTGTATAAGCAGTTTTGTCCTATGGCTTTTGATGGAGAAGGAGGGTATTGGCTATCAAACTCCAAGGAAGTTCGCAATCCTTATTATGGAAACAGTATGCTAAAATGTGGAAGTGTTAAAGAAACGTTACGATGAAGAAAAGATATAAAATAACAGGAATGACCTGCAATGGCTGTAGAACCAGTGTAGAAAGTACTTTAAAAAAAATACCGAAGGTTCAGGAAGTTGCTGTGGACTTAGAAACGGAAGAAGCTATTGTGGTATCAAAAGAGAAGATTCCTATAGAAGTTTTTAAAAACGAATTACCAGATAAATATACGATTACAGAACACATTAAAGAGGTTCATAATCTAAGCGAAATAGATGATGATAAGATCATAGGAAAAAGCGAATATCAACAACTGTTTCCTCTTTTTCTGATTTTCGGTTATATATCAGTTGCTGCCGTTTTATTGAATTACAATCCGTGGAATACCCATAATTTTATGTTGGATTTTATGGGATTGTTTTATGTGGTTTTTAGTTTTTTCAAAATGTTAGACCTAAAAGGGTTTCCGGATTCTTTTAAGATGTATGACCCTTTGGCAAAAATGATTCCAATCTATGGTTGGATATATCCTTTTATAGAGATAGGGCTTGCGCTCTTGTTTTTAATGCGCATCGAAATAAAAATAGCATTGATGCTAACAATTATCCTTTTAGGAATAACAACAGTAGGAGTAACTAAAGTGCTTTTGGATAAAAAAAGTATTCAGTGTGCTTGTTTGGGGACAGCATTAAAACTACCGATGACCAAGGCTACTTTTATAGAAAACACAGTGATGTTGGTTATGGCAGTATGGATGTTATTAAATTAAAGTTTACTTTAAATAAATTGTTGAAGAAAACAGGAACAATTACCCTTATTGTATTTAAACAAAGAGTATGGTTAAAAGAAAAACAGCAATATGGATACGAAAAGCACATCGTTATCTCGGGATTTTTTTAGGGATACAATTTTTAATGTGGACGATCAGTGGACTGTATTTTAGTTGGACGGATATTGATGAAATACATGGAGATCAGTTTAGAAAAGAGGTAATTCCTGTAGCTTATACTAATTTAGACGGATTAGATAGTCTTTCTTCAAAATTTGAAATTACGACTTTAGAATTAAAAACAATTCTGAATCAACCCTATTATTGGATTAATGACAGTGTACTAGTACATGCGGTTTCAGGAAAAATAAAACCTAAGATTACTAAAGATGAAGCTTTAAAAATTGCTTCTGGATATATGTTAGAAAGCTTAAAAGCTACATCAGTTGATTTAATAACAGAAGTGGATAAACACCACGAGTATAGAGGGAGAAAATTACCAGTTTATATAATTAATTATGACCATCCAGAAGGAGTAAAAGCATATATATCTGTAAATGATGGAGTATTCCAAAGAGTGCGTCATAGATCTTGGCGATGGTTTGATTTTTTATGGATGACACATACTATGGATTATGAAGGCAGAGATAATTTTAATACGCTAGTATTGCGTGCTTTTTCTTTGCTAGGTTTGATTACGGTTTGTAGTGGTTTTGTGCTTTGGTATATATCTTCTCCAACGATAAGAAGATTTTTTAAAAGCAAATGAGTGATAACAATAAAAATAAATAGATGAAGAAGAATGTTATTTATATGATACTAGCCGTGGGAATAGGGTTGTTTTTAGGTTATCTTATTTTTAGTGATTCTGAAATAGAAGAATCAGCAGATACCCATGATCACACTTCGATGGCTTCTGAGCAAATATGGTCTTGTGCAATGCATCCCCAAATCACACAATCAGAACCTGGAGATTGCCCAATATGTGGTATGGATTTAACACTTTCTGAAACTGATAAAGAAGGACTATCTCTAGATCAGTTTAGAATGACTAAAAATGCGATGGCTCTTGCTAATATTCAAACATCTATAGTTGGAGGAGATACATCCATAGAATCGAATACATTAAAACTTTCGGGAAAGATAAAAGAAAATGAAGAAGCCAATGCTGTGCAGGTAACACATTTCGAAGGAAGAATTGAGAGATTGGATGTTAATTCTCAGGGAGAAAACGTGCGTAAGGGGCAGCTATTGGCGACAGTATATTCACCAGAATTAGTTGCTGCGCAACAAGAGTTGTTGACTGCAATATCACTCAAGAAATCTCAGCCAGAGTTATACAATGCAGTTCGTAACAAATTAAAATTATGGAAACTTACAGAAAATCAGATCAATCAAATAGAAAACTCTGGGAAGGTCAAAGAAGTTTTTCCTATATACGCTACAGTTTCTGGGGTGGTTTCTATGAAAATGGTAGAAACAGGAGATTATGTAACAAAAGGACAGATCTTGTATAAGATTAGTGATTTAAGTACAGTTTGGGCAACATTCGATGTATATGAAAACCAAATATCACTTTTAAGAAAAGGTCAAAAAGTAAGAATTAAAACCAATGCGTATTTGGATAAGAGTTTCGATGCTGAAATTTCTTTTATTGATCCAATTTTAAATACAAAAACGAGAACAGTTACCGTTCGTTCTGTACTTGATAATAAGAGCGAAATTTTTAAACCGGGAATGTTTATAGAAGGAGTTATTTCTATGAAAGGAGCAGAAGGTGTCGAAAAAGATCCAGTTATGATACCTAAGAGTGCTGTATTATGGACAGGAAAACGATCAGTGGTCTACATAAAAACAGATTCGAGTCAACCAATATTCCAAATGCGAGAAGTAGTTTTAGGAACGTCTAAAGGAGATCAATATCTTATAGTAGAAGGTATAGAAAATGGAGAAGAAGTTGTAACAAATGGAACTTTTACGGTAGATGCTGCTGCACAACTGCAAGGAAAAAAATCAATGATGAATAAGAGAGAGAATATGAGAAGGGATAAAAATATGCAATCTGAAGAAGAGCTTATAGATATAGAAATAAAACTAACAGAGGAGTTTGGGAAACAGTTTGTAACTATTTTGCCATCGTATTTTCTTCTAAAAGATGCCTTAGTAGCTAGCGATTCGATGGAGGCTTCTGCAATAGCAAAAACGATGAGCAAAGAACTTGGAGGTATAAAAATTTCTGACCTAGGAAAGGTAGAATATATATATGTTGATAAGATTAATAAGGGGCTAAAAGCTATTGGAGAAAATAATGACCTTATAAGTCAAAGAGCACATTTTGTAGATTTAAACGAAAATATTCTTGCATTAATAGAAGGTGTACGTGTAATGCCGGATACTTTTTATGTACAAAAATGTCCAATGGCGAATGATAATAAAGGAGCAGTTTGGATAAGTAAGGAAAAAGAAATAAAAAATCCCTACTTCGGAGAAGAAATGATGACTTGTGGTAGTGTGATTAATGTATTAAAGAGAAGTTGATATATTGTAAGTTAATGATTTTTAGTAGGTTTAATGCGTAAAGTTCCGTATCTTTTTAATAATTCTAAGTGAAAAGAATGTATCTTTGCCTTGGGAAAATTGGATTACGTTTTAATTGGTCATCTTCTATAAGGTTTTATTGAAGTACTATGTTATAGTATTACTTTAGTAATATCACTTAAAATCATATTGACCTTTTAAGAAATGTTAAAAACAAAAAAGGGGTATTATGATAAAAAAACTACTCATGATTATATTATTAATTTTACTATTTTCTTGTCAGGAAAGCACAGTTTCGCCTGTTATAAGTTCGAGTACTATGGCTCTTTTAGAAAAGTCTAAATCGATACAGCTTCGAGCAGAAAAAATAGAACAAAATATACTAGAAAGACAGGAAGAGTATAATATTCTTCAAGACAGGAAAGATTTACTAACTTCAATAGATGACAAAGATTTTATAGACATAGAGAAGCTATCTAATTATTTTGTTTTGGATATGAAATATGCAACATCAGATAACTTTTTAAAAAAGGCAGTATATTCTTGCGCCAAATGTTATGTACGAGGTATTGTAGCAAAAGCTTTAATTAAGGCAAATGCTGATTTTATGAAGAAAGGATATAGGATTAAGTTATTTGATTGTTACCGGCCTCATAGTGTGCAGAAGAAGATGTGGAAAATAGTTCCTAATCCAGGGTATGTAGCAAATCCAAAAGGAGGGTCGATTCATAATAAAGGTGCGGCAATAGATATTACACTGACGGATCTAAAAGGGAATCAGATAGATATGGGGACGGCATTTGATCATTTTGGTAAAGAAGCACATCACGCCTATACGAAACTATCAAAAGAAGTTATCGCTAATCGTAAATTACTTAGAAGTACCATGGAAAGTTATGGATTTTCCATCATAAAAACGGAGTGGTGGCATTATAATTTTAAAACTGATTATAAGTTTCAGATATCAGATTTTAGATGGAAGTGTGATTAATTGATACAATCAAATGCTTCTTGGAAGTGTGCTTGTTGGGGTTATTTTAAAATTTTGATTATACCCAGTTGTTGTTTGAATTTACTGGAAAAGAAACGAACTATATGCGAAAGTTTTATGCGTAAATCGTATTATAATATTTTTTTAAAAAAAACTGTTCCTGGTTTTGATCATAGCGCAGTAGCATAACAGAAAATATAAACCCCGTTTTGTAATTACAAAACGGGGTTTATCTGTTTTTTAGCTTATTATAAACAAGCTAAATTATTTCACTGTCGTTGTACGACTTACATCATTCCTGGCATACCTCCGCCCATTGGTGGCATTCCACCTCCGGCAGGAGTATCTTCTTTAATGTCTGTTAGGGCACATTCTGTAGTAAGAATCATTCCAGATACAGAAGCAGCATTTTCAAGTGCTATACGAGTTACTTTTTTAGGGTCAATGATACCCGCTTTAAGCATATCTACATATTCTTCAGACTTGGCATCATATCCGAAATCGTCTTTTCCTTCTAGTACTTTAGAAATAACAACAGAACCTTCGCCTCCTGCATTTTCTACAATAGTTCTTAGTGGAGCCTCTATAGCACGGTTTACAATCTGTACACCAGTAGCCTCATCTGCATTTTCAGTTTTAACTTTACCTAAAACAGATTTAGCTCTCACTAAAGCAACACCTCCACCAGCAACAATACCTTCTTCTACAGCAGCACGCGTAGCATGTAATGCATCATCAACACGATCTTTTTTCTCTTTCATTTCTACTTCAGAAGCAGCACCAACATAAAGCACAGCAACACCACCTGCTAATTTAGCAAGACGCTCTTGTAATTTTTCTTTATCATAATCAGAAGTAGTAGTTTCGATCTGTGCTTTGATCTGATTTACTCTGTTTTTGATTAATTCTTCTTTTCCTGCACCGTTTACTACTGTAGTATTATCTTTATCAATAGCTACTTTCTCTGCAGTACCTAGATGTTCTATAGTCGTATTCTCTAAAGTAAACCCGCGCTCTTCAGAAATAACAGTACCTCCTGTTAGGATCGCAATATCTTCTAACATAGCTTTACGTCTGTCTCCAAATCCAGGAGCTTTTACAGCAGCTATTTTTAATGCTCCACGTAGTTTATTTACTACAAGCGTTGCTAATGCTTCTCCATCAACATCTTCGGCAATGATTAAAAGTGGCTTTCCTGTTTGAGCAACTGGTTCCAAAACTGGTAACAAGTCTTTCATAGCAGAGATTTTCTTATCATATAACAATATGTAAGGACTCTCTAGATCTGCTGTCATTTTTTCACTATCTGTCACGAAATACGGAGAAAGGTATCCTCTGTCGAACTGCATTCCTTCTACAACATCTACATGCGTATCAGTACCTTTTGCTTCTTCTACAGTGATAACTCCTTCTTTACCAACTTTTCCAAAAGCCTTGGCAATAAGATCACCAATAGTTTCGTCATTGTTAGCAGAAATAGCAGCAACTTGCTTTATTTTATCAGAAGAACTACCTACTTCTTTCGTTTGTTTTTCTAAATCTGCAGTAATAGCTTCTACGGCTTTGTCAATACCACGTTTAAGATCCATTGGGTTAGCTCCGGCAGCAACATTCTTAAGTCCTTCTTTTACGATAGCTTGTGCAAGTACAGTTGCAGTAGTAGTACCATCTCCGGCAAGATCATTGGTTTTAGAAGCAACTTCCTTTACCATTTGTGCTCCCATATTTTCTAGAGCATCTTCTAATTCTACTTCTTTAGCAACAGAAACCCCATCTTTTGTTACTTGTGGAGCTCCAAAAGATTTGCTAATAATTACATTACGTCCTTTTGGTCCTAATGTTACTTTTACTGCATTGGCTAATGCATCAACACCACGTTTGATTCCGTCACGTGCTTCTATGTCAAATTTTATGTCTTTTGCCATAATACTTATTTTTTTGTACACTAGATATTCTGTTAATTAGATTAGAATATCTAAAGTTTTTGATTTGTGTTTAGATTCAGTTTTAAACAATAGCAAGGATATCATCCTCACGCATAATTAAGTAATCTTTTCCGTCTAGTTTTAGTTCAGTACCAGAGTACTTACCATAAAGTACAGTATCTCCAACTTGAACAGTCATTTCATGGTCTTTTTTGCCACCACCTACTGCAGCAACTTTACCTTTTTGTTGTTTTTCTTGAGCTGAATCAGGGATGAATAATCCTGATGCCGTTTGCGTTTCCGCAGGAAGTGGTTCCACTACCACACGATCCGAAAGAGGTTTAATATTTACTCCCATTATGATTAGATTTTTTTAATTTAAATGAATTATTCGATAGCCATACATTTCAGAAATTATGCCAATAAAACGATACTGACAAATTGAAACAAAAAATGCCGACTGTATGACAAGTCGGCATTTTGTTTAGTTTTTTAGATCACTCTAGTTTTCCGGAGTTCCATCAGTTGCAGGAACATCTTGGTTAGATGATTCTGGAGTAACAGGAGTATCAATCGTTTCTACATCATTTGTATCTACACTTGGATCCTGATTTGTTGTTCCGTTCATTAAATCAATATTGGATAAGAGTATAAGTACTAATAATAGAGTTGCTAGTGCCCAGGTACTTTTATCAAGGAAATCTGTTGTTTTTTTGACACCTCCTAATTGTTGTGTGCCACCACCTCCAAAAGAAGAAGACAATCCACCTCCTTTAGGGTTTTGAACCATAATTACTACAATCAGTAAAAATGATACAATTACAATTAAAATTAAAAAAATTGAAAATGTTGTCATTATATATATTTTTATTTATTTTCTTGTATTTTTTTTATTGCTCGAATTTGGTCTGCAAAGAAACCACTTTTTTCGGGATTTTTCAAAATTAATATTTTATATGCCTGAATTGCTTTTTTATACTTTTTTTGGGCTAAGTATACTCGAGCTAAAGTTTCTGTCATTAATTCATCTGGAGCAATAGGATTTTCAGTTGCCAGATTACGAGAAGGAGCACTTTTATCCGCTGGTTTGATCTTTGGATTATTAGCTATAAATTCATCAATCAATTCGAATTTATATTTTTGATTTGATTGTGGATCTTTTTCTGTTTCTATTCCCTTATTTTCAGTTTGGGGATCAGTTTTTACAGCATCATCTTTTCGCTCAATAGGTTGTAATGAGGTTAATGAAAGCCATTCTGCAAAAGAATGTGTCTCTTTTTTGTTGAAGTCAAGAGGTTTGTTGGCTTCTATATTTTTCTCAACCTTTTTTTCTGGACTTATATTGGTTACTATACTGTTGTTTTCTGACCGTTCTATTAATTCTTTGGCAATAATAATATTGTTAGAAGATTCTTTTTCTTTGGATGAGAATAAGGACGGATCTAATACGTTTTCTGCTTCTTCTATTTTCATGGAAACTGCTTCATCCATATTTATTCTGGTTAAAGCTTTTACTTCCTCGGCATCTATAACGTTGATATCCGTTTTCTTTCTTATAGTGGTAGTGGAAACTTCAGAATTGCTATTTTTTTCGAAATTAGGAGAAGTAATGAAATCGAATAATACACTTCTGTCTACTGTATATGCAGCAGTAGTTTTTAGTTCTTGATTGTATCTGAAACTTTGTTGATCTTTTAAACCTTTTAGGACTAAAGATCTTGCTGATTGAAAATAAGGAAACTCCTTAATAAGATGTGTTAGCTTATCAGTTTGTTCCTTTGTTAATTGAGAAGGATTTTGAAGTAAATATGTAAGTTCTGTAGTGTTCAAAAAATAAGTGAATTAGTTACCATTTGGCTAAGGTTGCATTAAGTATATCCTGTGTAATCCTCTCGTAAATAACTTGTATTGCTTGATCTCTTATAAGATTTTCTGATTGTGAGGCATCAAAATCGAAGAAGAAAGAAAAACGTTGTTCTAAATCTTCCTTAGGGTTTTTGGTATCGTAGAATCGAACATTTATGGCAATTGTAAGCCTGTTTTGAGCGGCTGTATTCTGAGATGTTGCATTAGTTGGTGCAACATAGTATTGTACAATTTCCCCTTCGTAAATAATATCACCATTAGAAGTAACTAAGTCAAGATTAGTTTGGTTTAAAATAAGGTCTTGTAATTGATTGGTAAATGTTTGATCAATCCCAGGAATGGTTATTGGTGACTGATTTTGGAAAAAATTAACCTGAAAGGACGTAGCTGAAGTATTAATACCACTAAATGAATATGCACCACACCCTTGAAGGAGCGGTATGCTTATTAGTAATACAATTATATGTTTTAATTTAATCATTTTTATTTTTAAACCCTTTTATTGTTATTAAAATTTTCATAGCTCCTTTTTGTGTCTACAGCCTATAAATATGGATTATCTAATTTCCTCAAACCTCAAACCTATTTACAGGTCGTATTGCTTAATCTTTCTATATAAAGTACGTTCGCTAATTCCTAATTCTTCTGCAGCAGCTTTGCGTTTTCCTTTGTGACGTTCCAATGATTTCCTGATTAATTCAAGTTCTTTGTCATGTAGGGATAAAGTTTCTTCTTCTTCTATTTCTTCTGCAAAATGATATTTGTCCTCTTCTTTCTGTATGATATTGGGTGGAGATATTTGTAGTACTTCAGTATTGGTCGCTATAGGTTCTTCAAAATGCGCTTTTTTCTCATCCTTATCATCTTCACCATATATTTTTCTAATTAGCCCTTCATTTTCTTTTTGTACTTCTTGCGAATTTCCACTCTGCATTAACTCCATGGTTAATTTCTTAAGATCATTCAGATCACTTTTCATGTCGAAAAGTACTTTGTATAATATTTCTCGTTCATTACTAAAATCAGAATCTTTTTTATCAGAAGAAATCACAGCGGGTAAATTACTTCCGATATTAGGAAGATACCCACGTAATGAAATTGCAGATATGGTTCTGTTTTGTTCAAGGACTGAAATTTGCTCGGCTATGTTGCGTAATTGTCTGATATTACCACTCCAATGATATTTTTCCAAAAGTGGAACCGCATCATTATCTAAACGAATGGTGGGCATTTTGTATTTTGTAGCAAAGTCCGAAGCAAATTTTCTAAACAAAAGATGGATATCATCTTTTCTATCTCTTAGGGGAGGCAAAAGAATTTCTACCGTACTTAATCTATAATACAGATCTTCTCGGAATTTTTCCTTTTTGATTGCTTCAAACATATTTACATTTGTAGCTGCTACAATACGCACATTGGTTTTTTGGACTTTAGAAGATCCTACCTTAATAAATTCTCCATTTTCTAGTACCCTCAATAATCGAACCTGAGTAGTTAGTGGTAATTCTCCTACTTCATCAAGAAATATAGTGCCTCCATCAGCTACTTCGAAGTAGCCATTACGAGTTTGAGTGGCTCCTGTAAAAGCTCCTTTTTCGTGCCCAAAAAGTTCACTATCTATAGTTCCTTCTGGTATGGCTCCGCAGTTTACGGCTATATATTTACCATGTTTACGGTGTGATAAAGAGTGGATAATTTTTGGAACACTTTCTTTACCTACCCCACTTTCTCCAGTAACAAGAACAGAGATATCTGTAGGTGCTACTCGTATTGCTTTTTCTATAGCACGGTTTAGCTTAGGATCGTTTCCTATAATGCCAAATCGTTGTTTTGTAGCTTGAACTGATTCCATTTTTTAATAATAAATTATAAACTAGTAATATTCAAAAGTAGCAGTAGTATCTCCAGAAGGACCTTCGGGGTTAGTATCAGATGTAACTCTCTTAGTAATGTACCCTTCCTCGTTATATTCTAATGTTGTGATACTCTCTTCGCTACTTGGATTTGTTTGATTATTAGGGGAGAAATTAGAGATATCAAATACTAAAGAACCATATGGAAGAGTATATTCTAGTAATATATTTAAGTAATCTACTTTATGGCTTTCTGCCCAAGGATTTCTTTTATCATCGTATTCGAAAATGTGGGGTTTTTGATTTCCCTCTTTATCTGCTATGATATTGTTTTTTAATAGATTTCCATTAGTTGCATATTCATAACTTTCTTCGAATAAAGTTTCTTGCGTTTCAAGGTTAGTGACCTTATATTTTGTGATTCTCGCATAAGTAGTGTCTTCAAAAGTAAAAGTGTATCTATAAGAAATGTTGTTTCTGGTATTTGTACCAATGATGGTGTTGTCATAATAAGTATAATCGGTTACGATTTCATCTATAGAACCAAAATCATCAGAAATCTCTTTTATTTTTTCAATCTTTCCAGTGGCATCATATATATATTCTACAGAAAGTTCTGGCCTAAAACCATAATGTGTGTATTTTTTTCTCCTATTCTGATCGTCATAAAAAAATTCGAAAACTGGATTTGGGCTACCAATTCTACTGTCCTCCCGATAAGATAGACGACCATCAATAGTAAAGCTAGTAACAACATTAAAACTATCAAAAGAAAGCGTTATTTTTTTAAGGATTAAAAAACCATTATTATTATCCGTAGAAGTTGTTCCATCCTCATCATTTGTTTCGCAAGAACTAATAAGAATTACAATAAGTAATAAGGATAAGATGTTTTTGAATGAATTCATGTATATTAGTAATTTTCTAGTTATTGTCTGAATATCCAACCGCTTCACCAAGAAGTGTTGCACTCGTACATTCATCGATACGTACCATTACGAAATCACCAATTTTATAGTCTCCTTTTGGGAAAACAGCAACTATGTTTTGAGTATTTCTTCCGCTCCAATGTGCATCTGATTTTTTAGATTCTTTTTCGATTAATATTTCTACAGTTTTACCAATAAAAGCCTCGTGTCTATAGGTGCTATGTGCTCTTTGTGCAGTGATAATTTCATTAAGCCTTCTTTTTTTGGTTGCTTCCGGAACATCGTCTTCTAAT
The DNA here is from genome assembly GCA_947498455.1 of uncultured Aquimarina sp. Lineage (GTDB taxonomy): Bacteria > Bacteroidota > Bacteroidia > Flavobacteriales > Flavobacteriaceae > Aquimarina. Next base: position 33,634 of record CANMKK010000015.1, read on the forward strand.
TTGCGTTCGGCAAGCGTTCCAGGGCGCTCAGAATAGGCAAACATAAATCCATATTCATATTTTACATATTCCATCAGAGATAAAGTATCCTGGTGATCTTCTTCAGTTTCTGTTGGGAAACCTGTAATTATATCTTGCGATATCGCACAATCCGGAATTAATCTTTTGATATTGTCAATCAAACTAAAGTATTCCTGACGGGTATGTAGACGGTTCATTTCTTTTAAGATACGATCACTTCCGCTTTGAATAGGTAGGTGAATATATTTACATATATTTTTATGCTTTGCCATAACTTCTATCACATCGATTGTCATATCCTGAGGGTTCGATGTGGTAAAACGCAATCGTATTTTAGGATACTTCTCTGCAACCATATCCAATAATTTAGCAAAATTAACGGCAGTAGCTTTTTGGAAATCACTGGCTTTTTCAAAATCTTTTTTCAGTCCGCCACCATACCATAAGTAACTGTCTACATTTTGCCCTAAAAGCGTAATCTCTTTAAAGTTTTTAGAGGCCAAATCATCAATTTCTTCAAGGATACTTTGCGGATCTCTACTACGCTCGCGCCCCCTTGTGAATGGAACAACACAGAAGGTGCACATATTATCGCAGCCTCTAGTAATAGATACAAAGGCGGATACTCCATTACTTTGTAAGCGGACTGGAGAAATATCTCCATATGTTTCTTCTTTCGATAAAATTACATTTACAGCATTTCGCCCGGCATCAACCTCTTCAATAAGATTCGGAAGATCTTTGTACGCATCTGGTCCAACAACGAGATCAACGATTTTTTCTTCTTCCAGAAACTTGCTTTTTAATCGTTCGGCCATACATCCTAGAACACCAACTTTCATGCTTGGATTGATTCTTTTTACAGCATTATATTTTTCTAAGCGTTTTCTAACCGTTTGCTCTGCTTTTTCTCGAATAGAGCAGGTGTTGACCAGAACTAAATCTGCTTCTTCTAAGTTTTGCGTGGTGTTAAAGCCTTCTTTGGAAAGGATAGAAGCTACGATCTCACTATCACTAAAATTCATCTGGCAACCATAGCTTTCAATAAAAAGCTTACGTCCATTCCCTTCTTTCTTGTTTAGAGACAATGCCTGTCCCTGAATACTTTCATCAATAATCTTCTCCATGTATAATAATATCCTTGTGGATTCAATTCAAATAGTATGCAAAGATAGTCTTTAAAAATAATATATGACAAAGTGGCAGAGTTATTTTGTAAATATCTATATTTATGTAATCAACCAATAAAATGATATTTCTATGGGTGCTAATCAACTAATGAAAAGAATAGAAAATAGTAATCCTATAGATTTTGGAACTGTTTTTAATAAAAGTATTGAGCTTTTTAAAAAAGTTTGGTTACAAGGGTTTATTCACTTATTAATATCAATGGTGATTGTGATTCCTTTAGGTGTTATATTATATGCGCCAATTATGGCATTGGTAGGTGTTGAAGGGGTTCGGGAATCTTATGGAGGATATCCGGATCAGTTTGAAGAATTGTCTATTGGATTGGTCATTTTATTTGTCATATTAGCCATCATAGTGTCTATTGTAGCATCAGCATTTCAGTTTGGAATTATGGCTCATTTTTACCGAGTATGCAAGCAAGTAGATATGGGGGAGAATGAAAATCTGAATTATTTTATGTTTTTTAAAGGAGAGTATCTGAAGAAAATTGTAATCCTGTCTATAACAGCTTTTGGTATTTCGTTATTGGCGACATTAGTTTGTGTAATTCCTCTTTTTTATGTGTTGGTTCCGTTGCAGATTTTAGGTGCAATGTTTGCTTTCAATGCAGATTTAAGTACTTCTGATTTAGTAAAAGCAAGTTTTAAGTTTGGGAATAAGATTTGGTTAACTGCATTCTTGTTGATTTTTATTTCGGCATTATTAGCAGAATTAGTAGGAGTTGTGATGTGTTTTATTGGCATATTTTTTACTGCTTCATTTGTGTATCTTCCTATGTATTACCTGTATAAAGAAGGAATCGGTTTTGAGAGCGATTTTAAACTTGAAAAAAACAATGATTCGATTGAATGATAGAAAAAGAAACCTGTTGACTTGTAGGTTTTTTTAATATAAATTTTCGTCAAAAAATTTTGATATCAAAAAATTCACATACTTTTGTTCTCTGAAATAAGCCACCTTGGTGGAGTTAGTACCAACCGAAAATGTTTATTGGCGATTCCATCTGTCAACTAGTAAGCATTAATTATCAACAGATGAAAAATAAGGATTATGGCTAAGAATTTAGTGATTGTGGAGTCACCGGCAAAAGCAAAAACCATTGAGAAGTTTCTGGGAAAAGATTATACTGTAGCTTCGAGTTTTGGGCACATTGCGGATCTTCCCTCAAAAGAACTAGGTGTAGATGTTGAAGAAGGTTTTAAACCAAAATATGTGGTATCCAAAGATAAAAAGGATGTAGTTAAAAAATTGAAAGACTTATCAAAAAAAGCGGATTTGGTTTGGTTAGCTAGTGATGAGGATCGAGAAGGAGAAGCTATTGCTTGGCATCTGGCAGAAGAATTGAAGTTAGACGAAAAAAGAACACGTAGAATTGTTTTTCATGAGATTACGAAAAAGGCAATTTTAAAGGCTATAGAGAACCCGCGAGCAATAGATTATAATTTAGTGAATGCGCAGCAGGCTAGACGAGTGTTAGATCGTTTGGTAGGATATGAATTATCTCCTGTTTTATGGAGGAAAGTAAAAGGAGGGTTGTCTGCAGGAAGGGTGCAGTCCGTGTCTGTCCGTCTTATAGTTGAGAGAGAACGCGATATATTGGGATTTAAGCCTGTAGGTTCGTATAGAATAGATGCAGAATTTGCTAATGAAAAAGGAAAATCTTTCAAAGCTAAACTTCCTAAAAATTTTACATCAAGAGAAGAAGCTGAGGCATTTCTAAAAAAGAATATTGGTGCCGTACATAAGGTTGCTGATCTTACTACTAAGCCGGCAAAAAAGTCTCCAGCACCCCCATTTACAACATCTACTTTGCAGCAGGAAGCTTCCAGAAAATTATATTTTTCTGTAAGTAAAACAATGACAATGGCACAACGGTTGTATGAGGCTGGATTGATAACGTATATGAGAACAGATAGTGTGAATCTGTCGACTGAAGCTCAGAATGGAGCCAAGGCAGAGATTATTTCTGCCTATGGAGAAGAATATAGCAGTCCTAAACAATATAAAGGCAAGTCTAAAGGGGCGCAAGAAGCTCACGAGGCAATTAGACCTACTGATTTTTCTAGACATACGGTTCCGGTTGATTACGATCAGCAAAGATTGTATGAATTAATCTGGAAACGAGCGATTGCTTCGCAAATGAGTGATGCAAAACTAGAAAGAACAAATGTAAAGATTGAAACAAATACTAATAAAGAACTTTTTACAGCTAACGGAGAAGTAATAAAATTTGAAGGCTTCTTAAAGGTGTATCTAGAAGGAAACGATGATGAAGAAGAAGAGCAAAGTGGAATACTTCCTGCAATGAGAGTGTCTGAAAATTTATTTAATAACTATATTTCTGCAACAGAAAGGTTTACGAGGCCACCAAGTAGGTATTCTGAAGCGGCTTTGGTTAAGAAATTAGAAGAGTTGGGGATAGGAAGACCTTCTACATATGCGCCGACAATATCAACTATCCAGAATAGAAAATATATAGAGAAAGGTTCTAAAGAAGGAGAAGAGCGAGCCTATATTCAGATGATACTTTCTGGAGATGAAGTCAAAGAGGAAAAACTGAATGAAAAAGTAGGTAGTGATAAAGGAAAGTTAATACCAACCGATGTAGGGATGGTGGTTAATGATTTTTTAGTAAATCATTTTTCGTCAATATTAGATTATAATTTTACTGCTAAAGTAGAACAAGATTTTGATGGTATTGCTGAGGGGAATGAAGATTGGACTCAGGTAATGAAGGAGTTTTATGAAGAATTTCATCCAAGAGTAGAAGATGTATCTCAGAATGCAGAGCGAGAAGTAGGAGAGCGGATTCTTGGAGAAGATCCGGCTTCTGGAAAACCTGTTAGTGTGCGATTAGGTAAATTTGGACCAATGGTGCAGATAGGTACTGCAGAAGATGAAGATAAGCCAAGATTTGCCAGTTTAGCTCCAGGTCAAACACTAGGAAGTATAACTTTTGAACAGGCTATGGATTTGTTTCAATTACCTAAGGAATTAGGTGATTATAAAGGAGAGACCATTGTTGTGAATAATGGACGTTTTGGTCCTTACGTACGTTTTGGAGATAAATTTGTCTCGTTAGATAAGGGAGAAGATCCGCTGAATACATCTTTGGATAGAGCTATCGAACTTATTGATGCAAAAGAAAAAGCGGATGCTCCGATATATACTTATGAAAACCTTCCGGTTCAAAAGGGAACAGGTAGGTTTGGGCCATTTATTAAATGGAATGGTATGTTTATTAATGTCAATAAAAAATACGATTTCGATAACCTTTCTGATGATGATATAGTACAGCTTATTGAAGATAAGAAGCAAAAAGAGATTGATAAGGTTATTCATAACTGGGAAGAAGAAGGTATTCGGGTTGAAAAAGCAAGATGGGGGCGTAGTAATATTATAAAGGGAAAAGTGAAAATTGAATTGCCTAAAACGGTTGATGCAACGAAACTTACATTAGATAAGGTAAAAGATCTTATTGAGAAAAACGCTCCTAAGAAAAAAGCAACCACAAAAAAGAAAACTACTAAAAAGACTACAACTAAAAAGAAATAAATAATATGTCTTTCGAATTTCTTTCGCCAGTAAGTGATTTGGTAGCAGCTCACTCTATGTTGCTATCGGATCAGTCTTTAGGTAAGCAAATTAAAATTCATACAGAAGAACTTGGTATCCCTGATTTAGATAATGTTGATATCGCTATCTTAGGTGTAAAGGAAAATAGGAATGATGTAAATTTTTTAGGACAGTCACTCAATTTTGACACCATACGAACATCATTATATGATCTTTTCCCTGGGAATTGGAGAACGAATATTATTGATTTAGGAGATGTTAATCCTGGAGAACAAGTAAATGATACATATTTTCTTATGCAAGAAGTGTTGTCTACTCTAGTGCAGAGAAATATTATACCATTAATTATTGGAGGAAGTCAGGATTTAGTGTACGCTCAGTATAGATCTTTTGATATTCTAGAAAGAATGGTGAATTTGGTAAATGTAGATAGTAGGTTTGATTTAGGTAATACGGCGGAGTCTATAATGAACACTTCTTTTGTGGGAAAGATTATAGTAGAGCAACCTTATAATCTCTTCAATTATAGTAATATTGGTTATCAGACATATTTTAACCCTCAAGAAGAAATTGATCTGATTGAAAAATTGTATTTCGATGCATATCGATTAGGAGAGGTGGTCTCTGATGTAACTATTGTAGAACCTATTATGAGAGATGCGGATATAGTATCAATAGATTTGCAGGCTATGAGTGCCGCTTGTTTAGATAATAATTATATGTCTCCTAATGGATTTAATGGCAGGGAGATATGTGCAATTGCCAGATATGCAGGAATTAGTGATAAGGTAAAAAGTTTTGGGGTGTATGAATTCAAAAATTTTAAGAGAGAAGAAATTACCTCCTTGCTAGTAGCTGAGATTTTTTGGTATTTTATAGAAGGAGTTAATTATAGGTCTAATGAATTGGATGTCAGGACTGATCCAGGAACGCTGCACTACAATGTACCGATAGAGAATGAAGTGTTGTCATTTTATAAAAGTTACAAAACGGAAAGATGGTGGATAGAAATACCATTTATTTCGTCTGGTAATAATAAATTGAAAAGACATACGTTATTACCTTGCACATACAACGATTATGAGCGTGCTTGTAATCAAGAAATACCTGAAAGATGGTATAAAGCAAAACGAAAAAACGAAGTTTAACATTTTTATTAGGGAGATTTAAGGTTTTTTTTAGAAAAAAATTGTTTTTCTGGAAATAAATAAATAGGTTTACGACCTTAAATCTCGAAGATCTTAACCTAAAACACGTTATGAAGAAATTTGTATCACTCTTTGCTATTGTAGCAATGCTCTATAGTTGTGGCGGCGGAAACCGTGGAGAACTAGTTGGAGTAAAGGGTAAAAAATGGCATCCGGAGAAACCGTATGGAATGGCCCTCATCCCCGGAGGATCATTTATCATGGGAAAATCCGATGATGACAAGGCCGCACTTGCAAATGCGCCAACAAAGACAGTTACAGTTCGTTCTTTCTATATGGATGAAACTGAAGTTACTAATAGTGAATATAGGCAATTTGTTCGTTGGGTTCGTGATTCTACTATAAGAATGCGACTTGCTATTATGGCGGATGAATTAGGAAAAGCACCTGGAGACGACGGTATAGGAGAGTATGCATTTCTTGATGCAAATACCGACGATATGTCTGTATACGAAAAGTATGTATATGACAATTATAGTGGTACCGGAGAAACAGGATACGAAGGTAGAAAACTTAATAAGGATGTTGACATCGTTTGGGATGTTGAAGATTATCCAGATGAGTTTTATGCAGAAGTAATGGATACTTTATATATTCCTCTAGAGGAATCATATAATGGTAGACGTACATTTGATGTAAGTAAATTTCAATTCAGATTTACTTGGATGGATATTCAGGCAGCGGCGCGTGCTAAGAAAGGAAGAAGAAAAGATTTCGTAAAAGAAGAAGTAATTGAAGTATATCCGGATACTACAGTTTGGATTAAAGATTTTAACTATTCTTATAACGAACCAATGCATAACGACTATTTCTGGCATAGTGCATACGATGATTATCCAGTTGTAGGTGTATCTTGGGAACAAGCTAAAGCTTTTTGTACTTGGAGGACGATTGAGAAAAACTCTTACCAAAAAAAGCGTAGCAAAGAATTTGTAAACTATTTTAGATTACCAACGGAGGCAGAGTGGGAATACGCTGCAAGAGGTGGTTTGGAGTCAGGAACCTTCCCATGGGGTGGTCCATATGCTCTTAATGACAGAGGTTGTTTCTTAGCAAACTTCAAGCCATTGAGAGGAAATTATGCTGCAGATAACTTCTTGTATACAGTAGAGGCAGATGCATTTGATCCTAATGATTATAACCTGTATAATATGGCAGGTAATGTATCAGAATGGGTTCAATCTTCTTATGACCCAGCTTCTTATGAATATGTATCATCAATGAACCCGAATGTTAATGATGACGAGAATAGACGAAAAGTTGTGCGAGGAGGATCTTGGAAAGATGTTGCTTATTTCCTACAGGTAAGTACCAGAGATTATGAATACGCAGACTCGGCTAGAAGTTATATCGGTTTTAGAACCGTTCAGGATTATATGGGTACTGACGTAACAGGAGAAGATAATACTAGGAATCAAAAATAGAATAGAGTCCCAAAATTTCTATCAACTTAATTACTAACCTTTTTTAATTTATTATTTTAAAGAATTTAAAAAACTAAACAAATTTATTATGGCAAATTCAAAATCAAGCAAGAAATTAATGAACATGGTATACGGTCTAGGAGCGGCCGTAGTAATACTTGGAGCATTATTTAAGATCATGCACTGGCCTTTTGGAAACCTTATGCTTATTGTAGGTCTTATAACTGAGGCATTAGTATTTACAGTTTCTGCTTTCGAACCTGTTGATGATGATTTAGATTGGTCTTTAGTATACCCAGAATTAGCGGGTGGATCTAAAAGAGATAAAAAAGATAAAGAAAAAGAAACTCCAGAAGGATTATTGTCTAAGAAATTAGATGATATGCTTAAGGAAGCTAGATTAGATACAAACTTAATGAGTAGTCTAGGAGAAAGCATCCGTAACTTCGAGGGTGCTGCAAAAGGTATTGCTCCAAGTGTAGACGCTATTCAAGGAACTAAAAAATATAGTGAAGAAATGGCTACTGCTGCTTCTCACTTAGAATCTTTAAATAGTCTATATAAAGTACAGTTAGAATCTTCTGCAAAACAAGCTGAAGCAAATGCTCAAACAGCAGAACATGCAGCAAGACTTCAAGAACAAATGTCTAATTTGTCGAGTAACCTATCTTCTCTTAATGGAGTATATGGTGGTATGTTAAGTGCTATGAACAGAAACTAGTAATTAACAAAATTTATTTAATAACCACCAAAACCTAAAAAGAATATGGCAGGAGGAAAATTATCACCAAGGCAGAAAATGATCAATTTGATGTACTTGGTATTTATAGCAATGTTGGCATTAAATATGTCAAAAGAAGTATTGTCCGCTTTCGGATTAATGAATGAGAAATTGACAAGCTCTAATGTAATAGCTACTGAACGTAATACTGCTTTTATGGCGGGGTTGGCTGGGAAAGTTTCAGAACAACCGGAAAAGTATACTCCCCTTAAAGAGAAGGCAGATCAGATTAGTGCTTTATCTAATGAATTTAATGATTATATAGAGAAACTTAAAGGAGATATTTTATCAAAAAGTGCAGATCCAACAGATTATGAAAAAATGGATCGACCTGATATGTTAAACAATAAGTTTTTTGAGGGAGGTAGAAATACTGCAGCTGCAGAGGAGTTTTTGCAAAAAGTTGCTACCTATCGTGATGGAGTATCTGCTGCAATAAGATCGGTTAAGGAAGTGGAGCCAGTTGTAGCTGATGATGTAGTGAAAACATTTAGTACAGAAGATGTAGTAGATAGATCAGGTGTGAAAAAGGGATGGTTGAATTACAATTTTGAAGGATTTCCTTTGGTAGCTTCAGTTACAAAGCTTACACAAATGCAAGCTGATGTTAAAACTACAGAAAGTAAAGTGTTATCTGCTTTATTAGCAGGTCAGCAAGCTTCTGAATTATCGTTTAGTAATTATGAGGCAATCGTGGTTCCGGACAAGACTGCTTTCTTTAGTGGAGAGAAATTTAAAGGACGTATTGTTCTTGGTCGTTTTGATGCTACATTAAAGCCTACAAAAGTTACCGTAAATGGTAAAGATCAAACGGAGATTCAGAATGGTCAGATTATGTTGGATTTCCCAGCAGGTAATGTTGGAGAAAGAGATGTAGAGGGAGAGCTTCAGTTTAAAGAAGGAGATTCTTTAGTGACCATTCCAATAAAAAGCTCATATGCAGTTATTCCAAAGCCAAATTCAGCAGTGATTTCAGCTGATAAAATGAATGTGGTGTATCGTGGAGTAAAAAATCCAATGACAATATCTATCCCAGGAGTACCTTCAGTAAATGCAACTGCACCAGGTTTAAGAAAAGCTGGTGGAGCTGGAAAGTATGTAATGGACGTCACTACGGTTAAATCTCGTGAGGTGAGTATCAAAGTTAGTGGTAAACTACCTAATGGTACATCTGTAAGTGATAGTAAGAAATTTAGAATTAAAGATATTCCTAGACCTATTGGTACAGTACGTGGTGAAGATGGGGCAATAAAGATGTCTAAGAAAGCGTTAGAGATATCATCTATAGGAGCTATTTTACCAGACTTTGAGTTTGATATCAAGCTTAAAGTAACCAACTTTAAGTTTAAAGTAGAAGGACAACCTACAGTATCAATTTCTGGAGGGAGATTGAATTCTAAAGCGAAATCAGCTTTGAAGAGAGCTAAAAGAGGGTCTTCGGTTCAGATTATAGATATCAAAGCAAAGTTAACAACAAACTCAGGGTATAAATTGAAAAAAATATCTCCCGTTATTGTTGAGTTAACGAACTAAAAAAAAGACTAAGAGTTATGAATTTGAGAAATGTAATAGTAACCGTTTTTGGTGTTTTTATGACTTTATCCTCGTATGGTCAAGCCAATATCCTTAATGCTTCGAGCCCAGAGGAAATTGGTAAGAAAACAGAAGAACAGATAAAGCTGGATAATGACCTTCCATTAGAATATGGATATGTGGATGAACGTGATGTATTATGGGCGAAAACAACTTGGGAGACAATTGATCTCGATGAGAGAATAAACTTTCCATTATATTATCCTATAGATACTGTGAATATTGGTTCTGATAGACGTGCTTTGTTTGATGTTTTGATGTCTAATATTAAAAATGGTAAGATTAAAAATATTTATTCAGATTCATATTTTACAGAGACACGTACGTTACAGGATTTGGAATCAACAATGTCTAAAATTGATACTACGGATTTAGGATTCGAGCAATTTAATGCTGGAGAAGCAGTAGATCCACAATATATTAATAGAGTAGATTTAACCGCTGCGGATATTTCAGAGTATCAAATTAGAGGATATTGGTACTTTGATAAGCGTCAGGGTGAGTTAAGATACAGATTGCATGGTATTGCTCCTGTAGCACCAGATGTTAATTTTATTGATGATGATGAGCCAGATATGGTACCATTATTTTGGATATGGTATCCAGATGCAAGAGAAATTCTACATAATGCTAAAGCATTTAATAGAAAAAACACCTCAATGCCTTTTACCTATGACCATATACTGAATGCGAGACGTTTTAACTCTATCATTTATAAAGAAGATAATATTCAGGGTGACCGAGAAGTGAATGATTATATCATTGATAATGCCTTAATGCAGTTGTTAGAAAGCGAGCGTATTAAGGAAAGTATCAGGAACTTTGAAATGGATATGTGGAGTTACTAATTCTAGTATCTTACTATAAAATTCAAAAACGCTCAACTAACTGTTGAGCGTTTTGTTATTTTTGATGATATGGTAGATTATATAATTGTTGGGTTTGGCCTTGCTGGATTGTCTTTTGTAGAGCAGCTAGATCATAATGAAAAGACATTTTTAGTTTATGAAGATGCATCTCAGATGTCATCTAGAGTAGCAGGTGGTTTATATAACCCCGTAATACTTAAAAGATTTACAGCCTCCTGGTCTTCTTCTGAACAGCTAAAAAAAGCCATCCCTTTTTATAAAAACATAGAAAATAAGTTAAATAAAAGCTTTATTCAAGAATTACAAATAAAGAGAAGATTTACTTCTGTAGAAGAACAGAATATGTGGTTCGAAGCTTGTGATAAACCTATTTTAAAAGATTTTCTATCAATAAACCTCGTTAAAAACGATAATAAAGGGTTGGATATTCCATATCATTTTGGGATTGTTAATCATACAGGTAGGGTAGGTGTTAAGGATTTATTGTCTGTTTATCTTACTTATTTAAAAAAGAAAGATCAACTGATTTTAGAATCTTTTGATTATAAAAGCTTGTGTGTAGGTGAAGGTTATGTCGAATATAAAGGGCGTAGAGCTAAGAATATTCTTTTTGCTGAAGGTTATGGTGTTGTGAATAATCCTTTTTTCAATTATTTACCAATTGTCGGAAATAAGGGAGAGTATATTGTTATAAAATCAGATGATTTGCAGTTAAGAGAAGCTGTGAAATCATCCATTTTTATAATCCCACTAGGAGGTAATCTTTATAAAGTTGGTGCCACATATAATAACAACGATAAATCTCCTGAAATAACAGCTCCAGCAAGAAAAGAATTGCAAGAGAAATTGGAACGTTTTATGACAGTGGATTATGAAATTATAGAGCAACAAGCGGGAATACGACCAACTACCAAAGATAGGAAACCGATCATAGGAACACATGTGATGTATAAAAATATACATATCTTAAATGGTTTAGGTAGTAGAGGGATCCTGGCAGCTCCTTCTATGGCTAATGCATTATATAGGTATATTGAAAAAAAGGAAACTTTGGAAAAGGAGGTAGATATAAAACGTTTTGAAAAATTACGATAAGCGTTTCTTTTTATTATAATGCATAAAGAAATTGATCCAAATATTTCTGGATAATCGTAATATTACAGGTAAGAAAGTTACCATGGTCAAAGCAATTACAATAAAGCTAGCGACTAGGTTTAATTTTAAAATAAAATTACTGATCAGAAAGGCAAGTACGGCAAAAGCAATACCAACGGGATAGCTTACATACATTGCGCCGTAGAAAAAAGAAGGTTCAATTTTATATTTGGTATTGCAATGACTACAGCGTTCCTCCATTTTTAAGGTTTGGCTCAGTTTGTAAGGATTTGATTCCTGATACATACTTTCTTCGTGGCAAACCGGACAACTACCAGTAATTATGCTATAAATTTTTGTTCCTTTTAAGAAGCTCATACGTAGTACTTTTATTCTATCCCAAAATTAATCATCTTTGCACAAAATATTCAAAAACTGATGTTAAACATACATAACTTATCGATATCATTTGGAGGGGAGTACCTGTTTGAGGAAATAACCTTTAGATTGGGAGCAGGAGATAGAGTGGGATTAGTAGGGAAAAATGGAGCAGGTAAGTCTACTATGCTTAAAATTTTATCCAAAGAGCAAGAGCCTGATTCCGGTCAGATTGCGATGGATAAGGAAGTGAAAATAGGATTTCTTAAGCAAGATATTGATTTTGTTTTAGGTCGTACTGTATTGGACGAATCCTATGAAGCTTTTGTAGAAATTAAAAGGATTGAAAGAGAGATTGATCAGATCAATAATCAATTAGCAGAGCGCACTGATTATGAAAGCGAAGGATATAATCAATTGATTACTGATTTAAGTGATCTTACACATCAATATGAGGTGCAGGGGGGGTATAACTATCAGGGAGAAACAGAACGTGTCTTACAGGGGCTTGGTTTTGTTAGAGAAGATTTTGATAAATTAACCGATACGTTCTCCGGAGGATGGCGTATGCGAATAGAATTAGCAAAGTTATTATTACAGAACAATGATATTTTATTATTAGATGAGCCTACAAACCATTTAGATATAGAGTCTATAATTTGGTTAGAAAACTTTCTGAAAAATTATCCGGGATGCGTTGTAATAGTTTCTCACGATAAGATGTTCTTGGATAATGTAACGAATAGAACAATTGAAATATCTCTAGGGCGTATTTATGATTATAATAAGCCATATTCTAAGTATTTGGTGTTACGTAAAGAAATACGGGAACAACAATTAGCTGCTCAGAAAAATCAATCCAAGCAGATTGAACAAACAGAAAAATTAATTGAAAAGTTTAGAGCAAAAGCTACGAAGGCCTCTATGGCGCAATCTTTAATTAAAAAATTAGATAAAGTAGAACGAATTGAAGTAGATGAAGATGATAATGCGGTCATGAATATTAATTTTCCTATTAGTATTCAGCCAGGCAGAGTGGTTATAGAAGCTGAAAAAGTTGGCAAAAGTTATGGCGAGAAACAAATTCTTGATGATATTAACTTATTGATAGAACGTGGTTCTAAAACGGCATTTGTAGGGCAAAATGGACAAGGGAAATCTACATTGGCCAAAATGATAATTAGTGAAATATCCTATGATGGAGAATTAAAACTAGGTCATAATGTGCAGATTGGATATTTTGCCCAAAATCAGTCAGAATATCTTGATGGGGAATTAACAATTCATGATACAATGATCAATGCTGCTAATGAGAAAACCCGGAGTAAAGTCCGTGATATGTTAGGGGCATTTTTATTTAGAGGAGATGAAGTAGATAAAAAAGTAAAAGTATTGTCAGGTGGGGAGCGAAACCGATTGGCATTGTGTAAGATGTTGTTAGAACCATTTAATGTTTTGGTGATGGATGAGCCAACAAATCACCTGGATATTAAATCAAAGAATATTCTGAAAGAAGCTTTAAAAAGTTTTGAAGGGACATTAATTTTAGTGTCTCACGATAGAGATTTCCTCCAAGGATTGACCAATACTGTATATGAGTTTAAAAATAAACAAATCAAAGAGTATCTTGGAGATATAGATTTTTATTTAGAACAAAGAAAGGTAAGCGATTTAAGAGAAATAGAGAAAAAAGATAAAGAAGTAAAATCTACTACCGAAACAAAAGTAACTGCCAAACAATCCTATGAAGATCAGAAGAAGTTAAAATCTCTGAATAATAGGCTAAGTAATATTGAGTCTAAAATCAATAAATTAGAAAGAGAAATCAAAGAAATTGATGTGGAACTAGCTATTAATTATGATCAAACAATTGCGAAACCAGGTTTTTTTGATGACTATCAAGGTAAAAAGAATCAGTTAGATACATTGATGGAAGATTGGGAATCATTACAGGAAGAGATAGAAGCTTTGTCATAGAAAGTGGATTTATTTGTGTGTAAAACATAGTGTATTACACAACCATCCGAAAGTATTCAAAAAGATAGCTTTTGTTGAGCTCAATATATTGACTATTAATATATTATGTTTTTTAATTTATAAAATGTAATGTATTGATCATCAATCAGTCTTGGTTCTAGCAGCGAAGCGATCTTGATTCAAAAGTTTCGGATGCTAGTGAATGTATTATATAGTTTGACTAACTTATTTTGAAGTTTTTGTTATTTAGTAGTTTGATTAAAAGATGTATGTGGTGTTCTTGAAAGGGCGGAAAGTTGTTTTGCGTAATGCATCTTTTTTTTAGGAGAAATGGAATAGAATACTTATAGCGGATATACCATAAAGTATTCTTTAGATATTTCGAATGTGGCTTTTTTCTAAAGCTCTTTCATGTTGAAATATTATACTATTTACTTTTATGAGTTCTTTAACGGCAACTCATTGTTGATGTTGATAGTTTTGTAAGGCTTTTCAATATTATATCTGAAAGCATAATTAGTTATGAGAAAAATTATACTTTCTATCCTTGGGTTAGCGCTAATTGCTGGTGCACTATTCGGAGCCCAACTATTGATTGATAGTAAAAGGAAATCAAAACCGAAACCATCTAGAGTTATAAAAACTGTTTTTGTAGATACAGTAAAGAATAAAACAATACCGATTCAGATAACGGCTAACGGTAATTTGACGGCCAAAAGGAGATTAGAGTTATTTTCTGAAGTTCAGGGGGTCTTTAAAGGAGGGTCAAAACTTTTTAAGACTGGGCAAAAGTATAAGAAAGGACAAACGTTAATTCGTATTGATGCATCAGAATACTATGCTACAGTTCAATCTGCAAAAAGTAATTTGTATAATCTGGTTACCTCGATTATGCCAGATCTGAGATTAGACTATCCGGAGATTTATGATAAATGGCAGCAGTATCTTACCAATTTTGATATGAATAAAGCAACACCTGTTTTACCAGAAAGTACTTCAGAAAAGGAGAAATATTTTATCACAGGTAGAAATATTCATAGCACGTATTATAATGTAAAAAATCTGGAA
Source organism: uncultured Aquimarina sp. (assembly GCA_947498455.1). Classification (GTDB taxonomy): domain Bacteria; phylum Bacteroidota; class Bacteroidia; order Flavobacteriales; family Flavobacteriaceae; genus Aquimarina. Next base: position 48,815 of record CANMKK010000015.1, read on the forward strand.
CAGCGTTTGGCAAAATATAGAATTTCTGCACCATTTGATGGAGTACTTACCGAAGCACTAATAACTGAAGGAACCTTAATCAGGCAGGGACAAAAACTAGGAGAGTATATTGATGAAGGAATCTATGAGATGGAAGTTGCAATTGGAAGAGAATACTCGAATTTACTAAAAGAAGGAGCATCCGTAGAACTTTCGGATCTTAATAAATCTAAGATATATACAGGGATTGTGACTAGAATAAATGGAAGCATAGATCAAGCTTCGCAGACTATTACCACTTTTATTGAAGTTAAAGATGAATCTCTAAAAGAAGGGATGTATTTAGAGGCTTATCTAAATACGAGAAATGAGGATAATGCAATCGAAATTGATAGAAGTCTGCTTCAGGAAGAAGATAAAGTTTTTGTAGTTAGAGATAGTATTCTGGATATTATTACAGTGAAACCAGTATTTTTTTCGGATAAGAAAGTGGTGATTAAGGGAGTACCAGATAAAACGATGATTCTGTCTAAAAGTGTTCCTGGAGCATATGCAGGGATGTTGGTTAAAATATATAAGGAAAAGAAAGGTAATTCTAATGTACTAAGTGATACATCTACTGGTACGACTAAAAAACAATAGTCATGCGTAAAATTATTGCTTATTTCATTAAGTATCATGTTGCTGTAAATGTGATCGTGATAGCCTTTTTTGCGTTTGGTATTGTTGGAGTGATTTCGCTGAAATCGTCTTTTTTTCCTCTGATTGATTCTAAAAATATTAATATTGATATAACATATCCCGGAGCTTCACCGCTGGAAGTAGAGGAAGGGATTGTGCTTAAAATAGAAGATAATCTAAAAGGGTTGGATGGAGTTGACCGGGTAACATCAACATCCAGAGAGAATAGTGGGAGGATCAATGTAGAAATCGAAAAAGGAAAGAATATTGATTTTATGCTGCTGGAAATAAAGAATGCAGTAGATCGTGTACCTTCATTTCCGGTTGGCATGGAGCCATTGGTTGTGGCTAAGCAAGAAGCGATACGCCCCACCATAAGTTTTGCAATAAGTGGAAAAAAAATACCACTAGCAACGCTAAAGCAAATTGCCCTCCAAATCGAAAATGACTTAAGAGGAATAGATGGTATTTCGCAGATATTGATTAGCGGTTATCCTGCAGAAGAAATTGAAATAGCAGTTAATGAAAATAAGTTATTAGCATTTGATCTCGGTTTTAGTGAAGTTGCTCAAGCGGTTAGTAGGGCTAATATTTTAACTACAGGAGGTACTATTAAGACGGATGCAGAGGAATATCTAATACGGGCAAATAATCGATCTTATTACGGAGATGAATTGTCCAATCTTATTGTGCGTGCTGATGCAACCGGGCGAACAATACGGCTAAAAGATGTAGCAGTGATCCGTGATCGTTTTTCGGAGACTGCTAATGCTACTTATTTTGATGGAGACCTTGCGGTTACTGTAGAAATTACCAGCACCAATACAGAAGACCTGATCTCATCAGCAGAGAATGTAAAAGAATATATAAAGGAGTTCAATCAAAAATATAATAATGTACAATTAAATGTTATTAGCGATCGATCCATAACACTAGTTCAGCGGACAGAACTTCTAACCGAAAATGCTATTATTGGGATGATTTTGGTGTTATTGTTTTTATCCTTATTTCTAAATACCAGATTGGCATTTTGGGTAGCTTTTGGGCTTCCTGTCGCATTTATGGGAATGTTTATTTTTGCTAGTTCATTTGGGGTAACAATCAATGTGCTGTCCCTTTTTGCGATGATCATTGTTATAGGGATTCTTGTAGATGATGGGATTGTGATTGCAGAAAATATTTACCAACATTATGAACGAGGAAAAACACCTGTCCAAGCTGCAATAGATGGCACTATGGAAGTAATACCACCAATCGTTTCTGCGATTATAACCACAATTTTGGCTTTTGGTATATTCTTATTCTTAGACGGTAGGATTGGAGAATTTTTTGGAGAGGTTTCTGTGGTGGTAATTCTAACTCTGACAGTTTCCTTAGTAGAAGCTTTGATTATTTTGCCAGCACATTTGGCACATTCTAAAGCGCTGAGAGCGCAAGGAGAAAAGCCTAAAACCACATTAGGGCAACTTTTTGCAAAATTACGATATGTTAATGCCTTCGGAGATAGTATAATGCAGTGGTTAAGAGACAAAGTATATAGTCCGATGTTACGCTTTGCATTGCAAAACAAACTTTTTACATTTTCTGTTTTTATAGTATTACTAATTCTAACCATAGGTAGTGTAGGAGGTGGAATCGTTAGGACTTCATTTTTTCCAAGAATAGCTAGTGATCGATTGTCTATTAACCTGGTAATGCCTAATGGAACTAACGAAAGGGTAACAGATAGTATTATTTCTTTAATAGAAGAAAAAGCTTGGATCGTTAATGAAGAATTATCGGAACAATACCTAAAAAGACCCGAATATGAAGGTAAAAAATTATTTAAGAATGTGATTACTAATATAGGCCCAGGGTCCTCTTCGGCTTCAATAGTAGTTAATTTATTACCAGGAGAAGAACGCCCTGATGAAATACTCTCATCTCTGGTGACGAATTTAATAAGTAAGAAAGTGGGTGAAGTCACAGGTGTGGAGAGTTTGGTATATGGTAGTGGAGGTAATTTTGGAGGAAGCCCCGTTTCGGTATCTTTATTAGGAAATAATATCGAAGAATTGAAGGCGGCAAAAGCAGAGTTAAAAGAATCTTTAGTGGATAATACCCTGCTTAAGGATGTTACAGATAATGACCCTGCCGGAATTAAAGAGATCCGTATAGAATTAAAGGAGAATGCTTATTTACTAGGATTGAACTTACGCGATGTAATGTCTCAGGTGCGTTCCGGTTTTTTTGGAATACAGGCACAACGATTTCAGAGAGGACAAGATGAAATCCGTGTATGGGTACGTTATGATCGCGATAATCGATCTTCAATTACCAATTTAGATGATATGCGAATTACTACTATAAGTGGAGAACGTATACCTCTTAATGAGATAGCTAATTATACTATAGAAAGAGGAGATGTAGCTGTTAATCACTTGGAAGGACGCAGAGAAATACAGATTTCTGCAGATTTAAAAAATGAAGAAACCACAAGTGCTACGGATATTTTACAAGAAATTAGAACGGTAATAATGCCAGAGATACTTTCTAAGTACCCCACAGTGACTCCATCCTATGAAGGTCAAAATCGTGAGGCAGGAAAACTTTTAGGGTCTTTAAAGCCTGTGGGATTAACAGTGCTAGCATTAATATACATAACTATTGCATTTACATTTAGAAGTTACAGTCAGCCTTTATTGCTTTTACTGCTAATTCCATTGAGTTTACCAGCGGTGGCGTTGGGACATTGGATGCATAATTTTTCAATCAATATCTTATCTATGCTTGGTATTATTGCATTGATCGGAATTATGGTCAATGATGGTTTGGTGTTAATAGGTAAATTTAATAGTAATCTTAGAGAAGGATTGTCTTTTGATGTATCCATTTATGAAGCAGGAAGATCTCGTTTTCGAGCTATTTTTTTAACATCGCTTACTACAATTGCTGGATTGGTACCACTTATTTTTGAACCTAGTCGGCAAGCAAAATTTTTGATACCAATGGCAATTTCTATTGCGTATGGTATTGGTTTCGCAACGGTATTAACATTGTTGGTATTACCATTATTTCTTTCTTTTAGTAATAATGTAAAAGTAGCGATCAAATGGTTAATAACAGGAAAAAAGATTACCAGAGAAGAAGTAGAACGTGCTATAAAAGAGCAAGAAGAAGATAAAGAACATCATGAATAAGCATATCATTAAGACTATTTTTTGTTTCTTTTTTGTTTCGTATGTGGCTTTTGCTCAAAAACTAACGAAGCAAGAGGCGGTACGATTAACCTTAGAAAATAATTACGGAATTTTAATTGCAACCAATACCATTGAAGCTGCAAAAAATAATAAAGGAATTCTTAATTCGGGATATTTACCTACCCTATCTGGTAATGCAGGAGCAAACTATCAAATAGCTTCTACAAGTACATCTTTTCCAACAACAGAAGATCCGGATAGAGATATAACAGATGCAGAAACGCAGCGCTATAATGCTGGATTAAATCTTAATTATACTTTATTTGATGGTTTAGGGCGTTTTTATAATTATAAAAGATTAAAAGAGCAATATAATCTCACAGAGTTACAAGCTAGAGAGACCATAGAGAATACAATTTTACAATTATTCACAGTTTACTATGAGGTAGCAAGATTATCTGAAAATGCGAGTATCCTAGAAGAAACGTTGCGCATTTCAAAAGAACGGGTTACTAGGTCTGATTACCAGTTTCAGTATGGTCAGAATACTAAATTAAACGTACTAAATGCACAAGTAGATGTTGCTAATGATAGTATTAATTTACTGAATACCCGACAACAATTGCAAAATACCAGAAGAGACCTGAATAGTATCCTGAATGAAGAATTAGAAAAACAATTTAGTGTTGATACGATTATCAAATTCGCATCCAAATTAGAATTAAGTGATTATCTGGAAAAGGTGTTTGAAAATAATGTAACCTTATTACAGAATGAAAGTAATCTACGAATTAGTGAGTATGATATTAAAGTAAGTAAATCTGGATATCTTCCTACAGTTGGGTTAACGGGGACTTATGGGTGGAATCAATCTAGAAATCCAGCTTCTGCATTCTTTCCTGATAATATTTCTAATACAGCAACTTTTGGAGCGGGTGTAAGTTTGACTTGGAATATTTTTGATGGAGGAGGAGCAATCACCAGAGTGAAAAATTCAAAGATTGCCTTAGATAATCAAGAACTGTTAAAAAATCAAATAACAATACAGGTAGAAAGAGATATTGCAAATGCGTTAGGGAATTATGAAAATCGATTGAAAGTATATAATATCCAGCGGCAAAATGTGTTAACAAATAAGCATAATTTTGAGCGATCTCAGGAACGTTTTAAATTAGGGCAAATTACATCTATAGAATTTAGACAGGCGCAAATCAATTTGATACAAGCAAGAACAGATAAAAACCTTGCAAAGTATAATGCGAAAATAGCAGAACTCCAATTATTACAATTAGCAGGGCAATTACTTAATGTAGATTTTTGATCCCGCATTGTGGGTTTAATTTGTTGAGTATAATTAAACCCGAGAGTATTGGTTTGTAAAGGAGAAGAGTGTTTTTAGTGTGTTATTAAGTTTTAAAGTGTACTCAAAACAAAACTCTATTATTTTGAATACGAGTACTATATAAAAGCTATACCAATGTTTGAACACTTTTTTCAATGTCCATATTGCTGGGAAGAAATTTCTATGCTTTTAGACCCATCGATTACTTATCAGGTATATGTAGAAGATTGCGAAGTATGTTGCAATCCAATAGAATTACATCCTAGGTTTGAAGAACAAGAATTAGTTGCTTTTGAAGGGTTGAGTATTGAGCAATGATTTTATGTGTTTTGAACATCAAAAATACTTAAGTGATTATAAACACACAGGTTATCGATACTTATTGTCGATTGGTCATTACTTTAAATAGGTTTGACCGAGGGTAAAACAGTAATTTATATTTTTTGCTCCATATTTGTAATGTAAAAGAATAGTAACTGACTAATGACATAATTATGAAACTTATTATAGTAGTAGCAGAACATAAAAATGGAAGAACACAATATATAGAACATCAAGTAGGTTATGGAACTGCCTTGAGAATGGTGTTAATTGATGTTGTTAGACATATAAAGCGAAAAATAAAATAATTAATAAGCGTATCGATTTTAAAAATAAATATGATCTTTTTTATCCCAATATGAAGTAAACTAACGTAAATGTCAAAAACAAAGGTTGACCCATCAGGTCAACCTTTGTTTTTTTTATATAATAATATTGTACAGTTAATTAGATGTTCTCTGCTAACCAATTACCTATTTCGCTAGTTTTATATGATTTAGCTTCTCCAGCTAAGTCTTCTGTAACAATTCCCTGATCTAAAGATTTGTCAACTACAGTTCTAATTGCATTTGCTTCTTCTGTAAGTCCAAAAGCGGTTTCGAACATCATTGCTGCTGATAATACAGTTGCTAATGGGTTTGCAATATCTTTTCCAGCTGCTTGTGGGTATGATCCGTGAATTGGCTCAAACAAAGCAGTTTTTTCTCCTAATGATGCAGAAGGCATTAGTCCCATAGATCCAGAAATTACGGAGGCTTCATCGGTCAGAATATCTCCAAACAAGTTTTCGGTGATTAGTACATCATACGAATTAGGCCATTGTACCAATCGCATTGCTACGGCATCTACGAATTCATAGCTAACTTCTACTTCTGGATAGTCTTTTTCCATTCCTTGTACTGTTTCTCTCCATAATCTGGATGATTCCAATACATTTGCCTTGTCTACGCAGCATAATCTTTTGTTTCTGGACATAGCCATTTCAAACCCTTTTTTAGCTAAACGGGTAACTTCTTCACGGGTATATGTACAGGTGTCATAGGCAGTATTTCCATTATCTTCTCTTCCTCTTTTTCCGAAATAAATACCACTGGTTAATTCTCTTAGAAAAACTAAGTCGGTTCCCTCTATACGTTCTCGTTTAAGAGGAGATTTATCAATTAAAGAAGGAAATGTGAACGTAGGTCTAACATTGGCGAATAGCCCTAATTTCTGACGCATTTTTAATAATCCCTGCTCCGGACGCACTTTTGCAGAAGGATCGTTGTCGAATCTAGGGTGACCGATTGCTCCAAAAAGTACGGCATCTGCATTGGCACAGATTTCATGGGTTTCGTCTGGATATGGATCTCCTACAGCATCAATTGCGGCAGCACCTGTAAGTGCAGGTGTCCAGTTTATTTTATGATCATATTTTTTAGCAATCGCATCACAAACTTTTACAGCTTGATCAATAACTTCGGGACCAATTCCATCTCCCGGTAATAGTGCTATATTTAATTCCATTAGTTGCGCTTCTTAAAATGTTTGTATTTAGTGTTTAACTGGGTGTATAATGTTTATGCCTCAATAATATTTAGCATTTTTTCGGTTGCTTTTATTGCAGAAACTGTTTGGTCAGAATCTAAACCTCGGGTAGTGAATTCTTTCTTGTCATTTTTCCAAGTGATCACTGTTTCACATAGTGCATCCGAGCTACTACCTGGAGGAATTCTAACAGCGTAGTCGATTAATTGCGGCAACGTACTGTTTTTTTGTTCGTATACTTTTCGTACTGCACGCATAAATGCATCGTATTGTCCATCCCCTTGTGCATGTTGCTCAATAATTTCGTCTCCCGTTTTTATAGCAACTGTTGCAGAAGGTCTAAGGCCTTTGGCATGATTTAGTACATAGGACTTTATCTTTACTTTGTCTTTATATAATTTACTGTCTAATACATCAGAAATTATATATGGAAGATCATCCTGGGTAACTACTTCTTTTTTATCTCCAAGTTTGATGATACGCCTGGTGACTTTTTTGATATCTTCGGGGCTTAGTTGTAATCCTAGCTCCTGAAGGTTTTTTTCGATATTTGCTTTGCCAGAAGTTTTTCCTAATGCGTATTTGCGTTTTCTTCCGAAACGTTCTGGCATTAGATCATTAAAATAAAGGTTATGTTTGCTATCTCCATCTGCGTGTACTCCTGCGGTTTGTGTAAAAACATTGTCACCTACTACTGGTTTGTTTGCAGGTATTTTAAAACCTGAAAAAGTCTCTACAAGTTTACTAACTTTATATAAGGCTATTTCTTTGATATTGGTGGTTACTTCCGGAAGGTGATCATTAATTACAGCTATAACGCTAGCTAGAGGGGCGTTTCCTGCACGTTCTCCCATTCCGTTCATAGTAAGGTGTAATCCGTTTACACCCGCTTTAATACCTTCGATAACATTGGCAACGCCGAGATCATAGTCATTATGCGCGTGGAAATCGAAATGCAACTGTGGATATTTTTTTCGTAACGATGATAAGTATTCAAGAGTCTCATGAGGTGTTAGGACACCTAAGGTATCTGGAAGCAATACACGCTTGACAGGTTGCGTTGCAAGAAAGTCAAGAAATTCATGCACATATTCTGGAGAATTGCGCATCCCATTACTCCAATCTTCTAAATAAACATTGTTAGTTATTCCTTCTTTTTCTGCTTGAGAAAAAACTTCTGCAATATCAGTAAAATGTTGCTTAGGAGTTTTTTTTAACTGATAGGTAAGATGGTTAAGGGATCCTTTGGTTAGTAAATTTTGAACCTTAGCTCCGGTATCTTTCATCCATTGTATAGATTTTCCACCATCTACAAAAGTTAAGATTTCTACACGATCAATATATCCATTCTCACTTGCCCAATCTATAATGTTTTTTACTGCTATAAATTCTCCTTCTGATACTCTGGCGGATGCTACTTCTATACGATCTACACCTAATTCTTCGATAAGAAGGCTTGCGATGGTAAGTTTCTCTGAAGCAGAAAATGAAATTCCCGAGGTTTGTTCACCATCGCGGAGTGTAGTATCCATTATTTCTATTGACCGTTTGCTCATTTTGATACTGTTTTTATGCGTTAGGGATAGCAGCGGCATCCTTTTTATACCTTGTACATTGAGCGTAGTCGAAATGTACAAGGTATAAAAAGATATAGCGAATAGCCCGCCCGAACGCCCTTATTATTTATTAAAAAGGTCTCTCTGCTGCAAATTCCTGAATCTCGGATTTCATTTTGGTAAGGTAATCAATGTCGTCATAACCATTCAGCATATTTTCTTTTTTATAGCTATTGATATCGAATGTTTCTGATTGGCCAGTAGCTTTTAGGGTAATGGTTTGTTTCGGAAGGTCTACTTCGATTTCTGTATCTGGGTTTGCTTCTATAGCATTAAAAATATTTTCTAAAAATTCAGGGCTTACCTGTACTGGTAATACTCCTACATTAAGGCAATTTCCTCTGAATATATCTGCAAAAAAGCTAGAGATTACACATCGGAATCCATAGTCATACACCGCCCAGGCAGCATGTTCTCTGGATGATCCTGAGCCAAAGTTTTTTCCGCCAACTAGAATTTTTCCGCTGTATTTTGGGTTGTTTAGCGCAAATTCCTTTTTTGGAGTATCGTCTCCATTGTATCTCCAATCTCTAAAAAGATTGTCTCCGAACCCTTTTCGTTCTGTTGCTTTAAGGAATCGAGCTGGTATAATCTGATCTGTATCTACGTTTTCTATAGGTAACGGAATCGCTGTACTGGTTAATATATTGAATTTATCGTAAGCCATTTTTTCTTTTTTAATAATTACTGTTTTCTTGCATTGTTTGGTGCAATTATGCTAAGAGTGTTCTAGGGTCTGTTACTACTCCTGTAACGGCAGTTGCTGCAGCTACAAGTGGACTTGCTAGTAGTGTTCTTGATCCTGGTCCTTGTCGTCCTTCAAAATTTCTATTGGAGGTGCTTACTGCTAATTTTCCAGCAGGAACCTTATCTGCATTCATTGCTAAACAGGCAGAACAACCTGGTTCTCTTAGTGTAAATCCAGCTTCTATAATGATGTCTAATATGCCTTCTTCTTTAATTAAGTCTTCTACTTCATGAGATCCGGGAACTAACCAGGCTGTAACATTGTCGGCTTTTTTTCTTCCTTTGACAATAGATGCAAAGGCTCTAAAGTCTTCTATTCGCCCATTTGTACAACTTCCTAAAAAGACATAGTCTACTTCTTTTCCGATCATACTGTCACCTTCATTAAAATCCATATATCCTAAAGATTTTTTGTAAGTGGCAACGCCTCCTTCTACTGTATCAGCAAGAGGGATGTTATTGGTGATACCCATTCCCATTCCTGGATTGGTACCATAGGTGATCATAGGTTCTATATCACTACCATTGAATGTAAGTTCTTTATCAAAAACAGCATCATCATCTGTTTTTAAAGTTTTCCAGTACTTCATAGCGGTATCCCAAGCATCTCCTTTTGGTGTCAGAGGCTTATCTTTGATATACTCATATGTTTTTTCATCTGGAGCAATCATACCTCCACGAGCTCCCATTTCGATACTAAGGTTACAAACCGTCATTCGGCCTTCCATTGACATATTTCTAAATATATCTCCTGCATATTCTACAAAATATCCTGTGGCACCTGAGGTTGTTAATTGAGAAATAATATATAGTGCAACATCTTTTGGTGTAACACCAAAACCAAGTTCTCCATTTACATTGATTCTCATTTTCTTTGGTTTCGGTTGCATGATACATTGCGAAGAAAGTACCATTTCTACTTCTGAAGTACCGATCCCAAATGCAATAGCGCCAAAAGCACCGTGAGTAGAGGTATGTGAATCTCCACAAACGATAGTAGCTCCGGGAAGTGTGATTCCGTTTTCGGGACCTACAACGTGTACAATACCGTTTTTCTTATGACCTAATCCCCAGTGAGAAATACCCCATTCTGCGGCATTTTCTTCTAGAGCTTTTAATTGATTCGCTGATAAAGGATCTTCTACAGGTAAGTGCTGGTTAATCGTAGGAGTGTTATGATCTGCGGTGGCAAATGTGCGCTCTGGATACAATACAGAATTCCCTCTACTTTTTAAACCTAAAAAAGCTACTGGACTGGTTACTTCGTGGATAAAATGTCTATCTATGAAAAACACATCAGGTCCATCTTCTATTTTACGTATTACGTGAGAATCCCACACTTTGTCAAATAATGTCTTACTCATTTCTATGATCTTTACTAGTATACTAGGTGATGTATTTTTACATCTTGTTATTAACGATATTAAAAAAGGTAGCAAATTTACGAGATATGGAAGATAAGTACTAATAAAATCAGAAAGATGATAGCAATTTTAAATAAATCTCAATAATATAACATAATTCAAATGATTTGATAAAAATAATGTGCATTTTGGGAATTAAAATATATTTATTATTGTAAATATTTTAAAATCAGTGTTTAATGATAATTGGAAGAAAAAATATTTATTTTTTCTTGGAATATGCTTTTCTAAGTAAAAAAAGGTTGTATATTTGCACTCCGATTACGAAATGATACGTTCATAACAATGTAATCAAAAGTTCTTTAAGATTAGAAATTATAACAAATCAGTTCGCTGATTGATACAATATATATCGCGGGATAGAGCAGTAGGCAGCTCGTCGGGCTCATAACCCGAAGGTCACAGGTTCGAGTCCTGTTCCCGCTACAACTGATAACCACTTCATTATGAGGTGGTTATTTTGTTTTTTAGAAGAATTTTTCTTTTCATTTTGTGTTCTTTATATAAAAAAGCAGGGTATAAAAGCAGGGTTTTCTGAAAATTAAGCTTCAAAAATGCTTAGATTCTTAATCGCAGTACTCACAATTTTTTCATCTATATAATGTTTCTTTAATACATCATCAGTAGAGTGTGATGATAAAACTTTAGTATCACCTTTTACAGCCATATCCAAATATGTTAAGTATGTTTTTCTAAGGCATTTAAAATGGAGATTTCGACCAGTGTCTAATTGTTTGTAATAATGGCTGAATCCTTTGGAAAGCAAATCCATAAGAGTTCCATTTGACATATCTGTTCTGTCTGGACATATCATAAAATCAGTACTATCTTTTTTCTCCTGATACCCTAGTTGATTTAAAATGTCTAACAGCCCTTTTGTGATTGGGATAATTTTAGGAGCAATATTTTCATTAAAACCTTCTCCTGTCATTCTTTCAACTTTTAAATTATTGACGGCTAAAAAGGCAGGTTCATTATTAATACTTTTAATCATATCCCATCTCAGATCAACTACTTCTTCTCTTCTGCCACCAGTATGTAAAGCTAGTTTCAAAGCGTCTTTTAAATAAGGTCGATAAAAATCTCTATTGTAGATTCGGTTTTTTCCTTTGATTACTACAATACCATTTTTTGGAGTTATTATATTTAGTAGCCCTTCAAATTCTTCTTTATAGATGGTATCTTTTTGAATAACCACTGTTCTTCTGTTTGCTTCATCAAATGGATTGTCTCGTTTTATTTGATATTTCTTTAAAGCCCAGTCAAAAAAGGTTCTTAGAGAACTCATTTTTTTATTATATGTGCTGTTTTTATAGCTCATATCCTTTAGGAGGTATGAGTGATAGTAGCCCACATGGGCATCATCAATCCTTTGAAGTGTTATGATTCTTTTATCAATTTTATTTTTAGTAAGAGCCTCATTAAACAAAAGAAGACACTTTTTTTGTTCTTTAACGTATTTGGGGGTTCGTTTCTTTTTTTGATGTTCAGGTACGTTTATATTATTCAGAAAATCTAAATACTCAATTTGAGCGCCAAATAAATAATTTAGGTAGGTTTTTTCATGATCTAACTCATTTTGACCAGTCAATTCTTTTGTAAAATCATTTTGAAATGCTATTGCTTGAATCACTGCATCAGGATATTTAACCGCAGATAGCGTTTTGCTTTTGAATCTTTTTGAAGTACCTGGAATATGAGCCCTTACTCGGTAACGATGTTTATCGTGATTTTTACAACTTGATAGCTTTGTTTTAGTTGATCCACAAGAAGGTTCTATGTTTTTAGAATCTACTGTTTTTTCTGTCCAAGTAAAGTGATTACGACAAACATTACAATAGATTAACAGACCCTTATGTTTGTTATTAGGCAATTTTTTTCTTCTCATTATAAATCATTTAGAGTTATTCATTTGCAAAATCCAGTGCGTCTTTAGAAGAGCCTGTAGGGAATATGTTATGCTTTACTTTCTTTTTACCTCGCTCTTGTGAAGTAAGAACATATCCGAAGCGATCATTTTCCAGATAAAAGCGATAAATTTTTTCCCATTCTTCGGGAAATTGTTTCTTTAAGAGTTGTATCATTCTTTTATCAAGCTCTACTTCTACCAAAAAACGGTATGCTACCCTTTTTTTACCTATTACTAGCATTGGGATTTCTAAGTTTTCACACCATTTTACAGCAGTTCTTGTGTCTTTAGCTTTAATGATGTTACATAACTCACTCATTTCGATAAATTTCTCATTCTTTTCATTTGTATTCATTTTAATACTTAATTGCTGCTTCTCCGATTGTAGCGTCGGTCAAAACAGTAGTGGATAAGTGTGCATGACTTGTAGCGGTCATCTTGCGTTAATTATAATTTTTTAAAATTTGTTCTAACAGTTCGATGTGCAGAAACAATTTTACCATGTTGTTGTTTTATTTCTATATTCTGGTATTCACCATCTGCTAATAATTTTGTAATCCTTTCTACATCATTAATCCTTTCAGTCCCTTCTATAGAATCGATATCTCCGTTTCGCTTAACTATTTTTATTGTTTTGAATTCTTTTGACCTTACGATTTCAAGAATTTTCATTTCTTGATCTGTTAGTCCAGCCATTTGACTGAATTCAACAGGTTCATAAACCGGGTAGAGATTAATTTTTACTACTTTATGTAATGAAAGTGCTATGTGATTTTCGATTTCTCCAGATTTAAGTTTTAAGAAATAATCCTTTTCATCTAACATCCAAACGGTATCAATACCTTTATCAAAGGAGATAATAATGAAGATAGGTTGATTGTACAGTAATATTAAGAATGTATAATACTCAAGGGCAGGATACGACTTGTTGTCTTCAGCTTTTATCTTTTTAAAAAGTACTTCCTTGCAGGCTTTCATTTCGGGATGTGTAAATCTGAGATGTCTCATTTCCGATACGAGCCCTATCCATATGATATCTATTGGACTAAAGTAATTCCATCTTCGTAAAGCTGTAGGATCTCTTTTATCATCTAAAACTCCTGATTTTATCCAACTGTGTAATACTCTTGGAGTAACTCCTTGTAGACTTTTAGCTTCAAATATAGGTTTGTTTAAAGCTTCGCTATGAGGTGTAAAATCTATTTTTTCTGATTTCATGAGATCTAATTTTCAACTAATGTATTAATTTTACTTTACATTACGGTATTGTAATGTAAATTTAACATAACTATTTAAGCTAATACATCAGAAATTTAGTTGGATATTTGCTTTCAGTTTTTTTATTCTTTGATTGTTAATTATTGACAAAGTGCTTATGATTCTGCATTTTAGTTTTAGAAAACATTTGTTGTTATGAGGTAGGGCGCCATTGTTTTTAATATCAATATACTTCTGGGCTATTACAGAATAAAAGGAAATTCTAGAAGAGTAATTACTATTGGTCAACGTTATAAAAGTATTTAGGGATAGCAATTCTAACAAGAGATCATCTTAGTTAATGAAGTTCGTATACTTGTTAAATAGTTCTGAAGGAGAGATAAACAATTTTATTTCTGACTTAAGAAGATATCAAATCTGGAATGGAAAAATAAATACTGTTTATCTAAAAGTAGATTATCAAATATCTAATTTTTTGAAATAAAAAACTTCTATAATTCAAAAATTAAAAGGTTGAAATATTGCAGATTATTTCTTTCGTTTTGTGTAAAAAAAAAGAAAACTCATCCATTACATCTGTTTTTTGTCTATTTTACGCATAAACAATGTGGTTTTACCGTATATGATATTTGAAAAATTCTCCCCATATTGCATTTTATAAACGAAACTATTTATAACATAAGGAGTTTCCTTTTCATAGATGTATCTCACACTAAGCTTACCCCACATTGAGCATAGGAAGTGAAAATATTTTGGATTACATTAGGTATATAAACTTATAAAATCCAAAGTAATGAAAAAATTATTTTTAGCGTTAGTTGTGCTATTTGCAACAAGCTTTGTCTATGTGGGATGTTCTTCAGAACCGATTGATGAGTACAATGAGTTTAATGAAAAATCACTCGACAAAGACGAAATCGACGACGACGATATCTAGAGATATTATAATTGGGGGCTTAATTCTTTTATGCTCTGTATTACCATATATTCATGATGCAGTACCTAGAGAAACCGAAAGCGGAATTTCTGGGTATTCATCTTTAAGAGTCTTTTTGTATATTACCTTAATCAACTTATTTGGTTTAGTTGGTTGGTTAATTGCTTATGTCGAAGCTAAGGGAAAACGATATAGATTTATAATTATAGTGCCTATCATTAATATAGCGTATCAATTATTTATTTATATTTTGAATTTAAAGAAAACATCCTTCAATGACTTGAACCTTAAATTCTTGATAACCTTTGTTATTAGTGTATTGGTGTTTGTTTTTTACTTCACTAGAAAGTTAAAACAAAAGAAGCAAGCTGTATGAGTTTTAAGAATTTACATTATGCTCTTCTTTTGGATGAGCAACGCAAAAATTTAAAGCCGGAAGAAAAGAAAAAGATCAGAGAACAAATAAGAAAAGATTCTAAAGTTATTATTAAAAAACTGCTAGATCTTTTGGAAAAATCTATTGATACAATTAATGAAACAGAAGATTAATTATTGGATATTTTTTTCTTTTTTCAATAATTTAATTAAATCCTCCATTTTGTCTAATAGTTCACCTTGATTTATTAACAATCTTGATTGAGCTTCACCCATAAGATCAAGACTTTTTCGAGATACATCAAACTGAGGTGAGAGATGTTGAGATAAAACCTCGGCAATCTTTAAAAGAATAAATTCATCACCACCTTTCTTTAGGTCATTTTCACCTAAAACAGGATTAGATTCTCCTTTTTCAGAAATTTTTTCTAAAAAATCTTCACTAACAAAATCTGAAAAGAAATAATAAAGATTTTTCTTTATAGCCTTTGCGACATCAAGTAAAAAACTCACTTTAACATCTTTTGCCTTCAATCTGCTTTCTAGCGTTTGAGGTGTTATTCCTAGTATTTGCGCTACTTCAGCTTGTTGGTAGCCCGCATTAATGATCTTATGACGTATAAAATCTCCTGTCATTTGTAAAGGTTTTTCTTTATTATAAAGAAAATTGTTTATATTTGTGTGTGAGTTGAAAACAAAGTAAGGGTTTTTTGAGTCATCAAACAAATAAAAAAAGTGTGTGTAAAAAGAAGCGGAATATTAAAGAGGATTATTTCTATGGTATAGGGGCATTGATAGCTGAAGAATTAAACATTTCTGCAGGATATGTTCGTGATATATTGAATGGGAAATTTCCGAACAGGAAAACAAAGAGTACCCGAAAGGTGAAAATGTTAGCAGATAAATTAATGAAGAAGAGAAATAATTAAGATCAGCCCATAATGTTATGATAGAAGATATAGAATTTAATAATGACAGGAATCGATTCCTTACAGCAATTATAAAATCTATTCAATTAGAAATGGATGATTTTATGACACGTGTTGCTAACAAAGATTGTTATGAATCATTAATATATAAATGGGCTATTCGTCTATTCGAAAAAGGGACAACAACTGACTATGCTATTAGTGTGATTCATAGAGCCAGAAGGTTTGTATTAATCAACAAAACTGATAATAGTTACAAACTAGCCCCCAATCTAACGTTAGAAAAAATTCTAATTATGCTAAAAGAACATCCTAAGTATAATAAACTTGATACTGATGCAAAAATAATTGTTCAGAAAAAGGTAGCGGAGATGTTTAATAACAATGCACGCATTGAAGCTATAGAAGAAGTTTTAGAAAAGATCAATCCTAATGTATCTGTTAATAAGCAAAAGAATCAAGTAGCTTTTATTAAAATTACCGCTAATAGAATAATGAATGCTATTAGAAAATGGAACCTCACTGAATATTGGCAGAATAGATCAAAGAAATAATAGTAAAACAGAGATGATATTTTGTGTTGATAACCCTAACCGGATATATCGGGTGCTTTTATTTAATCATTTTTATATGGTTAAGAGAACCCCATTCATTAAAAGTGCCCGATTATCTTTTATAAACACCATCACAATAAAACCTAGCGAATATATGCTAACCTACGAGGATGAAATTTTAAAAAAAGTACTGAAACAATTTGATGGATTGGCAAAAATTGATGCTTATGATCTTTTACAAAAAGTAGAAACCCTATTACACGGACAAAAATCTCCTATCGAATACCGCTGTATTATAAAAGAATTAAATAAACAATTCTTTAAAAATGAAATGATTATTATTGGTAAAAGTGGTTATTGCTACCTAGTGGATTACTGCCATTTTATCAAAATTTATGAATTTAGATCTGCATTTTTTCCTTTTAACGCAAGAAATAACTTGTACTATACGCTATATCACGATTATAAAATGAAGCGGTTGATAAATAAAAATATCATAGAAACGTTTGAAAATACGCATCTTAGATATGTGATTCATCATTTCATAAAAGATAATCGAGTGCAAAAGAAAAACTCAAAAACAAACCGACTCCTATTACTGGAGTTATTAGACCAAGTAGATCCAGAAAGGTAACTTTCTAAAATAGATTGATTTAAAAAAACAGTTATATGAGAAAAGAATGTATGTATGCTACCGATAAAAAATAGCATCCTATCGAAAAATAAATAGAATACTATTTACAGGAGGAAAAGCCCCTATCATTCTTATTGCAAACAAATGCATATAGCTGTATGTTTGTGGTAAGATTTTTGATAATCGTAAGTAACAAATAACCAAATCTATACACTAATATATAGAACCCAAAATATTGATTCCCTATGGCGCTACAAACTACTACTCAAATATTCGTATCAGGAACACCTATCCAGTCCTATGTAAGTCTAAAATTACTACAAGAAATCGATGCGCATCATGACTTAGAATTAGTATGCAGAACAGACGTTGTAGAGAAATTATCACAAGAATTGATTGGAGATAGTAAAGAATATCTAGGAGGTATTATTACCATAAAGATAAGTTCTATATCTGATTTTGGAGGCTACAAAGAATTAGAATTTAAAGGAGTAGTAACCAAAGTTGTGGGAACAAAAGGTTTTCATCAATCTAGTGGTGATCTCGTAACCTTAGAAGCAAAAAGTGCTTCTATCTTGTCTGATGATGGAGGACATTATGCTTCTTTCAATGATGTTAATCTTTCGGAAATATTGGAACAGACATTTCAAGAATATGATAAAGGTAAATTGGGAACTAAGTTCGCTCCAGTATCTTCGGATACTATTCATTATTCTGTACAACACAATCAAAGTGCGTTTAATTATGCTAGTAGATTGGCAGCATATCATAATGAGTGGTTTTATTATGATGGAAAAAAACTTGTTTTTGGTAGTCCAAGCGATGAGGAAACAGAACTTTCGTATGGTATAGATCTACAAAAATTCTCCTTGGAGTTAAGTTCTATTGCCAATTCATTTGATTACTTTACCAATGATTATCTTACGGATGAAGTTCATCAAAAAAGTAGTACAGAAGTAGCTATTCCATCAGAAGGATATCATGGGTTTACAGATACTAAATCAAAAGAATTATTTAGCAAGCAAACACAAGTGTATCATAACCTCTATAATGATACCTCTATAAAACGAAGATTAGATGCTCAAGTGGAGCAATACACTAAAGCTCGTGCTATGCAGCAGGTTATAGCCAAAGGTTCTTCTGATAATCCAGGAGTTAATCTTGGGGAGGTAATTAAAATCAAAGGACATGGCACCTTTAGAATTATAAAAATCACTCATACCAATATTGAAGGGGGTTCTTATAAAAATACTTTTGAAGCAGTTGATGCCAATTTTACGGCATATCCTAAAATGGATATGAATAGATATCCAAAAAGTGATGTTCAAATAGCTAAGGTTATGGAAAATAATGATCCTGATGGGCTTTCTAGAATCAAAGTGCAGTTCCCTTGGCAAAAACCAATAGGAGAAACAACGCCTTGGTTACGTATGATGACACCTCACGCAGGATCAGATAAGGGGTTTCATTTTATACCGGAAATTAACGAAGAAGTAATCGTTAATTTTGAAGGAGGAAATGCAGAAAAACCATTTGTATTGGGAACAATGTACAATGGTTCAGCACAACCAAATAGCTGGCAAAGTGATAGTAATAATATCAAAGCGATAAGGACTAGAGCAGGACATACCATTAAATTGGATGACACGCAAGGCGCAGAAATGATTACCATTACTGATAAAAACCAAAATATGATCCAAATTGATACCGTAGGAGAAAGTATTTTGATTTCTGCTCCAGAGAATATAAGTATTGTTGCCAAAAATATTGATATTTCTGCCAGTGAAAGCCTTACAATGGCTGCATCAGAAAATATGAGTATCTCAGCAGGAGAAGAATACTCATTAACTTCCCAAAATATGATCCAACAGGCAGAAGAAGATATTTCAATAGAATCCAGAACGATAGAAGCGAATGCCCAAAGAGTAAGAGTAGATAGTACTGATGAAAACCTTGAGCTTGCCAGTGGTAAACAGGTAGATGTGCAGAGTAACGAAAAAGTAAAACTTTTCTAAAGTAGTATGCTATGCGTTTATCTTTTCTTAACGAAGAAGAACAAAAATATCACATCTCACCCAGTCATTGGGATGAACCCGTATGGTATAAAGTGACTGTAAAAGACACAACTTATTTTCCTTCTAAAAAAGTAAATACAATAACGTATAGGATAAAAGTTCATTGTCATAAGGATGGAGAACGACCAAGGTATACCTATCGATTAGAAAAGCAAGCTATACAGATCAATTACACCCAATCAACCAGTACATTTGATCAAATAACATTGAGAATAGCTGATGTTTTTAATACATTAGAATATCAAGTAGGACATTCGGGAGCCTTACATGAATTATTAAATTTTTCTGAAATCAAACAAAAATGGGAGGTTGAGAAAAAAAAGCTTCTGAAAGAATTTCAAGGCAAGACAGTGCAACAATATTTAGCACTAACAGATGCATCCATTACAGAAGAAATATTGCCCATTCGACTTAAAAGAGATCCTTTTTTGATGAGCTATTTTGGACCTTATTACAATGATATCAGTACTACTGAGCCACAACTGATCGCTCAGGACTATTTTGCAGGACACACTATACGATATCCGCTTCAGCAAAAACAATACAAAGAAACTGATGGCAATTTACTAGTAAAAGGAACAGGCTATGGGGTAATAACGGTAGCACAGGAGCAAGCTATTTTTGACCATCTGGTAAAAAAAGGCTGGTTGTCTAAGGATACACAAAACAAAAAAACAGTTGCAACGTTACAAAATAAGGTAACTCTTGATGCCATAACCGGACAAATTAAACATTGTACTACCGAGCAACTGCTAGTAATAGCATCTCAAAACGTAAAAACATCAATAACCACCATAGAAAAGGAATAAGTATGTTTTCAGCCCTAAAAAAAATATTTACAGACCCAAATAATGAAACAAATAACAATGCAGCTGATGGTGCTTCATCTAGTGATACTCCTGAAGGTACAGACGATGAAAATAATGAGGATACATCCAATACATCAGCAGCAAAAACAATTGTTTGCCAAGGTGGGAAATGTAGTTGCAATCAAAGTGAGACCCCTACTCAGATCCCTTTAAAAGTTACTACCCAGTCAAAATTTTATATCAATGATGAAAATGGTAGTGATAAATTGATCGCTAGTACCATGGAGCTTGGGCAACCCTTTGATGCACCATTTTTTGGCAAATGTAAACTGCAACCCAGCGGAAGCTCTTTTCTACCCTGTCAGCCTGCTATTACCCAATGGCAAAAACCTTATGAGAATGTAGAGCTTGCTAATGGAGGAAAAATTCTTACCGAAGACTCTACAGCGATGTGCGCCATTGGAGGGATGATAAAAATAGAAGATCACGGTCAAGATCCTGTCCAAGTAAATGAAGCCCAGATACAAAATGGTACACTAGCAGTAACGACTTTACTAAATCCTATGATTACCGAAGCAGATTTAGAAATACTTGCAGGAGGAGGATTTGATGGCGATACTACCGATGATACAGGGGCTTCTGTAAAAAAAATCACCACTATAGATAGCAAAACAAAATATATAAAAGACCAATGGATCAGTTTTAAAGTTTCAAAATGGTATAATGAGAATGCTGCCGATAAGGATAAGGTAAACTGGGTAGTATATGATGATGCAGGAGAAACGCTACATACTTATCAGGACAAAGGGGAGCTATTGGATGTTCGTTTTTCAGAAGATGGCACATACAAAGTAGAAGCCTATGGTGGTAGTGCTGGAGGTACAAAGGCAGCTACCTATACAGTAACCATCAAAAAACCAGAATTAAACAGTGTTGATAAAAATGTAGCCGCAAAAATACGACCAGGAGAACAAGCTACGTTTACACTAGCCGTTGATATGCCCGAGGTATTAGATGTCGCAACAGTAGAAGATGTACAGTGGGCTGTTTACAAATCTACCAATAAAGGAAGAACGTATACGGAAACCGTAGAAAATGCCGTCGCAGGAAATACATATAAAGAAACCGTAACCTTTGCCGAAAAAGGATATTATAAAATTAAAGCTACCAGAGAAGAGAAAACAGTAGAAACTACCTTACGGGTAGGATTAAATGGGGTCACCATGATACAACTGGATAAAACCTCTATGCGTACCCATAATGATACCATCAAATTGAAAGTACCTGATAATGCCTACAGTATCAAACCTCCTACAGCAGAAGAAAAGCAAGCCATAAAATGGGTGGTATATGACAGTGCTTTTAATGAAGTAACAGCATTAAGTGGTACTACAGGAGAAACATTTGAGTTTTCTGATCATACAACAGAAGGAGATTATTATGTAGAAGCTTATATGAACACTAGTGAGATTGGTCGTATTAAAAAAGGAAAAACCTCTAGCTGTATCAAAAAAGTAACGGTGACCACTCCTAGCGTAAAAAGAATGGAGTGGACAGATAGCAAAGGAAGATACAAAACAACCTGCGGCTTTGATGAAGAAGTATATGTGAAACTTAAACTAGAAGCGTTTAATGACCAAAAGATTAAACTAAAGTTTTATAACATCCAAAAAGACAGCAGTAAAACCACTATTGCAGAAACAAGGGCTATAAAAGTAGACAATAAAGGTGAGGTACATTATAAAATCAAGTTTGATAAAAACACCTATAAAGAAAAACTGACCAATGGTTCGCAAAAAGGAGCAGGATATGTGGTGTATGAGGTATTGCCCGATGATGATAAAGAAGTCATAAAGCATGCCAAAGCAGGAATGTCACATTTTGAACATGGAATGAAAATCAATGTAAAATCAAAAGCTGCTATTTCGGGAATCTTTTTTGAAAAATCTGATAAACGAGTACGTAATGTACTTTTTGATGATACGATTAGCTGCCATATTAAGAGCTATAACCTGATCGGTAAAACGGTAACGATTCATCTATACCGTTATGATAAAGCTTTATGGGCGGATTTTCTTAATCCAGACGATACCGTAAACAGTTATACTGCTACTATAGATAGTGAAGGCAAAGCTTCTTTTGATATTTGTATAGAAAAGAAATGGAATGGTTGGGTAGGCACCAGAGAAACTTTTTATATAGAAGTAGATGATGTGCCGTGGTATAGTAAAGCGATACGAACACAAGGGGTTATTGTTGGATTTACAAAAAAAGATAAACTGCAGAATCAAGTAAATCCTGTGGTGGTGGAGCAAAGTACTTTTAAGAAAAAAAACACCAAATGTATTCGATGTGAAACAGATTTAATTACATTAGATTTAGAAAAAGTATTAGACGCTCACGGTGGAGATTTACCTCTAAGCAATAAATATGGAAAAAGAGTATTTGATTACTTACCCGATTTAAATAAATATATGAAAGAATTTGGGATCAATGATAATTGTAGAAGAAGAGGACATTTTCTTGGTCAGGTAGCGAAAGAAACTGGTTTTTGGAGTTATAATGAAGATTTTGTTTATAATGCTAGTAAGTTAAAATCTACTTTTGGTAATTTTAAAACAACAGAAGGTAAGCAAAAAGCGGATGATTGGGGAAAAACCTCGAGTAAGAATGCAGATGAAGTAGAAATAGCTAATTGGGCATACGCTAAGGGTAGTAAAGCAACAGAGCTTGGTAATGAACAGGTTACCGATGATGATTGGGGAAATGAAAACCATGATGGTTATAAATATAGAGGTAGAGGTCTCGTACAATTGACAGGGAAGTCCAATTATAAAGCCTTTCAGAAATGGTATGATAAGAAAAAGAATAAGTATAGTTGGCCGAATTATAATTTTGAAACGAATCCAGAAAAAGTAACCGAGCATTCACTTATAGTTGCACTATCAGCAATTTATTTTTGGGATAAAAATAATATGAATTTGAAAGCAGATATGGGAGAAAAAGAAACCGACGTGCTTAGAATTAGTAATATTATTAATAGTGGAGAAAGTGATGCCAAAAAATTAGTACGATACGAGAATTTTGTTGCAGCTCTTAATCAGGTACGAGAAAACAGTGATTGTACAATTATTAACTATACTCCACCAGAGGATGCAGGTTACTATGTCTTTAAAGATGGTACTATAAAATATATCGCCGGAGGAAAAGAGATCAACTATTATGTAGAAACAGAAGAAGGAAATAACACCTTTAAAAAAGTTGCTACATTAACCAAAAATGGATATGGGATGGTAAAGTTTCCTGAAACAGGTGATGGATTTGGTAGTTATAGCAATGGGGATATAGGAGGGATTGATCATAATGCCAAAAAAAGAAAGTCTGGTCAAACTATCTATACAACAACAGAATACCAAGGTAAAGGAGATCGATATTTATTACCTAGAACGGCCGCTTGCCTGTTTGGTATGGCTAGTGAATTAGGAGTTTTAGGGTATATAGTAGATTTTGGAGATATGTCATCAGAAAATGGAAGTGATCCTGGCAAACCTGGGAGTCATCATAGTGGTCATGGTCACCTAGGAAAAAGAATTGGATTAGATGTTGATTTTAGATATGTTAATTCTAGTAAGAAAAGTGTTAGAGGTGAATTCACGGAGTCTTGGTTTAATTTTGATAAAAACAAAAAGATTTTTGAAGTTGCAAAAAAGTATAATTTTGGAAAAAACTATACCACTAAAACTAATTCGGTAGATTTAACTGTAGTTGAAGGAACTAGACATTCTAGTCATCATGATGATCATGGGCATTTAGGACTCAATACTAGTTTTAGTGCTATAAAAATAGATACAATTAATGTTAATAAAGTTGAGTAGATTAAATTATTTTATTATGACTAATATCGTTTTACTAGTTCTGACTTCTGTTTTATTTATACAATGTAAGGATACTCCTGAAAAAGTCTTAAATAGTCAAGTTGACCCAATAACAATTAGTAAAAATCAGCCATTAGACTCCATTTCTCAATCAAAAGGAAAACCAGTTCAAGCTAAAGATACAATTTTAGTTAAGTTAAATAGCTTAGAGGTAATTATCAGTTTGAACAAAGATGAAAAAGAAGACTTTTCGATTGAATATGACAAACTGATAAGTTACGACAAACATGAGGCTAGAAATATATATGAGAAAAGAGATACTGTTATTATAAATAGTGAGTATTCAGAAATGACTGGTATTTCTAATTTGAGTAATAAAAAACTGTCTTTTAATATAACAAAAGACTTAAAAGCTAACGTTACTTATATTATAGGTGTAAGCTATGGTTTCGATAAGCTTGGAGAAGATATGCCTCCCAAAATCAATGAATATTCATATGAGGTTAAAGATTCCGTTTTTTTAGATCTGTCCTCAACAAATAGCTTGATTACTAAAAGTGAGAAAGGATTAGAACTTTTGATTAAGAATAAACATTTTAAAGAAATACGAAAGAATATTTATAGAAATAAAAATGAATTATATACAGATCTAATTAATGATAAATCTTCAATTTATTATAAAGATGAGTATTATCGAAATTCAATGGAAGAATTCTTGTCCAAAGAGATGAGTGATTTTGAAACATTAGAGGATTTAGATGCATCAATACAGGTTGCATTTATAGTAATTGAGTTTAAAGGAAAAACAAAAGAAGGTAAAGATTTTACGGAGTATTTGGGTGGTTAAATTTTAGTCAATTCTTTTCCTAATCTAACGATATTCAAAACCAAATACACAGCAGAAAGAACTTTTAAAAACTGTTGTTATGTAGTTCTTATTCGATGTGTTTTCTATTGCTCTATTCATAATCCTACGTTTTAATTAAGCATTAAAGCCGATGGGCATCTCTTAGCTTTTTCGTGGCAGCAACTACTTCAGCATATTCTTTGATAATGTATTTTGAAATAAACAGAATTCCGTATAATGCACCTACAACTACCACACCTTTTACAATAGGGCTTTTTAGAAGTTCTTTGGATTGATTTACCATAGTTTCCCTTATTGGCTTATTTGGGAGTTGCTTGCTTTGAGCCCTTTTTCTTCTTATTATTTTTCTTCTTTCCATAAGGTTTAAATATTATTAATTTTTGTGCAGTCAAACTGAATCGTATTAAAAATTGATTCCTTCTTTATACCAGAGAGTTGATGTCGAAGATGTTTTAGAGAATTGACTACGATGAAGTACATGGAAATTTCTGAAAAATAAATTGTTTATCCAAGCCAAAAGAACATCTAAACGTTTGTAAACGGAACCTATCGTTGCGTAAAATTATTCTTAAAAAAACACAAATTATTTCGTTTCCCTTTATTGTAAGGACTTCCCAATTTATACCCCTAATAAATTAACTATACTAAAACTGTAGTAAAAAAAGTTATGAAAATAATTTTCAGATAAATTCGACTTTACGCTTGCATAATCAGTACTAAGCAGTTTATAGCTAAAACTTGTTTTAAGAGCTTTTTAGGGCTTTAATCCTTTTGGTCTGCAAACTATATGGATTAAGTTTTTAATAACGCATAAACGCTTTAATTTTCGGTTAACAATTCATTGTGAATCATATTCAATGAATTTTGTGAAAATATAGTTTTCTACTTTACAATCCATTGAAAGTTGCTTTTTCTCGCTTTTAATTTGCGAGATGTTGCAAGTAATTTTCTAGTTTTTAATATTACCATAACGAAACTTTTCCTTAGGGAAAAGTTGCAGCTCACTCCTATAGGAAATACTTGAAGTCATTGCTATAGTAAAAAGTTACGTGTCATCCTTATAGGAAATACTTGAAGTCGTCGCTATAGTAAAGAGTTATGTGTTATCCCTACAGAGAAAAGTTGTGTCTCATTCCTGTAGGGAAAACTTCTCTATTCTATAAACAAGAGATGTACCGTGTTACCTATGAAAATGTTAATTTTCCCATGAAAACAAGTTTTATTTTATTTAATACGCAAAATGTTAGTTCTTTATAAGCGTTTTGTTCTCAGAGCAATTATAATCATCATTCCCAATTTATACCCCCTATTAATTAATCGTTCTTTTTGTATTTTTTTTGACCTGTGAGATATTTAAAGAATTCTCTTGTTTTTTTTAATTCAAATCTTCTATGTAGTAAATACTCGAAATCATTGTTATAGTAAAAATTAATAGTTAACTTCTGTGAGGAATAGTTGTATCTCGTCCATGTCAGGAAAAGCTTATTTACTTTTTCTAGCCACTTCCAGAAGTTCAGATTTATAAAAAAATATTGATCTTCCAATTTGGTAATAAGGAACTTTACCGTGTTTTTTCCAACTTATTAAACTGGTGATAGAAATACCTAAAAATTGTGCAGCTTCTTTTTGAGTTAATCTATCATTTTTAATATCCGTAAATGATTGTGAGAGTATTTCTGTTTTTCGAATTTCTTCGATTACCAATCGAACTGCTTTTTTAAGATCTTCTCTGTTATGTGTATAAATCGATATTTTTTTCATGATAAAAATATTTTAAGATAAACAACAATCAATATCGGGGAAATTACAACTTACTCAAAAGAATTTGTAAATTTGAGATAACACCATTTGTATACTCTTAAATTTCAATACAGAATATTTTTATAACTCATTATATAGATTTTAAACTAAATTAGTTCAAATGAAGATAGTTACACTATACTTAGATTAGCTTAAATTATCAAGATTAATTAGCGATATACTCCTAATAAATGAAAAAAATAGAAAAAATTAAACTAAAGAATTTTGGCCGTTTTAATGATCTCTCTGTTGAATTTGATCAATCATTAAATCTCCTTATTGGGGATAACGAAGCTGGAAAAAGTACAATTTTATTAGCTATAGATATGGTTTTAAGTGGCAGTAGAAATAAAATTGAAAACTACGGGATTGATCATCTTTTTAATACAGATGTAATTAATAAATACCTAGCTAGTGATAAAAAATATGAAAATCTTCCAAAATTATTTGTTGAATTATATTTGAATGATCAAGGCAATAAAGATTTAGATGGGAAATTTAATTCTGAAGGTATTTTAGCTCACGGGCTCATGCTTATCTGTGAACCCAGAGATGATTTAGGAAAAGAAATTAAAGAAATTTTAAATCAACAGGGGAATAATTTTCCTTTTGAATATTACTCGATAAATTTCAAAACATTCTCAGGTGATAGTTATACTGGTTATAGAAGATTTATGCAACATCTTTTATTAGACAATACTCAAATTAACAACGAATATGCTACTAAGACTTATATTAAAACTCTTTATCATAATAGTATAAAAGATGCTGAAAAAAACAAGCATCAAAATGAATATAGAAAACATAAAGAAAATTTTCGAAATACAGTTTTAAATGAGCTGAATGATAGACTAAATGATTATTCTTTTTCTGTAAGAACCAATTCAAAAGCTAATCTTGAATCAGATTTAACGATTAAAGAAGGAAATATTGAAATAGAAAATAAGGGGAAAGGTCGACAATGTTTTATCAAGACGGATTTTGCTCTTCAAAAAAACGAAAATGAACTAGATATTATTCTTCTAGAAGAACCCGAAAATCATTTGAGTCATTTAAATATGAAAAAGTTGATTCAGAGGATTAACGAATCTGAAAATAAACAATTATTTATCGCCACTCATAGTAATTTAATTAGTACAAGGTTAGATTTAAGAAAGGCTCTAATGTTAAACAACAATAGTTTAAACCCTATTTCATTAAATGATATTCCCGAAGATACTGCTAGGTTTTTTATAAAGGCTCCAGATAATAATATTCTTGAATATATTTTATCTAGTAGAGTTATACTTATTGAAGGAGATGCCGAATTTATTCTATTAGAAGCTCTATATAAAAATGAAACGAAAGAAAAGCTTGAAAATTCCGGGATTCATATATTATCTGTTGGAGGAACAAGCTTTAAAAGATATCTGGATATTGCCAAATTGCTAAAAATTAAAACGGCTGTAATTCGAGATAATGACGGAGATTTTCAGACGAATTGTATTGATAGGTATGATGATTATACATCTGATAATATAAAGATATTCTATGATTCAGATAATGCTATTACAACTTTTGAAATAGCATTATATCAAAATAATAAAAAAATCTGTGATGATATATTTTTAGCTAGGCGAAAAACATTGACCGTTCAAGATTATATGCTCAAAAATAAAGCAGATGTTGCATTCGAATTGTTAGACAAAAAAGCTAACCATTTGATTGTTCCTAACTATATTAAAAATGCTATTGAATGGATAAAAGTCTAATATTAGCGGTTGCTGGTTCTGGAAAAACTACTCTGATAATCAAAAAATTAAACTTAGAAGAAAGGTTCTTATTAATTACTTATACTATTAATAATACAAGGAATTTAAAAAAAGCAATAATTAAAAAATTTGGTTATTTACCTGAGAATATTGATCTGTACTCATATTATAATTTCCTCTATTCATTTTGTTTTAGACCTTTTTTAAGTTATGAATTAAGGCCTAAAGGGATTTATTGGGAATTCACACCTCTTTTCACTAACAGACTATCGTTAAGCAATATTACACGATATATGACAAAAAGTGGGTTGTTGTATCATAACAGAATAGCAAAACTGCTGGAGCAATACGATGTATTGCGCGAAATAAACGAACGTCTTTCTAAGTACTATGACAATTTACTAATTGATGAAGTGCAAGATTTTGCGGGTCACGATTTCAATTTATTAAAAAGTATATGTCAAACAGAAATCGAAATAATGCTTGTTGGCGATTTTTATCAACATACATTTGATACAAGCAGAGATGGTAATACAAACGCTAATTTGCATAACGATTATGATAAATATCAAAAGATATTTGAAAATTCAAATGTTAAGCCTAACACGGAATATTTAAACAAAAGCTATAGGTGTACAAAGAGTGTTTGTGATTTTATATCAGATTATATAGGAATAGACATCCAATCTCATACGGATACAGTTAGTGATGTTAGTTTTATAGGAGATCAAGAAAAAATTGAAAAATTATATAATGACGAAAATATTGTCAAATTATTCTATCGCGAAAGTTATAAATATAATTGCTATTCTAGAAACTGGGGAGATTGTAAAGGAGAAAATCATTATAGCGATGTCTGTGTTGTATTGAATAAAACTACCATGATTGGTTTATCAAAAAATAAATTATCGGAACTGAAACCTATTACGAAGAACAAATTATATGTCGCTTGTTCGAGAGCTAATAATAATTTATATCTAATTCCTGAAGAAAAAATAAAACATTATAAAAATTAAAAAAACAAAAAACTGCTTTTTTAATAATATTATGCGAACCATGTTTAAATTTTAAAAATAGTACAAAATGTTTTACTTATTATAAATTTAATATTCTACATATTTAAAGAAATGACTCCATTAGAAAAACGTTTTACTGAACTAGGTATTGATTTTACAAAAATTGCCTTTTATGACTCACTAGAATTCCTACAACATGAGCAAGTAAACCCTCGATTTCTTGAAGCTTATGCAGAGTACGTAAAAGAGAAAAAGTATTCTTCAGAATACTTTAAAAGAGCCGCAAAGGAAATACCATATATTGCAAAAATCCTAAATGAAGAACTAAGAAAAGATGGCAGACTAGGTGCTTGTATAGACGTTTCTTTAGTTTTAGGTAGAATTCTTGAAAGAGAAGGGTTTTGGAATTACTTGACCAAAGGAAGCTTAACTATTGATTTTCCAAGCGAATCAAAAATACAAACTAAATATTTTTGGTCTGTGGATAATGGAGATTTTGAATCGGGACATACTTGGATAGTTGCCCCACCATTTAATGTCATTGATATTGCTTTAAAACGGCAGGTATATAAGGAAAACGAACAAGATTATTTGACAAATACTATTCTCAATACTGAAAATAATTTCACCAAGGTTGAAGAAATAGACATCATTAGCCCTGTGGCTTCAATGCAAATGAATATACAAGGAATAGCTAAAGATAAATTATCTTTTGTGAGGGATGATTTTTTTATGTTTATTAAAAAATTCCTCCTATACTAATTCTTGAAAACGAATCGACTTATAAATATTCAACTACAGGAATAACTGCTTCTGATATGCCTCTCGAAAGGATAACTTCTCTTAAATTAAATGATAAATATGGAGTTGAGGTTTATAATGAGATAGTTAAACCTAAGCTTATTGAATTTAGAAAATGAAGCAAGATAATATTAAATGTGTTTTTCCAATTTTTGAAAGTAAAGTAAATACAATACTTACTGCTATTCTTTCATTCATTTTTACGTGTAAATTGATAAAATCAAAATAAATGAATATGTTATTACTAAACTTTATTGCTGAAACTCCAAAATGGACAGATGTTGTTTCTGCCCTAAGTGCTTTAATTGGTGTTCCTCTAGTGTTGTACACGTTGTATAAGCTTATGAAAAAAGATAAAGAGCGAGCATCTGAAATCCAAAGCTTATCAACAATAGCAGCTCAATTAACAGATATGCAAGTCCACACTACAAAAAGATACAAAGCTTCTAAAAAGCCTCATATTGAAATTGCATTAAGGAAACCTAATGAAAGTAATAGGGTACTGCTAGATTTTACAAATACGAATAAAGATACTTCTATCACAAAATATGAATTAGCAAATGAGGTCATCGATTTTAGTAACTTGAATTTTACTAAGATGGCCATCAACGATGTAAATGGCGAACAACAATTTTCAATTGTATTAAACGGTAAAAACAAGCCCATAGAATACTTGATATTACAAATTGATTATACGACTGAAGAAGGGTATGTTTTTATACAAGATATTGTTATCTGGCGAGATAACGATACATATTTGTTTTCTCCTAGAGTTGTTATAGACAAAGAAAATAGTGCAATCTAAAGAAAAACCTATATGGGAATCAAAATCAAAAAAGCCTGGAATACAGATTTGAAAAAAGAAATCTCTATTGTACAAGCAACAGATGAAATGAGAAAATCAAAACAATTAAGGTGTAATGAACTAAATTGTAAGGCTAAATTAACTTGGGCAGAAAGACACAAAATAAATTATAATTTAGGCACAAAATTTTATCGCTTATTGCCTAAAGAAAAACATTCATTAGCCTGTAAATACAATACTGAAGGTCAAGTTATATCCATTTTAAAAAAATCAAATAATAAAATATTTGAAAATATATCAGACGGCAAATTTGAGTTTAGAATAAACTTGGTCTTTGAAAAAAACTTTAAAAAAGAATCAGGTATAGGGTCTAATGTAGGAGAAGCAATTCACAAAGATCGAAACTTAAAAGAGCGATTAATAAAGAATAAAGGAAGAAAATCTCCATACCTCTCTACCATGAGAGATATTATGAAATTAAGGTCTGAAGTTGAAGAGAATAAGGATCTTTCATCTTTAATCAAACTCAAATTCAATAATGTTTCTATCCTATGGAAAAATTTTTATTTTGAATTGGAAGAGGAAGAAAATAGTTATAAATATATTAAGTCAAAGGGGTATACCTCTAAAAATAGAAGAGTAATGTTAAGCCAGTTAATCTGTTCTGAATTTGTTTTAAAAAAAGAGAATATTAAAGAATATAAGGGCATCTATTATATTGAATCTACTGCTCCTAAATTTGTTCATCATAATTCGGATAATGAATCTCATATTCATAAAGTGTCATTGAAAACGAAAGAATCTGATGTAGCTAAGAACTTAAAATCACTATTTAAAAATGGAAAAACGAGGGTGAATTTAGTAGGGTTTTATCAACCAAACATTCTAATTAAACCCAAATCTTATGAAAATAAGAATGGTATAACTGTTTTGCAACATAACATTGAAGGATGGATAAACAATGTTGAACAAATAGTTGAGATAGAAAGTTTTTAGGAAATTTCATATTCATACTTATAACGTTTATTCATAGTGGTAGCCATTTTAATTGTCTATTTCTTCACTTAAATGAGATGTAAAAACTAGTCCGAAGCTTGTACTAATGTTCTCCATTCTTCCGGTAGTATTTCATTTTTGTAATAGCTATGAGCCAAATATCGAATGCAAGATAATCCTAATTGATCTGTTTTGTAGTCTGTTATGGACTTTTTTCTCTTGATAACAGCTTCTGTGAATTCTTTGAAATTAGCCTCGTCTTTAAAAAGTTTAATACCATCTAAATTTCTTTCAATTTCTTCAATATAGTACTCTTTATGGAGATGTTCCTTAAATAATAATAATTCAACATCATGCTTGCTAAAATCGATTGTAGCTATTTGTAAACTTAAGTCATCATCTATGAAAGATAAAATAGTTCTGAATAGTTCTTCAGATTTAAAAATGGTTGTCATCTCTAATAGAATTGCAATTAAAATAGAAGAAATATCAGTATATTCTTCGGGTTTATTTGTTGTAGCAATAAATTCTATAAGTGCATTAAGATTGTTATATAATTCAGGTTGCCTATTATGCTTAATCTTTTCAATTTTTAAATTATTAATAATTAAATTGAAATACTTAAATAAAAATTCCACATCTACTTGTCTTAGGCTGCTCTTATCAGAAAAAAAGAGAAAAAGTTGTATTATGGGAATGGAGTGATTATCTAAAATTGGTCGACTAAAGCCACTATTGTTTATAACCATCTCAATAATAAAATCCTTTTGCTTATTTTTCAACAGATTAGCTTGTTTTATATTAAAAATAGTATGTCTAAGTCTACAATAATAGATCAGGTCATCGAGGTATTCAAAACACCTTAATGGATAGCCAATTTTTTCGTAGAACTGACCATTTTCAGAATAAAGGCCGTTTTCTATTCTTGCAATAGGGAACGTTTTTTTAAAGTACTTATCAAATATTACAAATTGATTTTTAAGTAATTTTTTGAAAGCTTCAACCACAGAACTTTTGCTTTGTAACTTGTTTTCCAGAATCCAATGCCAAGTTTTAAGAATTAAAAATTTAGAACAATCTTTGGCTGGCACTAAATAATTGTTTTCAACACTATAATGGTATACTATTGAATTAATTAGCCCCAAAGTGGCAAATAACTTTTTAAAAGCCCTTCCTTTAACAGATTTAACTTTGGTGAACTGAATTGAAACAAGTTCTTTAAATTCTAAATAGTCGTTATCTGGAGAGTCTAAAAAAGCTAAAGTTTTTTTAAATAGTCTATTACTAGTTTCATCAGACAATAGATATTCATTAAATAAGTATTTGCTGAATAAATCTGTTAAATGATAAATGTCCCAACGTTCAAATTCTCCATCATTAAATTCTCTAGCTACAAAACCTTCAAAAGTAGTTCTTAGATTAGCCTTTAAAACACCATTGTGAACGACAACAATTTTATAGGGTAATTTATTAAACTCAGGAATTGTTGAGTCTTTAAAGACGGTATCTTTTGCTTCAATTATAGACTCTCTAATACCATCTTTTTTGAAGTAGTTGGCTTGTGTGATATCCTTGTCAGAGTATCCTTTTAGTTCGAAATACCATTTATATTTGATTCCATTAGTATCTTCTCCTATGGTAATTATATCTTTTCCAAATTGCGATTGTCCTTTAGATTCTTTTGCGGTTTGTACTATTCTAAATCCCATTAGACTGAGTAAAATTGGAAATAAATAATCTAGTTCAGAATCTTCCTTTAATGATGACAAATACTCTCTAACAATAATTTTGCTACTGTTCATCTTCTAAGTAATTATTGATATTAATAAATTCTTCATCAGTCCAGTCTCTTTTAATTTCTCTACCTTTTTCCATATCAAATTTATTAGGATCAACGAAATAACTCCTTGGCATTGTAAAATCTGCCCCAATTCGTCCCAACGGAGATATTTCATCTGTATTTGCTAGTTTCCAACCACCCCCTTTAGCTAGTTTTACTGTTTTCCCAAAAACGCGTAGGAAACTGTTCTTTTCAGCATCTTTGTTCATTAAGGCGTTAAAATGTCTAGAGTACAAAGTGTTAAAGTGTTTTATGTTTTTGTAATCAGTATGATAAGGATTTAATTCTTGTATCTTACTTTTTGGATATATATATGTGGTATAATAGGATTTTATATAATTCTCAATTCGATTGATACTTTGTTGATAATTAGGGTTTTCGGAATTTAAACAAGTAGATAAAATGGCTGTTATATGTCCTCCATAGTCTTCTGAGAGTTCTTCTAGTTTACACAAAAACAATTCCTTTATGGCTGTGTTTTTAGAATCTAGTAATGGTAGGAGTGTAACCAACCTATTTTTCGGCTCATTAACATCGTGTGTTAAGGCTATAATTAATTTAAATTGAGTTAATAATGGAAGTGTTAAAATATCAATTGAAAATACGTGTACACTACGATTAGCTAATGTTTCAAATAATTTAATGCCAATCCATCTGGTACTAGCTGTATTTGCTGTTAATAGTTCTATATTGAATTTATCTATTTCTTTTTTATCTGTTTGACGAGAATTTAGATAATTTCTAAAATGATTAATAAAGGGTTTGAAAGGCTTTTGTCTTATTATAGCAAGAACTACAGCTTTAAAAGTGTCAATGTTTTTTAAAAAGAAAAATAAATGACTTATGTGATGGATGTAATGTTCTATTGAAAAGTAATCTTGATCAATTATTTTGATAACGATATCTAGTTTATCACTATCATGATTTTTTATACTCGATAGATTATTCAGAATAAAGATTGCGGATTTTTCGTCTTTAATAGCTAATTTAACTTCTTCTAAGGTAGTTTTATGATAGTTGGTGTTTTTGGATTTAATTACTGAAAACAACAACGATAATGATGCTTGTTTTAAAACACTTTCTTTTTTATGTGT
This sequence comes from uncultured Aquimarina sp., assembly GCA_947498455.1. Classification (GTDB taxonomy): domain Bacteria; phylum Bacteroidota; class Bacteroidia; order Flavobacteriales; family Flavobacteriaceae; genus Aquimarina. Next base: position 83,917 of record CANMKK010000015.1, read on the forward strand.
GTTATACAATTCAATGTAACGTTCACAATCTAAATTGTCTAACTTTGATACCTGTGACAATCCAAAGAATATATCCTCTACTCTCAATTGATCCTCAATTTTTTGTTTTAAAATAGTATCATAAAAACTTGATTTACTAATCTCATAAAGACTAGAGACCGTTGCAGATATTAAATAACCATTAGTTTCATTATTAACGAATGATTTTTCTAAAATCGCTAACCCTAGATTATAGTCTGTATTGCACTTGCTTTTAATTCCATCAGTAATACTTTTTAGAGGTATATTATATGTAGCATTACTCTGAGCAAAGTTGTAAAGTAAGTTAGTATTGTCATATATCGTGTCTTCACTTAATGTTAAGTTTGACAATTCTTTTGAGTATACTTCTATGAATTTAAATATTTCCTCAGAATGCTCTTCTTTGTCTAAGGACTTTATATAAGTTGTAAATGTACATTTAAATTTCGAATGCGATTCGTTAATTACAATCCTCCAAAGTTCAGTTTCAAGAGTATCATAATCTTTAACATATCCGTTACTACAGAAATCATCATCAATCTGTTTAAGGAAATTTATATTATCATTGAAATCAGATTGTAATGTATAGTTTAGTTTCTTTTTGTATGCTTCTAAAAAAAAATGAGAAACTTTAGGGAAGTCTGAGATGGAATAAAAATTATTTTCAATTTTTAAAATATTCTCATTCAGAAACTCATTTTTAAAGCTAAATTCTTTGTCATTAAAAACCAAAGTTTTGTTGTCAATCATTAATTGAATTAATGATTGTTTATCGTTAATAGTTAAATCAATTTTGTTCATTTATTTTGGCTTCCTTGTGTCAATATGGAAAATTTCCCTAGATTTTAAACCTAATACCTTTGTTATAACAAGCTACCATTTTTTTATGATTTTTTAGACACAAATCTTGAAATGTATTAATATCTATAGATTAGAACTTTTGATTTGACTTCCAAATAAACTTGTTATATTTCAAACATTTGATTTGCAAACATTTATTTATATATTTAATACGAGGTTTTAATTTCCTAGTTAAAATCGATACTCTTTTAAACCTAAACTTGAAATTACAATGGCGATTGTAAAATCTCCTTTATTGTCTGGATTTGGAATAACAGTTCAGGAAAATGAATCTTCTTATCATGCAGTTTATGATAGCCCAGTAGGTTTAAAACAATACTCTCTCGCAAAAGGTATACATATACGGTGGCAATTTGATAAAATATTAAGTTTCCCTGTGAATGGTTTTAATATTTACATCAATAATTCTAAAATTAATAAAGAACCAATTAAACTTCCATCTTCAGAGGGAGAGTTTATGAAAAGAGTTATTGCAGGAATTAAGGATCAAAAACACGTTCAAGAATTAAATAATCATTTTTATCAAATACAGCAAGATCATATAGGAGAAACGGTTGTCGGTAATATTATGTCACTTGTAACCTTTTTGAGTAATCAAAATGATGATTATAAATATTTAATAAAGACACTTTCTCATTTACAAAACAATGAACTAAGACCTTCTTTAGCGATTAACGATCTTTTGTTAATTAGTTCAATTGACCCATATATCGCCAAGGGACTTGGACTATACTATATTTTAAATAACGAAATCGAGGATGAAAATGGTTCCCAAAATATTGAGGACAAATTTGATGAATTACCTACCGTTATTCAAAATCCAACTATCGAGATAGAAGGAGATTGGGATACTAGCGTATACCCTCCTCGCATAGTGGATTTAGAATCTACGATACTGAAAAATCAAAATCATATAAAGTTTAATGGATGTGAGATTATAGCTAAACACAGAAAATTAATTACATCTAGAATTGATGAAAACGAGCAATTAGAACGTTGTATTGAATTAAGTGGTGATCAAGAAAGTGAATGGAATATTACTTTGACAAAATTGGTTGAGCAATTATCCTTGTTTTTTGAAATTGAAAATGAAGATGAACGAATGTTACTTGAAAATTTTGATTGGGAAGTTTATACTTTTTATCCATCAGAAGAATCCATAACAGGACGTCTTTCGGCGGTTGTATCAAAAGTTCAAAATCAAGAAAACGTATATAGAGTAGATGTTCATTCGATAACTACTAATGAATCTGAAAAACTAATTTATAACAAGTTTAATTCGGTTAATTTTTTAAAAAGCCCAGAGAGATTAAAATTTGCTTTTAGAATCGAATTATTTGAGTCTTTGAATAAGCCGATTAAAAAAATACGAAATAAGATTCATTTTTACGATTCGTCAGCTCAAAATAATACTGTTCCTAAAACTGAAATAGCTAAGCTTATATCAAAAGAGGCTAATCCGTATTTTAATGAAGAAGGAACAATCGTAAAGCAATCCAATGATGTAATTATAAGAACTAAATATTATTATCATCCCGAAAACTCTTTTACACCGATTCGGTTTTTGTTATTACATTCTTTTAATGGGCATATTGACATTATTAATACCATAGAAAGTGGTCGATTAGATCCTTTGGTATTAAATCAAATTCCTCCAAAAGCTTTCTTGCCAGAACTTATATCTTATTTCCCATTAAGTAGAACATTAGAAAACAAAAAGGATGGTACATTATTATCGCCGATTATCAATAGTGCGTTTGTAGATGTTATCGAAGGAACCGCTTTAAAATTAAATAAAACAACATTGGTGATTCAGGAAAGGAAATTAAAATCCCTTGCTGACGCATTCACGATTAGTTTTAAAATGGGACTTTCGAATTCCTTTGGCACTCAAAAAATAATAAGTAGTGAAGGTGTTATTACTTTTGAATTACGGTTGTCGAGTGATGGTATTTTTAAAATAATTATTGGACAAGAAGAGTTTCAAATTAGTACGCCAATTTTCAAGAGTTTCGATCGAAATAACAGAAACCATTTGTTATGGATCTTAGTTCAGTATGATGGGAAAAATATCATATTGAGGTATCGAAAAATCTTAAATAAAAATGGAAAAATTTGGAAAGCAAACTTTTTAAATTACCCTAGATTCAATGAATTTTTTAGTTTCTATGGTCAAGATTATAGATTTGAATTAGCGAATCCTCCTAAAAAGACAGTTTTAGAAGATACTTTGAATTTTGGGAGTTCTCAATATAATGGAGTTATTAAAGATATTAGCATTTGGAGAGATGTAATGGATTTCTCAGATATACAAGCTAAGAAACCTGTATTAAACTCTTTAGAAACTTTTCAGGGCAGAGCAAGTTTACGCTATGCTTTTACTGATAAAATAAAAGTAGATAATAACAATGGAGAAAACATTAGTTTACTCAAACCTATAGGAAGTCTAGGAGGAGATTTTACTTTTTGTATTTGGTTTAAGGTACAGTTTATAACAAAAGATATTCTTGAAGGTAAAAATGAAGTTCGTACAATTTTTAAAACTACCCATTGGAATGTTTCACTTCATCTAAAAGATGCGCATGGTATTGTTGGTATTGATTTTGTCGCGCACTATAACAATAAAATACTTTTTAAGGCTAGGTTACAATCTGAATATAACGATCCTACATATAATAATAAGTGGTCTAGACTTACATTTAATTCTTCTTGGGTTGCTAATAAAAATGAATATAAAGCTTGGGTTAATAATCATGCTTTAAATCTTCAAACAGAACCCAATAGTTACAGAATAGAAGAAGCAAATTTGTTTTCCGGTTCTATTGAAAACTTTAAAATCCCTGACTCCTATTTTGATTTTGGTAGTCAAAAAGAAGACGAGTTCACCCACTTCCTAATTTGGGATGAAGCATTTATTCCTGATGAAATAGATGAAAAACTAGGAACTGTACAGCATATCCATAGGCAGCGGGAGAAAGGCAAGCATTTTTATAATGCTATTGGTGTTGATCTTTTGGGTCGTGTAGCTGTGCCTTCTGAAAGCAAATCTATTGATGTTGTTCCTAAAGAAGTAAGACCAGACACTCCTTCTAGTGTATTTGCCCAATTAAAACCGATCAATGGAATTGTATCGGAGGTTGAAACTATTACAGAAGAAGATGACGGAATCGAAAGAAAGAAATACAAAATTTCCATACAGATGGCTGTGGAAATACAAGATATAAAAATCCTAAAGAACCATTTTACTACAATAGAAAGGCAGCTAGAAAACTCGGTTTATAAACAACGATTTGAAATTACTGAAGTTAATGGACTATCTAATAATCAGATTCAATTGCATTGTTACGAACCACTTTTTAGTCAATTAACTCCTACTGAGGATGATTATATCTTTATAGAAATAGATGTACAACAGCAAATCCAGTGGAACTGGACGGGACTACAGCAAGTATATAATCCAACAGTACATCAGTTTCAAATTTATGAACATCAAGGCGGAAGAAACCAGATCAAACAAAAAATTGTAAAATTGGTGAACTCGCAAATAGACCAAATACCAAAGAGTTACATTTTTACGCTAAAGAAAGATCAACATTTAACTAAGGAGAATATCCCATTCATAAAAGATCAGTTTTGCAGAATAGATAATAATAACTACCGTATTACGGCATTGGATTTTGATACTACTAATATACCAAAACTTACTGTGGAGGCGACTGCTTCTGAAATGCCAGATATCAAAACAGGAGCGTATTTTAGTCTTACGATCGACAAAGATTATCCGTCTTACCAGAATTTTAATATTCCTCAAAATTGGCGTTCTGGAAAAATCAGAAAAGTAGATGCTCAGCATCTAGAACTAATTGTAGCAAACGATTCGATATGTGAGGTTTTAAATGGAGTACCGATTGATCTAAAAAATAGAGGAATTAGTTGGCTTCCTGATAAAAAATTAGCAAAACTCATCGTAAAGAAACCTTTATTAGGCACTAATATTTTTAGTAGCCCTGAACCAGATGGTTATGTAATGGGTGCAATTGTAGCTCGTAATATTAATGAGCCTGATACTCCCTGGCAAAGTTTTACCGTATTATGGCATGAAAAGATTGATAAGGACCTTGTTTGTTATTTGCTATTAAAACAAGATCCAAAATCAGAAGATTTTAGAATCCCACGATTAACCGATCTTACCTTCTATCGAGGAAAAACCTATGTGTTTACCAATACTACAAAAGCACTACCTGATTTTTCAACTCATACGACTATTGATGTCTCTTTTGGGATTACTGCTTTGGATACCGAACAATTAGAAAGTGCTATAAGTACGCCTGCACACCTGGTAGTAGTTGATAAAAGAATTCCTAAAAAACCAGAAGCTCCATTTGTACAATGTGATGGTAAGGCAGATTATTATAAACAGATCAAGGCTTTTGTGCAATTTGAAGAACCAAATGCGATGGTCTCGTATCTAATTTATAGAGCAGCGTTTTCGACTATTGCTGCTAAAGACTTAGAAGCAAGACGGTTATTTACAGGGCACTATACAGATTTTAAATCTAATCCTACATTGGCTTTTACAGATGATACACATTTTGAATATTGGGTATCTATTATAAAAGAAAGACAGTGGCAAGACCCTACAGAAAAAGAAGCTGTGTTTTTTCAAATACAGGATATGGCTGAACTGTTTCCTGAAAAATATGTGAAACAACGTCCTAAAACAATAGGGAACGACTGGAAACGTGCTTCTGTGGTTTGGCAAAATTGGTCAGAACGTTTTTATCCAGCATTATCAGATACCGATAAAGAAGTTATAGCTAACCGTCTAGGTAATGACGTTGCTTTTGTAAAGATTAATGAATTACCTGTAAAACCACAAGAACATCCCGAGGGATATCTGGATCATATCCAAGGCTATTTTCCAGATAGTTTTTACTACCGTTTAAAAACACAGACTAAAGCTCTACAGACCAGTACAGAAATGAGTTTAGTGAGTAATCCAGTTAAGCCAATTATTCCAAGACCTCCAAGAAAACCTGAAATATCAAAAGTAATTCCATTACCAATTGGGACAAAGATTTTTTGGAATCTTAATAGGGAGCCAAGCCTATCTCATTATGAGGTGTATCAAGCTGATGCAAAAAAAGATTTAGAGGATTTAAGATGGTGGGAAGATACAAAAGACCCAAGAATAATAGCAGAAATACAAGATCCTAAAATAAAAGTAAAAGAAGGTAACGCCAGATTTGTCTCTTATAATGCATTAAAAAAGATTATTGGTGTTTATGATGCAGAAGATTTTAATTATAAACAAGTATATAATGAAGAATCAATCACAGCATTCAACTACTATGACAACTTAAACACAATAATCGACGACCGCACAGATTTTAATTATACAATAAATATAGGACCGTTAAAAAAAGTCGCCGATCATAAATCTATGATAATCATTTTTTTAAACACAGATAATGAAACGGAAGTTAGAGACACCATTCACCCATTTAAAGACATAAAACCTCAAAACGGACAAATAGAATTACCTATTGCATCGGATATTAAACAGGTACAAGGAATTTATCTTCGACGGAATTTAAAAGGAAAACTAAACTCATCAAGTTTTAAAGAAGCTACCAATTACTTTATAACTGAAAATAGAGACAATAATTTACCATCGTTCAGTGAATCAGACAATACCTATCAAATAATAAACTTACACGAATCTATCAATTTTCAAAGAGTAGTGATTTCTTACCAAAACTCAAAAGGAGAAAAAAAGATAATGACGGAAATTAAGGAGGGGTTGCATTATTCATTAGATTTTAATAATGGTACTACACAATTTATTTGCGTTAAACCAATTCTGAATTATGCAAATAATAGTAAAAAAAATTCTATCGCCAGTGCATCTAAAATTATTGAATGCCAACCTGTGTATTTGAATAAACCAAATGTTAAATATGAAGATATTGAAATAGTACGTAAATCACTAGATAATGAAACCGATGAAGTAGAGATAACAATTCAATGGAGAAAAAATTGGTCAAAAATTATGATTGCAAAAGACAGCGATAATGGTGAATACACTGTTTTACAAAATTGGACAAATTTAAAAGAATCAAGTATGATTAATGATACAGTTCCCAAATTAGTAGAACACCAATATCATTTTCTTGTTATCGATATCGCTGGTGCTAAACAAGATTTACCAACAACTTTTTTCATATAACTATGAGCCAGTTCAAGTTCCCAATACGCACACAACAAGATAAATTTTACAGTAATTTTGAATGTGAAAAACCAGAAGATTATCCATTTAAGAATTACAAAGATAATTATCAGGAAAGCGATTTTCTATTAAAAATTAAGTTTAACAATCTTAACAATAAAGGATTTTTAGTCATACCATATTATTCCAATTTCTTTGCGAAGGAAATTAAAGGACAATGGTACATCATCTTTTATTCTGTACAAAAATTTAAAAAATTCAAGTTTGCCAATAGGCTCTCTAAAGAAGACTATCCAAATTCAATAGTAATTACATCGTCTGAACTAAAAAAAACACACCTAATATCTATTATAAATGCGATTAACGAGGCTGGAGAAGCAGACTCTAAAAATAAATTTGTTACTGTAAAGCGTAATGGAAAATTCTACAAAGAGAAAAAAAAACATACAGCGATAAATGCCGCAGAAAAGGTTAAACAGTGGGAAAATGGAAAATACAATTTTGTGCCACTTAATGAAAATTTTAATGGGTTAAGTATTAATTTCAAATATTTATCAATAGGGTTTGTCAAGATTCCAAATATTAAATCTATTCAAAATGGCTTAAAACTAGATAAAGTAGGTGATTGGTTTTGGTACGATCCATATTATATACTTACTAATATTAATATGGAGAATAAGCAAAAACAACTCCTAAACATAGGAAAAGATTATGTGCCAAAAGACAAAAAAAGTCTTATTTCTCTTAGAGTATGGATTAAGAAACAAAAAATTTTAATAGACACAGTACTAAAAGTTCCACCTAAAGATAAGCGCATACAAGAAGTGAACTTGCAAAACAGGGGTCTAATAGTTTGGAATTTTGCGCAGCAATTCAACTCATCTTTCAAAAAAATAGCTGTTACGGAGACAGTAACAATTAAAGCAAGTTCTGAATTTGAATGGTTTTTTCAACCATCAAACTCAAGTAAACCTTTTGATACTTCTACAGCTTCATATGTAGCTGATAGAAGTAAGAGTATCGCTGTCAACGCATTTTTATCAAATCAAATAAATTATTCTGTAAGGGTAAAAGGCAGGAATGGGTCTCCAGAAGTAAAAGCTAAACTTGATAGTGAGAACATTGCCACTATTGCAATTTTTGATAAAAAAAATCAATTACTCGATGCTATTAGTTATGATTTTAGTCAATTTGGCAATGCTGATTATATACTTAGTCTTTATAAGAAATATCTAAACTTGGAAAAAGAGTTTGAGAAATTGGTTGATAAAAAAGTCGCTGGATCAAAGTATAAATTAGGTCAACATTATAGTGAATTTTTAAAGATCAATCAACTTCTAGGAGTCAAAAAAAGAGACATTATCCCTGATAAATATAATGAAATAAAACCGGAATGGTTTACAAATAAATTGGTTAACGGTTTCACAAGTCTATATAAAAGTGAAATTGCATTACAAAAATCAATAGACCTAATATGTAGTGCGCTCTATAGTAGTAATTTGATTAATAATTTAAAAGAACTAAAAAGAGAACAAATCGATGCGCTCACTGTTATAATTACTAAACTTGGGAGTAACAAAAAAGTAATAAAAACGATAAAAGAAATTTTTGGAGGAACCTTTGGTCATAACTCAAACCAAACTAATATACCTACATCTAATGTTCAAAAGAGTTTTAATGAAAGAAACAGTGATATAAATACTAATAGTAATTTAATTTTATTCTATGGAGTAATTTTAAAAATTCTAAGTTTAGATTTTAAAAAAAGTAACCCTAAAAAAGACGGAACTATAAAAAAAGAGCTAAACCTTTACTTAAACATTGTAAACAAAACACCTACAGATAAGTTTTTTGAGTACTTTGAATTTACAGGTGTTTTATTTAGTAAGAGTGCTAGTATTCTTGAGGATGATTTTTTAAAAGAAGATAGAAAAAAATTAGAGTCTTTAAAAGGTCATGAAAAAGTAGTAGTTGAACACAAAATACAGCAGTTCAAAACTATACTGTATTTTTTTGATGTGCTCGGAACATCTATTAGTATAATCAATAAAATTAGGAAAAAAGGAGGCAATATATCGACAAAAGATATTTTGGATTTTACAAAGGATGCAGTAGAAACCATAAATAAGTTGTATGAATTAACAGAATTATCAAAAACAGCTTCACATCAAATCCTGTTTAAAGACAAAGATATCATAAGTAAATTGGTAAGAAGTAATATCTCCAATTCTACAACTGGGCTATTAAAAACGGTTGGTAATATTACAACTGTAATTGAAATATCCGAAAATTTGAATAATGCAAGTGATTTATATGCTCTTGGAGACGACGATGCAGCGGATGTTCTTATTTATTCTTCAATGATATCTTATGTCGGATTGGTTTTATCTCTAGTAGTATTAAATCCTCTTGTTGGTATTGGTTTATTCCTATTGTCTCAGGCAGTAATCCACTTCTTTGGCAAATCTAAAAGTTATTTTGTACTCTTTATCGAACATAGTATCAATGGTATTAAAGCTGCTGAAATTAAAGAAGAGATCCTAAAGATAGAGGCAAGTGGCGAAAGTAAAATAAATAAAGCACTAGCAATTGAGAAGTTAGATACACTTTACTTCAGAGTTTTTTATGATAATGTGGCAGTTCAAAACGCTTATCTAAATTCGTTTCTACCTGATAAAGAGATTAAGTACTCTAATCCAACATATAGTGAAATTAAAGATCTTGAACGAAAAGATTATAAATATTTTATGTCATTTAAGCCAAAAATGTTTTCTAAAGAGTCAACTGTAATTATTCAGATAAACGGAGAATTCAGTAATTGGTCCGGTTCAGTATTTGTGCCAGAAGGATACAAAACAGCTTGGTATGAATTTAAACTCAAAAATTTAAAAGTTAGAAAACACATTATTTGGAAAAGAGGAAATCGGTTTAATGAATATTGGGATTCAGAAAGTAAATTCTACAAATCTTTTATGCTTATTGAGCCAGTAAAAATTAATAATGATGTAGTCGGGTTAAATCTTTTGGTGAGGAAATATAGTTTTTTAGAAACGCCAAAATATACTATAGATTTAAAGCACCCTTTATGTATTTGGATATCTCATGAAAAAATTAACAAACTAGATTTTTCAAAAGGTAGCCTAGTAATTAAAAAACCTGAAGACTAATGGAAGAGAATAGAAAAATTGTAATTCCATTAACTAGAATTATAGATGAGAAGATTTTTCAAAACTTTGGGGATATTCTGTCTTTTTTAGAATCGATAGTATACGACCCGGATTATAGTGTAATTACTTCAAGTTCCGAATATCTAAAGTTTAATGTTAGACTTATTATTACCGAAAAGGTAGAAGCTGATTTTTTTATAATTCCTGGCAGTAAAATATTTTTAAGTTCTAAACCTACTGATTATCCCTTTTATGATATTGAGATCATATTAAATAGCTCACCATCTCTTGAAATATCTAATATTCAATTTGGTATTCAATTCAATAAAGATCTTATACAAGCCTATGTTTATGATGTACAGTCAGGTGATTCTACTGATAAAAGTTGGAAAATTGATGAAAGAGAAGAAGGCTATATTATTTCAATAAGTACAGGCATATATGCAGATCTTCAAGGGGAATTTGAAATAAAAGCTCCAACCATTTCAGGGATGAAGCCTTTCATGATTGGTAAAACTGGATTTATACTGGACTTAGCTGAAACTAAAGTTGGAAATTACATAAATAAAAAGCCAAAGCCAAGTGGCCAACCATTTCATTTAGTCACCGGGGAAATCCCTGGTGAAATAGTAGACAAGGTGCCAATCGATTTTAAAGGTATTTATTTAAGACAAGCATTTGTATATTATCATAATCCTGAAAAAGGGACTAAAATTCCACCAATTGGGATACAAGATGCGGCAATAGGGGAAGGTGGCTTTACTGGAAATCTTGTAATTGGTAACCCATCAAAGGAAGTAGATCTAACTGTTAAAAAGTTAGATGAATGGTTTAAGAAAGATGATGGGGCTTCTGAAAATAGTTTTTCGTTTGAGAGTGACTTTGCAGCAAAAATTAGACTTCAAGGCTTTGATGCCGTACTTTGGTCAATGAGGCTTTCTTTCTATAAATCAATCCCCAATGCCTTTAGCTTAGTAGGAGTCATGCGTACTGGGTTAAGTGATAAATGGATTACATTCAAAGCAGCCATCGCAGGCCCCAACGGCGACATTTTCTTAGAAATAGGAGGCCTCCCAGAAGAACCTTTATTGAACCTAGAAACCGATTGGTATAAAGTTGTTATTGATAGCATCGCTTATAAAATGGATAATAATATTCATTACGCTATTATTAATGGTGGTATACAGGTAAAATTTGATTTTCTGGATTTGCCTTTGCTTAAAGTTGATAGACTCTCTGTAGGATCAGATGGTAGTATTGATATCGAAGGCGGCTGGGCAGAGTTTCCGGAAACAATACCACTAGATTTTCACGGTTTTGATATCGAACTCAAAGAAATCGGGATGGGTACCGAGGGAGAAAATGAGTTGCAACGACAATGGTTTGGGTTTAGTGGTGGGATCAACCTTATACAAGATATGGGAGGTGCCTCTGTAGAAGGGCTTAAAGTAAGTTGGAATAAAGCAAGAGGTGATGATATACAGGTATCGCTAAAAGGCATTAAGATCGATCTAAAAATAGAAGGTACACTAAGCATAAAAGGAGAAATCAATTATGATGAAGAAACCAATCTATTTAGAGGCAGTGTCAATATTGATTTTGAGTCTTTGCAATTTGAGATAGAAGGAGAACTTATTGTAGGCAAAACAATAGATGCACAGGGTAGAGAGTTTGATGTGTTCTATATAGCACTGAGCGCAAGAATGACTCCTGGGATTACACTAGGCGCAACAGGTTTATCATTGATCGGTATCGGAGGTCTTTATGGTATGAATGTTACACCCAATAAAACTGAGGAACAACGCTGGTATGATTGGTATAAATCTGATCCAGCCTATAATATTATCAATGCTAATAAATGGGGTCCGGTATATAATAATTATGCGTTTGGTGCAGGAGTAACCTTAGCAACATCTTATGATGCAGGATATTCGCTAGAAGCCGATGTGATGTTGGCAATTTTGATTCCCGGCCCGGTAGTGATCATAGAAGGCGGGGCAGAATTGCTCAAGACATTACAGCCCGATGAGATTGAGGTGCCAGAAAATGATATGGCAGATCAGATACAAACAACATCTGATAAAAAAGAAGCAAAACCAGTTACCAAAAAGCAAGGGAGTAATTTTTATTTGTTGGCTGTTTTTGATGGGCGTGCCGGCACTATGCAACTAAATATTGATATTAAAATCGTTATTCAGGAATTGGTTAATATTGGTGGTGGATTAGAAGCCTTTTTTGATTTTAATGACAATAGCAAATGGTATATCCATATCGGTGTTAAAGATCCCGAAAGTAAACGCATACAAGCAGAAGTACTTGGAGTTTTTGATGCAAGTACTTATATGATGATTAGTGCGAAATATTTCAATTTTGGAGCAGCCGTTGCTTGGGGATTCAAAGGAGAATATGGCCCTGTGATGGTTGCGTTTCGGTATGCGTTTACTTTTGATATTGGATTGGTGTTTAATCCTTTTCAAGCAGAAGCCAGATTTACATTTCTTGCAGAGTTAGGGATCAAAGTCTTCATTTTTAATTTTGGCTTATTTATTAATGCAGAATTGGATGCCACGTTTCCAAAACCGTATCATATTCATGGCATCTTAAAAGTAGCCTTTGGACTTCCATTTCCGTTTCCAGGCTTTGAATTTGATATACCCTTCGAATTGAAAGAAGAAGGATTACCTAAAACACCAGATCATCTATTAAAAGGAGTTTCTTTTACACATCATAAATCATCAGGATTCAGTTTACCTATAGAAATTAACAGATCTGATATTCCGGATTGGAAAAAAGAGAGTTTTTGGGATACTATTCCTTTTGTTCCTGTAGATAGTCGACCTGTATTGCACTTTGAAAAAGAAATTAGTAATCTTTATGTGTTGGGCATTTTTAATGAAAAAGTGGATGATGCAAAACCTCCTCAAGAAAACCTGCAATTTCGATATGAAGTTATAAACACAGAACAGCAAAAAGTACTACTAGAATCCTTAGACGAATCTACAAACCAATGGCAACCTGAATTTTTAGGATTTGGTAAAAATAAGGAAGTTACGAATGCGGTAATTGAAAACCACGAGCCTCTAAAGTTTCAAATCAACAGCGATAGTTTTATAAACGGAATAGATGCTAAGGAACCACAACTTCAATTATGGCAGTATCGACCATTGGATATGTTAGGAAAGTATAATTCGCAAACAACTCCTGCTAAACAATCTCCTTGTAAGATACTACCAGCGTCTTCATATTTACTTGAAGAAATTGTTTTTTCATCAAAAGTTATTGGACAGAAACTACCTGTTACATTTACCTACAAAGATGTAACATTCTCTTACGATGGAGGGTTCGAAATTACAAAGGCGAGAAATCATTCTTATTTGAAGAAAGGGTTACGTATAATTCCTTTTTTAGAAAAAATTGATAGTGGAAATTTTTATATAACTCCCTTAACAATTAAATTTCCGAATACTGTAACTCTTTTGATTATGGAGTCTACTTTTGGTGGAGTTTCTGATGCTATCAAAATATCGTTAGATGGATATTTAGTCTCAAAAAATGACTATCAAACGAATTTTAAAGAAGGTAGTGTCGTTATTAAATGTGATGATGGGTTTGATACGGTTACTTTATTATTTAGTACTACTCAAAATCATTTATGGAATACAATGCAACAAGGTTTTGGGGATACAATTATAAAACTGTCTTATTTTCTAAAAAAAGATATAAAGGAAAATGAGGATATTCCCCCAATAATACAAGCTGGGCAGCAAGAAGTCTCGGAAAAAGCATTTTTAAAACCAGGAAAAAAATATAGATTATCCATTCCAACTGCTATTAAAACTAGTACTCCTGGCAACGAAGTGCTAAAAACTGCAGTGAACAAGATATACTTCAAGACCAATTATGGACCGGGAGTGCCATTCAAGCAGAATACTAATACTTCATATGAGACCGAAAGTGTACATCAATTTAAAAATTATATAAAGAAAACGAGTCCGTCTAATGGAGCAAAGAATCACTATAGAAATTATGATATAGTTATTCAATATAATGAGCAATATGTAAAATCTCTTTTTGAAAACCCTATAGTATTAAAAATTCGAGATCAGAATGATAACTCGGTAATTAATAGTGATGAAGGAAATTGGTTAAACGCTCTAAAGTCAATGCCACAATTACATCGAGAAACCATTACACAAGAGATTTCTAGTATGTTACCAAAGCAACTCGCTATGGAGAGCACAGTTGTTGATACTGTGGAAGATTTATGCATCACCACAAATGTTCCCAAACCAATCCCTACATTAGCATATGCACTTAAGAAATTAAGAGCTATGCGCAGATATTTCTGTAATCTGGAAGTAAAGCATCCAAAAACGAATGAAGTTGTCAATCTCTACGATTTCGAGTTTATATCATCAAATTATCATTCATTTACACATCATCTAACGGGAGATTTTTCCAAATCAAGTGAAAATCAAGAAGTGAATTTCAGAGATTTGAAAAACATCATATTAAAGAAAGTAGAGCGTCCAAAGTTTGAAGTGCAATTGGATGGTAAACCACTATGGAAGAGATTTGAAAATGTAATATTAGCGTTTAAAGAATATCAGGATGAGAGTATTCTTTTTTTCGAGAAAAAGGATCTTTGGAGTAATGGAACCACATCAGTTGCGTTGGAAAAGATTACTAAAAAGCATAAACTTTATCTTAAAGAATCTAATTTTTTATTCAAAAAACTATTTGAAAATATTCAAGCTAGATTTGAGTCTTTAGGCATTCAAGAAGAATTACCCAATCGGTTTGAGGTGCTAATAGCTAAAATAGATTCAGGAAATTCTACAAACTCTAATACTTCCTTTTTGCTGTTTCAAAGCCCTGAACCTATAGAGTGGGAAAGATTACAAGTACAACTAAAAGGCGAATTTTTAACTCGCGTAGAAGATACAAACATACCTGTT
The DNA here is from genome assembly GCA_947498455.1 of uncultured Aquimarina sp. Classification (GTDB taxonomy): domain Bacteria; phylum Bacteroidota; class Bacteroidia; order Flavobacteriales; family Flavobacteriaceae; genus Aquimarina. The sequence continues at coordinate 99,153 of CANMKK010000015.1, forward strand.
ATAGATATTGAAGATTTGTTGCCAAGAACAGACTTCGGTATCCCGAATAGAGATCTTCAGGTAGATAATATTTCAAATCAAAAAAAGAATAAAATTTTAAACACTCTCGCTTTTGATATTTCGAAAGCAAAAATACTAGGGAAAAAAGAAAAAGTAAAAGAGCTAATTCAAGAGGCAAAAGCATTAGAGTTTGATATAAGAACGATTTATAAAGCCGTCAAAAAACATAATTTTAAAGAAACAAAAATTGATACTAGAATTACTTTTTTACCTAATGAAGATAAAACCAGAGCTTTTTTGATATTTAAAAACAGAACTATTAATGAAGGTGATTTTGGAATGCTTCTGACTCAAGGGACTTTTAAATTGCACTTTGATTTTAATGGGAAAAGAAATCCTAATTTGGATACTTTATTTTCAAGAGATGAGAAAGGAGAATCAATTGTTATTGATGAGAAAGTGTATTTTAACTTGGAGATTTGACGAAAAGATACGTACTGCTAATACGCACCTATTTGTAAACTTAAATCTCAGTAAAACCTTTATAAAGAGATGGTTAATTTTGTGTTTTTATAAACTCATAACTAAAAGGTTATAATACTCGAGTCTTGTTTCTAAGTAATCTATGAGTTTTTGTAAATAATATGGATTTATTATTCAGAAAGCTTTACTGGTTTTGGAATGATTTTTCCTAAATGAATAAACATTTTTTTAGTAGACAAATTCTTAGTGTAAAACTTGCCCACCTAGGATGACACTATTATTTTCAAGATTGTTTTCAGAACTAAAACTTGAGATAATGAAAGAAAGCTTTATTTTTTCAGCAATTAAGAGCCCAAGTGTTAACTGACCAAAATAAAAACTAGAATTCTTAATATCTAAATTCTCTTTGTAAGTATCGTTACCCACAATACCATTGATGTTAAAGTTCATAAAAAACCTAAGTTCATTATTACTTAGAGCTGCATCGCCAATAAAATCAATTCCAAGAGAACCGCTCCCTGCAAAGTCTTCGGTCGTTGTTCCAAATTCAGGGAAATCGGCAGTTCCCTTCGCAATGAACCTTGATGCTAAATTAAATTGCCCTCCATTACAATGAAAAAGTGCTAATGGATATTCAAAGGACAAAACAGTATTACCACCATACGAAGCTAGTCTTTGAAATGCCTCTTCTTTTTTTGCAACTTCGTCAATGTCGCTGGAACTTTTAGATAGCACTGTTCCTAAACTAACTCTAAAAGCTCCTAAATATCCACTCACTAATTCAGAATATAATGATGCACTATTATTTCCAAATGTAAACCCTGTATTATTTAGGACTTTGAAACGACTATCGTTAACATTATAGATATGATCAAAAAAAGCTTTAGATCTTCTCCTGCCAAATTCTAAAACGAAACTATTTAAAGAACCCTTGTCATTTAGAAGATACTCCGAAGTATATCTTTGATAAAGAGAGTCTTGTTCCTTATATAAATTTTTTAACGTTTTCTTTATCGACTGAATGTCATTAAAACGTTTTTCAATTTCTTTTTCTGAATATCTTTTTTGCGAATCAATTTCCAATGAATTATTATAAAGATCTGATTCATTATTAGCTAAGTCAATAAGTAATGGTTTGATTTTATGGGTAATATAATTATATTTTATAATAGACGGAGTTTTATAAACCTCTTCTTTTTTTCCACTCTTTTTTTCTATTGATGTTTTTTCAGAAGTGTTTATTTGGGAATCACTATTTAAGATTTTGAATCCAGAAGTTTGGCTTTTTCCCGTAAGACATAATAAAAACATTAATAATACTGATGTGAAGAATTTCCATTGGTAAATACCTTTATTGTTGCTTTTTTCCATTTTTTCCATTTTTTTACGTTAAACAAATTTTAGTTTTGAAAATATTGTTATGATTTCTCTTCAAAAGTATTTGATGAAACAAAAAATGTTACTGGGAATATTCCTATATTTAAAAAGGTTTTTTCTTTTTCTTTTTTAGGATAACTCCCAATTGTATAATGTTTGTTATTAATAATTTTGATTTATGTTTAACTTTTAATTTTAAATCGTAATGAAAGAAATTGAATTAATAAATAATGACTCATTAGAAGAAGTCAACTTTGAAAGAAGCGACTTTTACTCATCAGGGAAGTCTTTAACTATGTTATTAAAAGACTATTATAATACTGATCTTATTGAGAATCAAGATGAAATTCTCAAAAAAATAGTAGAAACACATAGGATAAGTCATAAAGCATTCCATGAAATGATAAGAGTGTTTAAGAGAAGGTTATTAAACTGGGGGAATAAATATTGGGTACATCCATTAAAAAAAGAAATTCTTATAAAAAAAATAGAATTAGGTAAGGAAAAATATCCTGATGCTAACTTTAGGTTTTTACGATTTAGATTTAATGGTCGAAATAATGCTAAATTTAGCTATAAATTTGTTGGAGAATTTGATTTTGAGACTGGATTGTCTTGTTTTATAGAACCTTTACTAGAATATATTATAAAAACTTACGATAAAATCTATGTTGTTAAAGGTCGAAATGATTTGTCTAATGTAAGAAATGCACCAATAATAATCAATGGAAAAACCTATGATGGAAAGTATAATGTCGCTATGTTAAAATGTGAATTAAAACAATCCACTGGGCTATCTGAGAAAGAGTCTTTTCATTATTACGACGTGGTACATGATCCAGGAGGAAATCGTTAGAGCATGATTATTCTTTCTGTTTTTATATTATTAATTGTGATTTACGCTCTTGTAAAAGGTGTAAATCACAATTTGTTAGCTTTAATTTTAATTGTTACTGGTGTTAATGTATTGCTGACCGAAGTATTGATAGGATATAAGATGAGTTTTAAATTAAACACTAATCTTTATTTTATATTAAATAGTATTTTATGGATTCAAATTATTATCCAATACTTTAGTAGGAAGTCTGCTTATATTATTAATTTTTGTTTAGGGGTTTTCATTATATATTCGTTATATCAAAATAGTATTGTTAATAATGTTTTATACTCTTACTTTGTTGTAACAAGTATACTGTACATTTTTTTATTTTTTCTTTTAAGCATAAGATCATTGAAGGAAGAAAACATTACTTTTTTTCAGTCCTTGGATTTTACTCTAATTTTTGCTCCTATTCTATTTTTTTTAGGAATGAGTTTTATATTCGGGTTTGAGAGTACTATTTTTAGTAAAACTTACATTTTTAAAGGCGTTAAAGATGACTCTTTAAAATGCCCTAATGCTTTTAATTTTAAATGCCTTACTGTTTACGAAATTATTGCCATTATTGTAAATATTGTATATTATTCTTTAATTGGATATTTTGCTTTTAAATCTAAAAGACAATGAATAATAATATCGTTTTCGGAATCTTTATTGCATTTATTTTATTATGTCTAGTCATTTTATTCTGTGTAATTCTTTTAAAACAATACATTTTTAAAATAAAAAAGTATAATTATATTTTATATCAAAAAGAAATAGAACAACAAAAAGCCATAAATCAAACAATTATAGAAACCCAAGAAGAGACTCTAAATAATATTTCAGAAGAACTTCATGATGACGCTGGACAACAGCTAACATATATTAATTTCCAATTAGAAAATTTAAAATTAATTAATCCAGAGATTAATGATAGTATTATGCCTCTTACAGATTCGTTGGGTCACTTGGCAAAGTCAATTAGAACTTTGAGTCATTCTATTAATAGTCAAAAACTGAAAAATTTTAAACTTGTTGATAATATCAAAAGTGAAATTGGAAAAGTTAACAAATTGAATATTCTATCTTGTAAATTGCATCTAAATCAACAATTAGATCATATTTTTTCAACTAATGAAAGTATTGTTCTTTTTAGAATCTTTCAAGAAATACTTAATAATACACTAAAACATTCTAAAGCTGAAACATTTTCCATTACGATATCAGAAAACCCAAATTTATGCTTAACTACTAAAGACAATGGTATTGGTTTTTTAGTAGAGAATAAGAATGTAGCTACTTCAATAGGAATTCAAAATATTAAAAAACGAGCCAAATTAATTGATTTTTCTGTTAAAATTAGTTCGAATATAGATAAAGGAACGATAATCGAATTATGTAAACTTTAGTTGAATTTTTTATTAAATCTTAAATTATATATGAGTAAAAAAACTACTATAATGATTATTGATGATCATAGAATTGTAAGAAAAGGTATAAAGGAGCTTGTAGAAAATTTAGGAGATTATGAGGTTATAGGTGAATTCGAAAACGGTGTGAATTTTATTGGTCAATTATCAGATTTAAAAACAGTTCCTGATATTTTTATTTTGGATTATTCTATGCCTATGTTAAATGGTATCGAGGTGTTACAAAAAGCTGCAAACATTGGAGAAGATTATAAATTCCTTCTGCTCACACAGCATTTTGAGGAAGATATAATCAATAATGCTTATCAAAATGGTGCGAGAGGGTTTTTGAATAAAACTTGCACTGCTCAAGATTTAAAATTTGCACTCGATAATATTATATCAGTTGGTTATACTAATATCTCTGAAATTTTAAAAAGAATACGAAATTATAATGAGGTAAAGCCTGAGACTTTATCTTCAATGGAGTTTAGTGATAAAGAATTATTTTTTTTAGAATTAGTATGTGATGAAAATGAATATACCTACAACGAAATAGCAGATAAAATGAATATTTCTGTAAAAACAGTAGATTTTTACAGAGGAAAATTATTTACAAAGTTAAATGTTAAAAGTAAAGTAGGATTGGTGTTATATTCCTTCAAGTATCGCCTAACGAGACCTTTTAACAAAGAATAGTCGAAATTGGACTTTTTTGTATAGACTCAAAAAATGCAAAAATTTTTAGGGTTGGATAGCGATTTCAATATAATATTCTTGGTCTAGACCTTTTTTTTCTAATTTGATTATCTCAATTAATTCTATAATTTTTGCTTCCTGTATGTTTTCAATTTTGAAATTTATTTTTTGGTTATCAAATCGTTCTCTATTGCCATTTTTTCTTAGGACACTTTTGATATTCTCAGGAATAAAAAATGAGGATTTTCCTTGTAAATGCTTTTTATATTCATTTAGATAAATCCCAATTCCTGCAATATCAAAATCTCCAAAATGTAAATAATTATTTGGGATAGAATTCATCCATTTAATAAAGTCTTTATTTTGGTTTTGTGGATAACGTGATATGAATAAGGGGTTAATGTTTTTAAACAAGTATTTCTGTTCGTAAATCTGACTAAAATTTTTAGTATTTTCAACTCCAACAACTGTTATTCCATTTGGCACTTTGAAAGATTCATAGTCATATATAAAAACAAAACTTCCTTTATGAGGGTTAATGATTATGGCTTCATTATTTAGTTCAGCCTTTATAGAATTATAACTATTGACTAAAAAGCCTTTAAAAGCTCTCTCTTTTGATTTTTTGGAATCAGCTGTAATTTTCACAAAATCAGCACGAGTCGAACTTTCATTTTCTAAAGCCAAAACATAATTGTTCAAATCATTAATTTGTAACTGATTTGCCAAATAGGTTTGTAAACTTGATTTATTTACCAACTCTAAGGACTTTTTATGCTTTCCTTTTCTATGAATGATGTTTTCTGAAACTAAATCGTCAATTAATTTGCTTTTAGCGAGACTGTTAGGGATAGCTTCTCCATTGGTTAATCGAACTAAAACTTTCGCTATTTTTAACGTTAGCTTCATTGATTAAGAACTTTAGTATTTACTTTTTTAACCAATCTATTTATTTTAGTGATGTATTTTTTAGAATTAGTTTTGGACTGCTCTTTTGCTAATTTGTAGGTGTATTTATAATCGGTTGCGTTTTGACTTGTAGGTGAACCATTAATTAGTAAAATGTTTCTTTCATTGGCAAATCTTAAAATTCCCTTTTGGTTAGTTGGGTGAAGAGTGCCTATTTCGTCCATCATACAATGAAGTTTAAAATTCTTAAATTTCTTTGAAGCATCAATTTTAAAAATATTCAATAACGAAATATTGATCATAGCTTTCACTAAAATGTCTGTACCATTACTGCCAACATTAGAAAGCTTCTCAATCCAACGAGAGTCGTTATCATTCTCTATTATTCTAAATTGTAGGTCAAAGGATTCTGATAACGTTAAATTCGAGTTTTTTGATTTCTCTAACTCCTTTACGAGTTGTTTCAATAAGTCAATCGCTTTTTGATTTTTTGTATTACTTTCTGAAGACGTAAAAAGATTTGTTTCTCCTAAAATAAGACTATTTTCATCGTTAAACTCTTTTATTTGAATTAGTAATTTGACTGTTGGATTTGAACTTTCTAGAGTTCTCATTTCCATTTTTTTGATAGCTTCAATGAAATTTTTACCGAGAAAATCATCATTAATTTTTTTAATTATTTTTTCAATTTCTCCTTGTTTTGAGTTTAGCTCCGTGGTTTCCCTACCAATTAAGTGAATAATGTTTGCAAACCTATCATTTACACGCTTTTCATATTCTTTAATTTTATCTTCTTCAATGAACTCTTTGAGCTCAGACGCAAAGTTTAGAAAATCGTCCTTTGTAATTAATTTTGTTTTGAAGCTAAAAATATTTATCTCATCAAAATTTCCATTAAATAGGTTGATAGCTTGTCTTAGTTCTTCATAGGTTTGAAGAAGTTTTGAATACTTATCAATGATTTCCCTGATTAAAGTTGTAGTCTTCTTTTGTTTAGCAAAGTCAACAATAAGTTCAGGATCATCATAATAATTTCGAATGCTTAGAAATGCATCGGATAGCTTAAAACTTTCAAATTCTTTTAAGTCATTATCAAATTCATTAATTTTAGATTGTATTGATTTAACAAAGTTCTCTTGTTTAGAATATTTTGCGTTGATTTTATTTAACTCAATTTTATGCTCACCAATAATTGAAGTTTGCTTCTTTTCTAAACTAGTTTTATCAACTTTTAATTGAGGTACTTTATCAAAGAGTTCTCTTCTGTCTTTGTTGTATTCTATAACAATTATTTCGTTATTTTTTATGTAATCTAAGTCGTTCCCTATGTTATTTAATCTATTATCAATTATATTTAACCTTTTCGTGTCAGCCCCTTTATTTTCTAACTCTAAGGATTGTTCTTTTTTTAACTCTTGAATCCGTTTGTATGATGCTGACTTACTATTTAAAATAGAAGTTTTTATTTCTGCAATCTTTTGATTCTTGGTTTCTTCTAAAGATTTAATTTCAGAATCTCGATCTTTTTCTTTTATGTTTATTTTTCGTTTTATTCCTTTCTTAATATTTTCTAGGTTTTCTTCGGCTTTTAATTTCTTTGAAGCAATTTCGTCTAAATCATTTTCTAATTCTTGTAGAATAGTTTCCTTTTCTAGTTTAGCTTTCAAAACCCATTCATCTAAGTCAATTCTATTCTTCTTTAACTTCTCTTCATTTTGAGATATGGTATATTCACTTTCTGCAATAACTTCTTTAAGGTTATTTAGTTTTTTTCCAAACTTTGTCTTTAGCTTATGCAAACTATCTTCTTTATTCACGTTAAATAGTTGTATGCTACTTTGGATTTCAATAATCTTACCTTTATACTCCTCAATTTCTTGATTGTATTCTTTAACGGATTTAACTCTATTTCTTAAAGTACTTAAGTTTAACTCTATGCCAAATAGAGTAGAGGAATTATGATCAATCAGTTTAGGGTTTAGTTCTGTGTTAAATAGTACATTATCTTCATCAATTACTTTTCCTATGGTATTTTGCCAGTCATCTATATTATCATTTAACCAACCGTAAAGAGAATATTTACTTTGTTGAATTTTGTTTTCAATGTTCTCAATTTTCAACATTAGTTGTTTACTTTTTTCGTTTTCTTTCTCAACGAAAGAATTATGCTTCCCTTCAATTTCTTTTGTTTCTAATTCCCATTCTTTACGATTTATTTTTGTTTCATTTGCAGCATTTAGAATGATACTTTTTGAGCTTGAAATTTTTTCTCCAAGTGTTTTTTTCTCCTCTTTACATTTGTCTATTTCTGTTGAAAAAAAGATTTTATGTTTTAATTCTGACTTACTTCTTTTTAGGCTATTCTCATTTTCTTTTATTTTATCTAAATCATTATTTGTCTTATCTATCTCATCTTTGTTTTCATCAATAATTTGATTTATTAATTTTTGATAGGTATCAAATATTGAAGATTTATTCTCTCCAAAATCACTTTTTATTTTGATGATTTCCGCGTTTTGTGTATTTGTAAACTTTTGCTGTTGATTTTGAATTTGGGAAATAAGAGCTTCAAATTTTTGACTTATTTCTGTGAATTTAGAGGTTAGTAGATTTTTTTCATCTCCTAAAGTTCTTTGCTCAATGGTTAAAGTCTCTTTTTTTGAAACTTTTGAAATTATTTCTTTAATGTTTTGATTTTCGTATTCCTTTTGTTTCTGTTTAGCTTCTGATAACTTTGTGGTTATTAGTTTTATATCTGAAACAACATCTTGTTCTCTTCTGCGATGTGTTTTTACTAAGTTTTCTCTTTTTTTCGATAGAATACTTAATTCATTATTTTCTTTGAAATAACTAGAATTTAAAATTGGTTTTTCGTTTTCTATAAAGTCTATTCTAGTTGCTAATTCATAAGCCAACTCTTTTTTTTCTCTTTTAAGAAAATTGTAGACTCTGAATCTATCAATAATTTTATTGGCTTGTTTTCTAACTACAATTTGCCCTTTTCGGTTCTCTTTGAACCAAATTTTAATATCGTTAATTTGAGTTTCAAAATTACGTAAATGATTTTTAGAATAATTTTCAATATCTATAACAAACTCCTCATCATTTAGAGAATTTATTATGGTGTCTTTAATAAACTTTGCTTCAAGGTTAGTGTTGAGAAGTACATTTTGAATCGTTCTTGGTATATTTCGATACTGCTTACTTTCTACTAAAGCATACTTTTTAAATTCTGAGCTTAATCCACTATTATCTCCATATATAATTTTACGATAATCTTCATAGCTCTTTATTAAGTTGGTGTAGTAAATGTCTTTCCCAAATACATTTCTAATTTTGTCCCAGTTTTCAAAAGCTCTATTTTCTTTATCAATAAATAGTTTTCTGTTATATTCAGAATTAAAAAAACGGAATGCAACTTTCCCGTTTATTTTATGAGCTAAAACACAAAAAGGGATATTGTCTTTTATTATTTCATAAACAATGTATGAGTTCTGATATTGAAAGTAATAATCATCAAATCCTTTCTTTTGTTTTGGAATTCCAAGTTTGGTTTTATTGGCATTGTAAAAAAATAATATCGCACGAAGTAGTGTACTTTTTCCCACACCCTGTGTTCCAATTAAATGAACATTCCCATCTAATTCGATTTCTGCATATTGTACAGATGCACTATTTATAAACACTATTTTATTCAGGTATCTCATTTTCTATTTCTTCTGGAATATTAATAGTTATTATAATGTCTTTCAAATAATTTAAAGAGGTAAGAACTTTATAAGTTTCTGTAATCTCATTTTCTAAGGTTATAAAATTATCTTTTTCTAATTTTTCAATTATTTTTTTTATTCTTTCAGAGTTTGTCTTTTTATCTCCACTTACTTTTTTTAGTTTTTCTAGTTTGGTTTTTAAATCTGCATTGTTTTTTAGTTGATTTACAATGTCTGATGGTGAAAACCTAAAACCTACATCAAAAGAGGAATCGAAAGTTTTAAAAAAGTCTAGTATGTCAATCCAATTAAATGCTTTTTCTAGTTTTCTATCTAGGTCTGCATTATTTTCTATACGACTGAAATAAAAATATTCATTCCCTTGCTCTAATATGTAATTGATTTGATAAAAATATTCGTGTAGATCTTCAAATGTTTCCTCATCTTCTAAAACTTTGTAGAGTTTTTTAATGTCATCATTAGGACTGTTAGAACAGATGAATTGTCCTTTACGAAGCACGTTAAATATCTCTGATGTATATTTTGTAACCATTAAAATTTATTTTGAAAATACCATAGCATATTCAATACCATTGTTAGTTTGGTAATTATCTTGTATTTTTAAATCTTCTTCGTACTGCGAAACAATTTGACAAAAAATAGTCACTCTTTCATTAAAATCTATTTCCTTTAAAAAATCATAATTTAAAATAAAGTTGAATAAATTATCACTTGTGGCAACGAAACGATTTCTAACCTCTTCTAAATTTACCATTACTTCTTCTTCTAAACTATTTTCAAGATATTCATTAGAAATACTATCTGCTATTTCTGGTTTGAAGCTTAACCTATCCTTATGTTGTTTAGCAATTCTCTTAATTGCTTCAAAAGCTTTCTCACTTTCTCTAAGAAAATCAATAGATAAATTTATAGATTGGTTTGTTTTTGCATCAAAAATCACTTGATTTTTGTTTGATATTATTTGTTTAATGTCAGTTTCTGCTTCAATAGTAAAATTGTCTTTTAGATATTTTAGTTTTCGCAATTTTTCTAAAAACTGACCTTGCTGTTTTATTTGGTTTAGATAATCAATTATCTGTTTTTCTATTTCAATTAGGTTATGTGAGCATTCTCCTAATTGATTTTTTAGTTCAATAATAATTCTACTCAATTCTTCATCTAAGGCTCTATTAAAAAAAGTGGGTTCTTCCTCGTTAATAAGAGCCAATGTTTGTTGTATTAAATTTGTTACTATTGTTCTTTTTTTATCAAGGTTTTCTAACTTTAATTGCTTGTTCTTATAATTGGCTTCATTCTTAAAGGTATTCTCAATATTACGTCTCAAATCCACCACGCTTCTATGTGTGATGAGTCCCATATTTCGAAAAGTTTTTTTAATAAATCGTAAGTAAGTGTACCTTCTGTTTTCACTAGATTCATTTAAGAAATAAACAATTCTTTCTTTAATACTTTTGATATTTTCATCAATATATGACAGGTTGATTTCTTCACTTACATACAGTACTTGTTCAAAAAATTCTAAAAATTGACCATCAAGTTCTAGCAGGCCTCCATTTTCTCTTATTACAGATTTTTCTATTAGCCTATCAATACGACCTTCTTCATAATCAACCAGATTTAGAGCATCACTCAATCTATAGTCTATGGATTTTCTCTTACTAAACATTTCAGATATTAGTTTTTCTTCTTTTTTTAAAGTGGTTACTAATTCTTTTATGTCATTGAATGTGTTCATTGATATGTTTTGTGTGTTCGCTTTTCTGATTATGGTATAAAATGAAACCTAATATTGCTGTCTATCTATATGGATTAAAGATATTAATAATTTAGAATTATCCGCACCTCCTTTATCAAACTGTTGTTGAATTTTCCCTAATACGACTTACTAAAGATCATTCTTAAAAGTTGTGGGTAGATAGAATCAGTTGAGGCTCTTTTTAGTTCGCGGGATACTTCAACTCTAATACAAAACCTTTCCATATTATTTTAAACTAAAAACAAAAAAGAAAACGTTCTCTCTGATGGCGTGGCAATGTTGTCAAGCTTTTTGGCTTATTTTTTTTAAGAACCTGTGGCTTGAGCTTTATAGCTTTATGGCGTTGGATGAAGGAAGTCGACTATATTTATGTCCTTTTTTTATATTTCAATTCTGATATTTCTTTCTCTACAATTGAAATAAGTTTTTGACAGAAACCTGATTCTATATTATTATGATCCTCTAAATCTGTCTGAGGAAATTTTTCATAAAACTTATTCCAGCATTTTTTTTCAAACTCCTCTCTTAAAGAAATCTCTTCGGGATAGCTCATTAACTTATTATCATTCAGATTATCACACATTGCAATATGATAAGTAGTAAAATAAGCGAATACTGATCTTAAATTATCTTCTTCTTTTGTTATTTCCATATTATACTCTTTATAGTTGCAAATTTAATCCAATGTAAGTTCTTCTGAAATTTGATTAAATTATATATGATAAGTAGGTAATTCAAAATGCAAGAGGACACTGCGAGATGAGCAAGGTAAGGTTACTATGAGTGATTAAAGCTAACTGCATCTGTAATTTTATTTACTCTGTATAATCTATGAGATTAATCTCTTCTATTTCTTCGAAGTCAAAGTAAGTTGTATCACCATCTTCTTCGCACATAAATATTGTAATAGCTTCTATATCTAGATTATATTCTTTATGCTCTGTTGTTGTTTCAACATTATACCAGCGACCATCCTCTCTATCATAAGATGCAAAGTCATAATTTGAATATGAAATAGTTATATTCAAAATAACACTTATAGATAAGTTTAATTGCACTGCTTCATCTTCAATTTTAATTATATCTATATTATCTATATAAACACCTTTTATACTAGGATCGTCATATTCAACGTCAGGATAATCAGCATCATATAATAATTTATCGTGAACTAACATCGCTATACCATCTGTATAATTTTTATCGAGATATTGCTCCACAGCATTCGTTTCTATCGGTACTGTAGACTTTATAAATGCTATTTTTTCTTCATATTCTTCTATTGAAGAATTAATTCTATCTAGCACTGATGATATATCATCGTATATTTCAAATAAGTCTGACTCACTCTCATATTCTTTCATATCTGGGTCACCAGATATCAAAATTGTAGATTTGTTATCAGTTATTGTTCTATTTTCGATGCTCTTTACAACAAATGCATCTGGAAATTCACTTTTCTTTTTACCAGGTCCAAATGGCTTTTGACCTTCGAAATATTGATTGAATACTGATTGAATATCAACATTATCAACCGGAAATATTTTAATATTATTCTCTTTAACAAAGGTTTTAAAATCATCTTGAATTTTTTTGATAGCATCAGTCACTTCATAATCAGGAAAATTAAAGCTATCACGATATTCAGGAATATTTTTTAGAATCTTGGCTTGGTTATTTAATAATGAATGGGCTTTATTTAATTTGAGAAAAGATTCAGTAGTATGCTCCGATATTTTTTTTAATACCTCATCAAACGTAATTGTTGTTAATCTTAAATCTATTTTTCCTGCCTTTGAAAGTGCTGCTAGCTCCTTTAGTTTTCTTCCAGCAAGAAAATTTTCGGCAACTATTGTACTTGTATCTAAATATATTTTTTCAATTTTCACAGAGCAAACTTAATAAATTTTTATTGGGTTGTTGTTTTAGAAATGCTAAGAATATTTATCATCTTAATAAGTTGTTTTATCCCAATTCATCAAGGGTTATTGATCTAATGTTTTTTGTTTCAATACCTAAATTTGTTATATTTTCAGTTAGAGTAGGAAGGTCATCTATATTATAATAACTTATTATCCATTTTGTGTCGTTATCTACAAAACGATTAATTATTCTGAAGTAATTTATGTCAACATTAGAAACCGAATGACCTAATATATAGATTTCATTTACACCTCTAAGGCTTGTGAAAAAAACAATATTATCAGTAATGATTTGTTTTGTGTTTTTGTAAGTATCTCTAAAATAGTTATCTAGCAATAAATTACCTTCGGCTATCCTTACGTCTGTATCTTCATCATTATTTTGTGCACGTGCAGCTTCAATGTGTACCGGTCTATTGTGTCCTAATATTAGTTCACTTTCTGTGTTTTCAATTTTACCGTGAATGTGTAGTAATCTGTTAAGATTAACATTATATGCGTCCTCTAATGTAGTAGTGTAATTGAAAGTTAAAAATTTTGAGTCATTATCAATTGGATAAACTGGCTCGGTTGGTACTTCAAGTGAAAGAATCCAATTAACAAAATGCGTTTTAAGTCTAATAGTAACTAAACTTACTGCTTCATCAATCGCATTTTGATAAGAATGATGATAAGATTCACTCCAGTCGTCTGCTCCATATGATTCTAAATAATTATCAGCGTCATCTATTATTGTATCGATATCAATATGAGCCAATGTAACTTCAAAATCGCTCCATAATTCTTCAACATCGAAATAGTCCTCTAATAGCGTATTTAATTCGTTATCGTTTTCTTCAACATAGCCTCTAAAATTCTCGAAACTTGATGGAATTCCGTGAGCTATATCAAATCCATTTCCAATAATATAAAGTCTACTCATTATAGTTTTTTCTTAAAAGTATCTTTTTTAATCAGGTAATCCAAAAGGCTCGATCCGCCTACGAGATTAGCATGGTTGTTGTGAGTGAATGCCTGAAGGTAGTGAAGGCAAGCAGGACGATGTTGTAAATATTAGACTGGCACGGTTTTTTGATTCGGTTTATTGGTAGTAGAAAGGTTATTGGATTATACTATACTTCTATTTAGTCCTAAAATATTAATAAAATGGCATCAAAAAATGTAACAGCCGTTAAAGACTATAGCGACACGCAGACTCGCAAAACAGTACCTTAATTTTAAACCTTGCGCATAGCGTAAACAGCTTTGGATTTTAAGGTACAAGAAGAGTAGCTATAGGTGAAGAATAGAGTAATGTGTGAAATAATGCAAGTGAATAGTGCTTCGAGGATGTCTAGTCGCAGTAGTATTTACGGTAAGCACAAATGCGACCGTAGGAAGTATTTGTGATTATGTGGACTACCTAGTAAATTTGGGACTATTTTTTAAGCCACATTATTTATTTGTTTCATTTTAATTTTTAGTTCCATTT
>CANMKK010000016.1 GCA_947498455.1 uncultured Aquimarina sp.
ATGATTTCCAAGAGTGGGACAATGTTTTCCAAGAGTGGGACGATGTTTTCCAAGAGAGGAACAATGTTTTCCAAGAGTGGGACAATGATTTCCAAGAGTGGGACAATGTTTTCCAAGAGTGGGACGATGTTTTCCAAGAGAGGAACAATGTTTTCCAAGAGAGGGACAATGTTTTCCAACAGTGGGACAATGATTTCCAATGGTGGGACGATGTTTTCCAATAGAGGGACAATGTTTTCCAAGAGAGGGATAATGTTTTCCAAGAGTGGGACGATGTTTTCCAATAGAGGGACAATGTTTTCCAATGGTGGGACAATGTTTTCCAAGAGTAGTCAACTATTTTATATCGATGCTACTTATCAAAGTATTAGTAATAGTCAATAAAGTATGGGTACAATTCATTAAAGTATGTTACAAACTACTAATTATTTATTCTCACAAGGTATATCAAATGAAGGAAGTTATCTGTTCCTAGTGTTTGCCATATAGAAAAGTTGTTTTTATATTTGATGGGAATTTTTCCTAGATTAATAATCGAAATGGCCATTTGTGGATGGTTATTCCATAATAGATATATGTGTACTGGTACACATATCCTATTGTTACCAGTAATTAAAAAATAAATATGGCAATTTGGCAACAAGGAATGATTGTAATACCTGCTGTTTGGGATATTTTACCTAAGCCGAATAAGGATTTACATTATCAATATGAGGAAGCTTGGAGAAAACTCAATATTGACCATAAAAAATTTGTAGATGAGATAGATTCCTTTATTCCAAGAGCGGATTGGGTAAATTCCAAAGATTACTTCTCTTGGAAAGGAGATAATGAAAATAAAGAAGATAATGATGTTGATCTTTGTATTGACTCAAAATCAGGAATTATAATTTCACTTGGGTTTAGATTTGACCTGAGAACCGATTCGCCTTATTTTCTTGAAAAGATATTTAAATTATGTAACGAAAATGATTGGAAATTAGAAACCTATGGAGGCAAACTATTTCAACCTGACATTTCGATAATTCCAGAGGTAATCAAACAATCAGCTTGGAGAGAATTCCTTTCTGATCCAGAAGCATTTGTTGAAAAGATAAAAGACGAACCTTGGAATAAAAAAGAATAAAAGATGCTAACATTATATATGAAATCAGAGCAAAGTTTAGTGCTGGACAGAAAGGTCATTTCCTTTTTACAATGGCGCTAGATTTTTATAAATTAACAAGAAATAAAAATGCGCCGATAAATCGATTGGTTCTGGCTTTCTTGCCTTGCTCCGATTCATATATTTGGTGTTGCCATTCATTATAAAAAAACTCGAACTAATATGACAATAAACAAATTTATTAAAGATTGTGCTTCACTTGACAGCCCAATTGGAGATTTAGCAAATGATATTTTAGGCGATAAAAATTTTCCAACAAAAAAATCTGATAAAGAAAAATTGGACTATTTAGAAACCCAAACAAGAAGAGGCGGAACGAATGAAACGTTTCAAGAATTTCTTGCGGAATATAAAAAGGTAAAGTAGCATTTATTAAAAAATGGAGAGCGAAAAGACATTTAAAACCAAAACGGGATATTGTCATATTTTACCTGACAAAATCATTTTAACCAGAGATGGAATTATTGGAAATGTTGCAAAAGTTACAGTCGGAAATAACATATTTCGGATTTTAATAATCTATGGCGGACTTTCAATCGCACTATTGTACTTTGCTTTTAAAAATTACCAAGACGGAAAGACTTTTCCAGCGATTTTGTTTGGAGTAATCGGAATTTATCTGATTTACGGAATATTTAGCAGTTTAAATAACTCTGCAACGCCAATAATCGAACGGAATAAAATTAAAAGTGTTGACTTGAAAAAAGCAATTTTCGGATTGACACGTTCACGCTTCGAAGTGAAATTCGAGGATGAAAATGGTAAAATGAAAAAACGGTTGATTATGCTTCCAGGCTCAATGAATAACGGACAAAATGAAACGGAAAAGGCAATCGAAATAATGACAGCGGAAAACTTACTCGGACGGAAATAACGAAATGACAACAACGTATATGGCTCATAGATAGTTAGTTGATTTAACAAAGTTAAGGCGTATTTGGAAAGTCGCCAAATTTTTAAATTTGAAAATTTCCAATAAAAAATAAATAGTAAAATTCAAAAATCTGGCTTGTGCTTGACCGAAAAATAATCGCTAATTTACACGCTACGAGCCATATATAAGACCGCTCTAAACCATTAAACTCACCCAAACGGAAAAACAAAAGAAAAAATGAGCGTAAAAGCGAAAATAATTATAGACGAGAAAGAAATAAATGTGCTTTCTTTTAGTTTTGGTTTTAATCAAGGCGCAGATACTAATGGTAGACCATCTCAAAAACCAATATTTGTCGGACTACAACTGGTAATTGAAACCAGAAAAGACCTAAATCTAGCAGATTGGTCTTTTGCCCCTAATCAAACAAAACAGATAGAATTGCATATCTATCCTGTTATTATGGGAGGTAAAACTCGTAAACTCTATTTTTATGATTGCCATCTAGTTCATTGGGATAATCATTTTTCTTCCACGGGAAACCAGCCAATGACCGAAGCTCTTCATATAACTGCGGCTGGTGTTGAAGGCTCTAATTCTGCTGGAGTATACTCTGCATATTGGAGAAAAACATTTCCACAGCAAGAAGTTGAAGCAACAACTTTAGACAATGATCCCGAATTAATTCAATATTATATTACAGATTTAGAAGGCAATGAAATAGATAAATATGAAGTATCTGACAAAATCATACTTAATTTAGAAACTAAAAATTGTATCGGAGAAAATTTAACTGTAAAAATACCTGACAAAACGTATGATTTTATGCATAATGGAATTCATTTACAAAATGACACATTAAAAGATTACATAGTAAATAGTGATTTAGAAAAAATAGAGTTAGATGTAATAGAACAAAAAAGTTAATAACGTTATGGGAAAAAATACATTTGCAATTGAAATTGCAGGAATTACAGCCAGTAGAAGCATATATATCAAAAAACCAGAAATACAAGATGGCTTTTGGTCTATTCCTAAAGGAGGAACAACAAAAGAAGCTACCTATGGAGAAAAAGTAAAGTTTACCGTAAGTACTAAAGATATTGACGACGGCACAGTTTTAAACTTTACACTTTATGACTATGATGGGAACTACAATTCTGATGATGAATTAAGTCGTTCTTTTTCGGCAAAGGTAAAAGGAGATGTGGCTGAATTAGAGTTTATACCAGATATTAAGTGGGAAGAAAGCGCAAAATATGAAACCGACAAAGTTGTTGAAACATACTTTAAAGTTGAAACAGAAATAAAAGGGAAAAAAGTAACTGCTCAATTACCTAAAAAGGAAGATGATTATTTAACTATATATGGCAAACCAGAAATTATTACTGTATTAATAGAATTACCTCACACAAGTTATACAGACAAACTAAACTCTAAAGGTTTGGGTGGTCATTCTGCAATAATGATTGGTCCTGAATATTATGATTTTGGACCACAACCTGGAGAACCATTTTTTTCAGATGGCAGGCCTTGGTGGGACACAATGTCAAAAAGTGGCAATTTGAAACGTGCAGACGTAATGTCTATTTTAGGAGACAAAAAAACAAGAGAAGATTGGAATATTGTTGGTGAAGTTTATCTTATCGATATAGAAATATCTAAAAAAGAGAAAAAAAGTATAGAAAAATGGTGGATTGAAAAATATTCTAATTTGGGAAATTATAGTGTAATTCCTCTTTTTGGCGAACAATGTACCACCAACGTCAGGCTTTCCCTTTCAAAATGTACAGATGTAATCAATGATTTTACAGTAAAAGTTCAAACTCCAAAAGGTTTATTCGATTTATTAACAAATTCAGCAAAACATACTTATGGAAAAAACAGAAAAAAACAACTTACAATCACAAAAAAATACTCACAAATATAAATTTAGTCTTATTATGATAATTCTGTCTATATTTAGTTGTTCAAATGAAATTAAAGAAACTACATGTAAGTATAATTCAGATGAGTATTACGAAAAAATAAAAGAATTTGAAATCCCTATAGAGGAAGCTAAAGAAATTGCCTCCTTGCTATATTTTAAAAACAACCCTAATTCTAAAGAATACAATTTTTCTTTAAACTTTATACTTGGTGACTTTTATGTTTTTTGTGATTCGAATTGCTTGTACAACTTAAAAACAACTCAATACTTTTTAAAAGGGATTTGGATTAATGGAAAAACTGGAAAGGCAATTCATAAAGATACAGATGAATATATAAAAATACTTATTGATATTCCTTCTAAAAAATTATATTCTTATTCTGGAACAATAAAAAAATCTGAATAAAAACGGTTTAGAACAACTAAGTTTTCGGTGTGCAGAGAGATTACTTTTAGTGGTCGTAACTGAGAATAAGATGGTAGTAGGTCTACCGGTATCGGCTTACAGGGAACTGTATATCCCATAGATTTGGGAAGCCCCGAAAAAGTTGGGTTTAAAATTGTTACCGAAGCTGAACTACTGTCCCTTTATTTTTTTAATTTTGAGAATATTAAATTAAAAACCTAAAGCAGACAACACGCTGTATATTCCATTTGGCAAATAGTTTGTCTTCGCTACCGCTTCGCAAACGATTATTGCCAAACAAAACATACAGCTATTGTTGGGCATAATTTGAGTGAACTAAATGTCAAAATCAAAACTTCAGAAAAAATTAAAAAGTGACCCAAGGTTTATTCCATATAACGAAAAATATGACTTCCAATATGTTTTAGGATATCTCAAAAAGACAATCAACTCTGATGAAAGTATAGACATAAAACATAATGCATTAAATTCTTCCTTTTTTAATCCTTATTATAAAGATTTAAAACATTATTACAAGGAAATAGTAGATAGAAATAGTCTATCAAAAGAAACCTTTCTTGAATTACTAATCACCTTCGCAAATAGGGATTTGTATTTAGTTACAGAACGAGCAAGAGAATCCTTTGATAATAAAAATGAGTTTTATTATGATGAAATGATAAATAGTTCATTTCAATCAAACATTCCAGAATTAGGAGAAATAAACGCACAAGCGGGTTTAGAAGCCAGTCACGATGGATTGAACCTTGTTATGAATATGGTCTTTCAAAACTATAAGGAAAATGGTGATTCTCATTATGAATTAAATCATTTAGATGATTGCGCAAAACTATTAGGATTTTCAAACATCTACATAGTTATAAAATCAGGTTATGACATAGCCATTTGGGAAAATTATGCGATGCGCTATTCCAAAGAAGAAAAGGAATTGAAAATAAAAGTGTTAGAGGAAAAAAATCAATTTTTGAATAGAATTGGTGAATTTAGATTGGAAAGAAATATTTTTTCTAATAAGATTATGGTATTATCATCTTTTCAAGAGAAAAATGCATTTTATAAACATATCTCTTTTGAGGCAAATAAAAAAAGAAAAGCTAAAAGATTAAAAAATGTAAAGCTTGTCGAAAATGAATTAAAATATAAATTGGCTGATGGTTTTGAAAAAGAATCAGTACTCAAGGAATTACAATCTTTTTCTAGTTTGACAGCTTATTATGCATTTATTAGAAATGAAACTTTACCAAATCTAACGAATGTAAATCTCTATGACGTTCTAGTTGTGTTCACAGAAGTGCAACATTTGTTTAGTAAAGCTCAAGGCATTAAAAAAACTGAATCTGCTACAGATGTTAAATTCTTTGACCTATATAAAGTTAAAATTAAAAAATACGATTTAGTCAATTATGTTGTCACTAAAACAAAGTATTCTGTTGCACAGGTTAAGCAAATTATAGAATTATTTTGCCATCAAGATGGATACTTTAATATTTGGGAACGACCAATTATTACAGTTGGAAAATATTTAATTCCAGTTATGCTTCCCTTATTAAGTCCCAATAGCTTAAGAATGATTGATTATTGGCTAGAAAAAGGAGGCTTTGACCTAGACTCTCGAGGAACTTTATTTGAAAAATATATTAAAGATGTTTTAATTAATACTTTGAATCGGAAAGGTTTTAAAATTAATATTCCAACTCAAAATATTTTTCGAAATAAAAAAGATGACTTTGAAGAAATTGATTTAATACTAGAATTAAAGAATGTTACTTTAATAGCAGAAGTTAAATGCATCAAGTATCCATTTGACCCAAGAGACTATTTTAATATGCATCAAAGATTATCAGATGGAGCAGAACAGATTAATAAAAAAGTGGAATTCTTAAAAAGTAATATCAGCGACTTCGCTAGTGAAAGTTATTTGTCTAAACCATTGGTTAAATTAGTTATTACTAATTATCCTATTTTTTCCGGCTACATAATACAAGGTGTTCCAGTAACTGATTTTTCTCTCATTGAAAATTATTTTATAAATGGAGCTCTTGGTAAAGGAAGAATGAAAGCCACAAAAAAAGGTGTTGAAATTGACGACACTTTTCATTCAGAGATAAAATATTATCACAATGAAAATGAACTTTCGGATAACTTAGAAAATTTCTTTAAGAATCCGATTCCTATTGCCGAAAAACTAAAAGACGTATATATCGAAGAAACACAAATTAGTTTACCAAAAGCTAATCCGAAAATAATTATGGACTACGTGAAATTTAAACAATCGAATACGATTTAAAAAACTATGCACAACAACTAAGTGTTCGGTGTGCAGAGAGATTACTTTTAGTGGTCGTAACTGAGAATAAGATGGTAGTAGGTCTACCGGTATCGGCTTACAGGAGCAGTATCAAACTACTTTTATGAAGCAAAAGGAGTGATTCATTTGTTTGAAGCGATAAAAGAAAAGGCTTTGTTAAGGAGTCAAGTATGAATAAAAGAGATGAGTGAAAGCGAACCTACCGATGAGTATGCCCGCTTGAAAACACTTTCTAAAGCGCAATGAAGAACTCTATCGGTAAGCCGTGTGGGGGAGGGCAAAGCATTGCTTTGAGCCAGTTGGTAGTGTTGGAGAAGCACGGTTTGATGAAGGGGGCACTGACAGATTATTCTTTTTATATTTGTGATAAACAAAAAAAAGAGAGTAAGCTGTCAGGCTCTACTCTACGCAACAATTAAAGAAACTAAATGGAATACATACTAATAACCATCACTATTATAGTTTTGATAAGCTATTTTTTTTATAAAAAGGACAAACTCAATAAGTTTAAAGAATTAAAACAAATACAAGAATTTAGAGAGAAACATACTTATGACTTTAATCAAATTAGATTAGACAACTTCAACTCCTCTTTAGAATACCTTTCAGAAAATAAACACAAAATAAAAAACGATTCAAGTGAACCACCCGAAAGTTTTGGATATAAATGTCTATGGATAGCAGTAAAGACAAATCAACAACAAAGAATCGCTGATATTATTGAGTTACAAAATAGACAGTCCTCTAGTTGGTCTAGTGGCATCGATTGGGCATATAAAAATTACAGTTTTGTATATCTCTCTCCAACAATAAATAAATGGTCTTTCATAGTAGGTTGGGGAATTCCAAGTAGCAGTGAAGAAAAATCTTTAGAAAAACTAAAAACAATTCTAGGTAAATTAAGTTCTGAATTTGAAGAAGCACAATACTTTGGGTCTTATCGTGTCACTGGTTATGCAGCTTGGATAAAATATAAAAATGGAGAATTGAAAAGAATGTACTCATCTTCCGATGGAAGAATAATAGAATTTGGTACTCCTACTAATGTGGAAGAAAAATATAATCTCATAAATGATGAAGAAGCAAAAAAAGATGAGAACTATTATGATAGAGATGATTTAGATTATGCAGATGAAGAAATAGTATTAGAAGTTGCTGAAAGCTGGAGTATTAATCCTATTGACATTGAAGAAAGGACAGACACTAAAGGACTTGGAATTATAGGAATATTAAAATAACTATTGTCAACAACTAAGTGTTCGGTGTGCAGAGAGATTACTTTTAGTGGTCGTAACTGAGAATAAGATGGTAGTAGGTCTACCGGTATCGGCTTACAGGGGCAGGTATCAAACTACTTTTATGAAGCAAAAGGAGTGATTCATTTGTTTGAAGCGATAAAAAAAAGGCTTTGTTAAGGAGTCAAGTATAAATAAAAGAGATGAGCGAAAGCGAACCTACCGATGAGTATGCCTGCTTGAAAACACTTTCTAAAGCGCAATGAATAACTCTATCGGTAAGCCGTGTGAGGGAGGGGCACTGATATGATAGTTCTAAAATATTAATATCTTTAACCAGATAATAATAGGCAGAGCTATCAGGCTCTACTCTACCCTGTAAGCAAAACATAGATTATGCTAAAAAAGACAATCATCATTTTCCTTCTCTTCTTAATAGTTTTAACAAAAGGCTATTCTCAAGAAATAGAAACTTTAAGACAGAAAATTGATAGTATTATAAATACAAAAAATGCAATTATTGGAGTTGCAATTAATGGAATTAAAACTAATGATACACTAAGTATTAACGGTCAAAGACACTATCCAATGCAGAGTGTTTTCAAATTTCCAATTGCATTGACAATTCTATCTGAAGTAGATAAAGGCAATCTTTCTCTTGACCAAAAAATTGAGATTAAGAAAAATGAACTGCTACCTGAACTATGGAGTCCAATAAGAAAAAAATATCCCGAAGGAGCTACACTTACTATTGCAGAAATTATTAAGTACACGGTCGCTTTGAGCGACAATGTTGGCTGTGATGTTTTGCTAAAATTGCTCGGAAAACCACAAGTGGTTGAGAATTATTTTTCAAGTCTCGGGTTTAAAGATTTTGCTGTAAAAATAAATGAGGAAACAATGCAAAATAATTGGGATTTCCAATTTTTAAATTGGACAAAACCAAAAGAAGCTAATAGAATTCTAGCAACATTTTATGAAAATAAAAATGGTTTGCTTTCCAAAGAGAGCTATGATTTTATTTGGAAAATAATGAAAGGAACCAAAACTGGAAAAAACAGATTAAGAGGGCAATTACCAGAAGAAACAATTGTTGCACACAAAACTGGCTGGTCAGGAAAGCAAAAAGAAACAGGCATAACTGCAGCAGTAAACAATGTTGGAATTGTGTTTTTACCAAACGGAAAACACTTTACAATAAGTGTTTTTGTGACTGAATCTAAAGAAGATTTTAAAACTAACGAAAAAATAATATCCGACATCTCTAAGGTTACTTGGGATTATTTTTTGGACGAGTAAATGATAGTCTAAATATTGAAAATGCTAGCAGGTAATAACTAAGTGTTCGGTGTGCAGAGAGATTACTTTTAGTGGTCGTAACTGAGAATAAGATGGTAGTAGGTCTACCGGTATCGGCTTACAGGAGCAGGTATCAAACTACTTTTATGAAGCAAAAGGAGTGATTCATTTGTTTGAAGCGATAAAAGAAAAGGCTTTGTTAAGGAGTCAAGTATGAATAAAAGAGATGAGCGAAAGCGAACCTACCGATGAAGCGTCGAGAAGGTTTATTTACTGTCAAAACCGAGATATCGAACAATCTTAGGGATGAGCATAGCAGTTACCTGTTTACTGGCTATTTGGCAGTGTGATGGTAGTTCCTAGAATGAGACTTTGAGCTACTGTCTAGCCGACTTTTCTTATTCAGCTCCAAGTATACACTTGTGCATTTTCTATGCCCAAGAGAATTAGGTTCTTACGCTTTCTCTCCCTGCTTCGACTGGCTCAAAACTTACGTTTCAACTACCAGTCGTGCCAAATGGAATAATGAAGCCGATTGTGTGACGAACATCTACTTTTTTAATTTTGGCATATATGTTCATTAAAGAAATCAAACTGTAGAATCAAATAGCGAAAAAAGTATTAACTATTCTTAAACAGTAATTTTTTTAATATATTTGTTATGACAACTATTTTTAATAAAAATTAGTCAAAATGTCTGACAATATGACGAAAGATGGTTTACCACAGAAATACAGCAAAGCGGTCATAGCTATTCATTGGATATCGGCTGTACTCATTCTTAGTTTATTTCCACTTGGAAAATACCTGTCGAATTTAGAACCCATAGATAAACTGCCGTTTATCAAAATACACGCGATATTAGGGTGTATAGTTTTTGTGTTAACACTTGTCAGGTGCGTATTGTTTTTTACAACCGATCGCCCTGAACATTTAAGCACTGGATCAAAGTTTAATGACTTTCTGGCAAAAGCAATACACCGAGCATTCTATGTTTTACTTTTGATTATTGGAATTTCGGGCATAGTCACCCTAGTCTTGGGAGGGTATATTGATGCAATAACTACTGCATCACCTAGTGCAATTCTCCCCAAAAATGAAATTATGTCTCTGAAGATTCATAACATCCTCGCAATTATTATAATGGGACTCTTTGTCATGCATGTTGCGGGAGTCATAAGATATAATATTAAGAACAAAGTTAATGTAATTAAGGAACGGATTTCCTAAAAATGTCATTGGTAAAAAACGTGATGATGTCAAGTTATAACCTAAAAAAAGCCACAGTTTTAACATAATGAACGCTGGAATGAAAAAAATAAAATTTCTAATTCAAATTTTGAGCGTTATAAGTATCGCTGGATTTGCAGGGTCAATGCTTATGTTGTACACTTCACTTGTATCTTTTTGGAAACAAATACCGCCGGATCAATTTTTAGATTGGTTTTCAAATTATTCTTCGGGAATTACAACGACTACTGGTCTATTTGTTAAATTAAGTATGTTATTACCTCTAATTTCCATAGTCATGGCATGGAAAGTTTCTGCAAGTCGAAACTACTGGCTGATCTCTTATGCTTTCATTATTGGAATTATGGTAGTTACTTTTGCTTTTTTTATTGGTGCAAACGAGTCTTTTGTTTCTAAAACAATCGAATTAGGAGATGTAAAGGAAACTTTAAATACATGGGGCAACTTGCATGCTCTTCGCATCGGACTAGGTTTTCTCTCTGCATTTTTTGCTGCATTGGGTCTTGCCAAATATCTTTCTAGTACTGTAAGATCTGAGTTAGAAGGTAAATGATATTTAAGAAATGAATTTAAAATATAGAATTATGACTGATTTAAAAACTAAAACAATGACTCGTAAACTAAAGAATAGACTAACGAAATGCGCATTCACCTTTTTAGTAACCCTTAGCTTAACTATTATAGGGTGTGCCCCTCAACACCATTATGCATTCAAACAATTCAATACAGAAAGTAAAAGTGAAATAATATCTATACAAGGTTATGTTGTTGATGCTTCCAGTGTCAAAGATTTGGAAAAAGACTGGAATCTACTTGTTATTGAAATGAGTAAGAAACCTGGTTTTGTTTCGGGATATTTAAGTGAGGGTGTTGGTGATTCGAAACTTGTATTGGCTCATAGTACATGGGAAAACCTAGAGTCGCTACGGAATGCTTTTTCTGATAAAAAAATTCTTGATCTAGAAGCAAAATTGCCCAAAATACAGTTTGAACACCTCTTCAACGTGGGAACTTTAGCAAATTATCCAGAAC
Organism: uncultured Aquimarina sp.; assembly: GCA_947498455.1. GTDB lineage: Bacteria > Bacteroidota > Bacteroidia > Flavobacteriales > Flavobacteriaceae > Aquimarina. Next base: position 11,522 of record CANMKK010000016.1, read on the forward strand.
CGTCTAAAACAGATAAAACTAAGTAATTAATCGACTACGGAAAATGAATCATCTATAGAAACTGAAAAATCGGAATATGTAACCCCTGTATAAATCCTCCTAAAGAACCGATTGAAAAAATATAGAAGAGTCAATAAAAAACTGAGAATCTTGTCGAGACTTCCTAAAAAAGAAACTTGGATATGTTTTAGCAAAACTACATCAATCTGTTAAAGATGATGTCAGATTTCAGTTGGTAGATGTAGTTATTGGAGAGGTTACCCTAAGCATTTATAGAGGCTTCTAAGAAAAAGCTAAGAACTCAGAATTTCACCTACAGAAGATCTAAAGCCTAATGCAGTGCTGTATACCATCATCAGGGAGTAAATAAAACAAAATGCTTTATGATTACTACCTCTAGAAAGAACAAGTTAGATGTCATTATTTAAAGTACTTCTGGATTATTTAGCCTATTTGAATTTGGTTATTGCTACCTCAGCATTTGCACTTGCCGCAGGAGTAGCTAATGTTTTCGGAATTGATAACTACTGGGAATACGGATTTTTTAGCTTTTTTTCAACGTTCTGTGTTTACAATAGTCAACGATTATTTAAGCTGAATAAAGAATCAAAAGCCCCTCGGCTACAATGGATGTATGATCATCGAAAACTGGTGATTATTTCAATATTGATTAGCTTATTACTAGCCTTATACTATTTTTTCCGATTAATTAATGGTATTAATGTAGGAGTAATTGCATTAGGGTGTGCGGGAGTTCTCATTTCTTTTTTTTATGTTGTGGGTATAGGGAAAAAGAGTTTACGTGATATATCTTATGTTAAAACACATGCAATTGCGCTAACTTGGACACTAATTATACTAGTACTTCCAGTGGTGAATGAAAGTATCTATCTATCTGAGTTACTACTGTATTTTATTCCTGCTCATTATCTATACTTTCTGGCAATTGCTGCTTCGTTTGATATCAATGATTTAAAAGTCGATCCTGCAATCCAACGGACAATTCCACAGATTGTAGGTTTTCGTCATACAAAAGCAGTCGCAATCGTATTACTTATAATTTCCACTATTGGAATCTCTTATTGTTTTTTTGACCCACTTATTATATTAGCAATTCTAACTCAAGTATTATTAATAGGACGTGTAACAGGTAAGCAAAATGATATTTATTTCAATATTTTAATTGACGGAGCAATTGCGTTGCTAGGAATTAGCTATTTAGCTATATAAATTGATTTGGTTCTATGGTATTAAATTCGCTTTGTCTCGTAATCTAATCTAGCCTGCTATTCAGGTTTTAAGTCAAATTTATCGAGTTGTTTTTAATTCTTTTAGCGAGCCAGGATTCTCTTATTTGATCTAGATATAGTTTTTTCTTTTTTTATATCGCTTAGTTTTTACAATCATATTCCAAATAATTACAGTAAGTTGTCTCGCTGTAGTGTAATAGTAGCTACTCTTCCTTTTCGTCTTTTAGAGTATGTAGATACTCTTGTCGTCCATATAGTATGTAATGCCTTTACTATTTCTTTTATATTTGTGATAAACAAAAATAATTGTAATGGTAAGTTGTCGGATTCTAGTCTACTGTTTCATACAAGAAAACAGAATTGTAATCAGAGGGTAAATAGCATAATGAAACCGATACGATTAAAAAAAATCTTTGAACACATGGGGGAATGATTATTTTAATCGTCAAAAGATTCCTCTAATCTCTAAAACAATAAAAATAAACAGATGAAAACCAAGATCAGATTAAAAATAGCGCTTTCAGTTTTCGCACTGCTGTCATTGTTTTGTATAACCTCATATACTATCCCCAGAACAAAAGTAAATAAACCTCCAAACATTATTATTTTTTTAGTAGACGATATGGGTTTGATGGATACGTCTGTTCCATTTGTAACAGATACATCCGCTACTGTGGTCAAGTATGATTTAAATGACTATTACATTACCCCTAATATGGAAATGCTTGCTACGCAAGGTATTCGATTTACAAATTTTTATGCGCATTCGGTTTGTTCTCCTACCCGCACTTCTATTCTTACGGGTCAAAATTCTGCCCGTCATGGAGTTACCAATTGGATTAAATCTGAAAAGAATAATCGCACAGAATTTGGTCCAAAAAATTGGAACTGGAAAGGGCTTACTAAAGAATCAGTTACACTTTCGAGATTATTACAGCAAGCAGGCTATAAAACCATTCATGTAGGCAAGGCACATTATGGACCGTTTGATAGTGATGGAGACAATCCTACTAATATGGGTTTTGATATTAACATTGCAGGGAGTTCTATTGGAGAACCCGGTAGTTATTTGGGTACAGAGGGATATGGTCATACAGGTGGGTATAAAGCCAGGGCAGTACCTGGTCTAGAGAAATATCATGGTAAAGATATATTTCTGACAGAAGCATTGACCCTAGAAGCTAATTTGGCTATATCTCAAGCCAAAGAAGAGGGTAAGCCTTTCTTCCTTAACATGTCTCATTATGCAGTACATGACCCTTTTTATTCTGATGCTCGTTTTGCCGAAAATTATAAAAACTCAGGTAAGCCAGAAGAGGCTCAAGCCTATGCTACCTTAATTGAAGGTGTTGATAAGTCATTGGGTGATATTATTAAACATGTCAAGAAACTAGGAATAGGGGAAGATACACTACTCTTGTTTTTGGGAGATAATGGTTCAGATGCTCCCTTACCAGTTGAAAATGGTTATAGCAGTTCATCGCCACTTAGAGGCAAAAAAAGCAATCACTGGGAAGGTGGTATGCGGGTGCCATTCATAGCATCTTGGGTTACACCTGACAAAAAAGTTCCCTGTCAGGAAAATTTGCCCATTGCAAGTCATGCGATTCAGCAGCAAATGGGTACTGTTATGGATATTTTTTCAACCTTGTGTCAAGTTGCCAATGTAAAAGCTCCAGAGGGTTATATTACGGATGGTTTTACTCTTCAGGATCAACTGATCGGAAGACGAAACAAAAAGCGTAATGAGATATTTCTAAATCATTTTCCTCACGGCCAGCAGCGTAGCAATTATTTTACAAGCCTGGTTATGTCGGATTGGAAAATAATATACCATTATCAAATAGAAGGACAACCTAGATATGATCTTTATAATCTAAAAAAAGATCCATTCGAAACTAAAAATGTAGCGGATGAAAATCCAGAACAACTAAAAATAATGATGGAGATTTTATCTGAAGAATTAAAAAGTAAAAAGGCGAATTATCCTGAAAAAGAAAAAAGACCATTGGAGATAATTATACCGGCTAGATAATTAACCCGTTTTACTTGATTGTATTAACCCTTTAATTTTGAAAAAAATGCTTAATGTGAATTTCATAGTAATATTTTTCGTTTTATTTTCTTGCTCATATTTCCTATAGATAAGGCTATGAAAAATAATTATAGTCGCATAAATCAAAAAAACAACTTCGTTTTATCTGAGATATTTTATACCATTTGTCATTTGAATTTACCGTAATAAAATGTTCTTTTTTGTGCCTCAATTTCAGAATAAAAATAAACCGTAGCCCAGCTATGCTTAATTTTTATGCTGAAATTGAAACAAAAAAATCTTTATTTTCTTTTCCAGTAAATTCAAACAACAACTGGTATTATAATCAAATTGATATAAATTGCTAGAAATTAAGGAGGTTAGTGAATAGACAATAAAACAAGTATATTTATTCATTATTAACAGTTGTATGGGACTGTTGGGCAGTAATTCCAAATACTATTTTTATGCATTTTATAGTACTCATAATCATCTTAATAATAATAGGTTATTATTTGTATCATCGGAACAGAACAAAAAAAACAAATTGGATTTTTCCTAAGGAAACCTTTCCAATGGATTGGAGAATTATATTAAACAAAAATATTTCTTTTTATAATTCATTATCTGTTGAAGAAAAAAAGCGATTCGAGTATAAAATTCAAGAGTTTATTCTCAATTATGAAATAATAGGAGTAAAGACCCAGATTAATATAGTCGATAAATTACTTGTAGCTTCTAGTGCCGTTATTCCAATATTTGGATTTGATAATTGGAAATACGTTAACCTTTATCAGATATTGATCTATCCATCTATGTTTAATGAGAGATTTGAAACAGAAGGGTCGGATAGAAGGATTTTAGGAATGGTTGGTAATGGGTATATGGAAGGTACAATGATATTATCGCAAGAAGCGCTAAGGCATGGTTTTAAAAATGAATCAGACAAAAAAAATACAGCTATTCATGAATTTGTACATTTAATAGACAAAGTAGGAGGGACAATTGATGGTATACCTTCTGTTCTAATGGAAAAACAATATGCAATTCCGTGGATAGATATGATTAATCAAAAATTAGAAGAAATCTATAGTGAAGACTCTGATATAAATCCATATGGAGGAACTAATAGGGCTGAGTTTTTTGCTGTGGTAAGTGAATATTTTTTTGAGAGACCAAAATTATTAAAGAGAAAACATCCAGACTTATACAATTGTCTGGAAAGAGTGTTTAATCAGGATATGTCCTCAAGAAATCTAAGTAAAAAAACTACAAGGTTTAAACGAAATAACCCTTGTCCTTGTGGTAGCGGAAAGAAGTATAAAAAATGTTGTGGAGTAAATAATGTTTGATTAATAAAGTCTTGAGTATTATATATATGATAATTTCTAAAACTTGTATAATACGATTTACGCATAAAACTTTCGCATATAGTTCGTTTCTTTTGCACTATATCTGCGTTATAAAATTGAACAATAGCTATACTTCGGCGTAGCTCAGCACAAGTGGCTATTCTTTAATTTTATGCCTTAATCTAGCACAAAATAATTCAAACTTTTTACACGAATTTATTATCCGTAAATCGTATAATTGCTTTATAATTGATTTACAACTATTTTTTGTTTTGTTTATGAAATATAAGTAATAAAGAACAAATTTTAATGATAATTTCAAGGTAGAAATCGTATTATTAGTAGACTAGAAATGATTACTAAAGATAGATACCATCTGAATTATTTTTTTGAATCTATGAGAGAATATCACAAAGGTTTGTAAAGCTTCAAATTAAAAAACTATATAAAGCGTTGTTACTATAACTCCTTTATGATCATTTAAATTAAAAGATACTAATTGCTTTTCTTTTTTTACTTTAAAATTAAAAGGTTGAGCCAATAAGTCTAAACCGCTTTGTTTTTTTAGCCTAATTCCTTGTCCAGAAATAATTTCTTTATTAGGTACAAAGTTTCCTTCAGGAATATGTTCTGTTAAAATAACATATTTAAAATCAGCTAACTTATCAACGACCCTTTGTACCTCATCATTCGATAAGTGTTGTAATACTTGTCGTAGTACTACACAATCTCCAGAAGGCAAATCATCTACTGCAATATCCAGACAGACGAATTCTAGATTATCTTCTTTAAATTTTTTTCGATTGTATTCTATAAGATCAGATACGATGTCTACTGCGACATATTTCTTAGTATACTTTACCAACTCCTTTCCTACATTAAAATCTCCACAGCCAAGATCACACACGGTAAGAGGATTTTTAAAAGATGTTAAGAACGATATTAAAGCATCTAAATATGGATGTACAATATCGGGATGATGTGATCCTACTCCCGAATAAAAATCAGAGTTGTTGTCACCCCAAAGTTTCATTTTATATACCTGTTCCATAACATCTTTGGTAGGCCAAGGTTTCTTTATTCTCATAGTCTTATTTTTTTTTCATAAACAATTGCGGTTCTATATAAACTATCATACGATTTATGTATAAAAATTTCGCATATAGTTCGTTTCTTTTGCACTATATCTACGTTATAAAATTCAACAATAGTTATACTTCGATTTAGCTGAGCACAGGTGTTATCCCTGAATTGAATACATAAACTCTATTTTGAGCAGTACTTCTCGAAACGTAGTGTTTTTAATGCTTTGATGAAATTAAGTTGAGTAGAATCCGATAGGTATTTTCCATAAAACCCGAATTTCATTTTATTATATTCCGTACTGCTGCCGCTTAGACTATCAATATAAATTCCGGTAGCTCCAAATCCCTTATTTTTTGGAGTAATAAATTTGACTCTAAAACAGGCTATAGAATCATACTCGGATGTATACTTCAGGTATTCATTAAAATTGATATCCTCGGTAAAACTATCTACTATAAGATGTTTGGTTTGTGGTAGTAACGCCCGTTCTTTTGTTGTTAATTCAGCTAATCCGGCTGCGTCAAAAACCAAAGGAAAATCATTACGACTTACATCTGGTGAGTATAAGCCTAGATCAAATATCAGCGTATCGTTTGTATTTGTAATTAAGCCTCCAACATAACTATCAATTCCTTCTACATCACATTTTTTCCAATCTCTTGGGACGGTAATTTCGAAAGAATCAAAATCAATTGTTTTGTAATCAGATATACTACAGGAAAATATCAAAAATGTGATAAGTATGAAAAAGGATTGTTTCATGTTGCTCGAAACCTATTTGTATAGTAGGACATTATCGATATCTCTTATATTGTTATTAACTCAGTAAATCTAATATATATTCCTGTATAATGCTATATCTATGCTAATTTTAACCTAAACTTATACTAGCGATTGTGTTAATTACTAGGCACTACATCTAAAAAGCAAACGAATTATTTAAAAAAGGAATGGCCATACGTATTACATCAGGAATTATTACAAAAATAAGTACCAAAGATTTCACGAAAACATAGGATACCTTAGTGACTTATCAGAAAAATGAAGCATCGGTAGGATTAGAGCTTTTTCTATCACGGATTGTATTATTTAGAAACCCGAGATTAGCAACTCCGTTAATGCAAAATATACAAATTACAGATTTGGATTTCCCACAAAATATTGGTTTGGCAAGAAGATCAAAATACTGTAAATATATCTTATTCCATCTGTCATTTGAATTTACCGTAATAAAATGTTCTTTTTTGTGCCTCAATTTCAGCATAAAAATAAACCGTAGCCCACTATGCTTAATTTTTTTGCTGAAATTGAAACAAAAAAATCTTTATTTCCTTTTCCAGTAAATTCAAACAACAACTGGTATTATAATGACCCTGCATACCTAGAAGAACATCATTAAATTACAAACATAGGTGATGTATTGACCAACATTAGCGATGCTCTCCATAAAATAACGGATATAATTGCTGGTTTTTAAATCAGAATTGAATTCTCAGTTACTTGTCTAGATATTCAAAAACTATGTGTTCATAGCATGTCTAGTGTTAGTTCACTATCAATTTGATTTCTAATTCTGAATAAAATAGATGAAAAACAGCCTTATTTTTTCTTATTGTAAGGAATAGGGGATACCTTAGTGGTTTTAAGAATTAATCTTGTTTCAGCATATACATCCATACGAGCCTTTTTTTCCTGATAGAGCTACTAAGCTTATTGTAGGGACTCTACCACCTCCAAGGTTTACGGTGGGAAAACTAAAAAAAGGGGATGTTGATTTTTGTTATGGAAGCAGCAGTGGACTGTTATGGCCAGTTTTAGATAGAATATTTGATCTTGATCTACTTTTTGAAAATACTCAGCAAGCAATAGACCAACGAAAAAACTTTCTAATATCCAGAGATATTGGGATTTGTGATATTGTACATAGTTGTGAGCGAGAAAAAGTAGATGCTTCTGATTTGGGAATGCAACATATTAAATTACGGGATTTGATAACTTACCTAAAACAATATCCCAAAATAGACACTTTATTGTTTACAGGTGGTAATAGTAAAAATGGCCCTGAATATTTTTTTAGAAAGCATATTAAAGAGTATAAATTATCTTTGGAAATAGTCTCCAATGAAGTCCCAAGAATACATAGCTTTTTATTAGATGGTAGAAAAATCAAGACAGTATCATTAACTGCTCCATCAGGAGCTGCCAATCGATCTATCGGAAGCTTACAATTATACAAAGAGTTAAAAAATATAAACCCGGAGTTTAATACAATAGACTTTAGAGTACGACAGTACAAAGATTTTTTTTAATTCCTGGAGAATAAACTTAATGCAGGTTTTCCATTGATACGTTTTAATGATATTTTTTAATCATAAGCTGAAAATATAGAGATGTTTTTTTTGGGAGTTTTTATGGTTACTTCTTGTTTTCCAGATTAAGATATTGCATAATTAATAGGGAAGCCAGATGATGCTTGGCCTGATAAATTCATAGTAAGTACAGGATTGTCATTTACTCTAATCTCAAACATACAGGAGATTGCAGTAAATTCTAGCATATAATAGGCATTAATAAAGATAATTTGGAAAACATAAGATTTAATTACTGCGTGATTTTTTCATAATACTCTTCTCCCTCTTCTGTTTTTTCAATTAAGAATTGTTGATAGGTATAGTTTTCCTTTCCTTTTCTTTTTCTATCAGACAAATAACTAGACCAATAACCAAACTTTCCAGAAGATGCATTTTCTAAAAAAATTGTATTAGAATTATCAACCACAGTTAGCCATCCTTCAACTGTTTCTATATCGTGCATGGAACGCTTTTTATAATTTAGAAAATACGTAACATTATTTACATTGTCCTCCCATATCTTTCCATCAAATTCACCCTTTTCCTTTGAAATTTTATCTCTAAAATGCGTGAAATTAGAATCTCCAAATTTATTTTGAAGTAATTCTAATAATCGTTTGCTAGATTCTTTTGTATAAGTATTAAGGTAATAACTGCCTATTATGCTATCTTTTTTTGAAAAATGAAAGGTTACGGAATTCCTACCATAATTAGAATCAGGAACTAATGTATCTTCAAAATCTATATTATAAAATGCTAACAATTGCTTCGAATAAGATTCTATACAATCATAATTTTCTCCAATTGATAGAGGGGTTTTATTAAACTTGACATCATTTATAGAAGTAATAATACTAATTTTTTTTCCTAGAACTTCCTCCGAAAGGTCAAAGTTGAATTTTGATTGAGATTTGCATCGGTTCATACTCATAACACATAAGATAATTGTAATAAGCTTAAATACTTTCATTTTTATTATTTAATTAAGGGAACAGATAAAGGTGTTCCGAAAAGTTCATTTGATTTTTCTATAATATTAAATTCATCTACAATATCATATTCACTTTTAAAATCTTTTAAAGATGTTTTTCTATCCATATTAATCCATCCTTTTTTTATGGCCATACCTACTTCTGCTTTTACAACAACAGTTACTTTAATACCATCAAAAAGAAGTCTTGGGGCATAATTTAACGATTTACCAGAAGAGGAAACAACATATTTCGATTGGTGCCCAAAAGTTATAGAACCTTTTCCTGTTGCTTTAGCAACACCATTAAAATAAAACTCAACTACCAATGCTGTTATTTTTGCTTTTATTTCCACTCCAGCCTCCAAGACTATTCCAACTGTAGTGTCAAGAGTGGCTTCACCTTTATTTTCATCAGAGGCTGTATTATATGTAAATTCTATCCCCGGAATTTTAATCTCTCCAAAAAAACTTCAAATCAATATACATTTTTACATTTACAGCATGATCATCATCAGCTAACCATTTTCGAACACTATTAAATATTTTTTTAGCAGCCATATTTGCTGTACCTCCAGAAGCAGCTGCAACTACACCTTGAACAATAAGATCCAAGAGATCAATTACCATTTTCAAGCCTACAATTGGTTTTGAATTTAAATAAAACTTAACTTCAGTTCCAATCTCTTTTATCGGTAAGTTATTTTTTTCAGCTCTTGAAAGTTGCCATTCAGCACCTAAGCAAAAGTTAGGAGGAGTTACTTCTAATGAGAATGGTAACATTTTACCAAGCCTATTTTTAGCTACTTTTCCTTTAGTTTGTGATGTTATTCCTTTGGATATTTGTTTAATTGATGAAAATAAATCATAAAATCTTTTAATTTTGGATTCATATTTAAACGTTATATCAAATTTACTATCATAAGTAGTTCCAGATTTATTCCAGTTAGCTTGTAAAATTACACCAAAATCTATGTCCGTTTGTTTATATTTATTTTCTCCACCTATCTTACCTGCTTTTTGCCTCATTTTACTAACCTTATTTGCTGCAAGTTTTTGCCAAGTAACACTAGGGGAGTTACTGAGGTTCAAAAAGAAATGAAAATCCCACTTGATATCAGGATAGGCTTTGACAATAACAGTAGGTCTTTCTTTATTAGAATAATACCGACAACTATGAATATAAAACTCAAAATCATTGGTCGTATTTTTATGCGGCCAGATATATTGTAGGGGTACTACTTTTAATCTGGATAGGTTAGAATAGACCTCATGCTCTATGGGTTTGGTACCGTTATAGGTATAGGGTTCACTCTTTCCTTTAGAGGTGAGTTCTATTACTTTTACTTGGGTGTTATCGTGTGCTAAATCTGTTCCTTGTTTAAGGCATTTATTTGTTTGATATGTATCTAACTTAAATGCCACTTTTTCCTTTTTGGAATCGTCTGTAATCTTTTAGTAAATAGTTATATTGCTACTGGCCAAAATTTCACTAAATGATATAGAAGCTGGCGTATTATTTCTACCATTAGAATATTCTAATATCAATTTCTTATCTGAAATTTTCCATTCATATGATTCTCCATAAGGGTTTTTATAGCACTCTTTACCTATACCATATTTATCTGTTATTATTTTTTTTAAAGCTGTAAAATTTTCTTGGCCATTTTTTTTGATTGTTACTCCTATAATATTTTTATTGCGACTATAAATATAGGCTTCATTTCCATCCAGAATTGAATGTCTAAATACTCCTTTAGGAATGATTCTATACCCGAAAGAGGAATTACCTTCTAAAGGATAATCTATTACTAGGTCATCTTTTTTGTAAATTAGTTCATCTAATTGTAATAAACCTTTATTACAACCTATTATATGTGTACTTAGTAATACACCTATAGTGGTTAATGAAGCTTGTTTAATAAATATTCTTCTTTGCATTTTTTGTATTAATCTAATGGAATGAATCTATAACGTTCCCTTGTTTTATAAATATCGTATCTAATATTTTGTGTTCTAACTTAATAAAATGACACAGGATCATGGTTATATCTTCTAGTCTTAATTCTTTAATGTGTGTATTGTAATCTTTTACTAATTTTTCTTTAGGACAACCGAAAAACTGATTAAACTTCGAGGTTTTTATCATTTTAGGGCGAAAGTACTCTATCGAAAACCTTATATCTTTTTCAGGAAAAGACTTTGTTGATGCATAGTTAGGAATTAAAAGCATCTTAAAAATAGTATTGTTTATCTGATATTCTATTACAAAACACCAAAAATCGTTTATTACAATTCCTTCATTGGTTATATCCATATCAAAAGACTTTTGGATATATTCATACCAAGGGATTTCATTAAATTGCTTTAATACGACCTCTAATCTTACATCTACATTTACAATTTCATCTTTTGCAAATGGACTTAAAAAACGTGTTGTAAACAGATGCATAATTTGATCAAATAATAGAAAATCCTAATTTCTTATTTCTCATATGAAGTTTAACTTCTAACTCGATATTACTTTGCTCTTCAGGGTTTGGACTTTTAAACTGAATGACTTCTGTATGATCTTTACGCAATAATTTCACTAGTTTTCCGTGTCCCATAACTATCAATTTCATATCCGTCGGATCAAGGGGTAGAAGGTCTAGTTTTTGAGAGAATAAGCCTACCGCACCATCCATAAAACTTTTTTTTCGCTCTTCTGAAAAATAAAATGCTTGTTCTTGCAATGTCATCTTTTCTTTAGAAAGTTCAAGAAACTTACTAACATTATGAGATCTTACTACTGCATGCAATTGTGTATAAAAAGAGAATACTTCTTCAAACAATTTCTGTTCTTTTATTTTACTCAGGTCTACCGAGTTTTGCCAACCATCTAATACAAAAGGTAACTCTACCTCAATTTCTGTAGAAATCTCAAAATAAGGATATTTGATCCCTTCACTAAGACCATCCCACGGAGATTCTATTTTTGGATGATAAACTACATTTGTTTCTTTGCAATTGGAGATATTGCATAATTCAAAATCTAACCCTAAGTAAGAATTATCTTCTGTCATAAATTTTTCACCATACCTAGGATACATTTTTCCTTTAACAAAATATCTTCCACTTTCTAAAACTACTTGATTTATTGGTAATATTGATGATATTCTATCATCTCCACTTGTTTTTTCTCCCATAAAAGATTGGATAAGGACATCATTTACATAGATTTCTGCACTTGTAAAAATATTGCATCCTAATTTATAATATGGTTTTTCTATACTTATATGATTCATAATTTTTAAACGATATATCTTTTATCTAATTTTTTCTCTTCACCATCAATAACCTTTTCTTCCATTTTAAAGCTACTTTTCCACCAACCAATTTCTCCTTCTACTTCCCCAGTAATTATAACACCAGAAAATTTAAGAATTGGCTCAATAAATAATCCTTTTTCATCAGAATCTATTACTATTTCTCCTCCAAAATATGCATCACCAGTTAATTTTGCAGCCGCTTTGAACTTCAGAATATTACTCCTTTTTGATTCATTAAATTTTCCACCAATTTCTATTGCCAATATAATTTGAACTCCCATTTTCCCTCCAATGGTAGTTTTTCCTTGCATATCGATACCATTTTTACTATCGATTTTTAAGGCATCGACCATTATTTCAAGTTCACCATAAAATGTAGCTGTAAACGTTACAGAAGCTCCTAATTTATCAAGTCCTCCTCTAAATTTATTAATCAATTTTGCTGCAGCAGGGTTTCCTGTAGTACCATATGAAACTGCAGCAATTGCAGCTCCTATTATATCAATAACAACTTCTGCTCCTATTAGGGGTTTAAAACCAAAACCTACAGTTCCGGCAACAATAATGTCATTTTTAGAGGGTGATTAACTGTACAGTACCCAGATTAGCTGTCGCTCCATCTTTTACTTTTTATATTAAGTATGTAGTATTATGGTAATATATAAAACATATAATATCAGATAATCTCTAACTGATTAGTTTCTTTAGGCCAATAGAATTCTATATCGAGCATTTGTTGTTCCATTTCTTCTTCGTTAACAAAACTTAATGCAGGATCTCCATCTTTTCTTTTAAGAGATACTTTTTTACCATAAGCAGAATATACTGGGATAGTATCAACTGGGAATTCTACTTTGTTATATCCATTTTCAAAATCCCTTACCAACCTTTTAAACCGTGCTTCAGATTCTTGTGCAGTAAGATACATAGAGGTCGCCATGTTATATTCTCTATCTGCAATCTTTTTCTTATAGACTTCATAATTTCCTTTTTGTATCATACTTACTATTTCTAGATAGCTATCTCTGAGCTTTTCAGGTAGATCATCAATATTTTTTAAATCTTCACCATCTTTCCAATAATTCCTTAACTGATATGGAATAGTAGCTGTAAAAAAGTTTTTATCTGTAAGTATGGGTAATGGATTGTTTTTATCTACAGAAGGACTTTTATAATCAGAAAACATTTCCTGTAAGTCAAATCCATTGGATACATCATATAGATATAACATATAGTGCAGGGTAGCATCTGGATGTAAAGAAACCTCACCTAATAATGGTAATATTTTAATATTTATCTCTTGCTTTCCACTTTCGGATATTGCATAATTAATAGGTATTCGTGTAGATACTTGACCTTTCAGGTTCATTGTAATTACAGGATTGTCATTTACTCTAATCTCAAACATACAGGAGATTGCAGTAAATTCTAGCATATAATAGGGTTGTTCAATCATTTTTTAGAGTTTTATTGAGAATACTTACTATAAACTTGATTACCCTTTTTGTTTTCATCTATAAGAAATTGTTGGTATGTATAATTCGAATCTTCTTTTTTATTTCTTTCTAATAAATAATCTTCCCAATATCCAAAATAAGAAGCGTAATAATTTAAAATAAATTTGTTAGAATTTGCTACAACAACTAAATAACTTGTCTGAGTTACTTCCTCGTGCATTTCTTGCAATTTATATTCCAAAAAAAAAGTGTTCTTATCCGTTTCCCAAATCTTTACATTAAAATTACCTTGTTTTTTGTTTTCTACGTCTTCAAATCCCGTATAGTTTTCTTTTCCAAAATTATTGTGAAGCGTTTCTAGCATTTTTTTACTAGATTTTTTAGTGTAAGTATTAATAGAGATACTTTCAATAATGCTATCTTTTTTACTAAAATTAAATGTAACCGAATTCCTGCCATAATTAGAATCAGGGACTAATGTATCTTCAAAATCAATATTATAAAATGTTAATAATTCTTTTGAATATGATCTCAAACAATCATAATTTTCTCCAATTGGTAGAGGGATTTTATTAAACTTGACACTATTTATAGAAGTAATAATACTAGTTTTGTTTCCTAGAACTTCCTCCGAAAGGTCAAAGTTGACTTTTGATTGAGATTTGCATCGATTCATACTCATAACACATAAGATAATTGTAATAAGCTTTAATATTTTCATTTTTATTATTTAATTAAGGTAACAGACAGGGGAGTCCCCATAAGTTTATTCGCTTTTTTTATAACATCAAATTCTCTTACTATAGGAAAATCACCTTTATAGTCCTTTAGAGATGTTTTTCTATCCATATTAATCCATCCTTTTTTTATGGCCATACCTACTTCTGCTTTTACAACAACAGTGACTTTAATACCATCAAAAAGAAGTCTTGGGGCATAATTTAATGATTTACCAGAAGAGGAACCAACATATTTCAATTGGTGCCCAAAAGTTATAGAACCTTTTCCTGTTGCTTTAGCAACACCATTAAAATAAAATTCAACTACCAATGCTGTTATTTTTGCTTTTATTTCCACTCCAGCCTCCAAGACTATTCCAACTGTAGTGTCAAGAGTGGCTTCACCTTTATTTTCATCAGAGGCTGTATTATATGTAAATTCTATCCCAGGAGTTTTAATCTCTCCAAAAAACTTCAAATCAATATACATTTTTAGACTGACAGGATGATCATCATCAGCTAACCATTCTCTAATTCCAGCTATTAACTGTGCAGCACCAGGATTAGCTGTTGCTCCACCTGTTGCTACTGCTAATCCAGCGTTAATAGCCAATCCTAATAAATCGATAACAAGCTCCAATTTAATAATTGGTTTGGCTTTAAGATAGAATTTTACTTCTGTTCCTATTTCTTTAGTGTCAACTCCTCTTAGTCTTCCCCTAGCACATTGCCATTCTGCACCGAGGCATAAATTAGGCCCTTCAATAACAACAGAAAAAGGCAAGCTTTTACCCAACCTTGTTGTTGTTACTTTTCCTTTAGTTTCTTTGGTAATAATTTTGGAAACATCTTTTAAAGCAGCAAATACATCATAAATCTTCTTTATTTTATCAGAGAACTTAGCTGTTACCTTAAAATTACTATCATACCGCTTGGCATCGATTTTATTCCAATTAGCTTCTAAGATTACGCCAAAATCAACAGCTACTTGTTTATGTCGCTTATTAGCTCCTATTTTTGCTGCTTCTTTTTGCATTTCTTTATGCTTAGCTGCTCCTAGTTTTTGCCAAGTGACGCTGAGTTTGTCGCTTAAATTCAAAAAGAAATGAAAATCCCATTTGATATCAGGATAAGCTTTGACAATAACAGTAGGCCTTTCTTTATTGGAATAATACCGACAACTATGAATATAAAACTCAAAATCATTGGTCGTATTTTTATGCGGCCAGATATATTGTAGGGGTACTACTTTTAATCTGGATAGGTTAGAATAGACTTCATGCTCTATGGGTTTGGTACCGTTATAGGTATAGGGTTTACTCTTTCCATTGGAGGTGAGTTCTATTACTTTTACTTGGGTGTTATCGTGTGCTAAATCTGTTCCTTTTTTTAAACAAGAATCGGTTTTATACGTACCTACAGTAAAGGATACTTTTTTCTTTCTGGAGTCATCCGGGGCAATAGTATCGAACACAATACTCTGCGCATCTTTTTGATAGATCTTAAACCGTATGGTTACTCTACGGTTCATCTGATGTTCTTCTGGGGATAGGTGTTCGCCTTCTACCAATAGCCTGCGTTTACCGTACCCACGAGCAGACAATACCTTAGGGTTTACTCCTTTTTGGGTTAGATAGGCTACAGCTGCTTTTGCTCTGCGCTGAGATAAAGGATCATTATGCTCATGGCTTGCCCGGATATCGCAATGTGCCCCCAATTCTGCGGGGACATAAGGATTATCTAGTAATAGATTGGCAATCCCGTCTAATACGGGTTTGGCATCTGCTCGTATTGCATGCTTATCGAGATCAAAATGGATGGTTTCTGATACCTGAAATTCTGATTTTTTTTTATTGCTTAATTGTAGTTTCCCTTCTTCAAAAAGAACAATTTCTTTTTTATCATCGGTTACAGCAATTTTCTTAAACTGGCATAACTCATAGCGTTCTACATTGACTTCATTTTCTCCTATGGTGAGTGGGCGTGCGGTTTCATGTTTTTCGACCTGCCTGGTAGTGACTTCGTTCTCAATGATGAGGTGTTCTGCCAACTTTTCTTTTCCTCCCTTGTCTTTTAACGTTTCTTTTTTTCCTCTAAGTCTTACTTGTATATAGAATTTTTCTTTATCATATCTCATGTTACCTGTCATAGAACGCCAGGTATAGGTATTTTTTATATACAGGTTTACTTCTCCGTATATACAAGGTACTGTATAGGTACCTACTTTACCATCATCACCCCATTGTGGATTATAAACATCAATATCGAGATAAGCCCCATTAAGTCCTTCGGTATCTATATGTAACCAAATATCATCTCCATATTTCATTGGTGCATTTCCGATACTACTACCTCCTTTGGTTTTACTCCATGTGGCACTGATGATCTTTTGTGGTGCTGTGGCTCTAAAACTTAGTTGCTGCGGGTAGGTATTGGTTGGGTGATCGATAAAGGCTTCTATTACTTGTAGCTTAGGACCACAAAACTTTGGTTTTACTGATACTCCTCTAAGGTCACCGATCTTACCGTGTTGATCGCTTTTGGTATAGGGAGTACCTGCCTTAGATTTCACAATCCATTTAGCATTTCCTTTGGTCGCCTCTGGTGTATCTGGATAATAGATGGCTTGTACTTGTACAGCCTCATTGGCTTGTATCGTAAAGGTTTTGGGAGAACTTTTACGACCCGATCTAACGATAACAATTTTTTCTATTCCTACTGGCATACGGTATAATTAGGTAACGATTACTTCTTCTATTTCTGACTCTTGATTCCCAATATCATTGATATCCACCATAGGATTCATCTGCTGGTGCATATCTGTATTGGTATCTTCGGTATTATCGGCAGTACCGGGCTGGCTCTGTCCGTGATTCATAATACTGATGCAAGCACTCCCGGCAATAGGACAAATTGCTTTGCTATCTTCTAACAGGAGTTTTCCGCCATTGCCCAGTTCGGTATTTTCATATACGCCATCCCATTGGGTAATTACAATCTGGCAAGGTTTAAAACTACTTCCTGTGGGTTGTAGTTTACATTGCCCAAAGGTGTTTTTCTCGAAAGTTGCTCCACCTATCTCCATAGATGTAGCTAATAACTTTTCTGAACCTTCTGAATCATTAGCATAGTATTTTTGATGAGAAAGTACCTTTAGCTTATCTGGAAAATCCCCATTCTGGCATGTACACATAGCTCCCTGTACTACTGCAAATTTCTGACTCATACGTACTATTATATATTAAACAATTTAGCCCAAAATCCCTTTTTGGTTTCTTCTTTTTTTTCAATTTCTAATCGTTCTTGTAAGAACATGAGTACTTCTACTTTTTTTGGTACTGCATATTGGGTTACAAAATTAGCTTCAAAACCTTCTATAATGCCTATTTCTTTATTGAGCAGATATGTGAGTTCACATGTCCCTTTTAAATCTTTTTCTTGTGGATTTAATAGGTTGTAATAAGGAGTGTCTAAGCCTTGTTCTATATCCAATGCACATCG
This sequence comes from uncultured Aquimarina sp., assembly GCA_947498455.1. Classification (GTDB taxonomy): domain Bacteria; phylum Bacteroidota; class Bacteroidia; order Flavobacteriales; family Flavobacteriaceae; genus Aquimarina. The sequence goes on from CANMKK010000016.1 coordinate 29,554, forward strand.
TTCATCATCGATTGCTCCATTTATCTTAATTCTATAATCCCTAGCATCTATATCTTCAGCTCCTTCTAATTTTTGGGTAACTTGATATTTGATAGGTGCTACTTTTCCTGCAGTAGGGTACGTTATTTGTTGATCTACGTAATACTCCTCTGTATAGTCTATATATAAAGGAGCAAAATATAAATTTAGAAACCAGTCTTTTTTCATTTTCTCTAACAATACATCAGATGATCTTAAGGTATGATCCGTAAGACGTATATAGTCATTTACAATGGTTCCTGTATATTGTCCTTTGATTTTTTCTTTTTCCAGACTCCACCTTTCTTTTATTTCCTCAAAATTGATAATATCCACCAAGGTTCCTTTATAATCCACCTGGATTTCTAATGGGTATAGAATGCTACTAACTTGTAATGCCAGGCGGTCAATAAAGCTTTCTGGCTCTTTATCATTACTATAGACAGCTTTACTTCGATCTATCTTATAATACTTTACATATTTATTTAATGCCCCTGTATATTGTATGATAAGTCGATATCGTAAACTGTGTATTGATTTACCATCATCAATGGTAATCATACACCCGTAATCTCCTTTAAAACCTTGTGGGTTTATGGTGAGATTATACTCATCTAAGATATTAACTTGATCCTTTTCTTGCAGGTTTTCCATAGTTTTCTATATTCTAACAACTATAGCTCATGATAGCGCTCCCTTAAAATAATTTTACCTTTTCCTTACTCTGAACATCTACCATTTTTCCTGATGATAAAGTGAGGTTCTTCTTATTACTACTCAGTGTTATTTCATCTGATACATTTTCTTGTTGCTTAGAATCTGTAGTTAGTTTTTCTTCTACAATCAAGGTATTATTTTTGGTCATTACATTGTAATTTTCGGAGACACTTTTGGTAAAATCATTTCCTGCAACCATTTCTATATTTTCTTCAGCCTTAATTTTGATATTCTTAGCATTCAATGTCATATTTTCTAAAGCGGATATCTCTATATTGTTGTTTGCTGTATCGATGCGTATGACATTACTGTTTTTATCGGTAATGGTAATCATCTCACTACCTTTGGTATCATTTAATTCTACGATGTGCCCTGCTTTGGTGGTAAACCCTTTGTAGTCATTATTCTGGCTTTGCCATCCGGAGTGTTTGTTTACTCCTGTATATAATGCAGCTTGCATATACGGTTTCAGTATATTATTTTGTTCATGGGAAATAAGGACAGAATCCCCTGGTTCCGGAATAAAGTGAAAGCCACGCTCACCTCCAGCATAGGGAGTTGCCACTCTGATCCAAGGAGTATTTCCTCCGCGCGCTTTTTGCCACTCGTATTGCACCTTTATACGGCTCATGCCTTGTGGATCATCGGTTTCTAATACTTTTGCTATTTGTACTCCTGTGGTAGATATTTTGTTGATATCTGTGAGTGGATAAATATCTATATCCATAGGTATGGCTGTAAACTCATTCTGGTAGTTCCCCATATTATTACAGCTATGGGATACTTTGGTGACCCGATACCTTCCGAATGCACCTTTTTCGTTTTGGATTTTAATAACCTTACCTAGCATTACCCCTGTATTGGTACTCTTACCGCTTATAGAGACTTGATTTTGCTCGATTACCTTTTTCTGTAAGGCGATGGATTTATCCATGCGTTGCTTTAATTGTGGGTCTTCATAAGAGGGGTAAGGAAGTTGTGTTTCATTTTGGAACATATTATTACTGATCCTAGATGCAAAAGGAGCGTACCCTTGTCCAGTAGAGGTACCTGATGTGGTAGATCCCTGAGCAGTTTCTTCTTCGAAATAATCATTACTATAATAGGTAAACTTTCCGGGCTTGGTTTGTAGCCCTAGGCTAAAGTGTATCAGGTCATATCCGTATTGTAAGATGATATCGTCCCCTAGGTCTGGTTTACCAAAATAAAGCGTATCCTTGGCGTATAGTAAGTACTCACCTCTGGTAGCTGCTAAGTGCTGCATGTACTGAAATCCGCTTTGTCCATTTTGTACAGAATATGCAATAGTTCCCGTGTCTTCTGGTACTAACTTAAGGGTCAGTTTGGATTGATCATAGATGCCTAGTGCGTTTTCTAGAATTGTGGTAACATCCAGATCAAGGGCAGAACTCATATGAGGGCCATCATCTAGGATGATACTGCTACTCATTCCCTCTATAAGGATCATATTAGGGTGGCCTTGTTGATCTCCCTGCGAGCTGTTCATGCGTGTTACAATCCCCTTGAACTGTAGGTTCTCATAGGCTAGTATTCCTTTAAGATCCTGAACCTGTATGGTACAACTCTGTCCTAGAAAATCCTTGCTATTTTCTAACAGGGCGGCATCACCGATACTGGTTTCTAAAACATCATTTCGCACAGCGATGGTAAAAGTAGCATGGTCGCCTACTTGCTCTTGTAAGGAAAAACTTTCGATCACTGGAATGATATAACCACCTATAGAGATCTGGATTTCGGTAAGTAATGCCATTGTTTGTTCGGATTTTAGTTATATATAAGATTCTTTTTTATTAGTAAGTGTAATTATAGTAACATTTGTTACCCTTACTTTAGTATTACCGGGATACGGATTTTTCAAAAATACTTGATTTTTCCCTTTGTTTTAAGGGGATATGCACCCTTTTCGATTAAGAGACTGAAACATCGGTTAAAGCCTGGTAATTGACTGTATAGTACCGATTGCTTTATGAATGTATTTTGATGTCAAAAAATGTATTTTACAAGCTTTGACTGATATCTAAGTGTTTTTTATAGTTTTTCGGACGGTCTCTTTTATTAAATGTTCTCCGAAACTGATGATTTGTTAGCAATAATTTATTGGAGAATAAAATTATATATAGATTTAAACTTTAAAAAAAACGACTAAAATCAATAATTAGATGTCTTATCAAGAACTTTTAGCCCCTCCACAAGAATATTCATCAGGTAATATTATTTCCAGATTGGTTGATAGTCTTGGCTTTCGATACTATTGGGCTACCGAAGGGCTAACAGAAAAAGATTTGGCATATAAGCCATCCGAGGAGGCAATGAGTTCGTATGTAACTATCGAGCATATATATTGGTTGTCCATTATTATTGCTAATGCTCCTAAAAAGGCTACAAGTGTTAGATTAACAGCAGATGATTTGTCGAAACTAACGTTTAATGAACTTAAAGAAAAGACACTTGATAATTTTAAGAAGACAAGTGATGTATGTGTAGGTAGGGCGGAAAAGGACTTTGAGAATTTTAAAATTATTATTCAGGGGCAGGACGGTAGTAAAAAAGAGTTTCCATTTTGGAACCTAATCCATGGGCCAATTTCTGATGCATTATACCATATAGGTCAGATAGTTTCTTTTAGAAGAACTACTGGAAATCCTATAAATTCTAATGTTAAATGGTTTTTTGGGAAGGTGGATAATTAATGAGCAAGAAAACGATACCGTGTATTATATGCTGTTCCTATGCTGGATACATTAAAAAAGGGATTTAAAGAACAGATTCTTCTAGTACTTCTTAAAAGCGCTATTGCAAAGGCAGTCAACTTTTTATTGGCACCGCCAAAGGGTATAATACCCCGAGGCTTGCCTCGAAATAGAAAATTTGTTTCTAACGAATGCCTCGCGGGCTTGCCCCCAATGTCATTAAGTTAAGAAAATTTCATATTGCATCCTTTTGATTTTTAGTTACTTTAGGTTTTTCTCTTCTTCTATATTTATTGGTGTCTCTTTGTTGATTTCTATTTGTTCTGATTGGCACTAAATGTTGTTTGAACAATATTTTTAGTTCTAGAATGATATCTTCCATATGGTTTTTAGAAAAGAACAGCTTTATGATTCTATTTTTTAAAAATCCATAAGATAAATTTGTATTCACTTTATATTGATATTTCTTTGCTTTATTTTGATTATTTAATTCATCTTCTAGATCGTTAACAATTAAAGTTTGGACATTGCTGATAAATAGGGCTGCATAAAAATCTTGTAGAATACTTTGATTGGAATAGCCTGAGAAATGTTCTACTTTTAATTTATTCTTCAATTCGTCATAAAATGTCTCTACTTTCCATCTTTTAAAGTATAATTCCTTAAAAATCTTATTAGGGTATCGTTTACTATTTACTAATGATGTGATGAGTAGTTCAGTTTCTCCGCTAGGTAACTTTACACGAATCAGTCTAACTTTTATTGCTGTATCCTTATGATAATCTTTCTCTGAGATATTAACATTTTTTCCTGGATATATTTCAACAATTTGAGAGGTTTTATCACTTTCCATAAAAGCTTTTGTAACAGCGCTAAAACTAACTTTGCCCCTCATAAGATAATCAACATTCTTTTTACAATGCTCATAGATAAAATCATATGCAGGATATCCTCTATCATAGATAATAAGATCTTTTGTCTTGCTACAACATAAGTGTTGTAGTGCTAAAGTCCTTTCTCCTATATCTTTTGGAGAAAGAATTCCATCTAAGACATAATGGTTTAATACATCATAAAGTACCGATGCTCTAGCTTGAACTAAACTGGTTTTGGTCTGATTCTTTGTTTCCCCATAAATCCTTTTCAATTCCTTGGTAATAGGTAAGGTAATTGAAGACCCATCTACAGATAAAACTCTAAAGCCATTCCATAACTTTATAGCACAATCATTATCTGTATAAAACTCATCAATGAGTATTGAGGATAGCTTTTTGAACACAGCAGGTTTTATCTTTTTACGGTATTGAACAAATGCACTCTTTGTAAAAGATTTAAAACTAGAAAGACCACACTCCTTTTTTAAATGGTCAACAAAGTTTTCTATTTCTATAGATAAACTTTTATTTAGAAAATTTATCATAATGAGCAAGGTAGTTGAAAAAGATTGCTTCCTAATTCTTGTAAAATCATTTTCTTGCGATTTAAAGGATTCTTGAAGTGAATTACTGAAAATCTCTTTCTGGATTTTCGAAAAGATAGAATATGGTGTTTTTTTTCAACATAATAAGTACTTGATTACTACATAAATATACGAAAAACCAATACGAAAAACAATAACAACTAATTGAAAGTCAAAATAATTAAATACTTAACTTAATGACATTGGGCTTGCCCCGAGGTAGTTTACTTTTTTTATGTAAAGTTTTATGCGTAAATCGTATTATTTGATAACAAGATAATTTCTGTCTCATCGATGGTAGATTTAGAGAGATATTTTTCGTTGATTTTATGTCAAAAAAGGAAATTTGTCGCGTACTCAATTGGCATAAGTCAGAATTAATACATCTTGATATAAAAAACGAAGTTCTCTTTTAATTTAAAGGTAAATGGGGTTTTGTTTTATTAGATAAAGAGATTATATTTTGTTGTATAATTCTCTTATTGTTTGTAGGTATAATGCCCAATAATTTTATAATCAAATAAACAGTCAGCTAATACCTGTCCGCTACCAATATTATGTACAATCAAGTATCGTTGTTGGTCTATTGATTTTTTATTGACAACTAGCCCGATATGGGTTGTGCCTCCTCCTAAATTCCAACAAACAATATCACCAGGTTGATATTCTTTTGCAATGGTACTAATTGATTTTACTTTTCCGAATCTGGAAAAGAATTTCATTAGGTTGGGAACTCTCCTATGGTCAATATTTTTATCGGTTTTTGATAGGCCCCATATCCTTGGATATAGGTTAAAATTAGCTTTCATATCTTCGTGTACTTCTTTTTGGAGGTCAATACCTAATTTTCGATATGCTCTAATAATTACATCAGTACATACACCTTTGTTAGTAGGGACATCTCCGTTAGGATACTCAATAGAAAAATATGAAGGATCGTAGGTTACTTGTTGTTTTGTTAGTTCTAATCCAGCATCTGATAACTGATTGTAAAAATCTGTTTGAGAAAAAATAAACTGTAATGTTCCGAAGTATACGAGTATGATATATGTAACCTTTTTGTTCATGGTAATACTTTTGTAGTAATATACATAAAACTTATATTTAGTGATTTGTCGATGTCAAAAAAAATATGAGGCTAGAATTCTTATTCTTGATGGGTTGTAACGTTTTACCTTTGAAATTTTCTGGATATAATTACTCTATTCATTCGATTAGGTTTGTTTTGACAACAGAACCATGGTTTTGGAAATGTACCTCGTGTACTTATTCTAAGATTGTTTACTTTGCGCATTTTGTGACACGGATCATGGGTTTTGTAGTACGGGTAATATTTTTTATATGATTGCGGAGAGCTAGGAAAAGGGTGTCGGGTTTCGGGTTTCGGAAACTGGAACTAGGAAGCTGATTGCTGATAGCTGAGAAAAGGATATCAGGTATCAGGTTTCGGAAAACTGGGATTAGGAAGCTAAAAGCTGAGAGCTAGGAAAAAGGTGTCAGGTATCGGGTGTCGGAAACTGGAACTAGGAAGCTGATTGCTGATAGCTAAGAAAAGGGTGCTGGGTTTCGGGTTTCGGAAAACTGGGATTAGGAAGCTAAAAGCTGAGAGCTAGGAAATGGGTATCAGTTATCAGGTGTCGGAACTAGGAAGCTAATAGCTAGGAAACGGAAGTCAAAAGTCAGATGTTTGTATGCTCTTTGGGTGTTTTATTTAGATAATTCTTCTAACCGTTGTCGTTCTGTTTTAGAAAGTTTATGGATACCTTTTGTATTGATTTTATCCAAAAGTGCATTTAGTTCTTGTTCTTTAGTGATTTTCTGAACATTATACCTATCATCTATGGTAAGAAGTCCTTCTGGTTTTTCTAGTAAACTTTTTTTGAATATTAAAAAATCTGGTCTAATAAGTATGATACTTAAAAACATGATCGTAGGTATAAGAATCAATGCTATCGGAATATAGTTCTGAAGTAATGATGATGGTTGCATTGTCAAGGCGATTAACAATCCAATGATACCACCTCCTAGATGTGCTTCATGGCCAATATTATCTTTTCTAGACTTAATACCGTATATGGATATAAGCACAAATAACAATCCATAAAGCCAGCCGGGAATACCAAAATTTACAAACAATAAACTAACATTCATCCCCTTAAATAAAGCAATAGAAGCAAAAATAATACCGCTTACAGCACCAGATGCTCCAACTGCACTATAATCACTGTGGTTTTTATGTATATATAAAGCAAATAGATTCCCTCCAATAAGACTGCCGAAATAAATAATCAGGAATTTAGGTATACCAAGTGATGATTCGAGATTCTGACTAAAAAAATAAAGGGATATCATATTAAATGCGAAATGCATCCAATTACTATGTAAAAAACCTGATGTTATCAGTCTTTTATAGTCTTTGTGAATCAAAATTTCATCTACCTGAAATGAATACTTCCGTAAAAAAGAGTGGTCCTTTAATCCTTTATAAGAGACAATTCCATTTATGATTAGTATCACAATTCCGGCGATTCCGATTTCTTCCATAGTAAAAACACATTTATGTATTCAAACTCCAAAATGAAGTTTGAATACATAAATTTATCGAATTCCTTTTACAAATTCATCAATTGTTTCAATTCCATTTTTGGTAATGTGCTTTATAAAAGCAGATCCAATAATTGCTCCCTTCGTAGTTTTAGTAGCCTGAGTAAAGGTTTCGCTATTACTAATTCCGAACCCGACAATTTGTGGATTTTTTAGTTCCAATGATTCAATACGCTCAAAATACTTTTGCTGTACATCTCCAAAACTATTTTTTGCCCCTGTAGTACTTGCAGAACTTACCATGTAGATAAAACCATTAGATACATTGTCTATAAAACGAATTCGCTCGTCTGATGTCTGTGGTGTAATCAAGAATACATTGATTAATCCATATTTTTCGAACGTTTGCTGATAATGCTCGTGATATTCGGCTACAGGTAGATCGGGGATTATTAATCCATCAATACCTATTTCCTGACATTTGGCGCAAAATGCTTCGATACCATATTGCATCATTGGATTAAAATACCCCATGATAATAAGTGGGATATTCACAGATTTTCTAATATCTGCAAGTTGTTCGAACAAAAGCTTTGTTGTCATTCCGTTTTTAAGGGCGATTGTAGAACTGTCCTGAATCGTTGGACCATCTGCTAATGGATCACTAAAGGGTAATCCTATTTCTATCATGTCTACGCCGTTATCCTCTAGATCTTGTATGATCTGCACAGTATCGTTTAGCGCTGGGTATCCTGCGGTGAAATACACGGAGAGCAATTTTTTGTTTTCTTCTAGTTTTTGATTTATTCTATTCATGTCTGTTTAGTAGTCAGTATTATGTATTAGGTATTGAGTACAAAGTATTGAGTATTCTGAAAAATGATATTAAGGGTATCGGGTAACGATATATTTTTTTGAAATGATTTTATTAAAAAGCTTCATCCTTATTACTTTGTACTTACTACTTTATACTATAAAATATTATAATTTAAAATGGTTAATGTATGTATCTAAATCTTTGTCACCACGGCCAGATAAACTAATGACCACAATATCTTCTGGTTTAAATTTTTTATCATTAAACACTGCTAGTGCGTGTGATGATTCTATGGCAGGGATAATTCCTTCTAGTTTAGATAGTTCTAATCCAGCTTTCATGGCATCATCATCGGTTACCGAGTAAAACTCTCCACGTCCTGATTTATATAAATGTGCGTGTATGGGGCCAACACCAGGGTAGTCTAATCCTGCAGAAATAGAATAGGGTTCTGTAATCTGTCCATCGGGTGTTTGCATTAGTAAGGTTTTACATCCATGAATGATTCCTTCTTTTCCTAATTGTGATGTTGCTGCACTCTCACCACTATTAACTCCTTTTCCGGCTGCTTCTACTGCAATGATACCTACATCAGGATTGTCTAGGAAGTGATAATAGGTTCCTGCGGCATTACTACCTCCGCCGATACATGCTACTACATAATCTGGGTTTTCCCTACCTTCTTTTTCGTGTAATTGTGATCTTATTTCTTCTGAAATAATAGACTGAAATCTGGTCACCATATCTGGATATGGATGAGGTCCTATTGCCGATCCAATGATATAATGTGTGTCTACAGGGTTATTGATCCAATCTCTAATGGCTTCGTTTGTTGCGTCTTTTAGCGTTTTACTTCCGGATTTGGCTGGTATTACTTCTGCTCCTAGCATTTTCATACGTGCTACATTGGGGGCTTGACGTTTGATATCAATTTCTCCCATATATACAATACATTGAATCCCCATAAGTGCACAAACTGTAGCGGTGGCAACACCGTGTTGTCCTGCTCCGGTTTCTGCAATAATTCTGTCTTTACCAAGTTTTTTTGCTACCAGAATCTGTCCAATGGTGTTATTAATCTTATGTGCACCTGTGTGATTAAGATCTTCACGTTTTAGATATACTCTGGTATTGTGTTTTTCTGAAAGTCGTTTGGCAAAATACAAAGGTGATGGTCGGCCTACATAGTCTCTTAATAATTGATTGAACTCTTCTTTAAATGAAGGTTCGTTCATGATTTCTAAATATCTGGAACGCAGTTCTTCTACGTTTGGATATAGCATTTCGGGTATATAGGCACCTCCAAAATCCCCATAATATCCTTTTTCGTTTACTTGATAACTCATCTTAGTTTGTAATTTTTAGTTGATGGTTCATTACGATATCGCCATCATTTTTATAGTGTAATCTTTTAGTGAGGCCTAACAGGTTCTAAAAACCTTTGTAAGGTCTTGTTTGAATTTTTTTAATTGCTCCGTATTTTTTAATCCTGGTGTATCCTCGAATTTGCTATTTATATCTATTCCATGGATAGGTAATTCTGTTTCCAAGATTGCTTTGATTTTATCTACTTCATCTAGTCCAATGCCACCGCTTAATATAAATGGGGTAGGGGAGTTATAGTTATTTAGAACTTGCCAATCAAACGTATAACCATTGCCACCTTTTTCTTTTCCTTTGGTATCAAAAAGAAAATAATCGACAATCCCTTCATAAGGTTTTATTACCTTAAAATCGAATTCATCTTTAATAGAAAACACTTTGAATATCTCAATTGTTTTACCAGACCTGACAGGTTTTGAAAACCTGTCAGGTCTATTAATATTTGTAATGGTAACTTGTAATTCCTTACAATATTCCGGAGATTCGTTTCCGTGTAATTGTAAGGCTCTGAAATTGTATTGTTTTACTTTGTCAATAATAAAATCAATAGTAGCATCTACAAAAACGCCTGTTTTTTTTATACTATCGCTTATTTCTGGAATATCTCCTTCGAAATTTCTTGGTGATTTTTTATAGAAAATAAAACCGAGATAATCCGGTTGCAATGCTGCAACTGCTTCTATATTATCCTGATGTTTCATTCCGCATACCTTCAGTTTCATGAGCTTAGGTTTTTTATGAAATCTATTGCACTTGATCCGGGATTTTCTGTTTTCATGAAATTTTCCCCAATTAAGAAACCTTTGTATCCGTATTGCTGTAAGTCTTGTATCGCTTCGATACTACTGATTCCACTTTCTGATACTTTTACGAAATCATCTGGGATTTGCTCACTTAATTGCTTGCTAATATCTGTGCTTACTTCGAAAGTCTTAAGGTTTCTATTGTTTACTCCTAACATATCTAATGAAGGCATTATAGATTTTTGCAGTTCTTCTTCGTTATGTACTTCTAGTAATACATCTAATGATAAACTTTTTGCAAATTGTGACAATGACTTTATTTGTTCTTTAGTCAATACTGCTGCTATTAATAATATTACATCTGCTCCATATGCTTTGGCTTCTAGTAATTGATATTCGTCTATTATAAATTCTTTACGTAGCAATGGCATTTGCACAGACGCTCTTGCTAATAAAAGATCATCCATAGAACCTCCAAAATATTTGCCGTCTGTAAGTACAGACATACCACACACTCCTGCATTTTCATATCCTGTAGCAACATCTTGTACACTGACCTTTTGGTTAATCACTGCTTTAGATGGAGATCTTCGTTTATGTTCTGCAATAATACCTGTATTGCTGTTTCGTAGAGCAGTGGCTAATGAATTTTCTTTTCGTTCGAATAGTACAGAGTTTTCTAGTTGATGAACCGGAATGATGCTTTTTCTTAACGAAACTTCCTGCTGTTTGTCTGCAATAATTTTATCTAGTATATTCATCTTTATTTTACAATATTGAGGGGATTTTTTTTAGCTTCCTTTGTTTGTTCATCTTTTAATAACAATCGCATGGAGTCAAAATAATCGGATTCGAATGTGATGATACTGATGTCATTAATAGAAAACTCATAATCAAACTCTTCTTCTATTTTTCCGTTTGATTTTATCATATTGATAATGAATGTATCTTCTTCTGCCATATTAAGGGTTCCATAGAAAACTTCGGTTTCATTATCCTGAAATTCGAATAGGCCATATTTTTTTTCACTCCATATGAGTGTTTGGAGTACATTATTAAACTTAAAGGTGTCAGGGGTTTTGGTTTGCACATTTTTAAGTTGTAATACTCTGGAAATTTTTTCTTCTTTGGCTTTCGTTTTTCTATTTTTTAAATAGCGCTTATTATATAGCTTATAACCATCTATAACATAGTCTACAGGAATATGCTTTACTAATATCCAATCTTCATTTTCATCTACAAGCAAGCCGGTTTCTTTTTCTTTCCAACCAGTAATCTTATACGTTTCGACTTTCATTAATTTTAGTTTTCTTATTGTTAGGCTATACTAAGTTCTTGTACTTTTTTTAGTGCTACGAGTCCTTTTCCGGATAATAAAGATTCTTTGGCACGTTCAAAACCTTCTTTAGGTTGCAGGCCTTCTACGGTGGCGATTGCCATCCCGGCATTGGCACAAACGACATTATTCTGGGCTTCTGTTCCTTTACCGTTTAGGATGTTTACAAAAATATTTGCGGATGCTTCTACTGAATCTCCTCCATGTATTTCTTCCTGGCGTAGTGTTTTAACTCCAAAATCTTGTGGGGTTAGTATTCCTTCTGTATTATTGGAAATTGTTTTGGTACTTCCGGTCAGGGAGATTTCGTCATACCCATCAAGTGCGTGTATGATTGTAAAGTTTTTATCGGTGTTCTGATATAGGTATCCGTACATACGTGCCAATTCCAGATTGAATACTCCGACAATTTGATTTTTCGGAAAAGCTGGGTTTACCATTGGCCCAAGCATATTGAAGAATGTTTTTACACCTAACTCTCTTCTGATAGGTGCTACGTTTTTCATGGCAGGATGAAATAGGGGCGCGTGTAGTACACATATTCCTGCTTCATCGATACTTCGCTTTAGAAAATCTTTGTCATTACTAAACTTAATTCCTAGATGTTCCATTACATTAGAACTCCCACATTTTGATGATACTCCATAATTACCATGCTTGGTTACTTTGATTCCAGCTCCTGCTGAAACGAATGATGAAAGGGTGGAGATATTAAAGGTGTCTTTGCCATCACCACCGGTACCGCAGAGATCTATAGGGTTATATTCACTAAGGTCTATGGCTACACATAGTTCTAGCAAGGCATCTCTAAAACCTTCTAATTCTTCTACTGTAATGCTACGCATCATATATACAGTGAGAAAGGATGCTATCTGACTCTGATTATAATCTCCTTTGGATATATTAACCAAAACTCTTTTTGCTTCTTCTTTAGAAATAGTCTCGTGATTGATTAATCGGTTGAGTAAGTTTTTCATATGCCCTTACCAATAATACTCTCTATTCTTATGAGTGAGTGAATAGTATTGGGTTTATTTTTAGATTATTAATTGCTTCTTTTTTATACTTTGTATTGTGGTACATTTAGGAATTAATCCAATTCTCTAACATTTTTTTTCCGTCTGGTGTAAGTACAGATTCTGGATGGAATTGTACTCCGCGAACGTCTAACTCTTTATGTCGTATGGACATTACTTGTCCATTTTCGTCATATGATGTGACTTCCAGGCAAGTAGGGAGGTCTTTATCATCAACAACCCAAGAGTGATATCTACCTACATTAAAAGTACTATTGAGACCCTCGAAAATCACTTCATCGGTAACGGATAGTTTTACTTCTGTAGCTACGCCATGGTATACTTCATCAAGATTGATGAGGTTTCCGCCAAAAACTTCTCCGATAGCTTGCTGCCCCAGACATACTCCAAAAATACTTTTGGTATCTGCATAGGTTTTAATAATTTCTTTGAGAAGTCCAGCTTCATCCGGAATTCCAGGTCCAGGTGAAAGTAATACTTTATCAAATGGTTCTACATCTTCTATTTGTAGTTGATCATTTCTTTTTACAACAACATCGCATCCTAAGTCTTCTAAATAATGAACCAGGTTGTAAACGAATGAGTCGTAGTTATCTATTACTAATATTTGTTTCATTTTTATTTTTTTTGTGTTAGGGATAGAAGCTAGCTACCATGTAGCGCGTATAGCCCGACCCGAAGGGGAACACCCTTATATTTCTTCTGCTAGTTTTAAAGCTTTGGTTAATGCTCCTAATTTATTGTATACTTCTTGTAATTCACTTTCTTCATTGGATTCGTTTACTAATCCTGCTCCTGCTTGCCAATGTAGTTGATGATTCTTGCTTAAAAAAGTTCTGATCATTATGGCATGGTTAAAGTTTCCGGAGAAATCCATGAATCCTATAGCTCCTCCATAGAAATCCCGATTTACGGTTTCGTATTTTTCAATAAGTTGCATGGCCATATGTTTTGGAGCACCGCTTAATGTCCCTGCAGGAAAGGTATCTGCAACTACTTGCATAGTGGTCGTATCTTTGTGTTTTTTTCCGGTTACTTTGCTTACTAAGTGGATTACATGAGAATAGAATTGAACTTCTCTATAGGTATCTACTGTTACTTCACTTCCGTTTCTACTTAGATCATTACGGGCAAGATCTACGAGCATCACATGTTCTGCATTTTCCTTTTCGTCTGCCGAAAGTTTTTTTGCTAACTCAGCATCCTGCTCATCATTTCCTGTTCTTTTAAAGGTGCCTGCAATTGGATGAATCTCTGCAATATCGTCCTGAACTACTAATTGTGCTTCTGGAGAGCTACCGAATATTTTAAAATCTCCGTAATCAAAATAGAATAGGTAGGGGGATGGGTTGATACTTCTTAATGCGCGGTATACGTTAAATTCATCTCCTTTGAATTTTTGTGAGAACCTCTTAGACAATACTAGTTGGAATATATCTCCTCTTTTACAGTGTTTTTTTGCTAAACTTACGTGCTCCTTATACTGCTCGTCATCTAAGTTAGATGTTGTTTCGTCGACTGTAATAAAATTATAGGATGCGAAGTTTTTTACATTTAATAAAGACTCTATTTCTGCAATATTACTTTCGGACTCATAGCAATGTGCAAAAATATATGCTTCATTATTAAAATGATTAATAGCAATAATATTTTGATATACTGTATAATGTATATCTGGGATATTTAATGAGGTATCTTTTTTACTAATTGTAACATTCTCAAAATACCGAACAGCATCATAGGCTATGTATCCAAACAATCCATTGTTTATGAATTTGAAATCGCTTTTGGAGGCTTCGAATTGTTTGCTGAATTGTTCGATTACCTGTGGGATATTGGTATCGGGTGTTATAGGTGTTTCTCTAATGCTTTTGTCTGGTAACGACTCATAAATAACTTCGTTTTCTACCTTGATAGTAGCAATAGGATTGCAACAGATGTATGAAAAACTATTTTCATTACCTCTGTAATCACTACTTTCTAATAATAGGCTATTAGGAAATCTATCACGGATTTTTAAGTACACACTTACCGGAGTGATAGTGTCTGCAAGGATCTGTTTGAAATGTGTGGTCAATTTATAACTCATTGTTCATTTTTTAATTTTGGATGAATTAGCCCGATATATAACAAAAAAAGGCTTGTCGTGATTTGACAAGCCTTTTATATGTTTACTTAACTATATGACAGGATCTATCTCACGACTTTTTCGTTTAGAGAAGACCACCACCAAGTATTAGTTAAGATACGTTTCATTGTTTTTAATTTAATACGCCAAATATATAAATTTATTGGAACATCAAAAACAAAAAATTACATTTTTAAATTAACTAATAATTCGAATTCATCACTGATCGTTTTATCACCTAAGTTATCAAAGAAACTTCCGGATCCGTACTTGATATCATATTTAGTTCTGTCTACTTTTAGAATAGCTTTAGCTGAATCTCCACTAACAGTAATACTAAAAATTATAGGATTTGTTTTTCCTTTGATTGTAAGGTCTCCACTAATTTTATATACTCCAGTTGCTTTTTCTGTTTTAGACACTTTTTTTATTACAAGTTTCGCATCTTTATGATTATTTGTTCCAAAAAAGTCATCTGAACTTAGGTGTCCTTCTAGTTTTTCTTTTCCTTTTCCTGCTTCGAGATCTGTAACGGCTATAGAGGTCATGTCTACAACAAATTCTCCACCACTAAGATTACTGTCGCTAAATGTAAGATGTCCACTAGAAAAATTAAGTGTCCCTGTATGGGAACCAGTTACCTTTTTGCCAGTCCAACTGATTGAGCTTTCTGATGTTTTAATAGCTTTTTGTTGCGCATATGTAGAAACGGTAGCAACTAATGCTAAGGCTAAGATGAGTGATTTCATTTTGTTTTTCATAATTTTTAAAATTTAATTGTTGTTTATTTGTGATTGTGTGTTTAATCTCTAAGTTTATTCAGAAGTTTATTTAATTGTTCTAATTCTGTTATCGAAAGGCTTACTGTTATTTCTTTTTCTAAACTATCCATTACATTATTTACTTTATCTAAGAATGAAATACCTTCTTTTGTAATGGTGATTTCTACTTTTCTTCTATTACTCGGGCAAGTAACTCGGGCCACTAAGTTTTTTTTTTTGAGTTTGTCGACTAAACGAGTGGTGTTACTCATTTTACTGACCATTCTTTCTTGTATTGTAGATAGGTTTGCTGGTTTTCCGTTTTGACCTTTTAAAATTCTTAAAACATTAAATTGTTGGATAGAAATATCGTATGTTTTTAGTTCTGAGTTTATCTTGTCTGTTATCCATTTTTCTGAATATAAAAGATTAATTATTGCCTTTTTGTATATAGGAAATTCGGCTTTAGCTTTTATAATGTCTTCTATATTCACTTGTATGTACAATTGTTGTAGGTACAAATGTATATTCTTTGTTGTTTAATGATTGATAAACAGGTATTAATTCTTTGT
The DNA here is from genome assembly GCA_947498455.1 of uncultured Aquimarina sp. Classification (GTDB taxonomy): domain Bacteria; phylum Bacteroidota; class Bacteroidia; order Flavobacteriales; family Flavobacteriaceae; genus Aquimarina. The sequence goes on from CANMKK010000016.1 coordinate 45,780, forward strand.
TAAACTTTAAGTCTTGGTCACCATTAGTATTATTATTGTTTCGTAGATTAAGGGTAAAAAAACTTAAAGTTTTCTATATGAACCATATAAACCTTGTTAATTTCTTTTTGCGTAATAACGTGTTTTAATATTTTAGTAATATGCAGAAATGGAGTTTATATATCGGGATATTATTTTTTTTAGTACAATGTAAAGGAGAGCAGCAATTAACCCTAGATGCCACTCAGGTTTTTACTGGTAATGGAGTAGAAATCCCTGTTTACAATTTTGAGAATTTTGAACCCTTGTTAGGGATTAATGATGGAAAAACTAGAATTATTAATTTTTGGGCAACTTGGTGTAAACCTTGTGTTGCAGAGTTGCCTTATTTTGAATTGATTAATAGTAAATATCCGGATAAAGATGTTGAGGTTATTTTGGTGAGTTTAGATTTGCCTAATCAGGTAGAGTCTAAATTGATGCCTTTTCTTCAAAGGCAAAGAATTGAGAGTACTGTAATTTTGTTAGATGATCCGGATGCGGATAGTTGGATTTCTAAGGTAAATAAAAATTGGTCGGGTTCAATTCCGGCTACCATTATATATAAAGGAAACTCAACTAATTTTTATGAGCGATCTTTTACGTATAATGAATTGGAAAAAGAGTTGAAAAAAATTTTATAGCTATATAACATAAGAAAGGATTAGGAAAACTTCTTTAAATACTAACAAATGAAAACATTAAAAATTTTAGTAGGAATTGCCTTGGTAATTGCGGTCAGTGCTTTTGCTTATGATAGGGTTACCATCTCTAAGTATGATGAAGGATATACTATCGGCGATGTGGCAACTGATTTTGAGCTTAAAAATGTTAATGATAAAATAGTATCTCTTAGTGATTTTAAAGATGCTAAAGGATATGTCGTAATTTTTACCTGCAACCACTGCCCATATTCGGTTGCTTACGAAGATAGGATTATTGCTCTTCATGATAAGTTTGCTCCCCAAGGTTATCCTGTAATTGCAATTAATCCTAATAACCCAAAGGCATATCCTACGGATAGTTTTGATAATATGAAAGTAAGAGCAAAGGAAAAAGGATTTACATTTCCTTATTTGTTTGATGATGGACAAAAGATATATCCTCAGTATGGTGCAAAAAAAACTCCACATGTTTATATTCTCGAAAAAACCTCTAAAGGGAATATCGTGAGATATATAGGGGCGATTGATAATAATTATAAGGATACATTATCTGCTGATAAAAAGTATGTAGAAGATGCAATCAATGCTTTACTCAAAGGAAAAAAAGTTCCTAAGGAAGTAACAAAAGCTATTGGTTGTAGTATAAAAGCATAAAGAATATCTATTCCTTCATTTTTTAATATCAATAAGCAAGAATAGTTTAATTGATATAGGACTCTTATATTTGTTGGGATTAAAATAAATTAAATTTAAATACTAAAATTAAATGGCTGAGGATATTACACAAGAAGAATGGGAAGATCTTATTGCTAAAGACGATAAGGCAGTAATTCTAGATGTAAGAACAGAAGAAGAAGTAGAAGATGGTTATATTCCTAATATGATCAATATAGATATTCGTTTGGGACAAGGTTTTCTGGATGAGATAAATAAATTAGATACTTCTAAGAATTACTATGTTTATTGTCGTTCTGGAGCGCGTAGTGCACAGGCCTGTACGTTGATGGGGCAAATGGGATTTGATACTACTTATAATCTTATAGGAGGATTCATGAACTGGGATGGTGAGGTAGTTGAGTAACACAATGGATCTGATTACTCAGGCTTAGCAATTAGATTGGATTTGTAGAATGTATATTACTTCTTTGGTATATAGAAGGTTAGTTTTGCAGATTCTGAAATAATTTTTGATTGGTATAATCAAGAACAGATTATGATGATAATATACGTTAATAAAAATGTTCAGTGCGCTAAAATATATGAAAGCTAAATCATTACTACTTGTTTTATCATTTTCATTAGTTGTCTTTAATTGCAAACAAGCTAAAGTAGAATCTTCTGTAGAACTAATAACGGTAGAAGAAATGGATTCTTTGCTTAAAGTAGGAGAGGTGAAACTTATTGATATACGTACGCCAGAAGAATATAACGGAGGCTATATCGAAGGAGCAATAAATATTGACTTTAGTGATAAGAATTTCGAAAATCTTATTTCAAAAGTGGATAGAACTAAGCCTATAGCCATATATTGTGGTCGTGGAGGTAGAAGTGATAGATGTTCTGCTTATATGAAAAAAGCCGGGTTTGTAAAAATATATGATCTTGATGGAGGTATTACGGAATGGAAATTCAAAGGAAATCCTGTTGTTAAATAACTAATCATTAGTATCCAAAACTTCTGAATCAAGATTGCTATACTTCGACTAGGCTCAATAACTACACTACTAGAAACAAGAGTCAAGACAAAATGAATATCATGATAGTATAATTTCAATTTGCAATTTTTTTTTGGATTACTTTAAAAATAGTAGTGAAATACTAAATTTTACGAAATTATCTTTTTTACATCAAGTGAGACAGACCTATCAGACTCTAAAAATGACCTGAAATTTACTGATTATTAATATGTTGAAAATTGAAATCAGATTTCAATAATAACTTGAATGTATACTTTCGTGTAGTTGTGGTAATTAATAAAAAAATGATTGTATAGAAAAGGAGCTGCTGTTTTAAGCAGCTCCTTTTTTATATGGCTAGTTGTTGTTGGGTTGTAATACCGTTTCTCAATTTTATACAGATGAAAATCACTTGTTTTATCTGTCATACGATTTATGGATAAGAAATTCGTATAAGGCGTTTGAATTATTTTGAACTAGATTAAGGCATAAAATTAAAGAATAGCCACTTGTGCTGAGCTACGCCGAAGTATAGCTATTGTTGAATTTTATAACGCAGATATAGTGCAAAAGAAACGAACTATATGCGAAAGTTTTATGCGTAAATAGTATCAATACTATTTTTCGTTTTTTTTTATATAAAAAAAAGCTACTCAAAAATCGATAAGAAGTTTTTTAAGGACTTATTATTATTTTTTGAGTAGCTAATATGTATTTACTTAATTAAGGGAAAAAATTAATTGCTAGCTTTTACTATTGCAATTACTTCGTTTTTACCACTTAATTGTTCAGTTTTTATATAGTAGTTTCCAACTGGGAATTCTCTACCGAAAGATACAATTCCTGGATTCTTATCAGAAGGGTATCTCTTGTTATATACTTCTTGCCCCAATACGTTATAAACACGCATTGTAAAAGCTTCATTTCCAATACTAGAAACATCAACATTTATAGTACTATTAAAAGGGTTAGGAAATGCTACCAAACTATTTTCTCCAATTTTTATTCCAGTAGCAATTTCGGCACCATTGCTTCTAGAAGTAGTAAGGCTTTGACCAGCAGTAGTATTGTATGCATAGTCTAAGATTGTATATGAAGTTCCATCATTGGCTATTGTGGCATAGAACCAACCATAATGTGTTGCTTCATTAATCTTAAAGTTAAAACCGATATAACCAGATTTTCCGTTCCAATCTGTATAAGAAGATGAGCTTACAACAAAACTGTTGCTGTTTGCTACAAAGTTACTTGAAGCTCCTACCTGTACTCCTTCACCTAATAAAGTTATATTGCTAGATGTTCCTTCACAAACAACATCTTTACCATAGGTTACAAGTCTTAATGTATTACCTGAATACCAAGGTCCAAACCATTTTTCATCTCCTGATTCTATGCGGAATGGTAACCAAGTAGTTGAAGAATTTACAGTTTTATCATCTATATCCACATACACTACAGTCCCATTATTAGAACAGGGCTCGCAATCAGGACCACCACAATCTACACCTGTCTCATTTCCATTTTGGATACCATCGGTACAGGTTGAATCTGTTGTACAAGGTTCGCAATCAGAACCACCACAATCTATTCCAGTCTCATTTCCGTTTTGTATACCATCATTACAAGTAGGTGCTGTTCCAGTTCCTATTGATACTGTATAATCTTCTACCTCACCATATGTAAAGGATTCACAAGGAGTTGGTATTCCATTGTATTTCATGGATACTCTCATACGTGTATTACCATTTGTAGCAGTACCCGGAACTGTAAAGCTTCCACTTACTGATGTGTCTTTTGATGCGGTCTTTGTCCATACTTGTTCTCCGCTATCTGCAAAATCACCATCTTGGTTATAATCAATCCATACGCTATAAGCTTCGTCATATACAGTACCTGTCCATGTTGGTGTAATAGTTATTGTATTAGAAACTCCTTTTGATAATGAAGTTGATATAGTAGTGTAATCTCCATATCCACCACTAGAGCCTGTTGATGCATTATTGATAGATCCTAGTTGTACATTACTAATATACTCATCAGAGATGCTTTGTCCATTAGAGTTACAATATGTGGTAGTACCTGTATCATCTAAGGTTGTAGCTGTGGTAGTGTTACTAAAACCAGATACGTTACCTGCGGCATCCTTAGCTTTCACTCTAAACTCATATGCAGTGTTTGCAGTTAATCCTGTAACATTATAAGATGCACTAGTTGCAGTACCAATTACATTATTTCCTTGATATACATCATATCCTGTAACACCTACATTATCAGTCGAGGCGGTCCAAGAAAGAGATAGTGTTGTTTGAGCTATATTAGAAGCGGTCAATCCAGAAGGGTTAGAAGGAGCTTGTGTATCATCTCCTCCTCCTCCTTTAGGATATTTACCAGAGATAGTGAAATTACCGATAGATCCATAGTCAGAATATCCCACACTAGGATTAGCACCATCTCCAACTCCATCTACTTCTATATAATATGTTCCGCTTTCAACATTTGTGTTTATTGATGCGCTTAAATTTGAAGATGGATCAGAAGATGCTACTTCTTGACCACTACTATTTAGTAATCTAGCCTTAATATTTAAACTTGGATAGTGTATATGCGTATCAATCGCAAATTCAATATTTCCACCTGAGGTCGAAAATGAAAATACATCCTTATCCGAAGCTCTTTCAATAAGACCTCCGTTGCTTGATGCTGAAACATTACCACTTGCATCCGAAACTATTTGTGTAGCACTACTTGTTCCGTTACCGTGATCATCTGTCTTATAGCCAAATCCATTTGTGGAATTACCAATAATAGCTAAATCATCTTCAGTATTATTAGCATTACTATATTCTCCTTTACTCCAGTGCCCAATATCTTGGTGGGTACTATAGCTAGTTCCCATAATAGGTGCCCAACCGTTATGACCTCTATAATATTCAACTCCTGGTTGTCCGTCGTGTCGTAATCCAAAAGTGTGTCCTATTTCATGAGATCCTGTTTCTCCAGCTGTTCTATCACCTGTATTGAATACCCAAGTAGGGTTGTTACTATTAGAGCTAAAAGAATTAAGAAAAGCTACCCCACCAGTATTAGGAGCAGCGGTATCTGTAGGAGTAAAAATCGCCATAATTCTTCTATTATTAGCAACTGCGTCAAATACAGCTCTTCTTGTAGTAACATTAACCTTAAATGGAGAAAGGTCTTCTGCTATATTTCTCCATATCTGAGTAATGGTTTGATCACTAAACCCAGATGATTGGGCGTTTATAGTAGCACCACCAGCCCATCCTGTTCCAGAAACTACTTCTCCATCAAAATCTAAATAGACTACGTGTGCAGCTCCAGGTAGACTTTCCAGTTGTGGAGCAACCTTAGAGTATGTGTCATTAGATATATCTCTTAGAGGTGCTGTTTTTTGCTTATGTACGTGTTTATCTACACATATATGATCATGGATGTTTTCTTCCTGAATTATTACTTCATTTTTATCGTTTGTCCAGATTTTATATGCCTTCTTTTGTTCTTGGAAAATGATTTTACCATTTATCTTACCATTTTCCTTAGCAATATCAAATATTGGAAGCAACTCTGTAGATTTGTTATCACTCGTAACATTTCCGATAATCCGATATCCATCATAGTCACCATTTTTTACATTAATTTTCAAGGTGTGCTCTTCCGTTTTGGAAAATTGAATTTTAAACACATCAGAATCGCCTGAACGTTGTTCGTCGAAAGCTTGAGTGGAAAAATAGTCTTCATTACCAAGAACTACTGGACTATTTTGTGCATAAGTAAATGCACTAATCAATAAAGCACTAAGAATAAATACTTTTTTAAACAGGGAAGTAAACCCTAACTTTTTGTGGGTTGTCTTTTTAGAATACATTATTTAAGAGTTTGCGTTATGATCATTAATATCAAATCAATATTAATAATCCTTATTAGTTGATACTAAGGTACTAATAAAATTAAACTGAATATTAGTTGTATATTATCATTATGTGATACTATATTGATATATGTGGATCTTTTTCGTGTTTTTAAATAGCTGTTTACCAGTGCTTAAGGATTGGTGTTTAGAATTCGTAATGGTTGAGTTAGAATTCGTAGCGACAGATACTCTTATTTCTTGCTGTAGAATATTAGATTTTTTACATTTTATGTATAATTACTAGGAGATGAGATTGTATACAGGAAGCAATAGGTCACGTAATACCAGTTTTAATTACTATGATAATATTAATTAAGGTTTAAAAGATATTATTATGTTCATACATTTTAAACTTAAAGTCTACCACTCTATTTTTTCGGAAGCCTTTGTGATCGCCTTCTAAAAAATGAAGTTATCAAGTATAATAAATTGTTTTTTATAATGAACTACTATATCTTTTTATAAGGGGTAGATAGTAAATGAATATGAATATCTTTTTGGCTTTATGGTGTATTCCTCATGAACTAGACGCCCCCAAGAGGTATCACCACCAACTCCCATCTGTAGGTGATCTATATTCCATTGAACTGTTTCTCCTATTTTAATATCGGCACCATGTTTTTTCGTTACAGGAACTAATCCTGAAGCGGAAGCTGCTCCGTCTTTATCACTATTAAAATCCAGTTCGGTCATGTCAAACGGCCATACACTGCTATTTAATAAAGAAGAAGAGCTACTAACTAGTAAGGATAATTTTTCTGATGATATTTTTATCCATCTAACCTCTGTTTTATTTCCTGTTTCTTGAGGACGGGAGTACGTATGAAATTCTTCTTCTGTAGACCCTTGATACAAGCCAATTTTCATCCCTGTTTTTCGATCCCAATAGGATTCTTCTGGGCCTTTTCCGTACCAAGAAACTTGTTTGAATGTACTAGGTATTGTAAGGTACATTCCTAATCTTGGTATATTGGGCAGGTTATCCAGATTTGGGACAAAACTGTAATCCACTGTTATCGCTCCATTAGAGTTCATATGATATATTACAGATACATCAGCTTCTTTTTTAGGAAGCACATAAGATACTTTATATGAAACTCCATTTTGGGTAATTTTTGGGGGATCAACAAGCTTTGGGGTGTAATTATAGGTAGCTTGTTGCCATACTTTAGCCCATTTATCCATGCCGTTTCCTAAATCATTATCGGTTGGAGGACGCCAAAAATTAGGGCGTATTGGGTTGTTGGTAATAAATACTTTATCATGTTGCCATGAGATGATTTCGCCTGTGTTTTTGTCTATTTTTAGACTAACAACTTTATTATTGATATGTATATGTTTTTCTTCTGTATTTATTTTCAGGTCATTCGAAGTTAAAACTTTTGTATGCTTTGTTCCTTTCTGAATTACGAATTGATCCCATGCTATTTCATGACCTTTAGGGATTAATGGATGTTTTGTTTTCTGAATTAGACTAGTTTCAAGAATATATTCTTTTCCTTTTTTTAAAGTAGCTGGAAAATTAGTAAGCGTAATCTGCCTTTTTTCTCCAGGTAATATAGATAAGGATGTCTCTTTACCTTCTTGGGTAACAGTGCCGTTTACAAGAATCTTCCAAGTAATTTCCTTATCGCTAAAATCAGCAAAGAAGTTTTTGTTTTCTAAACTGATTACTCCATTTCCATTATAATCAAACTGAGCAGGTTCGTATACTTTTTTTACTTCGGATAAATGTGGATGAGGATTACGGTATGGATCGACCAATCCGTTGTTTAGGAAATTACCATCAGTAGGTAAATCTGGATGGTAATCGTGACCGTAAGCTAAATAAGGTTTGCCATTTTCGTCCTTGTATTCTAGACTTTGATCCACCCAATCCCATATAAACCCTCCTTGCAGGTTAGGGTATTTTTCTATAATATTCCAATAATCTTGTAGGTTTCCAACAGAATTACCCATAGCATGGGCATATTCGATCATAATCGAAGGTTTGTCAGAATCTGATTGACCATGTTGTATCAAATATTCTGGTTTAGGGTACATAGGGCAATATACATCGGTATAATCTTCTTTCCCTGCAGGTTCATATTGTACAATACGATTGTTATCTTGTTCTTTTAGCCATTTATAGGTTGTTCTAAAAACTTCTCCTTCTCCCGCCTCATTTCCTAGAGACCAGGAATAGATGGATGGATGATTTCGATCACGATAATACATTCTTTTGGTACGTATCATATGAGCAGGCAACCAGCTCATCTCATTTCCTATTTGTGTTTTCTTATCAATCGCAAGTGGATGACTTTCTATATTGGCTTCATCAATTACATATAGTCCATATATATCACATAAATCTAACCAATACGGATCGTTAGGGTAATGTGCACTCCGAACTGCATTGATATTATTTTGTTTCATTAATTTGATATCTTTTTCCATGGATTCCCTAGAGACCACGTGTCCTGTAAATGGATCAGTTTCGTGTCGATCTACTCCTCTTATATATATAGCTTTTCCATTGATTAAAACCTGGCTATTCTTAATTTCTACTCGTCTGAAACCAAGATGCTTATCAATATATTGACTATTACTAGCTTGATTTTTATCTTCAAGTGTGATTTTAAGCGTATAAAGATTCGGGATTTCTGCGGACCATTTTTTTATAGTATCCAGTACTTTATTAGCTGTAAATTCTGCTGTAGACTGTGCTGGGATATTAATTTCTTCATTTTTAGTATAGATGGTGTTTTTACCATCTAGAATGGTCAGAGATATTTTTCTGGTAACAGGTTTATCTAAGGTATTGGTAACAGTTACTGTTCCTTTAAAGATTCCATTAATATAGGTGTCATCCAGATTGGTGTAGGTATAATAATCTGTAATAAATACTTTGGGTTGGGTATAAAGGTATACGCCTCTTTCGATTCCACTCATTCTAAGCATATCCTGACTTTCTACATAACTGGCATCACTCCATCTAAATAATTGCAATGCGATTAGGTTTTCGCCTTCTTCAAGATATTGGGTTATGTTAAACTCTGCTGGTGTTTTACTACCTTGAGAATATCCTATATAATGTCCATTGACATATACGTACATAGCAGATTTAGCTCCTGCGAAATGTAGTATCACATCTTCGGAAAGGAACTCCTTGTCCAACTGTATTTTTTTTCTATAAGTTCCAACGGGATTATAATCTTCTGGCGCATTTGGCCATTTTGTGGTAAAAGGATATCTCTCATCAAGATAAATAGGTTTTCCGAACCCTTCGACTTCCCAATTGGCCGGAACCGGAATGGTATCCCAATGATCATCATTGTATGCCGAATGTTGAAATGTGGTTGGGCGTTCTTTAGGATTTTTAACCCAATTAAATTTCCACTTACCATTTAGACTAAGAAATCGTTTTGATTTTTCTTTTTGATCTATATTTTCGGATTCATAGCCAAAAAAAGTAGCTCTTGGAGGCAGTTTGTTTTCCTCGAATATTTGGTGGTTAAAATGATTTTCCTGATTAGAGACTGGTTCTAGAGGTGTAGTGCTACAATTATAAAATATACTGATTATAGCTAGTAGGTATACATATTTAATTTTTTTCATTTCCCGATATTTCCTTTAGATACTACTTTTATAAAATCTTCTTCTAATATTTTATCCAGATAAAAAATAAGTTCTTCTGCATTTTCTTTAGTAAAAACAATAGGAGGTTTTATTTTTAAAACATTATAATCTGGTCCATCAGTACTCATTAAAATTCCGTGATCTTTCATTCTATTGGCTAGATAATCTGCCTGATCTCTTAGGGGATTCATATTCATATCTACCAGCTCAAAACCGAGAAACAACCCTTGTCCACGTACATCTCCAATGATTGGATGTTTAGAAGCGAGTTTTTTTAATTCTGTTTTTAAGAACTCCCCAACTATCGCAGCATTTTGCTGTAAGTTTTCGCGTTTTACTGTCCTAAGTACTTCGGTACCAATTGCAGATGAAACGGGATTGCCTCCGAATGTATTAAAATATTCCATTCCATTAGCAAATTTGTCTGCTACTTCTTGGGTACAAACAACTGCTGCTAATGGATGGCCATTTCCTAGTGGCTTTCCTATGGTGATAATATCGGGTACAACATTATGTAGTTGAAATCCCCAAAAAGTCTTTCCCATTCTTCCGCAACCGACTTGTACTTCGTCTGATATACATAATCCTCCTGCGGCTCTTGTATATTCATATGCTTTGGCTAAAAAACCTTTAGGTAGTTCTATTTGGCCTCCACAACTAATTATTGGTTCAATAATAAAAGCACCTAATTTTCTGCCTTTTTGCTGAATATTATCAATACATTTTTGCACTTCAGAGGCATATTTTTCTCCAGTATTTTCTCCTCGATACTTTCCTCGATACGAATCTGGTAACGGAAATATATGTGTGTGTTCCGGAGCGCCATTGCCTCCTTTTCCGTCAAATTTATACGAGCTGATGTCAATACACATATTGGCATTTCCATGATACCCCACTTCAGATGCGATAATATCTCGTTCGCCTGTTACAGCTTTAACCATTCTAATCGCAAGTTCATTTGCTTCGCTTCCAGAATTTACAAAATGTACTACATTTAATTCGGGAGGCAGAGTTTCAATCAACTCTTTTGCCAATTGATTTATAGAATCATGAAGATAACGGGAATTGGTGTTAATTAATGCCATTTGTTCCTGTCCGGCTTTTACAACAGCGTAATTTTCATGACCTACGTGTGCTACATTATTTACGGTATCTAGATACTTCTTGCCAAATTGATCTATTAAGTATTGGCCAGCTCCACGAACCATTTTAATAGGAACTTTGTATTGCAGGCTTAGGCTTTTTCCTAGGTGTTTTTTTCGAAAAGAAATCAAAGAGGCATTACTAGTTTTTTCTTTAGGGTGTAAGTTTTTTATTTTGAATAGCAGATTGGGATCAGGACACAATCCTTTCCACACATCTATCTGATTGTAGTATCCAACACCAGGGAAATCTGTTTGATAATGTAGCATAGAGAGCAGTATCTGGAAGTGTAAGTGCGGCGCCCAATTACCATTTTCTGTTGGATCTCCCAAATATCCTATGCATTCACCTTTTTTAATTTTTTCTCCAAGTTGTTTTTGATGTGTACTTTCTATGGTCAAATGCCCATATAAGGTATAGAACTCTAAGGATGCTATTTGATGTTTCAGAATAATCAACCCTCCATACCCTTTACTTGCATCGTCATTAACTGTTGTTACAATTTCTCCATCCAGTAGCGCGTGAACAGGTGTGTGTGTTGGAAGCCAAAAATCTATTCCCAAGTGTATGGTCCTATTTTCTCTACCGTTGTTGCCTATTTTATCATAAGCAGAAGAAGTGTATACTGCTCTAGGTTCCATATATCCTCCTGCAATAATTTTTTCTTGATGTTCTTTTTGAAGGCGATTTAGTTTAAATTGAAAAAAATCTAGATCATTAAAATCCTTCTGATGTCCCAACCATTTGCTAGATACACTTAAGTCTAAAGGATAAGCATCGTTTTTGGCTATTGTAGGAAACAATTCGGATAAAGAATAGTCACAATTTTCTATCCAAGTCTCAAAAACTTTCTGTTTGGGATGTGGCGTATACCCGCAGCAATTCCTAAAACTAAAATAAGCATAATCATCACTAATAGATCTCCATTTTTTTAGTAATTCCCACGCTGGTTTTTCACTAATCAGCAAGTATTCGTTATCGGGCTCTTCTATCTTATTAATTGCTGATTTTGTTACAGAGATAACCAAACGCATGGCTATAGAGATATACAAATATTTTAATTCCTCTTCTTGTAAAGAAAATGTGGAATGATATCCTTTTACTATAGGTAAGGCAGCTTCCAAAGGATCATTATGATGCATTATCGCATATGCACAAGCGATAGCAACATCATTAATGATCTGAGTATAAATAGCATCTCCATAATCTATTGCTGCTTTTACTTGGGGGGGCATTAAATCTTCTGAAACAATTACATTATTATCATTAGCGTCATTATGTACTACCGCTTTTCTTAATGTTTTATATGGTTCTTGAACTTCTTCAAAACTTTTCTGAAAGAAAGAAATGATCTCTTTTTCTTCTCCGATAAACAAATGGAGATGTTCTTTAGTCCATAATGATTGTGCTACATCCCAAACAAATTCGCGATGTGCTTTTTGATGATCAAATCCCTGAAGAGCATTAGTCAATAAACCGCATTGTTCTCCCAGACTATTTCTTAATGTGTCCAATTGGGGATTGACATTACTCCAAACTCTACCCGATATCCAAGATAGAAGACGAACTTTTCTGAGAGAATTATTCTCGTCCAGGATTTCGGAGATAGTATTACCGTTTTTGTCTTTAATGACTACCGGAGCTACTACATTTTTTCCATTTTTTTCTACGTGATTCAACAATTGTTGTTGATACTCTAAATAACCGATATCTTCATTAGGTCTGGATATTTTAAGGATATAACCATTTCCTTTTTCTGTTTTTATCCTGAAATTAAAATCTAATTCACCGGGTAGGGGAGTAGCTTTACCTTGTATACCAAACAATTTATTTGTTATGCGTTCGGCTTCATTTGTAGAAATTTGTAATTCAGAATAGTTAATCATTTGTAATGTACTTTATAATAGAAATCTTAACTTTTATCTCAAGTATAAATGGTGAAGCAAGTTCAATATTTTATATTCAATCTTCTGTTAATAATAATATAATATGTGCTGCACTCCAACTGAAATTATGAGCGTGTAAACCTTGTCCAGAAATAGGGTGATAATTTTCTCTTATGGCACTTCCTTTCCCAAGAATACCATTTGCTCCTTTTAGAATTTGTACAGTTGCAGCATCGGCTTCTGTATCAAATCCATAATTGCGTAAACTTTTTACTCCAAAATAAGATTGGTCTAACCAATTCGGACCTCTCCAATACCCTTTTAATGGATCAAATTTTGGATGATCTGCAGACATGGTTTGAAAAGGGACTTTGGTAAAGAATTTAGTAGGATTCATCATTTTGTTTTTTACTGCTTCCGCTTGTTCTTGCGTTGCGACTTTTGCCCAAAGGGATGTCCATCCTTCGCTACCTTCTCCCTTGATGAATGTTTTACCGTCTAAACTTGTATCATAAAACCAACCATCTACGGGATCGTAAAATTGTTTTTGTATGATTAGTTTTAGCTTTTTTGCTTCTTCCTGATATTGTGTTGCATCGTTCTCTTTTTGAAGTAGCACTGCTAATTTTTTTAAGTATAATTTTTCAGCATATAAATATGCATTAAGATCTACACTTTCCTGATCCAAAGAAAATGCTCCCTCACTGTTTTTTAGAATTTTGGAATTATCAAAACGAATGGCATTATCCATACCACTTTCCCATTTCGCTGCAACAAGAGTTCCATCAGTCGAGCCGTATTCGCAAAGCCTATCCTGATCATGATCTCGTTTTTTATACCACCAATAGTGATATTTTTTTAGCTTAGGATATAATTCTTTTACAAAAGCAATATCCAGATCTTTTTCATAAGTTTTAGCTACTGCCCATGCCGATAATGGTGGTTTGGTGTCTCTATAGTTATGATTTTCTATAGAAGTATCTCTATACACACAATCAGCAACAAAACCATCTTCATTCTGAAACTCAAACATTAACCGAATTTGTTTTTTTGCTAGTTCTGTATTGTAATAAGATAATCCCACGGCATGTTTCCAGGAATCCCAGGACCAAAAACCATTAAACCATTTGTAGTGATAACTAGGGAATAACCCTTCATGTTTTATTTCTCCTGCAGGGATACGCCAGTTGTTTTGTAATGTAAGATGTGCTTTGGCCAAAACTTCGGCATAAGCTGTATCCCGAAATTGTTTTTTTCTAGCCTTAATAAGTAACTCTAATTCCTTTTCTTTTTCGGATTGACGTTGATTAAGTATAGAATCGAATATGATGTTTCTAATACTTCTTTTTTCTTGATCCCATGAGTATTCCGGAAAAATGAAAGTATTGGAAATTACGATCTCTTTAGTAGTATTCGGTTTTAATAGAATGGATTGTGTTGTAGTAATATAGGTGCTGTCTGTTTTATTGATTTTAGTTCCATTAGGGAATAATATATGACCTACAGCATTAGATTTGGAGCTAAGAATAGTAAGCTCGTTATTATCACTTTCTAATTTTAGGTTTTTGCTTAAAAGTTGCTCTCCATACCAATTATAAGAAAGGTTGATCGAATTAGCGCTCTTATTGGTAATAGTAGATTTAATCAAGGCTGTATGTCCCGAAAGGTATATAAGTTTTTGTTCTAATTTTAATTTTTTGTTAGTATAGGTTTGTACTAAATGACTATTAAAAGCAACTGTATTGTGTTCATCCCATAAAACATCTTTGATATGAAGCTTGGTAAGCATTTTACTACTCCATATTCCGTTTTGCTGTGTCATTAAAAAGGGGCCGGAAAAACCATTATTGTTGTTAATAGTGTCCGGGAAACTGTACATAAACCAGGCTCCCTGATCAGAAAACATAAGACCGGATTTGTCTATCGAATCTTTTGGAGTGATTACATTGCGAAGAATATTTTTACTATGAGAGAGATATGGATACTCTTTTTTAACAGGAAAAGTGTTCGTGTTTTTTTTGCAACTAGAGTTGATTAAAATAATTAGAATTAATACCCAGAAAATATGTTTATACTTCATTTCATTATTGTATTTCTGATCAATATGTGTGTTTTAATTCGACTTATACATAAGGTATAGTTCTTCAAATGTATAAAAAGGGATATAATAAATCACTAAGGAAGTATTTAATCCATTCGGGTATGGATTTATTAATGATAGTGACTATGAACTGGCTTAATAGCTATAGATTCTTTTTTAGCTTTAAAATTGAAGTTTCATTTTTTTTAATTTTATACAAATTACAAAACGATTTATAAAGTAATTAACGCCGAGTTAAAACTAGAAATTAAACTTACTGTAAATAATAGAATGCTAAACTAATAACCAAGTCGAAGTATAGCGATCTTGATTCAAAAGTTTTGGATGCTAATGGTAATTTGTCATAGGTGGAATAAAAATATTAACTTCGTGACATTAAAGTAGTTGTTTTTTTATATTTTGTGATAATGAAGAAAAATCCAATCCAGAGGAATATTGATATTAGTTATAAGCTTGCAGGGCAATTTGAAGAAACTCGATTTGAGAAAATTCATAACGTGATTTTCGAAAACTCTAATGTTGCATCTATCACTGTAGCTCATGAAATTGCAGATCTTATAAAAGAACGAAGTATAAGAAATGAACTTTGCGTATTGGGATTGGCTACTGGTTCTTCTCCGATTAAAGTATACGAAGAATTAGTAAGGATGCATAAAGAAGAAGGGTTGAGTTTTAAAAATGTAGTGACTTTTAACCTTGATGAGTATTATCCTATGGATAAGGAAAACATACAAAGTTACTATTACTTTATGCACGAGCATTTGTTTAATCATATTGATATTCTCCCTCAAAATGTGCATATACCTAATGGAAACATTGATGCTAAAGAACTGCATCAATATTGTTTAGATTATGAATTAAAAATTAAAGAGGCCGGAGGATTGGATTTTCAATTACTAGGTATTGGTAGAACAGGTCATATAGGATTTAATGAACCAGGTTCTCATTATAACTCAGGAACTAGGATTATTACGCTCGATCATATAACACGTGTGGATGCGGCCGCTACATTTTTAGGAATAGAAAATGTTCCAAGGAGAGCAATAACTATGGGCATCGCTACTGTAAAAGGGGCAAAACGCATCGTATTGTTAGGATGGGGAGAACATAAAGCGGAAATTATTAAAGAAACAATTGAAGGCGATGTTTCTTCTCATGTACCCGCTACATATTTACAGGATCATAAAAATACTACTTTTGTACTCGATGCAGAAGCTGGATCCAAGTTAACAAGAAATAAAACGCCTTGGTTGGTTGGTCCTTGTGATTGGAAAAATGAATTGAGAAATAAAGCCATTGTATGGTTGTGTCAACAAACGAAAAAAACCATTCTTAGTTTAACTGATAAGGATTATAATGATTTTGGGATGTCTAGCTTATTAGCAGAACAAGGCCCAGCATATGATCTAAATATTACAATGTTTAATAAACTCCAGCATACAATCACTGGGTGGCCAGGAGGAAAACCTAATGCGGAAGATACTAACAGACCGGAAAGAGCCAAACCATCAAAGAAAAAAGTAATTATCTTTAGTCCGCACCCTGATGATGATGTTATATCTATGGGGGGAACCTTTGATAGACTAGTTGAGCAGGGGCATGAAGTTCATATTGCGTATCAAACATCGGGCAATATAGCCGTGTCTGATCAGGAAGCATTAAAGTTTGCTGAAATATCAGAGCGAATAAATCCAAAATCGGAAGAGACACAAACAATAATTAAAGCGCTTTCTGGAAAAAAGGAAGCTACAATAGATACCCCAGAAGTAAGACAATTAAAAGGATGGATACGAAGAGGAGAGTCTTATGCAGCTACTCGCTACATTGGGGTAGAGGATACAAATGTTCACTTTTTAGATTTACCTTTTTATGAAACTGGCAGAGTTAAAAAGGATAAATTATCCGAAAAAGATATAGAAATAATGTGTAATCTGATTCGAGAAATAAAGCCACATCAGATATATGCAGCAGGTGATTTAGCTGATCCACATGGTACACATAAAGTATGTTTAGATGCTTTGTTTGAAGCTTTGGAAGAATTAAAAGAAGAACCCTATATGAAGAATTGTTGGGTATGGTTATATAGAGGAGCTTGGCACGAATGGGATATTCATGAAATTGAAATGGCAGTGCCTATGAGTCCAGATCAAGTATTAAAAAAGCGTCAAGCTATATTTTTTCACCAGTCACAAAAAGATGGTGTTATGTTTCAAGGAGAAGACTCCAGAGAATTTTGGATGCGTGCGGAGGATAGAAATAGGGATACTGCAAGGAAATATGAAGCTCTAGGACTTGCTAGTTATGCCGCTATGGAAGCTTTTGTTAGATATCATTTCAATAATTTTTAATCCACATTGTGGAGTTTAATTCTCCGAGGCTTGCCTCGAAATGTAAAAACTGTTTTTCCTCTGGATGCCTCGTGAGCTTGCTCCGAGGTAGTTGGCCGAAAGTAGAGCGAGTTTATCTTAAAAAATTATAAGAAATCATCAGAATACTGATTAATGCCAATTTAACCATAATACTTCTGGTTAAAACTTGTTCATTTTTCGTTTTATTTTCTTACTCATATTTCCCATAGCTAAGGCTATGAAAAATAATCGTAGCGGCATAAATTAAAAAAGCAACTTCGTTTTATCTGAGATGTTTTATAATCAAATTGTATAAAAGAGTTTTTCTGTATTTGGTATCCTATTAGAGAACTTTTACTGTCTAGAATTGTATTAACATTTTTCCTATGATCAAAGAAAATTAACTGTTTAATAACATAAACTATTGTTGTAATTAAATAGTCTTAATTATGCACATTATGTATAGTAACTTTTAAACTGTAGGGGTCTAGAAAACAACTTATTTATCCACTCTTTTTTGAGAATTCTGGTTTGTTATATGATATATATATATACCTTTGTTCACTTATTATTTTTACAAGACTTTTGCTGTATAGTTTTTAGCATGTTGAAGAAGTAATTTAGATGTAAAAAAAGAGAATAGTTTATATACAACATCTATGGTTTAATATGATACATAACAAAAAAGAATTTATACATTATTCGAGTGAAGTTATTAAAAAATACTATAGGTAATCTATGTTATTTTACATCACTTTTTAAGAAAATATATGATAAAATGATCTATATTTTGTTTAAAGGAATTGCAAATAAAATACCCAGAGTAGGGTTATTTTATTTTATGTATTTAGCAATTTTGTCCAACAGCATAGTAAGTCAGGATAGCGATTCTTTAACAAGAAAGTTGTATCAGCAATCTGCGGATTTCGATGTCAGTTCGGAGAAAAAAGAGCTACTTAGCTCTTTAAGGTTAAAATTACCAAAAGCTCAAAAAGAAAAGGATACACTTCGTGCACTGTCAAGTTACTCGTATGTTGAAATAGTGTCAACAGGTGAAACCTATATCAATTATTTGGATAGTATTTTGACATTAACAAAAAACAGAAAAAGTTTTGATTCTGTCCGGGCATGGACTTATTATGATATTCATATATATTACACTCATAAGTTTGAGTATATCGAAGCTATCAATTATTTAGATAAAGCAAAAAGATATGCCTTATTGCTGAATGATAAAGGGCTATTAAAAAACTGTAAATCCAGCTTAGTAAATATAAAAGCCACTTTTGGTGACGTAGAAGAAGGGGTAAATTTATATAAGGAAGAAGTAGAGAGCTACAAAAATACTACCTTATCCAGAAATGATAGTATTGATCAAGGATATAATTATAGTATTTTATCGTATTACTTAACCATGAATAAAAAGTATGATTCTGCAAGATATTATAATAGAATAGGAAAAAGATTTGTTAAGAATCTCGATTTGGATGCTTATGAACATCTGGAAGCAAATGATGCAATCATTGATTACTACTTAGGGAATTTTGAAAAAGCAAAACAGGTTTTTGAAAAACTAAAAACAGTTTATGGTAATATAAGTACCGCAAATTATTCAGAGGTGTATTATTATCTGGGCAAGATTTATAAAAATCTGGGAGATTATAATGCTTCGTACTATCATTTTAAAAAAATTGACTCATTGTACGAAAAAACCAAAAAGATCAATTTTGAACACAGGGATAGTTTTTATGAATTAATGAAGATGCATAAAAATGATGATTATGAAATAGGATTACTCTATCTTAATAAGCTTCTAACATATGATAGTATATATAGGAGATATGCCAGTAAAATAAATAATAAAGTGTATCATAAGTTCGATATCCCTGACCTTATTAAGGAAAAGAAAAAACTTATCGGCAATTTATCGAAAGACAATAAAAAGTTCAAAACTAAATCTTCCTGGTATCTTGGTGCCGGAGTTCTAATTTTTTTATTATTAGGATATCAAACATATCGTGTGTTCAAGTATAGGAAAAAAGTAAAAATGCAAACTTCTGAGCTGAACAAACCTGTTTTTGATGACAAAATTACCAGGCTTAAAAACACTCCGACTTGCGACACATTGTATATTTCTGATGAAATTATAGCCGTTACCCTTGTTAAATTGGATCGATTTGAAAAAGAACTTGGTTTTTTAAATTCTAATCTAACATTACAAGAATTAGCAAAACAAGTAAGTAGTAATTCAAAATACCTTTCAAGAATTATTAAGATGCATAAAGGAGAATCTTTCTATGGATATATTCAAAAACTACGAATAAATTATGCTGTAGATCGTCTTAGGAATGATGTTAAATTTAGAGAATTTACAATCGAAGCTATCGCTATAGAATCTGGGTATAATCAACGAGAATCATTTTCCCAAGCATTTAATAAGGTTAGGGGGGTACGACCCTCGTGCTTTATTAAAGAGCTAAAAAATAATAATGAAAAAATATTTAACAATAAGCAGAAAAAAGAGGGGGTTTGTTAGTAGGAATTATATATAATTGTACAATTAGGCTATGGTATAATACAACCTGTTCATTTTTCGTTTGTAGTAATTCGAATAAAGCACTAAGGTAATTTATATAAACTCTACACCTTTTTTCTTTTTATTTCAGTCATTAATAGTATTTTATTTTCTTTAGTATTAAAGCATTTACGTCGGTATAGCTCTCTTCCTGTTTGAGTGGACTTATGTGATTTACGGATGAGAATTTCGTAAAAGTAATTGCAATGATTTTTCGCTAGATTGATGAATCAAATATTGAATTTTATAACGCAGATATGGTGCAAAAGAAACTAATTGTATAAGAAAGTTTTATTTGTAAATCGTATAATCCTAGGGGTTTACCTTGAGAGCTTTTTTCGAGCTTGTTGATTTTTTAAAATCACATCTCTCTTTTCTATACTTAAACCTTCCTACAGCTTATGCTATGTCATCTTCTAAGGGAAACTTCAAGCCCTTTTCTTTGGAAAGAAGGTTGAGATGGATATTTTGGAAAATCTATGATGACAAAGTTGGATTGTAATACAAAACATAAAATGACAATCCATAATTAAAAGCACGAATTTTTTTGGATATAATTTGGTCAATATTCCTAGAATATAGAGTCGATATTCCTTGAATATTGGCAACACCTTCTTTTTTGAGAATTTAGCTTATCTATTTTTACCGTCATAATTTAAAGTAACCAAAAGTTAACCCCTATATCCTTTTAGAAGGTCTAAAAGGGTATAAATAATTCAATCATTTAATAAAACTTAATCTAACAATGTATTCAAAAAAATCAAATTGCAAAAAGTTACTTAGTAGCTTTCTAAAAAATGCCTGTATAGTCAGTGCTTTTCTGTTTTGTATATCAATAAGTGCTCAAGACAAAAAAAATGCTAACCAAAAAAATCATCACGTATTCACTTGCGGTGCTCATCAAACTCCGGATGTAAACAGTATCCAAAGAACTGAAATTAGAAAAACAGATGCTGTTTTACCAGAACACATTGTGGAGTTAGAAAGTCTATCAGGAGCAGGTCATGTTATTTATCTAGATTTTGATGGAGAACCAATTGATCAAACTACTTATGCATCTCCTTATGATTGGACCAATGAGGAGATTACCAAAATCTGGGAAATTGTAGCAGAAGATTTTGCTCCCTTTAATATCAATGTAACCACAAAAAGAGAGTTATATGATGCTCTTCCTAACCATAAAAAGGTTATGGCTATTTTTACATCAATATATGACGTTTCTGTAACGGGAATAGGTGGAGCAGCTGGTCTAGATAGTTTTAGTAGTACTGGTGATAATAATCATGCTTGGATATATATTAAAGATGGAAATACTGCATCGCATGAGGTTGGTCATACCATGGGATTGAATCATGATACTTATACAGAAGGATCAGTAATATTGGATCAATACTATGATGGACACAATAATTGGGGACCAATTATGGGTTCTGGTTATAGAGAAGTAAAACAGTGGAGTAAAGGAGAATATACAGGTGCTGGTAATACAGAAGATGATTTAGCTATTATAGCTAGTGATAAAAATGGTTTTGGATATAGAGCAGATGATCATAGCGACCTTATAAATAAGGCAACGGCAATTGTGCCAGATGCGCAAGGAAATGTTATTATAACTAGAAATAAAGGTGTTATCGGGAAAAATACAGATAAAGATGTATTTTCTTTTACTACTATAGGAGGAGAAGTAGAGCTATTTTTTAGATCTCCTTTTAAGAAAGTAATAGGTTTTTGGGATAATTCTAATCTAAACATAAAGGTAAGACTACTGGATAGCAATGGTACAGAAATCATGTATTCTGATCCAGAAGGATTAGAAGCAAATATTACCACGAACTTGCAAGCAGGTACCTATTATTTAGAAATTGATGGTGTAGGAGAAGGAGAAAATCCAAGTATAGGATACTCTGATTATGCTTCTTTAGGGCATTATGTTATTTCTGGAAAATATCCAATAGACACTGAAGAAACTCAAACTCCTTCTAATCCAACGAACCTTGTGGTTTCTAACATTACACAAACAAGTCTAACATTAGCCTGGGAAGCTTCTACTGATAATACAGCAGTTGAAGGGTATGAAGTTTATCGAGATAATCAATTAATAGCAAACGTTGAAGGGACATCTGTCGAAATTAGCGGATTATCACGTGATACGTTTTACGACTTAAAAGTAAGGGCAAAAGATGTACTAGGAAATGCATCAGGTTTTACTACCATTACGATTAGGACTGCAGAAATACCTTCAGAGCCTAAAAACTTAAAAGCCTTTGATATTACAACAGGAAGCTTGACACTTTCTTGGACAAAATCTATTGATTACACAGAAGTTGTAGAATATAATGTTTATCAAAATAATGAATTAATAGGAGTAGTTAATGGTACGACCTATGATGTTACAGGACTAAATTTTGGGACTAATTATTCGTTTAAGGTAGCAGCAAAAGACGCTTTAGGAAACCTATCTGATTTCAGTTTTTTAACTGTACGTACGGGAGAATATTGTAAAATTGGTTTCAATCGTGAATTTACAGATGATATTAGTCGTGTACAATTAGAAGATATAGATAACACCTCTAGTAATTCTCCTGGATATGAGGATTATACACATCTTTCCGCCACATTAACTAAAGGAACAAATCATACCATTACAATAAGCCCTGAATGGTTCGGAACTATCTATGAAGAAGGCTATTCCGTATGGATTGACTATAATCGAGATGGTGATTTTGAAGATGAAGGAGAACAAATATTTACCAAGACTCCTACAAAGGATACCTCTATAAGTGGTGATTTTATGATTCCAAATCATGCTCTAAATGGTTCTACTCGTATTAGAATTGCTATGAAATCAGGAGGAATACCTGAATCTTGTGAAACACTTGATTATGGCGAAGTAGAAGATTATACCGTTAATATCATTGAAGGTGTAGCTCCAACTTGTACAGATGGTATCCAAAATGGTGATGAAACAGGTATAGATTGTGGTGGACCATCTTGTGCTCCTTGTCTTAATGATGGAACAGTGGTATATGTAGATATTGATGATATTACCACCAACTCCACTCTTACTTGGAATCCTTTTCGAATAGAAGTAGGGGATAATGATAGCTTTGGAGCTTGGTATTCTGGAAATACGATTCGATTAATTGCTAGCGACAAAAAGATTATTTGTGAAGGAACGACTAGCAATATAACTTTCTTGGGAGAAGGAGTTGAAGTAGGGACATCTAATAATTTTGTTTCAGATTCTCATAGTTTTATATTAAGTTCTTCTACATATACTAGCTGGAATAGCAAATCTGGATATATTGGTTTTAGTTTTAAAATCAATGGGGCAACACATTACGGTTGGTTTTATGCTACAGTATCAGCGAATGGTTCTTCTTATACTATAGAAGATTATGCTTATAATACAACAGCAGGACAAAGCTTGATTACCAAAAGACAAAATACTGCTGCAACCAAGAACTTAAGTGCATCAGAAACAAATACCAAAGTTAGTGCATATCCTAATCCGTTTGAGACATCTTTTATACTAGATGTTTCTCAACTAAAAGAAGATCGTTTTAACGTAAAGATATATAGCATATTAGGTGAAGAGATTTTTTCTCAGGAATATAATGAGAAAGAAAATAGCATAGCTATTGGCAAAGAAATAACATTGCCTGGAATTTACCTTGTTAAAGTACTTACGCCAACAAATTCTGAGACACTACAAATAGTAAAGCATTAATATGATAATGTATATTATTTTAGTTGTTTTATCAAGGGAGGACACATAATTTAATATACTTTTTTTGAAACACTAACAATAACAAAGCTCTGTTTTTTCAGGGCTTTGTTTGTTTTACTCGATTTATATATAAGGATTTCGTAAGAATGATTGCGACGATTTTTTAGGTGAAATTATTGCAATCTGAATTTTATTCTGAAGTATACACTAAAAAGAAATCATTTTAATCCCTCGTGGAGTGTTTAATTCTCAGGGTTTACCTTGGAAACAAAATGAAGCTTTCGGAAGTATACTTTGCGAGCTTGTTTCGAGCTTGTTGATTTTTTTAAAACCACACCTCTCTTTTCTGCACTTAAACTTGCCTACAGTTTACGCTATGTCATCTTCTAAGAGAAACTTCAAGCCCTTTTCTTTGGAAAGAAGGTTGGGATAGATGTTTTTGGAAAATCTATAATGACAAAGTAGGATTGTAATACAAAACATAAAATGACAATCCGTAATTAAAAGCACGAATTTTTTTGGATATAATTTGGTCAATATTCCTAGAATATAGAGTCGATATTCCTTGAATATTGGCAACACCTTCTTTTTTGAGAATTTAGCTTATCTATTTTTGTGGCATAATTTTAAAGTAACCAAAAGTTACCCCCTATATCTTTTTAGAAGGTCTAAAAGGGTATAAATAATTCAATCATTTAAAACTTAATCTAACAATGTATTTAAAAAAATCAAATTGCAAAAAGTTATGTAATGGCTTTTTAAGAAAAGCAGTTATTATTACTGCTTTGTTATTTTACACATTAACACATGCGCAAGAAAATAAAACTCAAAATAAATTTTATTATGGGTCAAATGGACAAAAGATTTACTTAACAAAAACTGATGAAAACGAAGAACAAAAACAGAGTAACTCCAGTGCTAAGAAAGAAGCTGCTTTTCCAAGCTACAAATCTTCTAGTGGTGTAACATTACAAGTAACAAACAAAGTAGTTTTTAAATTAAAAAAAGGAGTTTCCTTAGAAGAGTTAAAAACTTTATTAAATAAGTATGATGCTAAAAATGAAATATCACAGAATGGTTATTATATAGTAGAATTACCTTCTGATGTGGTTTTTGAAGCATCAAATGAACTTTACGAAACTAATAAAGTAGAGTATTCACATCCAGATATTCAAGCCGAAATTGTACACCATAATGTTACTGACCCCCTTTATACATCGCAGTTTCAATTACACAATACAGGTCAGGAAATTGACGGTTTTGAAGGGGTGGAGGATATCGATATCAATGCCCCTGAAGCTTGGGTTCATACAAAAGGGAGTGATATAATCGTAGCTGTTATGGATGATGGTGTAGAATCTCACCCAGATTTACAAGACAATAATGGGAACACAAGAGTATTGCAAGGATACAATGCAACAGGAAAAGGTAATGGACGCCCTTATAATAATGGAAGCCATGGACAATCTTGTACAGGGATTATAGCTGCTTCACATAATGATAGGGATATTGCAGGAATAGCACCTAATGTGAAAATACTTCCAATAAATATTTTTACTTCAGGGGCAACTGCTTCTGATCTTGCAGCTGCATATTATTATGCAATTAATAATGGAGCAAGTATCATTTCAAATTCATGGGGTTATAATAGTTCGGATGTTGATTTTCCAGTATTAACTGACGCTATTAATAATGCTAGCACAGCTGGTAGAAATGGTAAAGGATCTTTAGTGGTGTTCGCTGCGGGTAACGATAATAGAGAAACAGTTGGTTACCCATCAAACTTAGAGAGTGTAATCTCTGTAGGTGCTGTAAATCATCAAGGAAAAAGATCTTACTATTCTAATTATGGACCTAAGCTTGATGTAGTAGCACCATCAGGAGGAGATAGAGAAAAAACAGCTCAAGTTAGAACCTTAGATAGATTTGGAGATTTTGGATATGATGAGGGACCAACGACCAATAATTTTTCAGGAACTTCAGCAGCTTGTCCAGTGGTAAGTGGAGTTTTAGCATTAGCACTTTCTGAACACCCAGAATTAACGGCTAGACAACTTACAGATGCGTTATATGCTACCACAAAAGATTTAGGAGAAACAGGTAAAGATGATGAATACGGATATGGATTGGTAAAAGCAGACGCATTACTTAATCACCTTGGTCAAAATACTCCTTCTTGTAACGATGGTATCCAAAATGGTGATGAAATAGGTATAGATTGTGGAGGAACAAATTGTGAACCTTGTGAAATTGTAACCTGTACATTACCGACAGAAATTAAAGTTGTTTATGATTATGAAAACGCTTCATCTATTAAATTATATGTACTTAATGGTATTTCTGATAGTTTTTCAATAAGGTTTAAAAAAGAATCTGAGAATACTTTTGGATCAGCTATGCTGTTAAATAATCGTGAATTAGTTTTAAATAACTTAGATGCATGTACTAGTTATACAGCACAAATTTCACTTTCTTGTAATGAAGTGTACGAGTATAAGTTTGATACTGCTGGCTGTAATATAGTATGTGAAGAAAATCTAGATAATACAAACTTCTATGGTAATGACGTGTACGGGCTTCCTAGCCGTTATGTTTTTAGCAAAAATGGATTTTTTAGTTTCATCTATACATCACAATTAGACATTCCTGTTGTCGGAAATTATTTAGCGTTTAAAGATCGTATATTATTAGAATCTGATAAACACGCATTTGAAGCTGTTTTTCAAACAAATGTTTTAAGGATTAACGCATCAGAAGAAGATTGTTCACTAACAGATGATCTATTTGACATAAAATATACATTAGTAGAAAATAAGAAACCTTTTGGTCCACAAGATATAGTTGTAAATGAAAATGAAGGTACAATAAACGTAACATTTACGATACTTGAAGCGTATACCGCTGAAGAATCTCAAACATTTACCTTTGTTACACGTGATGGATCGGCAAAATCACCAGAAGATTATGAAAGAATTACCGAAGGTCAAGCATCAGTTACTTTTGCAAAGGGTGAGACAGAAAAAAGCATAGCAATTCCTATTATTAAGGACGATGAAGAAGTAGAAGGTGATGAAGAGTTTTATATCTCAATGATATACGGATATGATCCTGCATTTGGTTTTCCGTATTTTATGGATGGAAAAGTTACTATAATTGATAATGATACTCCTATTATAACATATTGCGATATGAAAGGCAGTAATAGTAGTACTGATAATATAACCAATATGACCTTTGCCGGAATCAATAAAACCTCTTCGGATACTACGGCTGGTTATCATGATTATACTGATAATGTAGCTAATGTTTCAAAAGGAGATTCAAACACGATGACGGTAACATTTCAAGGATGGTCTGGTGGTGACAATAACGAAGTATACGTTTGGATTGACTGGAATCAGGATGGTGATTTTACTGATGCTGATGAAAAGTTTGAAGGGAATGGTACTGGTACTTCTCGTACTGTAACTATAGCTACTCCAAATACAGCGAGTACAGGTGCTACTAGGATGCGTGTGGTATTAGGGGCTAATTCCAATGATGGTGCAAACGCTTGTACTAATATTCAGTATGGCGAAGTAGAAGATTATACAGTTAATATCATTGAAGGTGTAGCTCCAACTTGTACAGATGGTATTCAGAATGGAGACGAAACTGGAGTTGATTGTGGAGGACCATCTTGTACTCCTTGTATAAATGATGGAACAGTGGTATATGTAGATATTGATGATATTATCACCAACTCCACTCTTACTTGGAATCCTTTCCGAATTGAAGTAGGTGATAATGATAGCTTTGGTCCTTGGTATTCTGGTGGTACACTTCGATTAGTATCTAATGACAAAGAGGTTGTTTGTGAAGAAGCAACAGATGATATTACTTTCTTAGGAGAAGGGGTAGAAGTAGGGTCAACTAGTAATTTTGTGACTAATTCGAGTAGTTTTGTAGTTAGTTCATCTACTTATACTGACTGGAATGGGAAGTCTGGTTATATTGGATTTGCTCTTAAAATTAATGGAGCAACACATTACGGTTGGTTTTATGCTACAGTATCAGCGAATGGTTCTTCTTATACTATAGAGGATTATGCTTATAATACAACAGCAGGACAAAGTTTGATTACCAAAAGACAAAATACGGCAAAAACTACTCAAGTTAGAACAACAAATAGTAGTCAAATCACTGTGTTCCCAAATCCATTTACAAAATCATTTATAATAGATGTTTCTAAAGTGCAAGAAAAACAGGTTGTGGTGAAAATGTTTAACGTATTGGGAGAAGAGGTTTTTTCAAAAGAATATAGTAATGAAATGAATAGTATCACTGTAGGAAATGAAATTAGACTACCTGGAGTTTACTTTGTAAAAGTTAGTACAGCAACTTATTCTGAAACATTGCAAATAATAAAGCATTAATAACATAAATAATATAAAAATGAAAAGACCGTTCGAAAGGAGATTTTTGAACGGTCTTTATTTTTATTAGAGGTTTCATTCTAAAATAAAGATTCTCTTTAGTGGGCTTAAAGAGAAAGAGTTCGAACTTTTTGCTGGAGGATATAGAGTTGATTATTTCGAAATCAAAGTATTTATAGACCAATAAACACGATTATATATTTACATAAATTCTGTTATAACGCTCTTCCAAAACCTTCAAGTATTGTGATTTCATATTATCTGACAAAAATGAATTTTCAATCCAATTGACTGCTTTTTTTTTATTTCTTTCGAAGCGCTTAAATACGCCGGCAATCTGCTTAGGTGTCAGTCCAAGACCTTTCCCGAATTCTTCAAAATGACTTTTGGTGAATTTTTTCTTTTTACCAGCGATAGTTAGCGCCAACTCTTCTCTATCTTCAGGATTGACGATAGTTACATTTAATAAATCATAGGCAGGAGTCAAAGACCAGCCAATAGCTGTTTTAATCATTGAAAAATTCTTTAAATGCATGTCATTATTCCCAGTCAAAAAAGAAAAAAATGTGATTTCAAAAAAATACAATTTATCTAATAAAGTGTTACTAGTATGCACACCTAAAGCCTTACCAATGCGCTCCATAGAGCTTCTGTATTTATCAAATGCTTCTGTGATTTGAAACATATCAAGCATATGAATTTTTGTTCCATCTAATTTTCTGTCAATACGTTTGGTTAGATATGATAACTCACCCGATTTTAACCGAATTAAAGTAGATGGCACTACATTTATACCAAATGCTTCTGCTATTCGCATAGTCACATGTTCATTTTCGGGCATCTCCGGGTAATTGGTGTTGGGGGGCTTAAAAATATAATCTCCACCCAATGCTTCGACCACAGTAAGTCTGTTATGATGATCATTTGTAAATTCGCTTACTAAAGACATAGATAGTTTTGCCTGTACTCCAGGTACTGATATACTTCTTTTCACCACATTCTTAGCCAATAGAGACATTTGATCTAAGGTGTAATCAAGTATAGGTATTTCTTTTGTTCTGAAAAATGCCATGGCACAATCCTCATGAAAATCATTAGTGTCTTTCAATTCCTGATAACAGTACAAGCACTTATTCATCATTACTTAAATTAATAGATTGTACACTTACTGCTCCGATGCAATTTTGGCAACAAGCTAACAAAAGTCCCATTCTGTCATTTCTGTTTATCTTCCAATTTCTTGAGGCTATATCCAATAACCATCCTTCTGGTATTAAGCCTTCAAAAAAAGGAAATAATCTTTTATCTAGATACACTTCTTGCCTCACAGGCATGGTAAACGTTATAAATTGATCTGAATATTCTTTTATATATTCCTGATCGTATTGGAAGAGGTATTCACCATCATCTGTTTCCGTCAGTACACCAGACAATATATCATTGTAAAAGATGTTAGCTTTTCTCATAATCCATGTTTTTTTTCAATGATGCACTAGGAACAGGAACTAACTCATGCCCAAACATTTTTAAAACAAGATTTACCTTTTCCATGTTCAAATTGGTTTTACCTTGTTCAATTTTCCTTATTACTGTTAAAGCTACACCTGCACGTTCAGCAAATTCTTCCTGAGTTAAGTGTACTGACTTTCTTCGTACTTTGACAAAGGTTGCTAAATCCATAATTATATGTTTTTAGATATAATTTATACAAATGTAATAAATTATATGTGTTTACATATAAAATTTATTTTTAAACATGTTTTATATGTGTTTAGATATAAGAACATTGAAAAACAACTCAGTGAATTCTTATAATTATATGTTATTATAATTTTATAAAAACTAGTACGTTTGTGATATGCAAGAATATTTAGAAAATATAATAAGCTTATTACAGGACATTAAAGGTAATGGTACGTTTGTAGTTTCTGGAACAAAGAATCTGATGGTACCTGGTCTTCGAATAGATGGATTTGGAGAAGTCAGTTTCCCTTTAGAAGTCAACCAGATTCAATCAATAATCAATGTATCTCATAAAGCTCCTTTTGGAAAAGGTAGTAAAACTATCTATGATGATTCGGTACGTAATGTATGGGAAATAGATGCTGATTCCATTTCTTTTCATAATCCAGAATGGCTTCCTTTTTTGAATACAATAGTAAATCAGGCAAAAAAAGGGCTTGGTTTTGAAAAACAAAATGTTGTACAAACTAATTTATACAAGCTTCTAATCTATGAATCTGGCAGTTTCTTCTTGCCTCATAAAGATTCTGAAAAAGAAAAGGGAATGTTTGGTACCTTAGTGATTGGATTGCCTAGTAAACATACCGGAGGCGAACTGAAAGTAAGCTTTGACAACAGGACTCAAATAGTCGACTTTTCAGAAGCTTATACTACTTATAAATTGCCCTACACTGCTTTTTTTGCAGATTGCGAACACGAAATTAAACCTGTTACATCAGGCTATAGAATCTGCCTTGTGTATAATTTAGTAAACACTAATTCCAATTTACAAATAAAAAGTCCTAAGTTTAGTTTACAACAAAATAAAATATCGGATATCTTACATTCCTCTAAGGAAGAATTTAAAGAGCTACCAAAAGCCATTTTGTTAGGTCATGAATATACACCTGCCAATTTTTCGTTAACAAATTTAAAGAACCATGATAAACCAAGAGCTGAAGCATTGTTACATGCCGCCGAAAAAGCCGGATATTATGCACAATTGGCATTGGTAACGTATTATCAAAACGGTCAATTAGAAGCTGATTATGATTATTACGACAGTTATCGCAGATATAATCACGAACCCGAAGGAGATGGAACGATGGGGGAAGTGTATGAAGAATATACTTATGTAGAACATTGGAATGGCAACAATCCAGGGTTGGGAAATTTAAGTATAGAAAAGAAAGATGTAATCGCTGACCTCAATCTGGGGGAAGGAGAACCAACAGAAAAAGAAGAAGAAGGCTTTACTGGCAATGCAGGAATGACCATCGAATATTGGTATCATTATGGAGCTATTGTTTTATGGCCTAAAAGCAAACATATTTCAATCCTTAAAAACAGACCTGTTGAAAACAAATTGGAGTGGTTGGATTATTATATAAAGAAAAGTCATGTTCCTAATTCTGAATATATCTATGCCATAAGAGAACTCCTACTAGGGTTTTCTGAACCTAATTTTGATATTGGACGACGTGATACTTTAGATTTTAGTATTCTTGCCACAGCCATATGTTTTACCGATGATAAAATAATAGTAAATAAATTAAATAATAATCTAAGTAAGATATTTGATAATATCAACACAGAAAGCTGGTGTTCTTTACTAAAACAGTATAGCTTTACTTTGTTTAAAGAAGTCTTTGTAGCGGTAAAAAATTCTAATAACTTATATAAAATAGAGCATCTTATACATATTTTGAGAAAGATGACACAAGAGAAAGGAGAACTTAGTCCTGCACTCAAAAAACAAATAGAATATATTCCAAACTATATTAGTACTGATGATATCCATAATGTAACAGATTCTTATTTACACTATAAAGATAATGCTATTGGACGAATTGAAGTTGCAATTCGTCTGATACAAGATATTTTGCAACTGAGTACTTTTAAGAGTAAAGATATTACTTGGACTGAAATTACAACAAAGAAAATCACTAAATCTTTATCCAGAAAATATCTTAATAAGGTTATATTAAAGGCTTTATTAAATTCAAAAAACAAAACTCCATTGTTTTATAGCATCAAAGAGGTTTGCTTGCAAGAATTATTACATAAAACCAAAGAAAAACCGCAACCTCCTATTAATTGGACTAGAAAAGTTCCTAACTCAAAACGTAATTCTAAAGTTTGGGAAATGTTATCTCCTTTTTTAAGTTCTCCTGTAGATTCTGTTTATGAATATAGAGCAAATCAACAGCTAAGACAGGAGATGGAAAATGTAATTAAAAGTGTAACGATTGATTTAAAAACTCAAACCATAACAAAAGGAAGACCTTATACTTTAAAAATAACCAAAACACAAAAAGAATACGAAAAATTATTAAAGTATTGGCACGAGGATAAAATGCTTTTAGAGCAGTTGAAGAAAACCTATTAATCTTATTGTTAAAAATTAATTGCAGCGATATTTTAAGAAGTTCGAACTTGTATTCTTTTGACAAACAATAAGTTATGACGATTTTTAAAAATCAAAAAAACCTATAAGTGTTTAGCTTACAGGTTTTTGTAGATTCTGTGGAGTCGGAGGGATTCGAACCCTCGTCCAAACAAGTAATACAATAGCTTTCTACACGCTTAGTTTTTGTTTAATTTTCGTCGATATGAAAGACCAAAAACCGCCAACGTATCGCTTATTCTTAATTAAATTTCGAAACTATATCAAGATACTATAGTTTCTAGGTTTACTTTTACGATACTCAAAACCAAACGCCATAAACCAAGGCTTTTGAAGAGTATCCTGCTTGTCTACCTTGTAGACCGAGGCATTATCCTACTAAAATTCAGATTATGCAGCTAGGGCGTAGTTATTCTCGCCGTTTAAAAAAGGTGAAATATGATATTTACGAGCTATATCCCAGCGCTCGACGTGCTTACCACTCTATTAATCTCGCTGTCAAAACCAGTCGACCCCAATAGTATTTTCCTTAATTTGATTATCATTTAGGAACAATATCTTTCCATTATCCGTACTTTGATTAAAAAACATAAGGGCGGCAAAGATAATCATAATTATTATATCTTTGATCTCGTTTTAATAATACAAAATATATACCAATATTATATGATTACATTCGGAATTATTAAAGAGCGTAAAAATCCGCCAGATCGTCGGGTAGTCTTTTCTCCAAAAGGTATTAATAAAGTGGTTTCTAAATTTCCGAAAGCTGTTTTTAATGTAGAAAGTTCTGATATAAGGGTTTTTAGTGATACCGATTATAGACAGGAAAATATTGAAGTAGTAGATGCTCTAAATGAATGTGATGTGTTGTTAGGAGTTAAAGAAGTTCCTGTTTCTGCATTGATTTCTAATAAAAAATATTTTTTCTTTTCACATACAATCAAAAAACAACCTTATAATAGAGATTTATTAAAAGCGATATTAGAAAAGAATATAGAATTATATGATCATGAGGTGATCGTAAACAAAAAAGGGTTCAGGCTTATAGGCTTTGGTCGCTATGCAGGAATTGTAGGTACCTATAATGGTATAAGAGCATTGGGTCTTAAGAATGAGGGTTTTGACCTTCCTAAAGCAGAGACATTATCGGATCAAAAAGCATTAGAATCTGAATTATCTAAAATTACGTTACCTAATGTAAAGATTGTTTTAACCGGAAATGGTAAAGTGGGTGGTGGCGCTAAGGAAGTGCTAGATGCTATGAGTATTAAAGAGATTTCAGTAGATGAATATCTTAATCAGGATTTTAATGAACCTGTATATGTACAATTAGATGTACTAGATTATAATAAAAGAAAAGATGGGCAAGTATTAGATAATATGGATTTTTATAAAAATGCCAGTGCCTATGAAAGTACGTTTATGAGGTTTGCTAAAGTGAGTGATTTATATATAGCTGGCCACTTTTTTGGAGAAGGGGCGCCTTATATTTTTACAAGAGAAGATGCTAAATCTACTGATTTTAATATTGGTGTAGTAGCTGATATTTCTTGTGATATTGATGGGCCTGTAGCATCGACATTGCGTTCTTCGACTATAGCGGATCCAATTTATGGATATCATCCTGATAAGGAAATAGAGGTCGATTTTAAAGACCCTGAAGCAATTGTAGTGATGGCAGTAGATAATTTGCCTTGTGAATTGCCAAAAGATGCAAGTGAAGGCTTTGGAGAGATGTTTTTAGAGCATGTAATACCTGCTTTTTTTGATGGTGATGCAGATGGGGTATTAGAAAGAGCAAGGATGACACAGCAAGGTAAATTAACACCAAGATATGCATATTTACAGGATTATGTAGATGGCAGAGAATAATTATAAATATACAAACCTTACGATTTAAATGACTACTCAAAAGCTTATTGAACAAATATGGAAAAAGAAATCTTTTCTCTGTATAGGTTTAGATGTAGATCTAACTAAAATACCAAAACATATATTAGAGACTGAAGATCCAATTTTTGAATTTAATAAGAAAATTATAGATGCTACACATCATTTGGCTGTATCCTATAAACCGAATACTGCATTTTATGAGGCTTATGGATTAAAAGGATGGCAATCTTTAGAGAAAACAATAAAGTATCTAAATAGTGAGTATCCCGATTTATATACAATAGCTGACGCGAAAAGAGGAGATATTGGGAATACTAGTTCAATGTATGCTAAAGCTTTTTTCGAAGATTTAGCATTCGATTCTGTAACGGTAGCTCCTTATATGGGTAAAGATTCTGTAGAGCCATTTCTAGCGTTCGAGGATAAGCATACGATACTTTTGGCTTTGACATCTAATCAAGGAGCTTTTGATTTTCAAACTAAAAGCGTAGAAGGAGTAGAGTTGTATAAGCAAGTATTGAAAACTTCTAAGGGATGGGCAAATTCTAAAAACTTGATGTATGTGGTTGGTGCTACTAAAGCAGAGTACCTTGCTGATATTAGAAAAATTGTGCCAGATAGTTTTTTATTGGTTCCTGGAGTGGGTGCTCAGGGAGGAAATTTACAAGAAGTATGTAGATATGGAATTAATGATGACATAGGTTTATTGATAAATTCTTCTAGAGGAGTTATTTATGCTTCCGATGGATTAGATTTTGAAGAGGCAGCAAGAAGCAAAGCAAAAGAGCTGCAAAACCAAATGGAGAGAATATTAGAAATAAAACGAGGGAATTAAATATTTAATCCCCTCGTTTTATTAATTTTAAATAAAATTAACGTTTGTTGTCTCTATAAACTTGCATTGCATAACCAATAAGTCCATAGGTAATAAAACCGGCAAAAAGTGCCACAATAGAATAACCAATAAGGTTTAGTAATATTGAATTCATAGCCCCATATTTTAAATTAATAATCCTGAATATAAAGATAATTTAGTTTAATTCCTAATTTTAAACACTTAATTATTAGTTGTTTAGTTGGTTTTCTTTAGATTGTTTTCATTATTTTTTATTAAAATAAATCAAAATTTATTGAAGCTTTTGTATGAAGGGTTGCTCAGTTTTTTTGTTTGAAGAGTTTTTTTTAAAAGTAAAAAACATTTTTTATACGAATTATTTATAGTGTTGAAATTTATGTTCTTGACTCTTGTTTCTTGAAAAGCGTTTGTCAAGCTTGCCGAAGTAACAGTGATCCTTAACCTTTACCAGATACTAATAATTATTTTTAATAAAGGTGAAAAAAATAACATACACAGATCAATTAAATAGGAATGTTGAGGTTTTACAATCACCTAAGCGTATTGTATCATTAGTGCCTTCGCAAACAGAACTTTTAGTAGCTTTAGGCTTATTAGACAAGATTGTTGGTGTAACTAAGTTTTGTGTGCATCCATCTACTATTAGAAAGCAAAAAAGAGTAGTAGGAGGGACAAAGGATATCCATCTTGATAAGATTAGAAGTTTAAAGCCAGATATTGTTCTATGCAATAAGGAAGAGAATACTAAAGAAATTGTTCAGTTATTAGAAAAAGAATTCACAGTCCACGTATCTGATATATCTTCTATACCGGATTCTTTGGAAATGATTCATCAGTATGGTGATATTTTTGATAAAAAATCTCAAGCTTATGATCTAATTTCTATCATTAGAAAGGAGTGTAGGTTATTTAAGGAGTTTGTTAAAAATATTCCCCAAAAAAGAGTAGCATATTTCATATGGCGAAAACCTTGGATGCTTGCCGGAAGAAATACTTTTATTGACTATTTATTAGGGCTTAATAATTATTTTAATGTTATTAGTTACGAACGCTATCCTGAGATATCAGTAGAAGAACTTAGCAAACTTAAAGATATAGATATTCTGTTATTATCATCAGAGCCTTTTCCGTTTTCTGAAACGCACATGAATGAATTGAAACTAATAATTCCCAATGTAGAAATCAAATTAGTGGATGGAGAATATTTTTCGTGGTATGGCTCCAGATTAAAGGATGCTTTTGATTATTTCAGAACATTACACTAACAATAAGATTCTTTCGTATGCAGATGTGTTTTGATTCGTATAGGATTTAACCTTTAACTTTGACTCTCAATACTTCTTATTTCTTTTAATATTTTCTCTGCTTCTTTGTGTAGAAGTTCACTTTTAATCTGATCTTTTATAGAAATCTCATATGCATTCTTAATAAGCTTACAATAATTACTTTTAAGCTTATCTAATTTCGTTTTATGACGTACCCAACTCAACATTTTCTTTTTCCTGTATTTTTATACAAAGATATTTTTTTCTAAGTTGTTCATTCTTAATTCTGAGTTAAGTTTCCTCTAATGGGGCGTTAAAAGTAAGTGGAGATCAATTAATTAAGACGTAGGTGTGGGAATTGTTTAATAAAAAAAAAGACTGCCTTTTCAGGCAGCCTCTTGTAATTTAATTTTTTTAATCTATTATAGATTTGGGTTTACATCAATTTCTCTTTGGGGAATAGGGAGAATTAATCTCTCACTGTTATATTGTAAATCTCCAACTCTTAGCTTTAATCTTTTTATATCGTGTATTTTATGTCCTTCAAAAGAAAGTTCTCTATTTCTTTCGGCTAAAATATCTTCTAAAGTAACTGTTGTAAGTGTAGTTGCGTTTGATCTTTTTCTAATTTCATTAATATCCCATAAAGGTGTTGCTCCTACTGCAGTACCTAATCTAAAGTTTGATTCGGCAGTAATAAGATACATCTCTGCAATTCTAATGAAAGGAATGTTTCTGGAAAGTTCCCACTTGAAAGTACCTTTTCCTCCGGTTAATGTAGTGTTAAAGAACGCAGCTCTTCGGTCATTTAAAGGTTCATCAAAAATGGTTAAAAAATCATCGGTTATAGCAATGTCAGGATTTCCTGATCTTCCTCCGAACGCTTCTCCAGCCCAAAAATCATTCATATGGTTATTACCTCTATCTTGATCGGTATATTGCCAGGCGAATATATCTTCACTGCTATTATTGTTTTGGTTGAAAGCCATAAAGTATTCATTAGTAAGGCTATGAATGTTAGTGTTTATTACTTCATTTGCAGAGGTAAGGGCTCTTTCATAATCACCTTGCTGTAAGTATACTCTTGCCAATAATGCCAGTGCTGCATTCTTTGTGGCAAAAATTCCGTTATAGTTAGGTAGTAAATTAGCAGCATCCGTTAAGTCGTTGATAACGAATTCATATACTTCTCCAATTGTCTTTTTAGAAGGACGAGTTACATCATCTAGTTTATAAACAGGATCAGTAATAATAGGAACTCCCGGTTCTTGTGCATTGTCCCCATTTTCATATGGTTTGGCAAAAAAACGTACTAGGTCAAAATATACTAATGCTCTTAAAAACTTTGCTTCACCTTCGTTTCTGTTTTTTATATTCTCATCTTCAAACAAATCTAGCTTGTCTAATACAATATTAGTTTGGTTACTAATATCGTAAGAGTTTAACCAAAAATTTTGAACAAAACTATTTGTAGTACTAATCGTTTTGATGTTAAATTCTTGCGGTTCTGCAAAAGTACCGTTCCATTTTAAATCTGTATGATTAGCAAGAAGTTCTGATATTGTATGAATCCTTCCTCCATAACTTTCTCCTTTAGCAGCTTCTGCATAAATTCCAATTAGTAAACGAGTTATATTTTCAGAAGTGCTTAGAGCTTCTTCAGTAGAAATTGCTTGTCTAGGTTCTGTATCTAGTTTCGTTTCACAATTCACAGATAATAAAGTGAATACTAGAAGGGCTATTGTTTTTAAATAGGTTTTCATTTGCTTTGCTTTTTTTAAGGTACTATAATGACCAATATTGTTATTAAAACTCAATATTTATACCTAAAGTATATGTTTTTGCTGGTGGGGCAGAATAATTTGCTATACCTGTTCTAACCCCAGAATTACCATTAAAATCTGCGGTTGATTCAGGGTCATAACCTTCGTAATCCGTAAATGTCAATAAATTTAAGCCACTAAAATAAAAACGAGCTTTCTGAACAAAGAATCTTTTAGTGAATTCAGGGTTGATAGTGTATCCTAATGTTATGTTTCTAAGGCGTATAAAATCGGCCTCCTGAAGGTATCTGGTAGATGCTTCTTGTCCGTTATTTTGTTCTAATCTGGCTTGAGGTACTTGAGTTATATCACCTGGGTTTTGCCATCTATCCAATTGATCAACAGTTTGGTTGTCAAAAAATCTTGCATTACCAGATTGAAACCTTCCTGCTTGATTATAGATAGAAGCTCCAAATTCTCCCTGAAATGTAAATTGAAAATCAAAATCTTTTACTTTCATAGAATTGGTAAAACCTACCTGATAGTTAGGGAAAGGATTTCCTTTTATAATTTTACTTGCATTTGCTACATCATTAGTAGTAGTTCTATCTAAAGACCCATTAGAGTTAACTGTATTTGTATAAAATAAAGCATCACCATTGCTAGAATCTACACCTGCATATTCATAAAGATAGAATGAAGAAATAGATTCTCCCTTTCGTATAATATTTACCCCATCAATGATGTCTCCATTAGGGAGGTCTGTTATTTCATTCTTGTTCATGGAAAATATAGTACTTGTATTCCAGATGAAAGATGGTTTGGTAATAATTCGGGCTTTTAAAGAAAATTCAATCCCTTTATTAGATAGTGAGCCTACATTTCTTGTAACCGTAGAAAAACCTGAAGTTCCGGGTATTGGTTCATTAACAAGTAAGTCATTGGTTTCTTTTTCGTAATAATCAAACTCACCAGAGATTGTGTTGTTAAAAAGACCAAAGTCAAGACCAAAATCTACCTGAGTTGTTCTTTCCCATTTTAGGTTAGGATCTCCAATAAAAGAAGGTGTAATCGCAATTCTTTGTGCATAACTTGTAGCTGCATACAGATCTCTACTGGCAAAGTTTCCTATTCCTGCATTACCAGTAACCCCCCAACTTGCTCTTAATTTTAATTTTGATAGAGTATATGAGCTACTTAAAAAGTTCTCATTAGAAACAATCCAAGCTCCAGAAGCTGCAGGGAACCAACCTGTTTTTGAGTTTTCTCCAAATCTTGACGATCCATCTTGACGGATACTTAGGTTAAATAAATAGGTATCCTTGATGTCAAACTTTGATCTGGCAAAATAAGATAAAAAGTTATACTTCGTTTTGGTAGAACCACCAGTTGTGAAAAGAGCACTACTAATAGTTTGTAAATTGTCAGAAGGAAACCCGCTACCGGTAGCAAACTGATTTTTTCGGTTAGTTTCTTCAAAACTACCTCCGACTGTCATAGAAAAGTTAAAGTTTTCTCCAAATTTCTTCTTATAATTAAAGTAATTGGTTAAGATATATCTTTCTGTTATTGTATTGTTAACGATTCCGAATCCATTTATTGAGGCAGACTCTGTTAGGCTACCAGAAAAACGTTCTGCATTTTGATTGTTAGCATCATATCCTATTTCTGATCTAAACTTAAAAGAAGGAAGAAAATAATGTTCTCCATAAACGTTTAGCGTAGTTCTCCAGATATCAGTAACAAATCTTCCTGTTTGTTCTTGTCCTAAGAAGTTTGCATATAGCGTAGATAATGGATCGACATTTGCAGTTCCATCATCTAATAGGGCAGGAGTTAGTGGTGATTGCGCTATAGATTGAAGAGGTGAAATAAATGTATTGTCATTAGATAATCTGTCAATGGTTATTTTAGAAAGACTTATATTAAATCCAGCAGATGTTTTTTCAGAAATATCCGTATCTACTTTTCCCCTTAGTGTATATCTATCTAATTCATTACCACGGATAATACCTTCGGTTTTATCATAAGAAGTAGAGAAGTAATATTTAACTTTTTCGGTACCTCCAGAAGCTGATAAATTTATATTTCTAGTATTTCCACTAACTAAAGCAAGATCTTGCCAATCTGTATCGACATTTCCATTTCTCCAATCTTTTCCTAAAGCTAATTGGTCAAATTTGGTTTCTATTTCGGCAGTTGTAAGCCCACTGTTTAATGCTGCTTCTGTAAATAGCTCGACATATTGTTCCGCATTTAGCATTTCCTTTCTATGAGTCGCTTCGCTCCAACCTGTAGAATTAGAAAAAGTGATTTTGGTTTTGTTTGCTTTTCCTTGTTTAGTGGTAATTATAATTACCCCATTTGTACCCCTGGCACCATAAATAGCTGCAGATGATGCATCTTTAAGAAAATCAATAGATTCAATATCTGATGTATTTAGTCCTATTAATGGATTGATTGGTGAATTATTAATAGATTCATCATCATTAATAACAGGAACTCCATCTATAACATATAAAGGTTCTTGAGAAGCTCCAATGGTAGAGATACCTCTAATACGTACTTTAATCCCTGATTCTACCTTACCACTAATTTGAGTAATCTGTACTCCCGAAATTTTACTGGTCATAACTGATTGTAGTCCTGGAGAAGGGATGTCTTCAATATCACTAGATCTTATGGTAGATATACTGGCAGTAACCCTTTTTTTGGAACTTGAGCCATAACCAATAACTACAATCTGATCAAGACCGCTAATATCTGTCTGAAGTGTAATATTAATTTTGGACGTATCCTCGATAGTTACCCTTTGAGTTGTGTAACCCAAATATGAAAAAACAAGGACACTTCCTTTTTTCGCAGGGATTTCGTAACGTCCATCAAAATCAGTTTGTACCCCTTTTTTAGTTCCGCTAATGATTATGTTAGCTCCAGGTAAAGGAACTTCGTTTTCATCGTAAACAACTCCAGAAATGTTTAGTTCTTCGGATTCTTGTCCTATTAAGCTATTAGAAATAAGAAATACGCTTAATACTAATAATGTAAGTTTGGTTAAGTTTTTCATGCAAAAAGCAATTTGATTTGGGCTGCAAAATTATGGTATTCTATGGTTAGAACCCATTCTTACAACGTATTATGCTTTGTTTGCGCATGGGGTTGTATTGAAATAATTCATCTTTATAGCGATTAAAGTTGTCTTATTGTTAATAAAAATCGCTATAAAGGTTATTATTTTTATCAAAATGTTAAAATAAGTAGGATAATGACAAAAATTAAAAAATCGTTTAAGCGATTATTTTTGCCGATGAACAACTCTTTTAGGTGAAAATGTAATGCCTTTTCACTCAATAATTTATCTATCTTGTAATGCAAATACTTTTCTTAATAAGTCTGTAGTTCTGGAACTTAGCTTAGTTCGGATTTCACCCTCTTCTATAGCTATCATTTTATAAACACCACTTAATGCTTCTCCCGTAACATAATCTGTTAGATTCGGATTTACATTATTAGTAAGAGGTATGGAGTTATACTTGTTTATAATATTAGACCAAACTTGATCAGCACCAACTTTGGAAAGAGATTTTTCAATAACAGGGCTGAATTTTCCATAAAGAGCTGTACTTGTAGCCTTTTTTAGATATTGTGTAGCCGAATCATTGGTTCCTAATAAAATTTGTTTGGCATCATTAAATGTTATTTGTTGAACCGCATTTACAAATATAGGAGTAGCCTGTTTTACAGCATCTTCGGCAGCTCTATTAAGAACTTTAAGACCTTCGTCTGCAAGTTTGCCTAATCCAACTTTTCTAAGGGTTTTGTCTACCTTCTGTAATTCTTCTGGTAATACAATTTTTACCAATTGGTTTCTGAAAAATCCATCTTTTTGGGTAAGTTTTGTAACTTGTTTGTCAATGCCCTTATCTAATGCTTGTCTAAGTCCATTACCAATGTCAATATTGCTAATCCCCAAAGTTCCGGTTTCTTGAGGTAAACTCTCAATTACTTGTTGTAATT
Source organism: uncultured Aquimarina sp. (assembly GCA_947498455.1). Classification (GTDB taxonomy): domain Bacteria; phylum Bacteroidota; class Bacteroidia; order Flavobacteriales; family Flavobacteriaceae; genus Aquimarina. The sequence continues at coordinate 87,809 of CANMKK010000016.1, forward strand.
CGGCACAACCGGTTGTAACAATAATACATAATAATGCTATTAGCTTTTTCATTTTTTTTCTTTTTATACTTATCAAATGAGTAAGATGATAATTAGTACCTCTTCCAATTAACTAGGACTGACAATTACGGATGTTCCATTATAAATTCGGCATAAATTTAAGCATTCGCTAGGAAAAAATAACTGTTTTATTGTCATAAACTAATACTTTTCTTTCTATATGGCATTTGATAGCGCGAGACAATACGATTTTTTCTAAGTCTCGCCCCTTTAGGATAAAATCATTAACGTTATGAATATGAGATACTTTAGCTACCTCTTGTTCTATGATTGGCCCCTCGTCTAGATCCGAAGTTACGTAATGACTGGTAGCTCCAATAATTTTTACTCCTCGTTTATAGGCAGAATGATAAGGTTTCGCTCCCGGAAAAGCGGGTAAGAATGAATGATGAATGTTTATAATTTTATTCGGAAATTGATCTACAAAATTGCTTGAGAGTATTTGCATGTACCTTGCTAATACGACAAAATCAATATTATATTTTTTCAGAAATTCTAATTGTTTTGCTTCGGCTTGTTTTTTAGAAGAGCTATTAATTGGTATGTGAACAAAAGGGATACTAAAGCCTTTAGCGATGGGTTTAAGGTTAGGGTGATTGCTAATTATAATAGGAATATTAGCCTTAAGTTCCCCAGAGGCATGCCTTCCTAGAATATCATATAGGCAGTGATCATATTTAGAAACGAAAAGAGCTATATTCAATTTCTTTTCGGTATTATACATTTGCCAGTTGATCTTAAAACTGTTAGCAACTATTTTATCAAATGAATCTTTAAAGGCGGCTAATTTTTTTTCGTCTGTATCAAATTCACATTCTAACCTCATAAAAAACTCCCCAAGTTCACGATCTACATGTTGATCTATGTACATGATATTACCTTTTTTAGCTAAGATAAAATTCGTTATGGCAGCTATAATTCCTTTTCTATCGGGACAGTGGATAAGTAAGGTTACATTTTTCATAAATACACCAAATTTGATAATTGCGTTATATCCATAAACTTACTATTAAAGAAGAGATTTTTCTTTTAAATCAAAGGCATATTTTTAATGGAATAGTATTTTTAGGTGATTGATAATATGAAGAAGTTTTTTTTTCTTTTTCGTAAATTAAATAGATTTATTTTATTGTAAATCAAATTTTTGCCTATAGCAGGGTGGCGATTTTGATTCATAAGTTTAGGATGCTAATGTTACTTTTTGGTTCAGATAAAAAAGAAAACCTGGGATAGTACTTATATCAATTGTGCTGCTAAGCAGAAGTAGCGTTATTTATGTATTTTATTTTGAAACATGTACTAAAAAGAAACAATTTTAGTTGATAATTTCATTTTAGAAATGGTACTACTTCAATTTGGGTAAAAACGTGTTTAGTACGAATTTCGTATCCATAAATCGTATAACAGTTGTGTTAATAATGTAATGATCGTTTTTTTGAGATTATTTATGATTATATTCTGGATAAAGAAAGGATTCATATAAATTTGAACAATAAATAACGGATTAGTGTATACGGTTATATGAATTATATAATTCTAAAAAAATAATCGATTTATATGCGTATTTCGTAAATTTGAAAACTTTAAAAACTCATATTGTACATGGAACATATACCACCTTATATACCTAAGAATAAAGTTAGAATTGTAACAGCAGCATCCTTATTTGATGGACATGATGCAGCAATTAATATAATGAGACGTATCATACAATCTACAGGCGTAGAAGTTATACATTTAGGACATGATAGAAGTGTGGAAGAAGTAGTAAACTGTGCAATACAAGAAGATGCGAATGCTATTGCCTTGACTTCTTATCAAGGAGGTCATAACGAGTATTTCAAATATATGTATGACTTATTAAAGGAGAAAGGAGCTACGCATATTAAAATATTTGGTGGCGGTGGAGGTGTTATTCTTCCTGAAGAAATACAGGAGTTAATGGAGTATGGAGTTACTCGGATATATTCTCCTGATGATGGAAGAGAACTTGGATTACAAGGAATGATTAATGATTTGGTAGAACAATCTGATTTTCCTATTGGAGATAGTCTTAATGGAGAGGTAGAATATCTTACCCAAAAAAAGATTGGAGCCATAGCCCGAATTATCTCTGCAGCAGAAAATTTTCCGGAGGTAGCAAAGGCAACATTAGATAAAATTCATAAAAAGAATAAAAATACCCAAATACCTGTTTTAGGGATTACAGGAACAGGAGGAGCAGGTAAATCATCATTAGTAGATGAATTGGTACGTCGCTTTTTACTGGACTTTCCGGATAAAACAATAGGACTGATATCTGTCGATCCGTCAAAGCGAAAAACTGGAGGAGCTTTATTAGGAGATCGTATTCGTATGAATGCAATCAATTCTCCTAGGGTATATATGCGTTCATTAGCAACCCGACAATCAAATCTGGCTTTGTCTAAATATGTTGCAGAAGCTATAGAAGTATTAAAAGCAGCAGAATTTGATCTGATAATTTTGGAAACTTCAGGTATTGGACAATCGGATACTGAAATTTTAGATCATAGTGATACTTCTTTATATGTTATGACTCCCGAGTTTGGGGCAGCTACTCAGTTGGAAAAAATTGATATGCTGGATTTTGCAGATATTGTAGCCATCAATAAATTTGATAAAAGAGGAGCTCTTGATGCATTACGGGATGTTAAAAGACAGTACATGCGTAATCATCAACTATGGGATATCTCGCAAGATGATTTACCAGTATTCGGAACCATAGCTTCTCAGTTTAACGATCCAGGAATGAACACGCTTTATAAAGCGATCATGGATACATTAGTAGAGAAGACAAACGCAAATCTAAAATCCAATTTCCATATTTCTAAGGAAATGTCAGAGAAAGTGTTTGTAATTCCTCCGAGTAGGACACGATATTTATCCGAAATATCTGAAAATAATAGAACATATGATAAAACAGCTAATAAGCAGGCAGAAGTAGCTCAGAAGCTATTCGGGATATATAAAACTATTTGTAGTGTAACGAATCAGAAGTTCCTTAATCTATCTAAAAATGGAATAGACGAAGATGATATTGCTAAGAACAAGAATGAGGAAAATGCTGATTTTTTAAAACTATTAACTGCAGCGTTCGATAAAGAAAAACTGAATTTAGATCCTCATAATTGGGGAATTATAACTGGATGGGTTGCTAAAGTTCAGAAGTATAAGGATCCTGTTTATTCTTTTAAGGTTAGAGATCGAGAAATTAAGATTGAAACACATACAGAATCTTTGTCACATACTAGTATTCCTAAAGTAGCATTACCTAAATATGAAGCTTGGGGAGATATTCTTACGTGGTGTTTACAAGAAAATGTACCTGGAGAATTTCCTTTTGCGTCAGGCTTATATCCTTTTAAACGTACAGGAGAAGACCCTACCCGAATGTTTGCAGGAGAAGGAGGACCAGAAAGGACAAATCGCCGTTTTCATTATGTGAGTATTGGAATGCCCGCAAAGCGCTTATCTACAGCATTTGATTCAGTAACATTGTATGGTAATGATCCAGATAGTAGACCTGATATCTATGGAAAAATTGGTAATGCTGGAGTGTCGGTTTGTTGTTTGGATGATGCCAAAAAATTATATTCTGGTTTTGATCTTACACATGCTATGACATCCGTGAGTATGACAATTAATGGACCCGCTCCGATGATGTTAGCATTTTTTATGAATGCAGCTATTGATCAAAATTGCGAAAAGTATATTAAAGAAAATGGGCTTGAAAGTGAAATTGAAGCTAAGATTAAAAAAATATATGAAGAAAAAGGAGTAAAACGCCCAGCGTATCAAGGAGATCTTCCCGAAGGGAATGATGGATTAGGTTTATTTTTACTTGGTGTTACAGGAGATCAGGTACTACCGTCTGATATCTACGAAGAAATAAAAACAAAGACATTAACAACCGTTAGAGGTACAATTCAGGCAGATATTCTAAAAGAAGATCAAGCCCAGAATACTTGTATTTTCTCTACTGAATTTGCCTTGCGTTTAATGGGAGATGTGCAGGAATATTTTATAGAAAGAGAAGTACGTAATTTTTATTCTGTTTCTATTTCGGGCTATCATATTGCAGAAGCAGGAGCAAATCCTATTACACAATTAGCCTTAACCTTGTCTAATGGATTTACATATGTAGAATATTACCTTAGTAGAGGGATGGATATTAATAAATTCGGACCTAATCTATCTTTTTTCTTTTCTAATGGAATAGATCCCGAATATGCTGTAATAGGTAGAGTAGCCCGCAAGATATGGGCAAAAGCACTAAAGTATAAATATGGTGCGAATCCCAGAGCACAAATGCTTAAATATCATATCCAAACTTCAGGAAGATCTTTACACGCTCAGGAAATTGATTTTAATGATATTAGAACAACGCTACAAGCGTTATATGCTATCTATGATAACTGTAATTCATTGCATACCAATGCTTATGATGAAGCAATTACTACACCTACAGAAGAGTCCGTTCGAAGAGCAATGGCTATTCAATTAATTATTAATAAAGAATTAGGGTTAACTAAAAATGAAAACCCAATTCAAGGATCTTTTATCATAGAAGAGCTAACGGATCTTGTGGAAGAAGCGGTACTAACAGAATTCGATAGAATTACAGAAAGAGGAGGAGTTCTTGGGGCTATGGAAACTATGTATCAACGGAGTAAGATACAAGAGGAAAGTCTATATTATGAAACATTAAAGCATAATGGTCAGTTTCCTATTATTGGAGTTAACACATTTTTAAGCTCCAAAGGTTCTCCAACAGAAACCCCGGGAGAGGTTATCAGAGCAACAGAAGAAGAAAAGAAATATCAAATTACCATGTTGGAGCAGCTGCACAAAGGAAGTGCGGATCAAACTCCTGAAATATTAAGGGATTTACAACAAAAAGCAATTAATAATCAGAATATTTTTGAGTCCTTAATGGAGGCTTGTAAAAAATGCTCTTTAGGGCAAATTACCGCTTCATTATTTGAAGTTGGAGGACAATATAGAAGGAATATGTAAGTTGTCATCGATTTTCTGAATAGCTCTTCTAAAGTATGAACATGATTACGTTTTTATGTAGAGAACCCTTTGGCTAGATTTTTGATTAACGGTATTGAATCTAAATATCTGTAAATGAATCTTTATAAAACCAATCAATTACTTGTACTAATTTCCTTTATTTGTTTTTCTGGGATATCTCAGAAAAAACAAATTATGGTTATTGACGAACTTACAAATGAGCCAATAGAAGGTGTTCATATACTGTACTCTACTTTAGAAGAAGGATCCTATACCAATGCAGATGGTTTAGCAACTATTATTGTTAAAGATGAATACCTGACTATTTCTCATCTTAATTATAAGGATTTGACAATTCTACCCAATGAGATAGGGGTATTAAAGAGTGTCAAACTATCTCCGGTTGAGATGCAATTGGATGAAGTAGTTGTTCATACATTTAATCTTAAAAAAGCATTACAATACGTATTAGATAATTATTATACATTGTATGTAGATTATCCTACCGAAAAAGAGTGTTCATTTAAGGAAACGCTTATTGTAGATGAAAAAATACATCGTTTAATTCTGTCAGAACTTAAGATATGGACGAAAGATGCAGGTTTTAATAATCGAAAATTAGAAAAAAATATAAAACTTAAACTGGGAACAGTTAGTCATAGTAAGAACGTTCCTTTGATTTTTGATACCAATGAAAAAGGAGATTCTAACCCAGAGTCAAGCGGACATATTGTTACTAAGAGTTTATTGGCAACTTCTTATTTAGATATTGCTATACAAGGATTTTTAAAGGCTTCAGGTACTATCGAACAAATGGTTGAAGTTTCTTCTCCAGATATAATTGTGGTTTCATATACTACAGATTGGAAAAATAATAATGAAGTAGCAAATCGGACAAGAGGCAAAATCGTTTTTGATAAAAAGACAAAAGCAATTATTGAATTTGTAAAGGAGATTGAATTACAAAATAAAATTGAAAAAAAGACTTCAACTTTTTCTAATAAAGAATATCAATTCGAAACAAAAAGGCAGGTGATCTCATATAATTTTGCAAAAAAAGAAGATAAAAAATATAGTTTAAGCAGGTTCAGTATTATAGCAGACGGATATTTATCTTTTGAAGATAACACACATAATTTTGTGTTTAATAATAATCTTTTTGTTCTAAAAGAAACTAAAAAGAGGAGATTTGGAGCAGATAATTTGATTGATTTAGAGCTACCTATTTATAAAATGTTACCCTCTAATGTTAATAATTCTAACACAATAGTGTTGACTGCACAAGAAAGACAATTTTTAGAATCGCGAGATTGATTTATTTTTAATAAGAGAATAATGATATAAAATCTAAACTTTTTATAAGCTCATCATCCAGTTGTATTGTAATCGTTTAAATTTTTTAAGCTCTTTACGAAGAAGAATTAAAAACTCTTTTCCGTTACTATTAGTCTGTTCTAGACGCTCACAGTTTTTGTATAATTTGTTAGTAAGAGAGATTAAAGAATTAGCTTGTTCTATACGATCATTCTGAAATATTTGATTTTCGGCATTCATAATTTTAGGAACTAATGAGTCCGATTGTCTAATAATGTCCCCTGTGAAATAAATATTAGGATCCTCATTACCATTATTTTGTAATGGAGCAAGGTCATAAATAAGATAATTAGATATGCGATGAGACAGCGTAAATATCTCTCTCGCTTTTTTATAGAGCTTTTTATTTCGTGGTTGTGGTCTCATAGTAATCAAGTATCCAAAATTAATCGTAATTCTAGAGATATATATTTATAATTTAATGTAAAAAGGTTAATTTTACTTAAAAATTAAGGAATAAATACTTTTTGGTTTAAAATGGAAATAGACTCGACAAATTGGAAAATACTACAATGTCTTCAGAAAAATGCTAGATTTAGTAATACTGAAATTGGTAGGAAAGTAGGGTTAAGTTCACCAGCTGTTGCTGAACGAATAAAAAGAATGGAGGATTATGGAGTAATCGAAGGATATACAACTAAAGTGTCTTATGTAAAAACAGGCTACCAATTAAAGGCAATAATTACATTGCGAGCATTTATGGGAAGGTTAAAACCTTTTTTAATTAAGGTGCCAGAGTTTAAAGAAGTACTTAGTTGTTATAGAATCACCGGAAATGAAAATATCATTATGGAGGTAGTTTTACATGATCAGATCCATCTTCAGGAGTTTATTGATAGATTGATTACATATGGAGAAGCGAAGACTCATATAATTTTATCTAATCTGGTAGAGAATAATCCTATCGTCAACACATTGGATCTCGACTAGTTTTCTAAATTAAAAGATAAAATTTTGGCATGATATTTGTTTTATATATTAAAAATAAATTTACATTCTTGTGTGAGGACATTAGTCAATTAAACTAAAGAGAGTACAGGGAAATAAAAACGTTCGAAATAATTTTTCGAACGTTTTTTTTATATAATTTTCTATTTTTAGAGCAACAAAATATTTACTATGGAAAAACTTTATGAATATCTCGACATTGCAATTGATAGCGTCGTCTTTTTTGCTCCCAGGATATTGGCTGCAGTTGTAGTATTATGGCTGGGGTTTAAACTGATTAATAAAATACTTAAACTAGTAGATGCCGCTCTAAAGCGAATGCATATTTCTGATAGTATGCGCCCTTTTTTGATATCTATAGTATCAGTTTTATTAAAAATAGCGATCCTATTTATTATAATTTCTATACTGGGAGCAGATCTTTCGGGATTGGTGGCAATATTAGCAGCAGTAAGTTTTGCTATAGGTATGTCTTTACAAGGGAGTTTAGGAAACTTTGCTTCAGGCATATTAATTATGTTCCTTAAACCTTATCATATAAATGATTGGATCCAAGTTGGAGATTCATTTGGAAAAGTTCAGGAAATTGGAATTTTTAATACGATTGTTATTACTCCAGGGGATAAGGTTTTAATCATACCTAATTCTAAAATTACTGATGATGTGGTGGCGAACTACTCAAAAAAAGGAGTTGTAAGATTAGAAATTGGTGTTACAATGCCTTATAATGAAGATTTTCCTAAAGTGAAGAAAGTGATTGAAAAGGCTTTGGGATCCATAGAAAATGTATTAGACACACCAAAACCCGAGATAGGAATAGAAAATTTTGATTCGCATAATGTATTGATTGCTGTAAGACCTTATGTAAAGCCAGATGATTTTTGGGAAGTAACTTTTGTAGCACATCAAGAGATAAAAAAGGCATTTAGTGAAAATAATATTAAAGTAGCATATTCTGAAGGTGTAGAATTAGGAAGCATTGGAGGGTAATGTATTAGTGAAAACAAAAGTTCTAATTTCCCTTTTTGTTATTTTTGTTTCGTTTTATCGGTGGTTATTAACACTTAATCGATATTTTGTTAATAAAGCATAATCAAATTACGGCTTTTATGTCATAATTATAATATCTTTACATCATAGAAAGATACAAAGTCTATGAATTAACATTTTAAGAAATATTGAAAATGGATTTGAAATGTTAATTTGGAATATGTATACATTATAAATTGTGTGTGAGGACATTAGTTTTATAACCCCCAAATCTAACAACTAAAGAGAGTGCATAATTTATTAATTACAAAAGTGACCCTACCTAAGGTCACTTTTTGTTTTTAATACATATCCACACTATCAAAAAAAGAATTCTACCCCGATTTTGTTTTTATAAAAACTTGTAAAAAAGAGTATTTTGCGTATTTCATCGATTATTTATGTTTTTTAACGTTTAAATTGTTGGATTAACAATTTTTTTACAATATATTTACATCATCTTAAAAGACATATTTAGTGTATAACTAGAATTAGAATTTTAATCTGTATGACGATACAAAATTAAAATTATAGTTTGGAATACATCAGGGTTGATTAAGTGTGAGGACATTAGTAAGGGACCCAAATCTTGAAGCTAAAGAGAGTACATAATTTGCCCTAAATTCGATAAAGCGTTCTGTAAAAAGAACGCTTTTTTTATGGCTTCTAACCTACTTTATGTATTATGCAAATAGCTTCACAAGCATCCGAAAGTCTTGATAAAGATCATTTTTCAGATAAATCCAATATATGGAGAAACAGTTTTTTATGACTCTCGTTTATAGTAGTGTTGATATTTTAAATTCTTGAAATCACAGGTGTGTTGTAGTTAGTTGTTAATCATATTGTTAATAGTTGATTACTATTAAAAACATCTATCCCTAGCTCTTCATTTAAAGGAAGAGAGTAAGAAATTCTCCCTTCCGAAGGGAAATTTAGAGGGGTGTTATCGTTAATTTTATGTCAAAAAGGAAATTCTCACATAACCATATCCAAGGAAGCTTTTTTACCATAAAAAACGAAGGAGGATGAACGAGTATTTTAGGGTTTATTTGATAGAAGTGGGTAATTACATTTTGGAAATTGAATTTATAAAATAGGAGAGTGCCGAAAAATTAAATAATTTATTAACTAGGCACAAGAATATAATATTGATCTTTGTTCTACACTAAGAAAATGGTTTAATTGAATTATTCAGAAAATGACATTTCAAGATTTAAAAAATTGCCATCATAAAATAAAACCTTATATCCATCGAACTCCAATACTAACTTCCAACCTACTTAATCAATTATCGGGTATAGACCTGTATTTTAAATGTGAAAATTTTCAAAAAATGGGAGCATTTAAAATGAGAGGAGCTACACACGCAATTCTACAATTAACAGATCAACAAAAGGCCAAAGGCGTTGTTACGCATTCTTCTGGTAATTTTGCTCAAGCGCTATCATTAGCCGCCAAAAGTATCGGAATAAAAGCATATATCGTAATGCCATCAAATGCCCCTCAAGTCAAGAAAGATGCAGTAAAAGGTTATGGAGGGGAAATCATTGAATGTTCCCCAACCTTAGAAGACCGAGAACAAACTGCTTTCAGGATTCAATCAGAAAAAAATGCTACTTTCTTACATCCATCCAATGACATAAATGTAATCTTAGGTCAAGGAACAGCTGCATTAGAGCTATTAGAAGATCAAGCAGGCTTAGAATACATCTTCTCCCCGGTAGGAGGAGGAGGTCTTATTGCAGGTACATCGTTAGCAGCACATTATCACACTGCTAATTGTAGGGTGATCGGCGGCGAACCATTCGAAGCTGATGATGCTTATCGTTCTATGAAAAGTGGAAAGATTGAAACCAACAAGACCGCAAATACAATAGCAGATGGATTAAAAACACAATTAGGAGATATTAATTTCCCCATAATCAAAAAATATGTTTCCGATATCATCAGGGTAGAAGAACAAGAAATTGTTTATGCTATGCAATTAGTATGGGAACGCATAAAAATAATTATCGAACCTTCATCTGCAGTTGCTCTTGCCGCATTACTCAGAGAAAAAGAAAAATTCAAAAACAAAAGAGTGGGAATCATTCTTTCTGGAGGTAATGTTGATCTAAAAAACTTACCGTTTTAAAAAATGTAGTACTCCTGTAAACGTTATGCCTTTTTTCAAAATAAGTAATCATAACACAGTCTCATTTTAACACTAGGTAATTTATTTAGTAATTCAATTTCTTTTCCATTACATAATCATCCATTACATAACCATTACCAATATCAATTACTATATCCTTTATGGTAACAAAGCCCAATTTCTGATAAGCTTTAATAGCTGAACTATTCATTTTATTAACTGTTAATGAAAGGCTAACCCGCCCTAAAATCTTAGCTTTAGATGCTATGAATAGAAACACATATTTCCCAATACCTTTTCCTCTTTCTGACCTAAGAATATATATTTTACTGATAAACAAAGTTTCTTTTTTTTTATAATATGCAAAATAACCAACTATAGACTTTCCTTCTCTAATCAAAAAATAATGTACTCCATTACTGATTTGCTTTTTTATTGCCGGAATAGATTGATATTTACCTAACATATATTCTACTTGATCAGCCCCTATAATAGGAGTAAAATGCTCTTGCCAGATAATCATTGCGATATCTCTAATTCTTCTATAATCGGACTCTTTGGTAGCAACTTCGAATTTTATCATATTATATAGGTGATCCTACTTTTTTCGAATTCCACATCAAGTAAAAAAAACTTTACTCATCTTTACTTTCTAATTTTTATTAAATAACGATATACCTGTAGCATATGGTATGTCGCTATTTTATAAAATAACACATGTTATAATTAGTACATAAGTAAACTATAACTTGGTATCTGTACTATACTACAAAAGAAGACTAACACAAGAATAGGTATAGCAGCGGAAATCAAAATTTTATAAGTAGAAAGCTTCAGCTTTTTATTTATTCTCTCCGTATTTATTATATTTCCTTACTCCAACCGGTATTTTAATAGCAATATGGTTTTCTTCCGGTGGAATTGGACAAGAATACCTATCACTATAGGCGCAATAGGGATTATATGAGGTATTAAAATCAATGATAATGGTATTACCTTCTGGAATTTCTAAATCTATAAAGCGACCTCCGTCATAACTAGTTTCTCCATTGGTCAGATCTGTAAAAGGCAGAAATAGATAGTTCTCGTATTCCGATTGGATCTTAAGTACTTGATTTTGATATATATTCAATACCCATTCCTTTTCTTCCAGTACAAAATGAGCTTCTCCATACTTAACATATATAGGCTCCCTACTGGTAGTAGTTTTCATTATAAATGGTGTCTCATATGGAGTACGAACAAAAGTAGCTATAATACTATAAGATGTATCAATATCAAAAAAGTCCAATGCTACGAATTTCTCAAAATCTTTTGCCATTAATGGCGATGTTTTTTCAGAAGCAAACTTTTTATTAAGCTCATCCTGAAACGTCAAAATTTTATTAATTGTCATAGAACCCTGAGCAAATATATTGCCCATGACTAAAACAAGTAGAAAAGATAATCTGTGCACGCTCCTTATTTTTTTGCAAAAATACAAAGCATTAGGAATAAACCAGTTAATATTCTCTAAAATTGTATACTACTTATAGATAAAAAGCTACTTTTACCGGTTTTAAGGATACAAAAGATAAAATTGAAAAAATTATTACTCAATTATATAGACACTTTTTCTGGTCTATCTAGAGAGGTCTGGTGGTTAGCTCTAATCACATTAATTAATAGAATGGGCGCAATGGTGATCCCTTTTTTATCATTATACCTTTCTGACAATTTGTGCTTTTCTCTGGGAGAGATTGGTTGGGTAATGACTAGTTTTGGATTTGGCTCTTTAGCAGGTTCCTGGATTGGTGGTAAATTAAGTGATGTTATTGGTTATTATAAGGTGATACTAGGATCACTACTTTTAACTGGAGTTTCTTTTTTTATAGTTCAACATTTTTCTGATTTTTGGAGTATATGCATTAGTTTTTTTGTTCTTATTGCCATTGCTGATACTGCGCGACCTGCTTTTTTTGTAGCACTTAGTGCATACAGCAAACCAGAAAACAAAACCCGATCATTAACTTTTTTACGCCTTGCCATAAATCTAGGTTTCTCTCTGGGTCCCGCATTAGGAGGTTTAATAATTGCGACTATAGGATACTCTGGTTTATTCTGGATTGATGGATTGACTTGTATTTTTGCAGGCTTAATTATGATAAAAACACTTCACCCTAAAAAGGCAAAAGTTTTAGATAAAGAAGTGGTAGTTAATAATCCAGTTTCTGCTCATAGCGATAACACCTATATCCTTTTTCTGATTGCATTGACCTTGTTTGGAGTTGTTTTTGTACAATATTTCTCTACGATTCCTCTTTATTATAAAGAAGTCCATTTCTTATCTGAAAAAAGTATAGGGCTTTTGTTAGCTCTGAATGGTGCTTTAATTTTTGTTTTCGAAATGCCACTTGTTGCATATTTAGAATCCACTTCTATTTCGAAAATTAGAAATATTATTAATGGCTTTATACTTACTGGGATAAGTTTTATTCTTTTAGTTTTAACACCATGGACGGGTATTCTGGTAATGGGAATGACAATCGCTACAATCGGAGAGATGGTATCATTTCCTTTTGGAAATGCATTTGCTCTCGAACGATCAAAAAAAGGTAGACAAGGTGCTTATATGGGATTGTATAGCATGTCATTTTCTGCTGCTCATATTTTGGGACATAATTCCGGAATGCAATTAATCAATACATATGGTTATGATAATAGTTGGTGGGTTATGGGCGGAATCTCTGCAATAGGTGTTATATTACTATTGATAGTAAAAAATCAAGTCAATAAAGAAAAATTACACTTATTGTAATCGCATAAAGTCTAAATTAATGACTAATAAGATAATAGATGAGGAGTTATGTTTTAATTTTTAGCATCGTATTCAGTTTTAGTTGCTCTAAAAAAGTGAATACTCAGGCTGGTGTAACAAATTTTGAAGTGTAGTGTCATGCGTAAATCTGATACCAATTCTAAAGTCAAATGGTAAAAACTACTGTACCGCTTATAAAACAGGTTAAAGCGGTACAGTAATTTTAAACTATAATTAATTCAGTTTATATATTGGATAGGTGCTATAAAGCTAATGCACCAGCTTCTGCTACGGTGTGGTCGTTTTCTACCGTGCTTCCACTTACACCGATGGCTCCGATAATATCTCCTTGCTCGTTTTTAATGGGTACTCCTCCTGGGAAAGAGATGAGTCCGCCATTAGAATGTTCTATGTTATATAATGGACCCCCTGGTTGAGAAAGTTCTCCAATAGCTCCAGAATTCATATCAAAGAAACGAGCTGTTTTTGCTTTTTTAAGAGAAATATCTGCAGAACCTAACCAAGCTCCATCCATTCTTGCAAAGGCTAAAAGATTTGCACCAGAATCTACTACCGAAATATTCATTTTAGTATCCAATTCAATTGATTTTTCTTTGGCAGCTTTAATAATTTTTTCTGCTTGTTTTAATGTAATGTTCATGGGTATTAATTTAAGAGATTAATAATTAAAAAAAATGATGTATTGATGTGAATAAAAAAAGTCCAATCATCGCAAGTATGATTGAACCTTCTTTTCTAAATTCCTATATAAGGGATTATTTATGATCTTAGTTATTAAGCATTACCGGCATTACCAGCATTGTAACATTCTCACCTTCATCTAATCCATCTGTTGGTGTTAGAATTCCGGCACGATTGGGTAATGACATTTCTAATTGTACTTCATCTGTATTAAGATTATTAAGCATTTCGCTTAAAAACCTGGAGTTAAACCCAATTTGCATATCATCACCTTGGTAGTCACAGGTTAATCTTTCTTCTGCTTTATTAGAATAATCGATATCTTCTGCAGATATATTTAATTCCGCTCCAGCAATTTTTAATCGTATCTGGTGCGTCGTTTTATTAGAGAATATAGATACCCTACGTACAGAGTTTAAAAACTGCGAACGAGCAATTGTTAATTTATTAGGGTTTTCTTTAGGAATGACAGCCTCATAATTCGGATACTTACCATCTATTAATCTACAGATAAGTTGTGTCTCATCAAACGTAAATTTAGCATTTGATTCATTGTACTCGATTACAACTTCTGAGTCACTGCCAGCCAAGATACCTTTTAGTAAATTCAACGGTTTTTTAGGCATTATAAACTCTGCCGATTGAGAAGCTTTTACATCTTCACGAGAATACTTAACTAATTTATGGGCATCTGTTGCCACAAAGGTTAAGCTTTCTGTAGAGAATTGAAAAAATACGCCACTCATTACGGGTCTTAAGTCATCATTACCTGTTGCAAAAATAGTTTTACTTATGGCAGTAGCCAAGATATCACCTAATATAGATGTAGAGCTAGGGTCTTCTAGTTCTACCGCTTTGGGAAACTCTTCTCCATCAGCATATGCCAAGGCATATTTACCGTGGTTAGAGCTAATTTCTATGGTGTTATTATTTCCAACAACAAACGTAAGCGGTTGCTCAGGAAATGTTTTTAATGTTTCTAATAACAGTTTTGCAGGAACAGCAATGATCCCCTCATCCGAAGATTCTACATCTAATTTTGCAGACATTGTGGTCTCCAGATCCGAAGCAGATACGAGTAATGAGTTGTTGTCTAATTCGAATAAAAAGTTGTCTAAAATCGGTAGCGTATTGCTGTTATTGATTATACCTCCTAATACCTGAAGTTGTTTTAGTAAATATGAACTCGATACTATGAATTTCACCCGTCTAAATTTTTTTGATTAGAACTGTTTCTATACAGTAGCCATAAATATATAGCTATCGCAAATATAATTGTAATCCGTAAAGATTTAAGTATGACAAAAACTATAGTTATTAACAAACAAGAACTAGTTATTGACTATACCATATAATTATGATTTTTATAAACTAATTTAACTTCTTATTGTATGTTTAATTTTAAAAATTGGTAAATAGCGTTTTAATACGATTTATGGATAAGAAATTCGTATAATGAGTTTGAATTATTTTGTGCTAGATTAAGGCATAAAATTAAAGAATAGCCACTTGTACTAGCTACGTCGAAGTATAGCTATTGTTGAATTTTATAACGCAGATATAGTGTAAAAGAAACGAACTATATGCGTACATCGTATAATTATAAATTTAGGGGTTATTGTCCTCTTTATTTTTTAGGAAATTATCTGTATAATGTGCTTTATGTTTTGGTTTTGCAAATCGCTTTTTATTATATGATGTAGATGCTCCTTTAGGGATTGATAAAGACTGCCAATTACCACCAGACATCATTTTTCCAAGAAATACAATCTGACCGATATGATATGAATAATGAGCTAACTGGCGATTGATAGCTTCTGTAATATTGTGCTCAATGTTTCTAATATATATTGGTTGATCAAAATTAGTTTCGTTGATCCCATCTAATGCATCAAAAAGGCATTGCCAACCTTCATTCCATTTTCTAAGTAGTTCTTCTTTGGATTGTACGTCATTCTCAAATTCTGCATCGCGTTCACGCCAGTCTTTTTCTCCATCTGAGGTTAGGAAATCCGTCCATCGGGATTTCATATTTCCCCATAGATGTTTTACAATAGTAGCAATACTATTGCTATCTTCATTGTACTGCCAAAACAACTTGTTGTCAGGGACTTGATCAAAAGTTTTATCTCCTAATGATTTATAATATTGAAATTGTTTTTTTATTCCGTCGAGATATGCTGTTGGATTCATGTTTAGGTGGTGGTTAAAAAATTATGTAATCTGTCCTCTATGAAATGTTTCCATCCTGCTTTACAGCTTTCTCGACTAAACTCTGGGATATTCTGAGGAAATGTCTCTAATCCAATATTGGTGAGTCGTACTAATGTTTGATCATCTTGCTGAAACAATTCGAAGCTTACAGTGGCTTCTCCTAGGTATTCCTTATAACTCCAATGGTAGGTGATTTTTTGATTTTCGATTACTTCAATTAATTTCCATCGATGTGTGAATGTACGATTTTCTGAGGATACACTAAACTGTGTCTGAAATCCTATGACTGGCTCAAAAGTAGGGATATTGTCAAAAAACCATACTCGCATTTGATCCACCTCTGTAAGAGCTATCCAAACTTTAGTTAATGGTACATTAAACAATTTTTCTATTACGATGGATGCCTGAATATCCGACATAAGCATATGTTTTTGGAGGTATTTATTGCATGTGGTAGCCTAAAAATACGATTTATATCATTCGAAATCACTAGTGCTCGGAAGTATACATTAAAAATCATTACTAAAATCAGGTTTGAATATTCAAGTTTGTTAAATCTAAATCATTTGGGTTTTTATAAATATGATTTTGTAATGATCCATTTCTTTAGACATCTCTAGTCGTTAAGTCATAAAATTTCATCCGTAACTTTGCGATTAGTAGTTGCTTCATTGAAACGATATTCCGCATTTTTAATATAATCAAACCCTCTATTATCCGCTATATAAAAATCCAACCACCTTCTGTTTTTTTCTTCTCCTATTTCTTCTATTTTTTTACCTGAAATGCATGTTTGAATTATATAACGTTTTTCTTTTAGATGGCTTTTTTGGATTGTTCTTTTTATCAATCGATAATATCGATAATGATATGAATTATATAATTTGAATGCTAGTATTACTCCCAAAAGCACAACTAAACTAATAATAGTTGTATTCAATGAGTATAAAAACCCTAACACTACAGATAGAATTAAATATATTATTAAAAAATAGATTAAAATTCCAAAATTTCTAGAATGCACATAACTGGTTTTATCATACCAATAGGGTTTATGAAGTGATTTTCTAACCAGTGGCGTTTCTTTCATTTTTTTTATTCTATTCTGGCTAAAGTGTTTGTGTATAAGTAGAAATACCCGTTAAGGTATTATGACTTCATACATTCGTGTTATAAGCTTTTTATTTTTTGGATTCGAGTATTTTTGCAATAAGAGATTTTAATTCCAAAATTTCTTTTTCTTGTTTTTCGATTCTATAGTTTTGTTCTTTTAATTTTAGTATTTCCTTTTCCTGTTGAATTGTGTAAAGAGTCAATTCTTCAATTTTTTGGAGTAATTTTGAGTCCATTTCTCCCAAAAAAATTCCATTTTCTTCTACTTCCTTAGCACTTGGTATATCTTTTAAATGTCCTTTTTCTTTGATATGATTTTCTACTTCTTGTAGAGTTGGTAACTCATAATCATCATAAAAAACGAAATCTGACCAACTTGTTTCAACTTTTATTTCTTTTGCTCTGATTTTTCCATTTACAGCTAGTTTCCAAGAGCCTGGGTTATAAGTTCCAATACCTACATTTCCGCCATTGATTGTAAACGAGTTAGTTCCATTTTCTAAGTAAATTCGAAATTGAGAGAGGTTGTCACTTAGCCCCATATAAGTTCTTCTAGTTCCAGTCTTATCTTGCCAGTTAGTATATAACCAAGTATCATCTGTGCTTTGAAGAGTTAGAATAGCATCGTATTCACTACTGACATGTAATGGTGAATTAGGATTATAATTACCTATGCCGACATTACCTCCATTTATTGTGAATTTATTAGCTCCATTTTGTAGATAAAGCCTAAAATCAGTCAAACTTGGATCAAATCCCATATAGGCTTTTCTAGAACCATTTTTATCCATCCAATTAGTATATAACCAACTATTATCTGTACTTTGTAGCGTTAATATATTATCACTATTACTTTTAACCGTTAAAGTTCCATTTACAACTTCATTCTGAGCATTTATTCCTAAGGTAATTCCGAATAATGCAATTGATAATAATGCTTTTTTCATTTTTTTATTTTAAGATGTTTATATAGGTAAGTGTCAAACCCCTTTAAATTGTTGCGATAATATTTTGAGAAATTGTTTATTACATTTAAATAAAATAGATATGTCCTTTGTATTTCATATGTTTTTGATTAGAACACTTGTAATTTTTGACAAATGTAGATCTTTTTATTAGTTAGTGTAATAAGTAATGGGTTTGTTACCCCTGAAATTGAAAATATATTTTACAATTACTTTTTGGGATTTATTTTCTATACTTTCTCTTTCTGAAATAGGAAAATAAAAACCCAAACACTCCTAAAATTAAAAGAGGTACAAGGATATTAATAAATTGCCAGAAGGTTCTGTTTTTTGATGCTTTTTCAAGGTCTAAAAAGGCAACACTGATTTCTTTACCACGCACAGCTACTATACCAGAATCATCCAGGAGATAGTTTACTGTATTTAATAAAAATTCTTTATTTCCATATTTTAGGTTCATATATGGATCGTATCCTAATTCTACGGGTTTGTTTTTTCTGATGTTGTTTTTAATAACGTCTCCATCTGCGATCACTACCATTTTATTTTCAGGACTTGAGTCTTTGGAGTTATCTACTTTAAATGGTTTGATACGATCTTTGTAAGTAGATTTAAAACTCCCTTCTAAGAGTACGGCCATTGCATGATTCCCGTTGGTATAACTAGCGATATCTGATTTTTTATTGATGATGTCCAGACGTATTTCTTTTGGGGTGCCTTCTAATTTTGATTTATCAGAGCTGGTGACTAGGATCGTCTTTTTTACATCGTTTTGTAATGTGTCTATTTGATTAGAAAACTCGAATTTTATAGCTTCTGTATTTTTAACTATTGGGTGATTACTTTTACTTTTGGTGAGGGATGCATAAAACCAAGGGTAGGGATTAAACTGTGTGTCATTCCCTTCTCCAGAGGCTAACATAATAGGGGCTGAGTATAGGTCATTTACTAAGACGGGGTTGATACGCACTCCATATGAGAATAATGCATCCCCTAATCTAAGATCTTGCATAAAGGCTACTGAAGATCCTTTTGATTCAGGTGTAAATAAACTGTCAATTTCCATGGCTACAGATTCTAGTAACCACAATGATTTACCACCATTCATGATAAATTGATCTAAGACATATTTTTCTTTTTCTGAATAGGGTTGTGTAGGTTTTGCATTAATTACCATATCGAATTTTTGCAATTCCCGAAGTGTTTTTTCTGGATTAGAGACTACAGAATCTAGTGTAAACGCTCCTACAAAATAATATTCTTGCAATGTTTTTATAAAATCAGCAATTTTAATATCTGGTAATTGACCATTTCCTTTTAATACGGCAATTTTATTTTTTTTAGGATGTATGAGTTTTTTTAAGGCATCTGCAAAGATGTATTCTAATTGTTGGATAGAATTGTTAACACGCTCTTTTGTGGTTGCTCCTAGGGTGTTTTTTATCAATGATACTTTTACGCTCCTGTTTTGATAGTTCAGAATTGCCCATGGAACAACGGTTTCTATTTCGGTTTTACCACTTTCCTGAACACTTACTTCCATTGGAGTGAGGCCCAATCGCTGTAATTCTTCTAAGGTTTCTTTTCTAAATTCTTCTTCTTCAATAGGATTTGTAAAGGCATATTGAAGATTGGGATTAATAGCGTTAAATTCTTCTAGTAGTTGTTTGGTCTCCCGCTGTAATTTTTTGAACTCTGAAGGAAAATCTCCCTTAAGTAATACATCTATTGTAATGGGAACTTCGGCTTCCTGAATTAATGTTTCGGTGGCTTTGGATAATGTGAAACGCCCATCTTTGGTAAGGTCAAAACGATTATATACCGTATTCCCTGCAAGGTTGCATATAATGACAGCAATAATTCCAATACCTGTCAGTTTTGCAATTGTTTTTGGTGTTCTTTTTTGTAGTGAAATAATGGTTAGAAAAATAAAAAATCCTATGATGCTAATAAAATAGATGACATCTCTGGAGTCTATTATTCCTTGACTAATGCGCTCATAATGCAATTGCATTCCTATTTGTTCCAGAGTGTAATCTGCCGTACCAAATAATTGATAGTTGGCAAGCCCGCTTAATCCAAAATAGAATAGAAAACAAAGAAATAACCCTAAAAGAAAAGCTACGATCTGACTATTGGTAACAGATGAGGAGAAAATACCTATGGCAGTATAGGCGGCACTTAGTAATAACAATGCGATATAAGACCCTAAGGTGCTTCCCAAATCAAAATTACCGATTGGATTTCCCAGTTGATGAATGGTGATAATATATAGTAGACTAGGAACTAGTGCGATGAGAATAAGAAAAAAACTACCTAAATATTTTCCTGTGACCAGTTGCCAAAGGCGAATGGGTTTAGTGAGTAGTAGTTCTAGGGTTCCTTGTTTTTTTTCTTCGGAAATACTGCGCATTGTGATTGCAGGAATCAGAAATAATAGTATCCAGGGGGCAATAAGGAAGAATGGAGATAAATCTGCAAAACCGCTATTGAGTATATTAAACTGTCCTTTGAAAACCCATAAAAAGAGTCCGTTAAGGATTAGAAACATACCGATTACCAAATATCCTACTGCCGAAGCAAAAAATGTATTAATTTCTTTTCGTATTACTGCAAACATATGTTGTTTAGTCTATAATTAGTGCACGACTGGAAATATAATGATATTAAACCGCTTGTATACTCCAGGCTTCAGGTTTTTGATTAAATTTATTTTTGGTATTTGCCCAAACTCCTTTGAATAACGCAGAGTTTCTGTAGTTATTGAGGTGTGCTTCTGATTCCCAATGACTATAGGTGAAAAATTGATTTGTTTGCTTTACATCCCTTGCTAATTGGAGGTGTGAACACCCCTCGAAATTCCGGATGTTATCTTTGTTTTTATTAAAATTTTCTAGAAAAGCGTCGATTTGCTCTGGGATGAATCCCATTTTTACGATTCGTATGATCATTTCTTTTTTCTGTACTATGTGGTAACAAGTTGCAAAGTTACTAAGTTTTTGAGTTACAAAGTCGCAAAGATGCAAAGATGCAAAGATGCAAAGATGCAAAATTTGTGGATTTTTATAAAATCGATACTTTTTGCGTTAGGGATAGTAGTGGAAATCCCACAGCCTGAGGGACGAAGTGCGAGGAATTGTAGCGTATAGCCCGCTCGAACGCCCAAATTTTACTTGGATAATAATTGATTTTATTGGTTTGTTAATCGGAATTAAAAAATGATTCTTAGATATAGCTACTTACATATCTATATCAGTCGAAACTAATGCTTACGGTATCTCGATAATGCAATCCGAATAGGCTAGAGGCACCTCCTACGGTCTTTGGGTTGCTTTTGTAGATTACGAGTTCTAAATATCCTGAGGAATTAAAAACGGCTAACTTTTTACCATCTTCTTCTCTTTTGCTTTTTTCGATGTCAAAATTTATGGCATCGCTATATCGTTCATAGATAGTGTCAAAAATAGCGCTTCTGGCGGTAATTTTAAATGTACGTCCTTTTCTAACATTTTCAAAAAGCTTACGGGTGATATTAGTAATTAGATTTCCGTAATTATCGATATATATAATGCTTCCGACTATTTGTGTATCTCCTACATTAACAATTGGGGTAATTCCTTTAATTAATTTGATATCCGTAATAACTTTACCGATTACTTCTAGGGTGCCTCCCCGTGCAATATGACAAGCAACAGTTACAAAAACGTCTAAAACCGGGAAATTGGTACTTATGGTGCCGTGGATATTGATTTCGACAATTTTTTCGGGTCTAAATTCTGAAGCTATTAAGGATATCAATCCATTATTGGCACAGATAAAATAATGGTCATCCAGTTTTACTGCAATATGCTTGTTTTCGGGATTAAGTTCACTATCGATCCCTACAATATGAATACTTCCTTTAGGAAAGTTTTTATACGCATTCTGGATAATATATGCGGCTTCGGTAATGTGAAATGGTGATATCTCATGGGAGACATCTACAATTCTGGCATCGGGTAATTCTGTATATATAGCACCTTTGACAGCAGATACAAAGTGATCTTTGATTCCGAAATCAGTAGTTAAGGTAATAATAGACATGTATTACGAATTGTTAATATTTTTTAATAATAAGCGCTTAAAAATATGTAAATTTGCTATGAAGTTATTCAAAGTTTTTTAAAACCTTAAATTTCTGAGTAAAAACAATTTGATTAATCTATTTTAGAGTACTACTTACATATATGACCTTAAAAAAGTTTCATCTCGTATTACATTTCTCATTTTTGGTTTCCCAACAAAAACTTCAAGTAACTTCGGCAAACTTACTCAATCCTAAAAACAAATCATACTAAAACTACTATAGCTTTTGAACGAACTTATTATAGAACTTACAGAAATTAATCCGAGAGAGTTTTTCGGACTTCAGAATAGCAATATCCAATTATTAAAAAAATATTTTCCTAAGCTGAAAATTGTTGCCAGAGGTAGCAAAATGAAAGTGTATGGTGATGAAGATATGCTGGAGGAATTCGATATGCGATTGAATATGCTATTGGAGCATTTTGCAAAGTATAATAAGCTTGATGAAAATGTCATAGAACGTGTATTGACGAGTGATAGCAAAGAAGATTATGAAACCTCTGCCGTAAGTGGAGAGGTATTGGTGCACGGAGTGGGAGGTAAACTCATCAAAGCGCAGACGGCCAATCAACGTAGATTAGTAGAGACTACCTATAAAAACGATATGGTTTTTGCTATTGGACCTGCCGGAACCGGAAAAACCTATACCGGAGTAGCACTGGCTGTAAAAGCCCTGAAAGAAAAGCAGGTAAAAAGAATTATATTGACACGTCCGGCTGTAGAGGCTGGAGAAAATCTAGGTTTTTTACCGGGAGATCTTAAAGAAAAATTAGATCCGTATATGCAACCTCTTTATGATGCATTGCGGGATATGATCCCACCAGAGAAATTAGATAGTTTTATCGAAAAAGGGGTCATACAGATTGCTCCAATGGCTTTTATGCGTGGTCGTACACTAGATAATGCTTATGTAATCCTGGATGAGGCACAGAATACAACTCATGCACAGATGAAAATGTTTCTTACACGTATGGGTAAGAATGCTAAGTTTATTATTACGGGTGATCCGGGGCAGATAGATTTACCGCGTAGGGTAACTTCTGGTCTTAAGGAAGCATTGCTAGTTTTAAAAAATGTAACGGGAATCGGAATGATTTATCTGGATGATAAAGATGTGATCCGTCATAAATTAGTGAAAAAGGTAATAGCAGCTTATAAAGAAATAGAAAATAGAAATGGTTAATAGAGAGGTGAGAAAGGTAGTAGGGGAGAGGTGAGTGTGTAAAGAATTTTTGAAGAAATTCTCAAGGACTCACATACTCAAAGACTCATAAACTCACGTACTCACATACTAATATAATGAATACAATAACAACAACGAACTATAATTTTCCGGGTCAGAAATCTGTCTATAAAGGAAAAGTGAGAGAAGTATATGCTATTGATGATGCGCAATTGGTAATGATTGCTACGGATCGTCTGTCGGCTTTTGATGTAGTAATGCCAAAGGGGATTCCGTATAAAGGACAGATCCTGAATCAGATTGCTACGCAAATGATGAAAGCTACAGAAGATATTGTGCCTAATTGGTTGATTGCAACTCCTGATCCTAATGTGGCTGTAGGACATCTCTGTGAGCCATTTAAAGTAGAAATGGTGATACGCGGGTATTTGTCGGGACATGCAGCAAGAGAATATAAAGCTGGAAAAAGGATGTTATGTGGAGTGGCTATGGCAGAAGGGATGAAGGAGAATGACCGATTCCCAGAACCGATAATTACACCTTCTACAAAGGCGGATAATGGAGAGCACGATGAGGATATCTCCAGAGAAGAAATATTGGCTAAAGGGATTGTTTCTGAAGCTGATTACTTGATATTAGAAGAATATACACGAAAATTATTTCAGCGGGGAACAGAAATTGCAGCGAGTCGTGGGTTGATCCTAGTGGATACGAAATATGAATTCGGAAAAACAAAGGATGGAAATATTGTATTGATTGATGAAATTCATACCCCGGATTCTTCCCGTTATTTTTATGCAGATGGATATGAAGAAAGACAGGAAAAAGGAGAAGCACAAAAACAGTTGTCTAAAGAATTTGTGCGCCAATGGCTTATAAGTAATGGTTTCCAAGGGAAAGAAGGACAACAAATCCCAGAGATGACAGAGGATTATATAAATTCTGTATCGGATCGTTACATAGAATTATTCGAAAATATTACAGGAACTCCTTTTGTAAAGGCTGATGTTTCTGATATCGAAAAGAGGATAGAAGGAAATGTATTAGCGTATTTAGGCTAGTGTAGTGATGAGGTGTCACTAGCGTTCGAAACGTTTGAGTCAAGATCGTTGCGCTAATAGAATCAAGAACCAAGGCTAAATGTGTGTCAAAAACATTAGTTAGGTTGATAATGATAGTTATCAAAATTTTCGGATGGTTTTGATATAATATAAAGTAAAACTGAATCATACAAATACTATGGAAAAACTAATCAGGGCAATTATTGCTGGATATGGAGCTAAGAAAATTGGTGGTGGTAAATGTGGTTGTATAGGGACAGTAGTAGTTTTTATCTTCTTATATTGGTTGCTTGGATATGTTTTTAAGCTGTTTTAGGGTGGAATAAGGTAGTAAAAAATAGTTCTCCAGAACCTATAATATTAATCGATAGCCTCCCAAAGAAGAACAAAAAACTATTTTTCCCATTCATGATGTGTTGGTCAGTAAACGTAAACTAAAAAGAAAAAGTAACCTAAAAAGTATATTAACGAGTATTGATTAAAAGAAAGGACCAGCTACATTTTTGTAACTGGTCTTTTCTTTCTTACTCTTTGTGTCGCCCTAAAAAAAGTTTATATAATCTATCTAAAAGCTCTTTTATTATGTATTCCTGTTCCATACAGGCCATGTTACTAGGCGCAAATTGTCCAAGTTTACTATAGGATTTGCTCTGCAATGCTTGCGGAAGGTCTCGTGCATATGACAAGAGCGTCCGCAACCATTGTAAAGCCAATTGTTGGTGCGACAAAACCGTCCGCAAGTAATGTAAAGCCTATTGTAAGGGGAACAATTGCTTCCGCAAGTATTGTACGAGGTTCAGTTACTATGGAGTTATAACTTTTTAATGTAATTGATACTTTTTTGCGTGAAGCAAAGGCCAGAGTAACATACTCATAAAATAACCAGCTACATTTCTGTAACTGGTTATTGTTATTTGTTTTCTTACTCATACCCGCCAAGCTTTGACGTCACCCGAAAGGATTCGGGCGGTAGCGGGGGAAACAATTGCTTCCGCAAGTATTGTACGAGGTTCAGTTACTATGGAGTTATAACTTTTTAATGTAATTGATACTTTTT
>CANMKK010000017.1 GCA_947498455.1 uncultured Aquimarina sp.
AATTAAAACCAGGGTATAACTTACAGGCAGCTACCAATAACCAATTTATTGTCAATTACACCTTAGCACAAACTACCGCAGATACAACTACTCTTATAGATCATCTAGAAGATTTTATCGAGGGCTATCAGGACATTCCACAAAGTATTACTGCAGATGCAGGGTATGGAAGCGAAGAGAACTACACAGATTTAGAAAACAAGAATATCGAAGCTTTTGTTAAATACAATTACTTCCATAAAGAACAGCGGGAAGATAAATCAGGAAAGGTCAAAAACCCTTTTGCAGCAAGTAAGCTCTATTATAATCCAGGTACTGACAGCTATTATTGCCCGATGGGACAAACTATGAAGCATATAGGGGATTACAAACGTGAAACCAAAACAGGGTATCAGCAAACCATAAGCCGTTATCAAGCCAGTAACTGTAATGGATGCCCGCTAAGGGCTAACTGCTATAAGGCTAAAGGTAATCGAATCATAGAACGAAACCACAACTTAGTACGGCTTAAGGGAAAAGCAAAAGAAAGACTACTCAGTCAAGAAGGAGTTGCTCACAGAAAACAACGATGTTGGGATGTAGAAGCTGTATTTGGGAATATCAAGCAAAATATGAACTTCAAACGCTTTTTATTAAGAGGAATCCACAAAGTAGAAACCGAAATCGGATTAATTGCAATGGCACATAACCTCAAAAAAGTGAAATGGGCATAGTCTGAAGACCTTTAATCAATATTCTTTTACTCTTAAGTGCCAAAAAGAAACAAAATTCCAACTAAAATCATAAAATGTAATAAAAAAAGACTGTCTAAAATACTTTTCAGACAGCCTCTTTTTTATGATTTAAAATCACTTTTTAATCCACATTGTGGAATTTAGTTCTCCGAGACTTGCCTCGAAATTCTAAAATTTGTGCCCGCTCGATGCTTAGTGAGCTTGCCCTCCAGATAGTTGATTAAATCAAATTGATAAATCCTAAAATCCCCTTGTTCTTCCATTGCTCAATATACGTCATATTAATATGATAAGAATAGGGTAAGTAAAGAAAGTATTCTGTGTATATAAAACTAAAACTGGTAGTATTCGATATCGTATTTGGGGATTGGGTAGTATGATGTCTCTTATAGACTATCTACAGCTCCAAAAACCAGAAAATAAATTAAACCCATATTCTTTTTCATGTTCCCTCTTTTTATCATCGACATAAGTAGGGACAATAAATAATTCTTTCCTCATTTCATTGGTTTTGGTTAGGTTCGCTTCTTTAGGGTAATTGGCGTATTTGTTAATCAAATAAGCTTGATTGTCTTTGTTACCACAACCAGAACGTAGACTTTTTCTATAACTGTAGGGGTGATCGTGTAGCAAGGCAATATCTCTAGGGTGGATATTCCCTTTTAGCATTTCTTTATAGAGTATTTTCTTATAGATGTCATAGGAGCAGGGGTTATGTAGATATATTATTACCGTATATTTAGCATTTAGTTCTTTTTCATCAGATGTCATATGCCAAAGCTCTTTATTGTACTTTCGCTGGTTGTATAAATCCAATTGTGATTTTTTTATTTCTTTAAAAATGGTGCTATCCGAGATACCTATTGTGCGATCGCCAGGAAATCCCCTTTTTTTAATAGAATCTTTGATACGCTCTGTAATTTGGGATACTTTTCTAATATAGCTAGCATGACTTTTTTTTTCATGCTTGTTTGTTTGATCTCGTATTGCCATTTTATAGGTGAAATCCAGATAGGTAAAGTCAATGCGTTCTCTATATTTTTTTCTGTTGGTTTCATAGGTTTGTAAGAGCTTTTTGTTTTTGGGAGCAGTGGTGTAGAATTTATTTAATAGAGGATATTCTTTTAAGTGGCTAATTTTTAACCCTTGTTCGAAACCTTGTTCGATATATTTTTGATAAGGTTTTTTAGAATAAGCAGCAATTTGTGCAGCATTAATCAAATCTTTTACAAAAATAAAATCATAGGCTGTAAAAACGTTATCATAGTAATAGAGTGCGCTGTCTACTTTTTTTTCTATAAAAAACAGTGTTTCGGCTTTGTTAATTTTACGATGATATTGGCTATAGTTTTGTTTATGGGTTTGTGCAAAAGAAAAATGAGATAAGATAAAAAATAAGAGTACGCTTAAGTTTTTCATAAACACTTCTGTTTTTGGTTTGTGTAAAGATATTCAGGATAAAAAATAACAAAATCTCCTTTACTATTGTCTTTATAAATGTGGTTATTGAGAACTAAGCAAAGTAGTTTTGTGTCCTCTAATATCTCGATGATTTTTCCTAAGCAGTGTTGACAAAATGACGACAGAAAATTTTAAACCCCAGTAAAGGGTTTAAAATCTCATTCCTAATCGTACATTAAGCACTCTTGGGGTAAGGAAATTAGGAATCGAGAATTGCTGTTGTGAAGCTGCATCTCTAACAAAAGTATTGGTGATCGTATTTCTATTATCAAAAAGGTTAAAAACCTCGACACCCAGATTTAGTTCTTTAAAAACATTAAGAAAACTACCTTCTTTTGCTCTTTTGTTTTGATCCACGATGATATAGGATATCCCTAAATCCGCTCTACGATAATCCCGTAATCTGGTTTGGAAGTTATAAGGATCGGCATAGCTGGGAGATCCACCCGGAACACCGGTTTGGTATAAAAGGTTTAGATACATTTTTAGATTAGGGATCGTGGGTACATAATCCTGAAAAAGCATCCCTATCTTTAATCGCTGATCCGTAGGTCTGTCGATATACCCTCTGTCGTCAATATTTTCTTCTGTTTTTAATACCCCAATACTTACCCAGCTTTCTGTTCCTGGAACAAACTCGCCATTTAACCGTAGGTCAAATCCCGCAGCATACGCTTCGGCATTGTTTCTTGCACGATATCGGATTCGTACATTTTCTATAGTATATGGATTAACATCCGTGAGTTTTTTATAGTATACTTCGGTAGTAAGTGTAAAGGGTCTGTCCCATAATTGGAAACTATAGTCATTTCCCGCCACCAGATGTATGGACTGTTGTGCTTTTACATCAGAGATCACAGTTCCCAATGAATCTCTTAGTTCTCGATAAAATGGTGGCTGATGATATACTCCTCCGGATAGTCTAAAGATCATATCAGCTTTCCAATCTGGTTTTAGTGCGAGTTGTGCTCTAGGGCTAAAAACCGTTTGTGAGGCTGTAGGTACGCCGTCACCAGTAACTTTCCAGCTTTGATATCGGATACCTGCATTTGCCCAGAATTCGTGATCATTAAAATCTGTACGGATACTATACTGTGCATACCCAGAAATTCGATCAATTGTTACATTATTAGTAGCTCTAACACTGGTAAACGGAACAATTGGACTTGCATTGGGAGTATAAGGTTGATCATTTATAAAATCATTTAAAGGAGGCCGAATAGAAAATCCTGCAGAATCTATAATTTCATATTCTTGTATTCGATCTCTAATATCTTCTGATGTATATTTGATCCCCCAATCTAATTGATGATCATTAAGAGTATAGGTTCCTTTGTGTTCTATATTGTATATAAAGGCATCCAGGTCATTTCTGGCATGGGTAAGTTGAGAACCTGCACTCCTAAAAAATTCTACTTCTCCCAAGTTTTCACTTCCGATATCTGTATTTACATCTCCAAGTCCATATTCTGCAAAAATGTCAAAATGTTCTTGTTCCTGAGTGTGGTATGCAGAACCAATAAACTTTAGGGTTAGATTCTCTGAAGCTTGATAGGTGCCTTTTAGAGCTCCAAAGTATGTAGAATACCTATCCTCTTCATTACCTTGGTAATTAATTCTAAGTGCTTGATTTATTTGTAGTGTACCAAAATTAGTAACTCGTGTTAGAGGCTCATAATCATATTTATTAATAGCAATATTTCCTAAAAACCCTAATTCGAATTTATCAGTAAAATTATACGAAAGATAGGTTTGTATATCTGCAAAGCGAGGTCTAAAATTAGTTTCAGTCTGTTTGGCATCTACCAGAAGGCTATTGTCTCGATATCGAACTCCTACAATACCTGCAAATTTTTTATTTTTTGATAGTGTGCCAGCAGAAATACTTCCTCCAAGTAAGTTAAGATCTGCTGTTATACCAAAGCGTGTTGGTCTTCGGTATGTAATATCCAATACAGATGAAAGTTTATCTCCATATTTAGCCTGAAAACCACCAGCAGAGAAATCTACATTTCGGACTAAATCTGTATTAACAAAACTTAACCCTTCTTGTTGTCCCGATCGGATAAGGAAGGGACGATATACCTCTATTTCGTTAACATATACCAGGTTTTCATCAAAATTACCGCCTCTAACAGCATATTGTGTGCTTAATTCATTATTAGAACTAACGCCCGGTAATGTTTTTAATAATCCCTCTACACCTGGATTGGCAGAAGGAGTAATACGTATGGTTTCGGGATCTAGCGTAGTAATCCCTTCAACAATTTTGCGTTCCCGTCCGGTAATTATTATTTCACTGATTTGCTCTACATCAGTTTTTAGTATGGGATTTAATTCATATTCTTGATTTTCTTCTAGTTTTATAGTAAATACTACATCCTTAAGAGTTATATGACTGATCTTAATCCTAATATCTTTATTGGCAGGGATAGTTAGTATATATACACCGTTTTTGTCGGTTCGGGTGCCATCAGTATCATAAGTTACATTGGCATCAGATACGGGGTTGTTTGATTCGTCTAAAACGATACCTTTTACTGTAGCAGTTTGAGCAATTGCACTAACGCTAATCAAGAATAGGCATAAAAGCAAGGACAGGTGAAGATTTTTCAAAGAATATTTTGTGTTTACGGTTTTCTAAAGAATGTTATTTCAAAAGTAGTATTATTTCCTACTTTATCTAACACAATAAGTTTAAATTTATTTTCTGTATCTGAAATTACTTTATCATTAAAGTCATAGACTAACATTCCGGTTTTGTAATCATATTCCATTAAGATAAACTTTCCATTAATTGTTGCTCTATAACTTTTAATACCAGAATCAGTATCATCAATTTTAATTTTTA
Organism: uncultured Aquimarina sp.; assembly: GCA_947498455.1. GTDB lineage: Bacteria > Bacteroidota > Bacteroidia > Flavobacteriales > Flavobacteriaceae > Aquimarina. The sequence continues at coordinate 5,047 of CANMKK010000017.1, forward strand.
GAAAATTTTCTTTCGAAATCCATTTTTTATCTGCTACGTTAATAGGAACTATAATAGGTATTTCTTGATCAAGAAATAAAGAGTAATCACCAAATGTTCTGGTTTTGGTAGAAAGACGATCCGCTTTTCTGTATGTTTTAGAATAATAATGATCGTTTTTATACCCCAACCTTCCTATGTATAATTTCTTTTTATCATCTTCGGTATAATTAGAAATATCAAATGCTATAGTCATATTTTTATGTAATGGGATTTCATCTCTATGAATTTGTATGGTATCTCCATTAGTTTTGATATCCAAATATGCATTGTCATATAAACTTCCCTTTGGAATAAATACATCCACAATACCTGAGCTATAAATAAAATTTTCATTTGATTTAGCTAGGTGGGGTGTACTATTCTTTTCTGATTTTGTAATTTGCTCAGTAAACTTTCCATTAACAGGAATAGAAATGGTAGTCGTATTATTACTGTAATCTTTTATAAAAACCTTAATTGTATAGGATAAACTATCCTCTATGGTAATGATTCCATTATTGGATACATTCTCATATATAGATAGGGGATTGTTTTTTTCGATAAAAAGTTTACTGATCTTATTCTTGTTTTTTTTGTAATAGGGGTAGTCAATTAATTTATTGATGTAGCGTGTTTCTGAAAATGAAAAGGTATTCATTAGTAATGAAAAGTTCTTTTGTCCATTTACAATAGTTGATATTTTATAGACTCCATTTTTATTAGGGGCTAAGTCTTGTTGGTCAATAGTGGAGACTCCGATACCTATTTTTCCATATGCTTCAATTTTTGCAGCTTTAAAACTACCGTCTTGCTGAGGAATTAGTCTTAATTTATGAGGTTCCTGACTATTGTTGCTATGCGAATTTTCATCTAAACTATATACCCAAGCACTATTCACAGTAGGTTTTTTAGTATCTAGGACCTCAAGACCAAATTGTAATGGGTTCATAGGTCTGGCATTGGAGTCCCTTATTTCGAAATGTAGATGAGGTCCGCCACTGCCTCCTGTATTACCACTATAAGCTATAATTTCACCTTTTTTAACTTTTAGAATACCATTCTTAGGGTACAGTTGTATTTCGTACGATTCTTTAGCGTATTGTCTTTTTTTAATATACGCTTCTATTTCTGGAGAAAACTTTTGTAAGTGAGCATAAACAGTTGTGTAGCCATTAGGGTGGGAAATATAAATAGCTTTTCCATATCCTTGATGCGAAATTTTTATCCTACTAACAGATCCAGATGCAGCAGCTACTACTTCCAGCCCCTCTTTTCCGTCTGTTTTTATATCTAATCCAGAATGAAAGTGATTAGATCTTAGTTCTCCGTAAGTTCCAGAAATTGCTAATGGGATATTTAAGGGGTGTGTAAAATAATCTTTAGGAATACTTTTTTGACTATACCCCATTGAAAAATTGAGGGCTAAGAATAGAATAATTGCTCGCATAGAAGGTAAATGTAAAAATTTAGAGAATAAAAGTAAAGTGAAGCTTGATGAAAATCTAAAAGACTATAGATTAATCATTTGGTTAATGAGTTGTCATGATCCTAAAATTAGTTTAAAAACTATTGGGTTTTTTCAATAGGTATGTTAACTTTGTGTAACGAAGTATTGCGTGAAATTATAATGAGTAATTTGATTGAAATTGTTGATTCTCTTGAGAATAGGGTAAGTAAGTTGCTTCATAAATATGAGTTGATGAAACAACAAAATGCAGATCTCAAAGGAAAAATAAAAGATTTGCAGATGAATTCTGATCTTCAAATGGATCAATTAAAGCAGTGGGAAGAAAAATTCAGTGCACTCAAAAATGCAAACGCAATGCTGGGCAGTGACGAATACAAAAGGGAAACCAAGCTCAAAATAAACGCCTTAATAAGAGAGATAGATGTGTGTATAGCACAATTGTCAGAGTAGATTAGATATGGCAGGTAAGCTTAAAATCAAACTATCAGTTGCGGATAGGGTATATCCACTAACAATTCATCCAGATCAGGAAGAAGGGTTGCGTAAGGCTGCTAAGAAGATTGAAGGCATGATTAAGCAGTTTGAGCAAAGTTATGCTGTAAGAGATAAGCAAGATGTACTAGCCATGTGTGCTTTGCAGTTTGCTACACAAGTAGAACAAAAGGTTATAGATAAAGATAGTGATGATGTGCAAATATCAGATAGGCTAAACGCCTTAAATGATTTATTGCAAAATCATCTGTTATAAACGTTCATTAAAATAAATAAGGTTACTGCCTGTACTAGTTGTTATTTTTTGATAAACTCAACAAGAATTTTTTAAAAAGGGTGAGTTTAAATTGTAAAAGCGTGCCGTACTGATTTTCAGTTTACGGATTTTTGAGCAATTTGTTAGCCCTAAACCTGTTTTTACAGAGTTTATACAAAACCAAATACTAGTATGGGCTTTTTTTATATACAAACACTAAGTAGGATTATGGATAACATTATATTTTTGATTATTGCGGGAGTGATGGGTTTAGTGATAGGTTTTATTATTGCTAAAGTTTTGGAGCGAAATAAAGCTTCAGAAATCATCAAAAACGCAAAAAAAACCTCACAAAGCATTATTAGAGAAGCTAAAAGTGAAGGAGATTCAATTAAAAAAGATAAAATACTTCAGGCAAAAGAAAAATTTATTGAATTAAAGTCTGAACATGAGAAAGTTATTCTGTCTAGAGATAAGAAAATGGCAGAGGCAGAAAAGAGGACAAGAGATAAAGAATCACAGGTTTCTAATGAATTATCAAAAAATAAAAAACTAAATATAGAGTTAGATCAAAAGATTAATGATTATGATCAACGCACAGAATATTTAGAAAAGAAGCGTAGTGAACTCAAGAAATTGCATAAAAGTCAGGTTCAGCAGTTAGAAGTTATTTCTGGATTATCAGCGGAGGAAGCGAAAGAACAACTTTTGGAATCCTTAAAAGAGCAGGCCAAAGTAGATTCTATGGCTTTGATACAGGATACAATAGAGGAGGCTAAACTTACAGCACAGCAAGAGGCTAAAAAAGTTATTATTAATACAATTCAGAGAATTGGAACGGAAGAAGCTGTAGAGAATTGTGTATCTGTGTTTAATATAGAAAGTGATGATGTCAAAGGACGTATTATCGGACGAGAAGGTAGAAACATTAGGGCAATTGAAGCGGCTACGGGAGTGGAGATTATTGTAGATGATACTCCAGAGGCAATTATACTTTCTTGTTTTGATTCGGTAAGAAGAGAAGTTGCTCGTTTGTCTTTGCATAAGCTGGTTACGGATGGAAGAATTCACCCTGCGCGTATCGAAGAGATTGTAAAGAAAACTAGAAAGCAAATTGATGAAGAGATTGTAGAAGTTGGTAAGAGAACCGTTATTGATTTAGGTATACATGGATTGCATCCAGAATTAATAAAGACAGTTGGAAGAATGAAATACCGTTCTTCTTATGGGCAAAATTTATTACAGCATTCTAGAGAAGTTGCTAAATTATGTGGCGTGATGGCGGCTGAATTAGGATTGAATCCAAAGTTAGCTAAAAGAGCTGGTTTGTTGCATGATATTGGTAAGGTGCCGGATACAGAAACAGAAGTTCCACATGCGATTCTGGGTATGCAGTGGGCAGAAAAATACGGAGAAAAACCTGATGTGTGTAATGCGATAGGCGCGCATCATGATGAGATAGAGATGACAGCATTGATATCTCCAATAGTGCAAGTTTGTGATGCGATTAGCGGAGCAAGGCCAGGGGCACGTAGACAAGTACTGGATTCGTATATTCAGAGGCTAAAAGATTTAGAAGATATAGCTTTTGGGTTTAATGGAGTGAAGAAAGCTTATGCAATTCAGGCAGGTAGAGAATTACGGGTGATAGTAGAAAGTGAAAAGGTAAATGATGAAAGAGCATCTAGTTTATCTTTTGAAATCTCTCAGAAAATACAAACAGATATGACCTATCCAGGTCAGGTTAAAATTACGGTAATTAGAGAAACCAGAGCAGTGAATATTGCTAAGTAGATATATACTTAAATAAAGTATGAAAAACAAGAAAGTCTAGTGATAGGCTTTTTTTTGAAATTATGTTTTTTGTTGCAGTTGATAGGTTGTGCAATGTGATTGGATCGGTGTTAAGATAAGTAACACGATTTATGAATAAGAAATTAGTATAAAAAGTTTAAATTATTTTGTGCTAGATTAAGGCGTAAAATTAAAGAATAGCCATAGCTATTGTTTAATTTTATGAAGAAAATATAGTAGAAAAAGAATGTGATTAGATGCGAAATTTTTATTCGTAAATCGTATTAATTTCAGAATAAAGATAAACCGTAGCCCAGCTATGCTTAATTTTTCTTCTTGATTGAAGCAAAAAAAACCTGTATTTTCTTTTCCAGTAAATTCAAACAAAAACTGGTATTATTACAAAACAATTTGTGAAGTAGTTCTTGATTGTTTTTTGAAGTTATAGTTTTTTCTCATACAAAAAATAGGCTAGCCGAAAGGCTAGCCTATTTTTATTGCTTGTTATTTTATCTGGATTTATGAATCAGCAGATTTTTCGGCTTTGCTGATTTTTATGGTCAATTCGTTGGAGTCTTCATCTAGATCCATGAAAATAGTATCTCCTTCTTGTAATTGAGCATTAATGATCTCCTCTGCAAGTGCATCCTCTATGTATTTTTGGATTGCTCTTTTTAGAGGTCTTGCTCCATATTGTTTGTCGAATCCTTTTTCGGTGATGTAATCTTTTGCTTTTTCGCTTAGAGATAATTCATAACCCAATCCTTTTATTCTTCCATATAGTTTGTCTAGTTCAATATCAATAATTTTGTGGATATCTTCGCGTTCTAATGCGTTAAATACGATAACGTCATCAACACGATTCAGGAATTCCGGTGCGAAAGCCTTTTTTAATGCGCTTTCGATTACTCCTTTGGCGTAATCTTCTGACTGAGTCTTTTTTGCAGAAGTTCCGAATCCAACACCTTGTCCGAAATCCTTTAGTTTACGAGCGCCAATATTAGAAGTCATAATAATAATGGCATTTCTAAAGTCGATTTTACGTCCTAGACTATCGGTTAGATAACCGTCATCTAGTACTTGTAACATCATATTGAATACATCAGGATGTGCTTTTTCAATTTCGTCTAATAGTATAACGGCATACGGTTTACGTCTTACTTTTTCGGTAAGCTGTCCGCCTTCTTCGTATCCTACATATCCTGGAGGTGCACCGATAAGTCTAGATACCGCAAATTTTTCCATATATTCGCTCATGTCAATACGGATCAATGTATCCTCGCTATCAAACAATTCTCTTGCAAGAACTTTTGCTAATTGGGTTTTCCCAACCCCTGTTTGTCCTAAAAATATAAAGGAACCGATGGGTTTGTTAGGGTCTTTTAATCCTGCACGATTACGTTGTATTGCTTTAACAACTTTAGCAACAGCATCGTCCTGACCAATAACTTTACCTTTTATTAAGTTAGGAAGCTCGGCAAGTTTGTTGCTTTCTGTTTGGGCTATACGATTAACAGGGATACCAGTCATCATAGAAACTACATCAGCAACATCTTCTTCATCTACAGTTTCTTTATGTAGTTTAGAATCTTTTTCCCACTGTTCTTGAGCTATAGCTAATTCTTTTTCAAGATTTTTTTCGTCATCTCTTAGTTTTGCGGCTTCTTCGTACTTTTGTTTTTTTACAACACTGTTTTTAAGCTCTCTAACCTCTTCTAGTTTTTTCTCTAGATCAAGAATTTTCTTTGGTACATCTATGTTTGTAATATGGACTCTGGATCCTGCTTCATCTAAAGCGTCTATGGCTTTGTCGGGTAAAAAACGGTCAGTCATATATCTATTTGTAAGCTTTACACAAGCCTTAATAGCTTCATCAGTGTAGCTTACATTATGATGTTCCTCGTATTTTTCTTTGATGTTATTCAAAATCTCTATAGTTTCTTCAATATTAGTTGGTTCTACTATAACTTTTTGAAAACGTCTTTCTAAGGCTCCATCTTTTTCTATATACTGTCGATATTCGTCTAGAGTGGTTGCTCCAATACATTGAATTTCGCCTCTTGCTAATGCAGGTTTAAACATATTTGATGCATCTAAACTTCCAGTTGCACCACCTGCGCCTACAATAGTGTGAATTTCATCTATAAAAAGAATAATGTCTTCATTCTTTTCTAATTCATTCATCACGGCTTTCATTCGCTCTTCGAATTGTCCTCTATACTTAGTTCCTGCAACCAGGCTTGCTAAATCTAGGGTAACTACTCTTTTGTCGAATAAAATTCTAGAGACTTTTCTTTTTACTATTCTTAGGGCTAGCCCTTCTGCGATAGCAGATTTACCCACACCGGGTTCTCCTATAAGAAGAGGGTTGTTCTTTTTCCGTCTACTTAATATTTGGGAAACACGTTCAATTTCCTTAGCTCTACCTACGACAGGGTCAAGTTTACCTTCTTCTGCCATAGCAGTAAGGTCTCTTCCGAAATTATCTAATACGGGAGTTTTGGATTTTTTTGAAGCTTTGCTTCCTCCTCCAGGAGAGTTAAAAGGGTTTTCTTTTGATGCGTCTCCTTGCATGTCATCATCGTCAGAAAACGATTCAGATTTTGGGCTTTCTATATATTCTTCTTCGTTAGCAATCATATATTTAAATTGATCTTTAACATTATCATAATCGACCTTAAGCTTATTTAATAGCTTAGTTGTTGGGTCATTTTCGTTTCGTAAAATACACAATAATAAATGTGCAGTGTTAATTGAGGAGCTCTGAAATAGTTTTGCTTCTAAAAAAGTAGTTTTTAGTGCTCTCTCTGCTTGTCTGGTTAAGTGTAAATTCTTTTTTTCATTAGTGGCTACTGCTACATTGGGATTTGCAGGACTTAGGATTTCAACTTTTCTTCTCAAATTTGTTAGATCAATATCCAACGCATCAAGTATGTTAATTGCTTTACCATTTCCATCACGCAATAGTCCTAACATAAGATGTTCAGTGCCAATAAAATCGTGCCCTAATCTTAGGGCTTCTTCTTTACTGTAAGAAATTACATCTTTGACTCTAGGTGAAAAATTATCATCCATATACTTTAGTTTCTTTCTTTTCTCGTATTTCTAAATATAGTAATTTTAACAATTACATTGGCAAAAACTATTCCTTTTAATTATAATTAATTTAAATATGACATTTTAGGTTATGCTTGTCATATCTTTTTAGAAGGTATAAATTGTGCTGATTTTAAATTTTTAATAAACGGTTTTTTTTGAGATATTGTCTTAAGTGAGTAAATAGACAAAAAAAGCTTTAATAATCAAAATCTATGTTTATAGACTTATTAACCGTCTTGGATGTAAATGTTGTTAATAAATTACGTATATTAGGTTATATGTTAGCTGTTAATATCGTCTTAATTTCCTTAAATTAGCGCGTTTAATAAATTAAGTTTTAGAATAAAATAATTTTTATGGCGGAAGGAGAAAAGCTAATACCTATCAATATTGAAGATGAGATGAAGTCAGCTTACATCGATTATTCGATGTCAGTGATTGTTTCACGTGCACTACCAGATGTTAGAGATGGTCTTAAGCCGGTACATAGACGGGTTTTATTCGGAATGCACGAATTAGGTGTTAGAGCTAATAGTGCTCATAAAAAATCTGCAAGAATTGTTGGAGAAGTTTTAGGTAAGTATCACCCACATGGAGATACCTCTGTTTATGATACAATGGTCAGGATGGCTCAAGAATGGAGTTTGAGATACATGTTGGTAGATGGTCAAGGTAACTTTGGTTCAGTTGATGGTGATAGTCCGGCAGCTATGCGATATACCGAAGCGCGTATGCGTAAGATATCTGAAGATATGCTTGCTGATATTGAAAAAGATACAGTAGATCATACTTTAAATTTTGATGATACGCTATATGAACCTACTGTATTGCCAACAAGAGTTCCTGGATTATTAATTAATGGAGCATCCGGTATTGCGGTTGGTATGGCTACTAATATGCCTCCTCATAATCTGAGTGAAGTTGTAGATGGTACTATTGCATATATAGATGATAATGATATAGAGATCGATGAACTTATCCAGCATATTAAGGCACCAGATTTTCCAACAGGAGGTACAATATATGGATATGATGGAGTAAGAGAAGCATTTAAAACAGGTAGAGGTAGGGTCGTTATACGTGCCAAAGCAAGTTTTGAAGAAGTCAATGGACGAGAGTGTATTATTGTAACTGAAATACCTTATCAAGTGAATAAGGCAGATATGATTAAAAAGACTGCTGATCTTGTTAATGATAAGAAAATAGAAGGAATTTCTTCTATTAGAGATGAATCTGATAGAAAAGGAATGCGTATCGTTTATATTCTTAAAAGAGATGCAATACCTAATATAATTCTTAATTTATTATATAAATACACTGCGCTACAATCTTCTTTTAGTGTAAACAATATTGCTCTGGTTAATGGAAGGCCACAGCTATTGAATGTAAAAGAAATGATTCATTATTTCGTGGAACATAGGCACGAAGTAGTTGTTCGTAGAACCAAATATGAGTTAAGAAAGGCAGAAGAGAGGGCTCATATTCTAGAAGGACTGATTATCGCTTCTGATAATATTGATGAGGTAATTGCATTGATAAGAGCTTCGGCTAATGCAGATGAAGCGAGACAGAAGCTTATTGATAGATTTAAACTAACCGAGATTCAGGCGAAAGCAATTGTAGAGATGCGTCTACGTCAGTTGACAGGACTGGAGCAAGATAAGCTACGAGCGGAGTACGAGGAGTTGATGAAAACTATAGAAGACCTTAGAGATATTCTTGATAAGAAAGAACGTCGTATGGATATTATCAAGGAGGAGCTTTTAGAAGTTAAGAATAAATATGGAGATGCGCGTCGTTCTCAAATAGAATATGCAGGAGGAGATCTTAGTATAGAAGATATGATCCCTGATGAAAAAGTGGTTATTACTATTTCTCATGCAGGTTATATTAAAAGGACTTCTCTTAATGAGTATAAAAAGCAAAATAGAGGAGGAGTTGGACAGAAAGGGAGTACAACAAGAAATGAGGATTTCTTAGAACATCTTTTTGTAGGTACTAATCATCAATATATGCTGTTCTTTACGCAGAAAGGAAAGTGCTTCTGGATGCGTGTTTATGAAATTCCTGAAGGAAGTAAAACATCTAAGGGAAGAGCAATACAGAACTTGATTAATATTGAAAATGATGATAAGGTAAAAGCATTTATTTGCACACAGGATTTAAAAGATGAGGAGTATATCAATTCTCATTTTGTGATTATGGCGACAAAGAAAGGACAGGTTAAAAAGACTTCTTTAGAGCAATATTCGAGACCTAGAACAAATGGTATCAATGCAATTACTATTAAAGATAATGATGAACTCTTGGAGGCTAAACTTACAGATGGTAAAAGTCAAGTAATGTTAGCCGTTAAGTCTGGTAAAGCTATACGTTTCGAAGAAGAGAAAACAAGACCAATGGGGCGTGGCGCTTCTGGTGTTAGAGGAATTCGATTGGCAAATGAAAATGATGAAGTGATCGGAATGGTAGCTGTTAATGATATGGAAAGTAATATTTTAGTTGTTTCTGAAAATGGATATGGAAAACGATCTAGTTTAGAAGACTATAGGATTACTAATAGAGGAGGAAAAGGAGTGAAAACAATATCTGTTACTGATAAAACAGGTAATTTAGTCGCAATTAAAAATGTAACAGATACTGATGATTTGATGATTATTAATAAATCAGGAATAGCAATACGATTATCTGTAGAAGATCTAAGAGTAATGGGGCGTGCAACACAGGGTGTTCGCTTAATTAACCTAAAAGGAAAAGATTCGATTGCCGCTGTAGCGAAAGTTATGCATGATGAAGATGATGTAGAGGATATTGATGATATAGATTCAATTGATGAGACATCTGAAGAGAATAGTACTAACGAAGCATCAGATGGCACGACTATTGATGAATCAACAAATGAATAAAATAAATCCCATAAAAAAAGAAGTAATGAGAACTAAATTTATTGTAGCATGTTTCCTAGCTAGTGGTGCTATAGGATTTTCGCAAGTGCCTAAAAAAGCTCTTAAAGAAGCAAATAAGGCATTAAAATCAGGTAATATTGAAGTTGCTAAAGAAGCGCTAAATGCAGCGGAAGGCTTATTAGGCGCGGCAGATGATAAAATGAAAGCACAATATTATTTTCTTAAAGCTCAGGTAGCATCTTCATCTAAAGATAAGTCTTTAGAGCAGTTTGAGAAGTCTACGAGTGCGTATGCTAAAGTGTTGGAGATAGAAAAAACATCAGGGAGTTCTAAATATACGGCACAGGCTACGACAGGATTACAGACATTACGTCAGGCTTTGGTAGAAAATGCTATTGAGGATCAAAAAGCAGGAAACAATAAAGAGGCCGCTGATAAATTGTATCTAGGATATAAAACAAGTAAAACAGATACGTTATATCTTTATTATGCTGCTTCTAACGCTGTGAATGCTAAAGATTATGATACTGCATTAACATATTATAATGAATTGGTTGATCTTGGTTTCAATGGAATAGAAAATATACATCAGGCAATTAATAAGGAGACAGGAAAGGTTGATCCTTTTGGAGATAAAAATTTAATGATGCTTTCTGTTAAGTCTGGAACACATATTAAGCCAGAAACGATTCAAACACCTTCAAAAAAGTCTGAAATAACTAAGAATATAGTGCTTATTTATATTTCTCAAGGTAAAGATGAAGAAGCTATGAAAGCTATGGAGGTTGCTAAGAAAGAAAATCCGGAGGATACTTCTTTAATGCAAGCTGAAGCAGATATGTTTTATAAACTAGGAAATGTTGCAAAATATAAGGAAATCGTAGAAGCTATTGTGACTAAGGATCCAAACAATCCTGATTTGATATTTAATTTAGGTGTGAGTGCTTCTCGTTTAGGAGATAATGAACAAGCATTGGATTACTATAAAAAAGCGATAGAGTTAAAACCTGATTATGGTGCAGCGCAAATTAACATTGCATCTATCATGTTAGGTGAAGAACAAGCGATTGTTGAAGAGATGAACGGCTTAGGTACTTCTAGTAGTGATTATAAAAGATATGACACTTTGAAACAAAAACGTCAGGATTTATATAAAAATGTAGTTCCTTATTTAGAAGGAGCATTGAAAAGTGATCCTGATAATATTGAAGCTGTAAGAACGCTTATGAATATTTATTATCAGTTAGATGATGCTAAAGCAGGTGATCTGAAAAATAAATTAAAGGCATTAGAAGGAGGTAACTAATTTTTTTATCTTCCATAAGATATATTTTAAATATATAAATCCCCTGAAAAGTAATTTTCAGGGGATTTTATTTTTAAGGAGATAAGTTATCCGTAGTCGTATGCCAGAGGCGTTTTTTATGAACTAGATATTGGTGTTATGTTATGCTCTTCTATACGAAAAATCGTATTCCAAAAGTTGTAAACTATTTTGTAGATGTCCTTTTACGATATTCATCATTCTTTTGTTTAGAGCAGAAGAGTTTTGAGTGTAAAAAGAGTATTCATCAACAGTAAATTGACCGATAATCATTCCTTTAAGTCCATTTCTAAATTTCATGTCTTTTTGGATAGCATTTTCGATAAAAGACAAACGATTTTCTGTAGAAAGGTCGTAAAAAGTGTTTTTTCGTTTTCGAATATAATTTCTAAAAACCTCAATAATTAATTCGTTTTGTAATTTAATTATTGGTCTAATGGTTTTATTCTGAAATTGTTCGTCATTAGACATGTTATCAGAGACTCTTGCATTAAGAATATCTGGTCTGATAGCTAATAAATTTGTTTCCCTGTTTTCCATAATAAAGAACGTTTACTAAAAATACAGAATTGTTTAATCGAAAATTCAACTGTATCAGTAGAGTTTTAAACCAGTTATGAACATTGTGTTATTTATTCTAAAAAGTCATATCATTTTTGCTTGAAGTTTATTTTGGTAGAAATTTCGTAAAAATGAAAACATGTATTTTTAATTCTTTTTAGATAACCATAATAATACCAGTTGTTGTTTGAATTTACTGGAAAAGAAAATAAAGATTTTTTTGTTTCAATTTCAGCATAAAAATTAAGCATAGCAGGGCTACGGTTTATTTTTATTCTGAAATTGAGGCGCAAAAAAGAACATTTTATTACGGTAAATTCAAATGACAAATGGTATAAATAGCAAATTAAAGCTCTAGTGTATCTAACGTGTTAAGGAATTATAAATATTGCCGTACCAGATTATTAAATTTTCGTTGAGATTTAGTGAATAACCTAAGAGTACTCTTTTTGAAATTTATACTTTTGTTAGTATTCAGAATACAATATCAAAAAATGAATTTAGATAATTAAGAATTATGCAGTTTGGAAAAGTAGAGAATCCTGAACATATTGATTTTACATTACCAGTAGATCATAGTGATACATCAAAAGTGTTGAGTAATGGTGCTAATAATAATGTTTCTATATATGTAGGGTGTGCTAAGTGGAATAGACAGGACTTAAAAGGATTTTATCCTAGAGGCACTAAGGATGAGTTGTATTACTATTCTAGACAGTTTAACTCTATAGAACTTAATGCTACATTCTATAGAATTTTCCCAGAAGATCAGTTTAAGAAATGGTATGATAAAACACCTGAAGGTTTTAGGTTTTTTCCAAAATTAGTACAAAATATATCACATCTTAAAAGGTTGAATGATGATGTACAGCCTTATGTTGATCAGTATCTGGCTAATGCGATTCATCTAAAAGAAAAGTTGGGTACCATTTTTTTACAAATGCATGGTAATTTTTCGCCCAAATATTTTGATAGAGTAATTAATTTTATGAATAATTGGCCTAAGGAGATACGGTTGGCAGTAGAATTTAGACACACAGATTGGTTTAATGACGCGGTAGTAGCGAGTGAATTATACGATTTATTGCAAGGTAATAATATTGCAAATATTATAACAGATACCGCTGGGAGAAGGGATTTATTACATATGAGATTGACTAATAAAGAAGCTTTTATACGATATGTTGGGGCAAATCATACAACAGACTATACCAGGCTAGATGATTGGGTTAAGCGTTTGCGGTTATGGAAAAATCAAGGGATAGAACATATACATTTTTTTGTGCATCAAAATATCGAAAAAGAATCCCCTTTATTGTCTAAGTATTTTATTCAATCAGTAAATGAACAACTAAACTTTAATTTAACAATTCCGAACCATTCTTCTAGTGAAGAAACATTGTTTTAATAGTAGAATTTAGCAATCTTGATTTTTAAGTTTTTAACTGTCTTGTAATTATCACATTTTATTTTTGTTATCTCCTTTAGTATTTTTCAACTTGGCTCAATAAAAACTATGTCAAGGGGTTGTTTTTCTAACGAATTAATAGGTCTCGATTGCAATTGATTTGGTGGTGTGATATAACCATTTGATTTTTATTGAAATAAGGATCTAGGTCGGTAAGTTTCTTGAATATTACAGAGTTCTTTTTTCTTAAATACTCTCTAAAAGTATGTGCTAAAAATTGATTGTCCTACTATTAAGGAAGTGATTTGACACGAAATGTTTTTGTACAGTAAATGTTAAAAAACAAACAAAATTAGCATTTAATCTATTTTATATGTAATTTATCGATGTTTTGTGTGGTAAAGTTCAATGTATTGATCTATACATTTGAAATATGTTTACCTTACTTCTAAATAATTTAAAAAACTCACGTATGATAAAATATTTACACAATCTACTTATTCTTTTTTTCTTATGTTTTGCCAGTATTTCACAGGCGCAAAATGCGTCAGAATCATATAATCATGAATTATTGCATAGTACAATATCTGCTTTAGATTCTGATGAGAATTTTGTAAAAAAACCACCAGTAAAAAAGAAGGTTAATTCTTACTTTTTTGTTCTGCCCACTATTATTTCATCGGAACACGGACACCAGCATAATGATATATCTCAATCGGATTTCATATCTTTTGATCAAGTCGCAGATTTTAATTGTTCTGGTGGTTTTTGCATGGATAGGTCTCATTTTCATAAGAAAGGAATAACCACAAAAAAACAATTATTCGATTATTTTATAAGGATGAGCTGTTAATTATTTAAATGTTTTCTAGTATTTCTGAGTATTTAATTGAGCAATAGATATATTAAACTATTTTTGCTGTTCAAAATAGTAGAAAATGAAGTTTTCAGAGTTAGGTGTTCCTAAAAATCTTAATAAAGGTCTTAAAGAAATGGGGATTATTGTTCCCACAAAAATTCAAGAACAAACAATTCCCTTACTTATAGATAATAGTCAAATTGATTTTATAGGAAAGGCCCAAACAGGTACTGGTAAAACAGCTGCATTTGGAATTCCGTTACTAACTAGTATTGATCCTGCAAAACAAGAAGTGCAAGGATTGGTATTAGCGCCAACCAGAGAATTAGGACAACAAATAGCGAAACAGCTATTTAAGTTTACTAAATACACTGAAAAAATTTTTACAGAATCGGTTTATGGAGGAGAAAAAATAGAAAGACAACTAAGTAGACTAAAGCGCCCAACGCATATTATTGTTGCTACTCCCGGAAGACTTATTGATTTGATGGAAAGAAAAGCAATAGATATCTCCAAGGTTAAAACTATTATAATGGATGAAGCTGATGAGATGCTAAGTATGGGGTTTAAGAAAGATCTCACTACAATATTAAGTAAGACTAAAGGTCGCAGAAATGTATGGCTTTTTTCTGCCACAATACCTACATCACTCAATGAAATCATAAACTCTTATGTAGATAAAAATGCAGTTAGGATCTCTATAGATAAAAATGAAGCTGTTAATAAAGGTATTGAACATCAATTTGTGGTTGGTGACGAGGTAAATAAATTAGATACACTGACCTATTTTCTGAAAGCACAAAAAAGCCAGAGAGGAATTATATTTACAAAGACAAAAGTGGCGGCAAGAACCTTATCCAAACAGTTGAAGGCAAAAAACTATGAGATAGGTTTGTTAGAAGGTGAAATGACCCAAAAAGATAGAGATAAGGTAATGAGAGCATTTAAAAAAGGAACCATGGAATTATTGGTTTCTACAGATGTTGCTGCAAGAGGAATTGATGTCGCCAATCTGGCATTTGTGGTTCATTATCAACTTCCGGATCAAATCGAATATTATACACATAGAAGTGGTAGGACAGCTAGAGCTGGAAAAACAGGAATCTCACTCGCTTTAGTTGTAAAACAAGAACTTAAAATAATCCGGGATATGGAAAAGCAACTGGGAATTCGATTTCATCAAATAAGGTAAATAGTAGTTACCATCACAATTTTGCTTCAAAAGCAATTTTAATTACTACTTAGCCATTATATTTTTGCTAATTAGTCGGTTATTTGTTTATTTTACGAAAAACCACTTCATGCAAATATTAGATTATAAATTATCATCAAAGGTTGATAATGCAGTACATATAGCACAATCAATAGCTAAAGAGTATTATAATGACCAATTTAATGCTGCCCATTTATTAAAAGCGCTGTTGCATAAAGATGTAGGCCTAAGAGATTTTTTTGATCAGATTGATGTAGATATATATTATTTCGAAGAATGGTCCGAGGTAAGGATAGAGGCATTACCCAGAGTGGTTAATATACCAGATACTATAAAAGGAGATAAATCCATTGAAGCAGTTTTTAATGAAGCAGATACAATAAAACTGAAACTTGGTCAAGATGAAATAACTCCACATGCTTTACTCATATCATTATGTACTCCGGGCGTGGGTTTTTCTTATGAGCAATTAAAGACATTACCGCTTAAAGCAGATGATATCCTGATAGCAATAACACAAGGGCAAAAGGGACTAAATAAAATTGGTTCGAAAGGAAGCGCAGGAATAGTGAATGGTCAAAAAAGTGATTCAGGAATATTAGAAGAATATTGTATAGATAAAACTTTTGCAGCGAAAAATAGACAGTTAGAAGATATTTTTGGAAGAGATGCAGAAGTAAAAATGATTACAGAGATATTAGGAAGACGTTCTAAACCTAATGTACTTATAACTGGAGAACCAGGTGTTGGTAAAACAGTATTATTAGACGGGTTTTCTGAAGCGGTTATTAATGGTAATGTACCTGAGGCTTTAAAAAATGCGCAAATTTATGAATTGGATTTTATCAATTTAGTTTCTGGAGCAAGTTATAAAAGTGAAGTAGAGGATAGGTTTAAAAAAATATTGGTTGCATTAAAGGAGTTTGAAAAACCAGTTTTACTGATTGATGAAATCAATAATATCACTGATAAGAATAATGGCAATCAGGGGCTAGTCAATATTTTAAAATCAGAACTAGCAAAAGGTGAAGTAACGTTTATTGCTACAGTTACTAATGATGCATTTAGAAAACACATAGAAACAGATGAAGGGTTTTCCAGACGGTTCGAAATAGTTGCATTAGAAGAACCATCAGAAGTAGATACCCTAAAAATGATATCTAATACGATTAATAAATATACAGAATTCCATAGCTTAGATATTATAGATGATACCATTGCAGAGGCTATTAGGCTCTCCAAAAGATTTAATAAAGACAGAAGCTTGCCAGATGCAGCAATTGATCTTATTGATAGAACAATGTCAGCAACAAACTATATGATTGAAACCACAGCTAATCAGGTTGCTTTATTAAAAGAGAGTTTAGAAGAAATCACGACGAAAGAATCAGAAGAATCAGATAAAATAGATAAACTAGGTTGGTTGTTTAGTAACCTAAAAAATAAATTCAGCTATTTGTTATTTACTGAGCTAGGAGAAGAGGAGATGATTTTAGGAGAAGAAACGTTTGATAATTATAAAAATAAAATTGTTTCTATTCTTGATCGTTTTTTTGATAAAGCTTCAGAAGATAAAAAGTGGATAGATAAAAATGATGTTTCAGCAACAATAGCTAATAAAACAGGAATTCCTGTAGGGAAGCTTCAGGCAGATGAAAAAGAACGATTGTTGAATATGGAAGCGCATCTTAAAAAAAGGGTAATAGGTCAAGATCACGCAATTAAAATCATTTCTGAAGCCGTATTAGAATCTAGATCAGGACTCAGTAAACCGGGGCTTCCTATAGGTTCTTTCTTTTTTACAGGACCAACCGGAACTGGAAAAACAGAATTGGCAAAATCACTGGCAGAGTTTCTTTTTCAGACAGAAGATTCTATTATTCGATTTGATATGTCAGAGTTTAAAGAAGAGCACTCGGCAGCATTGTTATATGGAGCACCTCCCGGGTATGTCGGGTATGAAGAAGGAGGCTTGTTGGTAAATAAAATAAGGCAGAAACCATATTCAATAGTTTTATTTGATGAAATTGAGAAAGCGCACCCATCTGTTTTTGATATTTTCTTACAAATATTAGATGAAGGAAAGTTAAACGATAGGTTAGGAAAAACAGGAGATTTTTCTAATGCTGTAATATTATTTACTTCTAATATAGGAAGTGAGCATGTGGTGAAATCTTTTGCAGAAGGAGAAATTCCAAAATCTACTGATCTATTGGAATTAATGAGTAGGCATTTTAGGCCAGAATTTTTAGGAAGATTGACGGAAATAGTACCTTTTGCACCAATTACAAAAGAAAACGTTGTAAAAATATTTAATATTCAATTAAAAGATTTACACAAGGCATTAAATAAACAAGAAATAACTTTGGAGCTAACAGAGAGGGCTCTGGAATACCTTGCCTATAAAGGGTTTACTCCAAAATATGGAGCTAGACCACTCAGAGGAGTAATTAGAACAGAACTTAGAGCTCCTTTATCCAAAATGCTAATTACGGGTAAAATAAGTAAAGGGAGTAAGGTGTTTCTTGATATTCAAGAAGAAAAAATGGAATGGAGCTATCAATAAAGATTATGTTCTGAGATAAAATTTAGTATATTTATAATTCGGAATCATTATATACAGAGAAAGTATGAGCAGTAACACATATGGATTAGGAGGAACAGAGGTAAAAACCGATGCCAGTGAAGCTATATTGGAAATCGGACAGAATAAAACACTTCTTGTTCAAAAATTAACTCAAGATCAACCTATCAAACCAAAGGTTGTTAATGGACTTACATCCATTGAACACGTATTTGAAAACTATAAACCTGAAATAGAGGTGGAATTTGAAGATGCTGATGGAGTGGAAAGTAAAGAAATGCTAAAATTTAATCATTTAGGAGATTTTGGTAAAAAAGGAATTATTAACCAGAGTAAGTTTCTTAATGATTTGGATACAGAAAAAGATCAGTATCTAAAAGTTGTAAAACAGCTTAAATCTAATAAAATCTTGAAAACTGCATTAGCAGACCCAGATGCAAAAGAAGCATTGTTAAGATCAATTCAATCATTATTAGCAGAATTACAACAACAAGGTTAAAAGCAATAAATTACATGGCAGCAGGAAAACAAGCTCAAGAGAGCATTAAAATAGAAAATCCAGCAAAGGAGTTAAAAATTAATGAAGAGAAATTAGCTAAATATGGTGGTTTCGATTTATTAGAAGCATGTATTGACGACGTTCAGAATATGAACCCTGATCGTAAAGCACGTAAAAAGATCTTTCTTACAGAATCTACAAAAAAGGCAGATAGAGCAAAGCTTCAGAAAACTTTGGAAATATGGGGAGATATTTTATCATCTAGTGATGATCTCTCTGTTATGGTGGAAGAATCAGAAAAAAATTCTGAAATCGCTAGAAAGTCGTTAGAAAAAAACTTAGGAACTGCATTAGAACAAACAAGAGAGCTCGAACAATCATATAGATCAGTGGCTTTATTTTTTAAAAATACAGAATCGCAAAAAATAAAGAATATTAATATCATGAATGCTGAGCTAGAACAGCTAAAAGATCTTGATAATACTAGGTTTATTGATGCGGTACAGGAAGAATTGGTACAAGGATATGATCGTTTGGATCTAAGAGATAACTATGGTTTATTAGTGATACCAGGATATTTGGGATCTAATAAAGTTGTAGAAAAATGGGCCAAAATTGCACATGATAATAAGGTAATGATGGTTACGGACTTTGAACATCTTGATGAGCCAGATGATGTTATGGAGATGTTTGAGGCAGCTAACCTTACAGGAGGAGATAAATATCGATCTAATGTTATAATGGCTTGTAATTGGCTTGTTGGTAGAGGAAAACATGACGAAGTTGGAGAAGATGATGATCTTTTTGTACCTCCATCAAGTGCTCTGGCCGGAAAAATATATAAAACCTTAATGTCACAGGTTACAGCTGGTAAGAAATTTGGTGGAATGAATGAGGTAGATGGAGTCCGTTTTGACCTAAAGAAGAGTGAGATTGCACAATTGGAGAAGTTAGGTTTAGTACCGATGGTAAATGAATATGGTAAAGTGATGGCTTTTTCTGCTAAAACATTATTTAATGGAGATAATCTAGGGCTACAAACATATTCTGTTGTAAGAGTATTTGATTATGTTACTAAAGTTTTAATGGATTTCCTAAATAGAAGAGCTTTCGAAAACTTCAATGCGAGAACCCGAAAAGAATTGATGGGACAGATTGTTAAGTTTCTTGATGAAATTACAGGTCCAGATAAATTAATAGAAGATTTTTCTATCAAACGTTTCGAACAAGATCCGCAACAAAAAGATAGAGTGTATCTGGATATACATATGAAACCTTACTTTCCGGCAAAAAACTTTATGATCAAAATGGATGGTCAAAAGGGAGATGATGGAACGGATTGGGATTCCGATTATCAACAACAATAAAGATAATTAAGAATATTAAAATTCAAAACGAGTATCAAAATTTGATGCTCGTTTTCCTTTTCAGAGAGAATTATTAATTTTTACAGTCGAGATAGCGGATAAAAGTTTATCGAAATCCACAGGCTTTGGGAAATATTTATCGAATCCAATATTTATGAATCTTCGCGCATCTCCGGGCATAGCATAAGCTGTTACTGCATACACAGGAATCTTTCTTACGATTTCTAATTCCTTGAATTTTTTTAATAATTCACAACCATTCATTTGATTTATACCAAGATTAATATCAACTAAAATAAGATCTAAAGATTTTTCTTCTACTATTTTTAAAGCATTCGGAGCATTCTCCGCAATAATAACGGTTGATTTATTCTTAGAGAGCATTTTATCCATTACCATGGCATTAACCTTATTGTCTTCTACATAGAGTATATTCATAATTTATGGGGTATAGTGATTATAAATTCTGTTCCTTTATTTAGTTCGCTTTTAATACTAATTTTTCCTCCCAATACTTCAATATATTTTTTGGAAAGACTCAGTCCTATTCCAGTTCCTTCGTATTTACGACTCAGTCCAAAACTTTCTTGAATAAAAGGATCAAATATTTTTTCTAAATTATCATTTTCGATCCCGATACCTGTATCTTTAATACTAACTAGAATACATTTTTTCTTTTCAATAGCTTTTATTTTTACAATAATTTCGCCAACATCAGTATATTTAATAGCATTATGAATGATATTATTTAAGGCAGTCTGAAATAAATTTTCATCTATATAGGCTGATGGACAGTTTTCATCTAGCTCCAGAGTGTACAGAAGATTTTTTGATTTAGCCAAATGTCGATATTCACGATAACATGTTTCAACGGTATAATTCATATCCAATTCTTGATAATCCAGATTATTTTGTATGGTGTCAATTTCACTATAATGTGATAAATTATTTATAGTCTTTAACAACCTATCTTTACTTTCCTCCAGATATTCTAATAATCTTTTTCTCTCTTCTGGTTTTTCTTCACCTTGCAACAGTAAATTGCTAATTGTCATAATACCATTTAATGGGGTTCGTATTTCATGACTAAAGTTGGATAATATATTCGATTTTAATGTACTAAGCTCTTGTTCTTTAAGATGTGCTTCTTTTATGGCGATTTCCGCAGATTTCAGTTCTGTAATATCTTGAAAACTAACAAGAATAGAGTTGATGTTATTATTGTTGTCAGAAATAGGGATGTATCTCCCCTCAAGCCATTGTACGGCTCCTTGATAGGTAACTCTTTCTATTTCTTTTTTTACCTCAGTTCCTTTTAAAGCTTTATTAAATTCATTTGCAAAAGTATTTTTGAAATTAACAGGTATGACATCTATAAAACGAGAAGTTGTTATAGTCGGATCGATGTTAAAATCTCTTTTTATGATTTTTAACGAATCTTCATCCGCCATTAATATTTCCCCTTTATTGTTTAGTAGTATGGTATACGTACAATTATTGTTTACCATAGCTAGTAATCTACTTTGATTTTCAGCTATAGTTCGTTCATTTATTTTTTTTTGATGGACATCTATTAAATTGCCAATCATGCGAATAGTTTTACCTTCTTTATTTTTTTTGCGATATCCGTATACCTCATAATGACGGTAGCCTACATCAATATGTTTAAGTCGGTAATAATTAAAATAGTGATAACCTTCTTTATTCAGGTTTTTGGCATGTCTTTCTAAAGCTTCATCTATATCATCCGGATGTATCATTTTTCTGAAAACCTCTTCAGGTACAAACTCCTGATTTAGTGGTAATCCCAACATTTTTTTAAAATCTATACTATAAAAAACATGATCAGTTTCTATGTTATGATCAAACAATCCAGATCGAATTCCTTTTAAAGCAAGATGTTTTGTTTCTTCATTATATTTAAGTTTCTCAATATAATCTTGGCGTTCTGTGATATCTGAAAAACTTGCATTGATAAAAATAACTTTGTCATTATGTATTGTAGGTTCACCAAGAACTCTTACCCATTTTTGGACACCTGTAGCAGTGATTAATCTTTCTGTATAATCAAAAGGAGTTTTAGAACTAATAAGAGTATCCAAGTGTTTTTTTACCCTGTCGCGAGATTCTGGATGATAATAATTTATAATTTCTTCAATAGTAATTGGTGTGTCTGGTTTCAATTCTAGAAGTCTGTAACATTCCTTAGATAAAAATAACTCTTCTGTAATAGGATTAAAATACCAAGCACCGGTTTTTGTTAATTTGGACAAAGAAGTGAGTGCATAATGTTCTTTGTTTTCTTCTGTTATATCAATTCCTGAAGCATATATGAGGTCATCATGGCATACAAAATCGAATTTCAGAGATAATATCCCACTTTTGGTGGAAGAGTAAAATCTAAAAGTTCTACCAAGAATAGGTTCGTTTTTGCCTAGATTCGAAACAACTTTTTTAAATCCTGATTTGTCTTCATCAATGACATAATTAAATATAGATTTCCCAATTACTTGTTTTTTAGGCGACTGAAACAATGTTTCACAGCGTTTATTTGTGTGAAATATTTCCCCTTTATTATCTATAATAACGAGATAAAGTAAGGTTTTTTCAGTTAAAGAGATAAATTCTTCTGCTGTAAATGCCATAATGATGTTATTCGCATTTTTAAAGTTACAAAAATGATTTATATATAGAGCTTTTATTATTAAATCGAATTATAACTATTTTAAAAAAAAAGATAAAAGTTATAATTATTTAGATTTTATATCTGATGATAAAGCAAGATTATCAACCTCTTTTAATGTTAACACCTACGATTGTTTTGATGGTTATGAGTAAACCTAGTGGTTAATAAGATTGCTAGAAAGTAATATGTTGGTATGTACTAGAATTTTTATGATAAAGAGCTGTCTCTTTAATTTAAAACTTCAAGACGTAATGGATATAAGGATTTAACCATATTCATAGTGTGTATTTGGGGAATGGTATAATTATAATTTATAACCAATAGAGTGCAAAATGGAATTCCTTTAAATTGAATATGAATTTTAAAAAAAAATAGATCGCTACAAAAAAACTTTCAGATAGTTGTGAAAATGGTTAATGAGACTGATGTGCTTCCAAACGGATAAATCAATCTTGTGGCGTAATTCTTTAAGAATAGGTTGGTTAGTATTTAAAAGCAGCTGCTTGTCGATATTTGTAATGTGTTTATCTACATTATTAGTGTGTTTAGCTAAAAAGTGTTTGAAGCTGAACTAATTTAATTAAGTTTAGTTTATATAAAACTACTCTTAGAACCCCAATCGAGATTTGTTTTAAGTGAATTCTAGTCAATAGAGAATACTTTTTTTCACTAAATAAGAATGGGGGCTTTTTTATAATTCCCAATGACTTTACTATTTATTCAACCAGTATAAGTCTTTAATTTGAACATAAACTTTTATTAACATATACTAAACTTTTTTAATCATGAAGAATGACTATCATTATTATTTACTCAAAAAAATAACTAAAATTTATTTGCCTATTCTATTCGTTGTATTTAGTTTTTCTAATACCTATGCTGATGACCATGTTATGAAATTAGGCATACTTTATGACCACTTCAATACGGGATTTGATGCAGAAAAAATGATATTTCAAGATTCCTGTGACGGAATTTCTTTATGGTCAGCATCTGCAACTTATAATACTGGAGATGAGGTGCAATATGGAGGTAATAAGTACCGGGCGAATTGGTGGACAAGGGATGAAAATCCTGAAACCAACAGCGGAGCAAATGGTAGTGGATTACCATGGTTTCTTGTTGGGCCCTGTGGTACTGATCAACCAATTACTGTTAGTATAACATCTCCAATTAATGGAGCCATTTTTGATCAAGGTGATACCATTAATGTTACGGCGAATGCTAATGATCCTGACGGCACAATTTCTCAAGTTGAGTTTTTTGAAGGTGGAAATAGTTTAGGGGCGGATACTACAAGTCCATATTCAATAAATTGGTCAAATGGAGGATCAGGAGAAAGAATTATTACTGCTACAGCAACTAATACATCGGGACAAACTGCTACTTCTTCTTCGATTACAATAACTATAAACCCTGTGGGGCCGCAACCTCCGGTGGTAGCTATTACTTCACCAACTAATAATGCAAATTTTATTGTTGGAGCAAATATAAATATCACTGCATCGGCATCGGATATAGATGGAACAATTACCAAGGTTGAATTTTTTCATGATACTACCAAGTTGGGAGAGGATAGTACAGCACCGTACTCATTTAATTGGTCTGGTGCTACTGAAGGAAATTATTCATTGACTGCAGTAGTAACCGATAATGATGGTTTAACAGGTACATCATCTCCCGTTTCTATTAGAGTTAGGACGAATGATGGATCTACTGACTTGCCAGATCGTGTAATTGTTGGATATTGGCATAATTTTGATAATGGATCAGGTTTTATACGACCAGAAAATGTGTCATCAAAGTTTGATGTTGTTAATATTTCCTTTGCAGAACCTGTGTCTGGAAGTACTTCCCTTATTGATTTTACACCAGATGCTACAAATATTACAGATGCAGATTTTAGAACTGGTATCCAAACTTTACAAAGTAGGGGACAAGAAGTAGTAATTTCTATTGGAGGTGCGAATGGTTTAGTACAACTAAATACAATAGCAGAAAGAGATGAATTTGTAAGTTCTATGATTTCAATTATTGAAGAATATGGATTTGATGGAATGGATATTGATTTTGAAGGACAATCCTTATCTCTGGATTTGGGAGATGATGATTTCAGAAATCCGACTACACCTCGTATTGTAAATCTAATTAGTGCGATTAATACTATTTATGACCATTTTGGGAATAACTTTATCCTAACAATGGCACCAGAAACGTTTTTTGTACAGCTCGGATATAGTTTTTATGGTGGTATTTCGGCAGCCGCTGATAGAAGATCAGGGGCTTATCTTCCTGTAATTCATGCGCTAAGAGATAGACTTACTTTTTTACAAGTTCAGTATTATAACTCGGGGTCAATTACAGCATTAGATGATCAGTTTTATGCCATGGGGAATGCCGATTTTTATGTGGCATTAGTAGATATGCTTCTAAAAGGATTTCCTATTACAGGGGATACGTCTAAATTTTTTCCAGCACTTAGGCAAGATCAAGTATTAATAGGGCTTCCTGCAAGTTTTAGCGCAGGAGGAGGTTTTGCACCACCGGCAGAAGTACATAAAGCATTGGATTACCTAATCAAAGGTATATCATTCGGAGGGAATTATACATTGACCCAAACATATCCAGACCTTCGTGGATTAATGACTTGGTCTGTGAACTGGGATGCTTTTAATAATTTCGAATTTTCTGATGAACATCGAGCATATTTAGATGCATTGGACGGAATTAACCCATTACCCACAGTGGCAGTTACATCACCAACGAATAATAGTAATTTTGTGCTCGGAGATGTTATTAATATTACTGCCGATGCATCGGATAATGGTAGTGTTACTCAGGTTGAATTTTTCGTTGATGGAATTAGTATAGGAGTTGATACAGTTAGTCCTTATTCCGTGAATTGGAGCTCCGAAGTAGGAACCCATACTATTTCTGCCATAGCAACAGATAATGAAGGAACCATAGGAAATTCAGGTACGATATCAATTGAAGTAATTTCTGATAGTCCTAACGAATTACCTGTGGTAAGTATAACATCACCTACTTCTGGAGCTACCTTTGATCAAGGGACAGCGATTTCGATTGCAGCTAATGCCACAGATTCTGATGGGGCAATTACACAGGTAGAGTTTTTTGCAGATGGAGTTAGTATTGGAATAGATACATCTAGCCCATATAGCATTGCTTGGAATAATGCTACAGCAAGTGCACATACTATAAGCGCAAGAGCAACGGACAATCTTTCTGGAATAGGAATTTCAAGCGAAATAACCATCACTGTAAATCCTGTAATTGGAGGATCTTGTGCCGGTATCCCTATATGGTCAGCAACTCAAGTCTATAATGGAGGTGATGAGGTTCAATTTAATAATAATAAATATCAGGCGAATTGGTGGACTCAAGGTGATAATCCCGAAACAAATAGTGGGGCCACTGGAAGTGGACTACCTTGGACTTTAGTTAGTCCTTGTTCAGATGATCCTGATCAAAATCCAAATGTAAATATAACATCCCCATCCGCTGGAAGTACATTTTCATTAAATACAGCAATAGAAATAACAGCTAATGCTACCGATGATGGAGCCATAACTCAAGTAGAGTTTTTTGCAGATGGACAAAGTTTAGGAGTAGATACGACAAACCCTTATAGTATTAGTTGGAGTAATGGAACAGAAGGAAATCATTCGTTAACAGCAGTGGCTAAAGATAATACTGGTAAAACAGGAACATCCTCTGCGGTGAATATTATTATTGATCCAATTACAAACCCATTATCAGTTTCTATAACCGCACCTAGTAATGGGGCAACTTTTACAATAGGGGATGCAATTACACTATCGGCTACTGCTTCAGATGCCGATGGAAGTGTTGTATTGGTTGAATTTTTTAATGGATCTACGAAACTAGGAGAAGATACTACAGCACCCTACCAAATAACATGGTCATCAGGAAATTTAGGAAATCATTCTTTAACAGCAAGAGCAACAGATAATGTTGGCGACCAGGCAACA
This sequence comes from uncultured Aquimarina sp., assembly GCA_947498455.1. Lineage (GTDB taxonomy): Bacteria > Bacteroidota > Bacteroidia > Flavobacteriales > Flavobacteriaceae > Aquimarina. Next base: position 31,597 of record CANMKK010000017.1, read on the forward strand.
TCTTCTGTTGTGAATATATCAATCACTGATGGACCTCCTCCACCTTCTGATCTTGCCAAACATATTATGGTTGGATACTGGCATAATTTTGATAATGGAGCAGCGGTATTAAAACTAAGAGAAGTTTCTGAAGATTGGGATGTGGTTAATATTGCTTTTGCAGAACCCGCTACTTTTGGAGAAGCAGATTTAGCATTTACACCTAGTAGTGATGTTACAACTGAGGCCGAATTTCGTGAGGATGTACGTTTCTTACAGAGTAGAGGACAGAAAGTATTGATTTCAATAGGAGGTGCTAATGGTAGAATTGAGTTGCTTACTTCAGCCGATGCGCAGACATATGCTAATGCAATGATATCTATAATAGAAGATTATGGGTTTGATGGAATGGATATTGACTTAGAGGGAACGTCTCTTGGGTTATCTACAGGTGATAATGATTTTAGAAATCCAACATCTCCCAAAATCGTTAATTTTATATCAGGTACAAGAACAATTCTCAATCATTTTGGATCTGATTTCGTTTTAAGTGCAGCTCCCGAGACGGCTTTTGTTCAGGGAGGACATAGTACTTATGTTGGTTCATTCGGGGCATATTTACCAGTAATATATGAATTCAGGGATGAATTGGATTATATCCACGTTCAGGATTATAACTCAGGATGTATGTTAGGATTAGATGGAGTGTGTTACTCTCAGGGAACTGCTGATTTCCACGTGGCAATGACAGAGATGTTATTACAAGGGTTCTCAGTGGCCGGACATTCGGTTAGTTTTCCCGCTTTAAGACAAGATCAGGTAGCGTTTGGTATTCCGGCTTCTCCTCAGGCAGCAGGTGGTGGATATACGACACCGGATGATGTGAAGAAAGCAATGGATTATTTAATAAAAGGAGTTTCTTTTGGAGGAAATTATACTCTTGTTAATTCTGCAGGTTATCCAAATTTAAGAGGGTTGATGACTTGGTCAATTAATTGGGATGTGTTTTATAATCAAGAGTTTTCATCTAATTACAGACCGTATTTTGATGCTCTTTTAGGAGGTAGTAAGTCTAATGATGATGTGTTAAATCAAAAAGAAGTATTTACAGCATTTCCAAACCCTGTTAAAACAAATGCAAATTTTAGATTTGATTTACAAGGAAAAGAACATGTGTCTTTAACAATGTATAATCTTCTAGGTAGAAAAATTAAGGTTCTAACTAATGAAACGTTAAATAAAGGAACACACGAATATCAATTGGATATGAGTGCGTATGCAAAAGGGATATATCTTCTTCAATTAAAGACAGTAGGTAAAACTCGAAATATTAAAATACTTAAGAATTAAGTATTGTTATAGGATTGAAAAAAATCCCATTACCTATCTAGGTAATGGGGTTTTTTTCTTTTAAATTTAGAATAATTTTCCTTTTACACCTTTTGGCAATCCTATTAATTATCTTATTGATTTGATATAGAATAGCTTGGTAAGGTGTTTTTACGTCATAAAGTGCTGTGATACTATTTATATTATATCTCGACTTTTTGGTGTACTCTATATATTGTGTGGTTTAATTTCCCGAGGTGCACTCCTGTGCGGTTGATTAATTAATGGCTTAAAATAGTTCTATTAACTATACTACCAAATGGTATCAATACTGACTGCAAGAAGCCGTTTTTTGTAAACTGAATCAACTTACTAAAGAATTGTGATGAGCTACGAATTGTATTTTACGACTTAGAAGGCCAGTTATTGGTATATGTCGTTCCTTTTATAGTAATCTCTCTTGCAGAAAGTACTAAATGTGTAATAAAAGGTTGTTCATTTGTAGCATTAAAATGTTCTTTGTATTCTATACAATATGCATCGTTAAATTCTAGATTTTTAAGACTTGACATATTGTCCCTTCTGTAAAAAGTAATTTTTCCTTTTTTGGTATTTGAAGAAGAAATCATCCAATCCAGAAAATCAGTTTTTGCAGTGGATTCTATTAATAAACAAATTTCTCCTCCTTGGGGTTTTGAGCTAGGACGACCTGTATAATCAACACCTTGTTTGAATGAAAACGAACAATCCAAGACATTTAACTCTTCACCGTCAATATCTACTTTTGCTAAAAATGACATATGCTAACATTTTTACTGTTAATAAAAGAAATAAATAAAAATAAAAGGAAATGATATATAAACATTCCCTTTTATTAAGATACTATAATATTAAGAAAAGATAATTATACCCAATCATTAGTATGCTCACCATTTCCTATTGCAATGGATCTAGCCGAAATTGTAATTTTTTCGATCATTGGATTTTTTCCAGTAGCATCAAAATTTTCATTATACTTTACAGCATATGCATCTGTGAAGTTAAGTTCTTTAGAAGTAGCTTCTGTATCTCTTTTTAAGAATACTACAGATCCGCTTCTAAGTTCAAAATTGTTAAACATCCAATCAGATAAACTAGTATCTGCAGTAGACTCTACCTCAATTGTAATCATACCTCCTCGTGTGATAGATGATGGTCGACCGGTGGCATCAGTTTCCTGATGAAGACCATAACTACAATTCAGTACATTGTACTCTTTTCCACCTACTTTTAATTTTGCTTTAAAAGACATAATAAATAATTTTTAAATTAATAATAATAAATAAAGTTTATAATAAATGTAACTTGTACAGGATAAATATAGGTAAAAAAAAACAGATTATTCTTATTGTAATTAACTAAGGAGAAGAATAGTTACTTGATAAAGAAGGAAAAGGACTACATTTGTTCTTATAGTACAATTAACGGGGTAAATTTAATCTAAAAAAAATACGGTTTTAACAGACATGTTAAAACCGTATTTTTTTTTAAAAATTATTTTTTTTAGGCCCTTTTACAGATGATAACATCATTTTCTTTAATGCTATTGCCTTCTACTGTCCTAGAGAAATCAATATGGCTTTGTGATCCGAACCAATTGGGTTTGGTATAGAAAATCCATCCAAAAGGCTCGTTTTTGTTATCAAGAAATTGAATTTCTCCTTCGGGATGGCGATCATTATAGTCGTTAATAAAAAAGTAAAATAACTTTCCGAATTCCATTTTTTCAGGAGCTTTTAATCTAAAGTTACTTAATTCTTCAAGCTTTTTTCCTTTATTAAATTCAAAAGAAATTACAAGGGGATTGGTAAGCTCTTCATCCTTGGGATCTTTTATTTTTTTATCTAGTGGATAAAACCACTTTTTATATATAGGTACTGGAACCGAAACAGCAAATTCATATAATTTAACCACCAATAATGGGATTATAAAACAAATAGCCGATGTTGCAAAAATATATTGATACTCTGGCTTGTAGATATTTATAACCAATAAAAAAGTAATCAGGCCAAGAAGTGTAATTACTATTGTATACAAAAATTCTGACCAAAATTTTGTTCTATTTTCTGATAAATCAGGAAAAAACTTTCGAAGTGCAATAATATGAAGTGATCCCAAGCACAAAAAAATAATTTGAAATCCAATAAAATTATTTAATGGAATATCATTGAGTACTTTTTCATTACTTAATAGTGCAGTAGCAGCAAATAATGCTAAAACGACTATTACATATAGAAAAAATTTCTTTTTATTTTTAACGAAAAGCTTTTTTAACCCAGCAACAAGTCCCATTAAAATTGCACTTACTGCAAATAATAGTATTCCTACTTTGAAAAAATCAGCACTTATAGCTGTTAATTGTAATGTCAAACTCATATTATAGTTGTTACACCCATTCTGGGACTTTTTGTCTCATTTAATACAAATGTATCTTCTTTGCTCGAATATATTATGTTAATTTGGGAATCTATTTCCATAGGGATAAAATAGTCACAAAAGATAGTAATAAATTTCTTAGTTGCAATATCTACTGCGTATTTATCTATATTTTCCTTTTTAGAGGACTCAATATCTATTTGCCAATATGGGTATGAGATAAATGTTTCTTTTAACTCTAAAGTTAAGTCAACACCTAATCTTTGCTCATTGGATGGTCTGATTCCTTCTGTAATTGTTTTATACTTCTGAGTAATAGAAACTTTTTCCCGAATGATTTTCTCCAAGCTTAATGCAGTAAGTTCTATATCTCCTGATATTTTATGGGTATACGGTAATAATTGCAAAAGTTTGATGCTATATTCTATTGGAATATCTTTATCCAGTTTCCAGAACTTAAGTAAAAAGTCTGTTTTTAGATTTGTGAATTCGTTAATTAATTCTCGTTCATTCTTTTCTATATATACCCTTTGGGTAAAAAACTCATTTTCTAACGGGGTGAAAAAAGAGCGGGCATCCTTTTCCTGCTTTTTTTGCTTTTGATGTAATTCACTATAAGAAAGGTTGTCTTTAGTACTAACCGGTTCATGAAATAATCCTTCAGGTAAGGTGTCGTATAAACCATTACGTGCTAAATTAAACTGTAATTTATCTGCTTTTCCAGAATATGTGTCAATTTTAAAATCTATAACATCCCTTCTATAGGATCGGGAAAATGTACTTTGATTAAAAATATCTATATCACTTAGGTCTAAGTTAGATTTTTCTAAAATTTCTGTAACAAATACTTCTGCTTTGAAATTTTGATATATATCACTTAGTTCGTCATAAATATTTTCAACATTTTTATTTTTCATTCCCCAATGTTATGCCAAAAAGTTTATACTTTAATTATTAGTAGTCGTAGTTAATTTAGGTTTTCTTCCTGCAGCAACAAACATTTTTTGCCAATGTTTCTTCTTTAAATCACTTATTTGTACTCCATTTCTGCCCGAATTGCTTTTTCTGGAAGTAGAATGTACAAATTTATTATTACCAAGGTATACGCCAACATGTGTTATGGCACTATGTTCAGATCCTCTATGGTTGAAAAATATTAAATCTCCTTGTTTTAAAAATTCTTGACCTATAAACTTGTCGGTATCGGGAGCATCATACTGTTTTTGAGCTGTGCGTTCTATTAAGTTTCCATACACATCATGAAATAAGTATTGAGAGAAAAATGAACAATCAATACCATCTTTTGTTTCTCCACCCATTTTATAGGGAGTATTCATCCATTCATCAATGAATTTAAATAAAGGAACATTTTTTATTTCTTTAGGAGGCATATTGAGAATAGCTCCATATTTTTTTTGGATTGGTAATATTGCATTTTTTTTTGCCAAAGCGATAGAATCTCTCCTTGCTTGAGCTAAAGCTTCTTGTTCCGTTTTTTTAGATCCCCCACAACTCATTGCCCCAACAATGATGATAAATAAAATAAAAGTTTTAGAAAGTATATTCATCTGAAAAATTAATTTCCACAAATATAAAAAACTTATCACTATTTTCCAGAATAAGAATAGGCTTAACATAAAATAAGAATACGTAATAAAAAGCTTTTTTTTTCTTATAGTTTCTTTGATTTCGGAGTGTTGATAAATAAAATCTTTATTAAATTGCGGTTGACTAGAATAGTTTGTCTAGAAATATATTTTATGATTATACCGTATTACAAATTACCATTGGACACCTACAAGATAATTACTAATAAAGAAGTAGATACTTGCGACTTAAAGCAATCTATTGTAGGTTTTATTCATTTAATAGCCACCTCTTATTTTGGAGAGTGTACTTTTGATGAATCTTTTGGTTGTTCTATATGGAATGTAGATTTTGATAATCTAACAAGTACCAATAAGTTACGAAATACAATTACAGAATCTCTAGAAGAAAGTATTACTTCTCAGGAAAAAAGGTTAAAAAAGATTTCTCTTGAAGTAGTTATAGAGCAGGAAGAATTTATGAATAGAGGAAGTTTAAATAGAATTAAAAAGAGAGTAGACATTAAGGTAAAAGGTATTGTTAGCCAAACAAATGAACCTTTTACTTGTTTAGAAAGGTTTTATATTGCTCCACTTTCGTTTTAAAAAGTTATATGAGTATAGAAAATAAAGTTCAGATAAAGAATAGGATGATTAAGAAAGCAGCTTCTCTTTGGGGAGTTTCGCCTAATGAAATAGAAAGCTCATTTGATCCGGTTGTATCTCTTCTTATTGGTGCTTGTGCCTCTGAAATAGAAAAAATATCTAGGGAGATCGATAATTCCCAAACCAGAATAACTGAACGTCTTATTCAATTAATGACCCCTGAAACATTGTATGGGGTAAAACCGGCACATGGGATAATTTATGCAGAACCGATAGAGAAAATGACAGAAATCGGTCCGGAACACCTGTTGTATTATAAAAAACGAATTAAAACTAAAAATGCCAGCACCGAATTACAAAATATATATTTTTCACCAGTTCAGAAGAATAAACTTATCGATGCTTCAGTAGATATAATGGTTTGTGGGAATCAAATCCACCACTTAGAGGGCAAGAGAAAATCAGCGAATGAATTATCATTTTCAAAAGGTAGTTCACTTCCGCCATCTACCCTGTATCTAGGAATTAAATCAGAGTACAATAAAATTGATCTTAAAGATATTTCGTTATATTTTGAATTAATGGATGTCCAAGAAAACGAACTTTTTTATCATCATTTAAAAAACGCACAATTTTATATTGATGGTAAATCTATGGATACTTTTTCTGGATACTTCAATAGTAGTGTTTCTAAGAAAATTCATTTAGAGTCTATCTTTGATCACAAATCGAATAAGACAAGGAATATAGAGGAACAAGTAAATAAACTTTATAAGAAACACTATGTTTCTGTAAAATCTCCTATTTCATTGTCTTCTAAAGATGAATTACCAGAAGATTTTTCTAACTTTATAAACTTGAAAGACCATGAGGAACTAAAGGATTTTATGTGGATAAAGATAGTTTTTCCTAGAATAATTGGGGATCAGGTCTTAGATAACGTATTTTGTAGTTTTAATGCTTTTCCTGCGTTAAATAGAAAATGGGAGAGTGTTTCTTATCAATTAAAGGATTACATAGATATTGTTCCATTAAGAACTCAAGAATTATTCCTAGATATAAAAACAATTACTAATACGTCTGGAAAAGCATATCGATTAAGAGAAAATGATTCATCTATAGACCCAAAAGGAACCTATGTCGTAAGAAAAGATAATGTTAGTAAATTAGATTCTAGAAAAGCAAGGGAATATCTAATGCACCTTATAGAATTGCTGAAAGATGAGAGTGCTTCTTTTTCCTTTTATGGGAATGATTTTTTACAATCGAATATTAATGAGTTAAATCAAAATATATCTTTACTGGAAAAAAAGATTTCTGATATTAGGGAATCTTCTGATGAGACGAATTATATTTCGGTTAAGCCATATAAAAAGAAAGATACACTTTTGATTGAATATTGGACAACTAATGGAGAAGAGGCTAATCAGATTAAGCCTGGTAGTAGTTTACATATATATCATGGTAGTGATCTTAAACAAAAAGGTAGTATGCTTCTAACAGCTACTTTTCAGGGAAAAGATAACCTGGGAATGGAAGAAAGATTGGCTGCATACAGAAGAGCATTATTGTCTAGGAATCGAATTGTAACAAAAGAGGATGTAAGAGCATTGTGTTATGAATTGTGTAGCAATAAAATAACAGAAGTGGAAGTGTCAAAAGGGTTTATGACAGATGTTCGTGTAGCAAAAGGAGTTATTCCTTGTATGGAAATAATGTTATTTGAGAATAAGCAAGTATCCACATCAGTAATAGAATGGGATTCTTTGAAAAGTAATATTTTATCCATTTTGGAAGAGCAGTCATTAAACGTTTTTCCGTATAAAATTAGAATAACGAAATAATTATATTTTGAAAATAAAAAGTGATGAAAAAATCAGATAGCTCGGCAAATTATCATCTAGATAAAAGCATACTATTGTTTTTTATTATAACAATATTGGTAACGGCCACAGTATTTGCATATAGGTACATTAGTTATACGCCCTGCGAGATAACAGATTTTGACTATAGTGCAAGAGATCTTAGAGTAGGGGAAATTATTCGTTTTAAGGATAATAGCCAAAATGTGATACAGCGTGAATGGGATTTTGGGGATAGTTCTAAAGTGGATTCCCGTGTGTCTCCTTATCATACTTATGATAAACCAGGGGCATATATTGTAAAACTAAAGATCAATGGAAGGTGTGAGAGTATAAAAGAATTAATAATTACAGAAAAAGTATTTGTTCTGGATTCTACAAAGCTGGCTCGTTTTGAAGTACCAGAAAAAATTACAGTTGGAGAATTGCTCAAAGTACAGGATAAAACGCTGAATGCAACATCCTGGGAATGGAGATTTGGTGAAACAGCCAATGTTAATTCTACTAAGAAAAACCCTGAATATGTGTATCAAACTCCAGGTTTAAAGACGGTTACTTTAATTGTTAATGGAGATGTAAGGTACGGTACAAAAAAGAAAATAAAAGTGTTGCCTAAAGAAAGGGTGAAAGAAAAACCTATTGTGGAGATAAAGAAGCTTAAGACTAGTAGTACCAAGCTAAAGTATGCGCCATCGTCAGAAGAAGTTAAAGAGGCTCCAAAAGAGGAATTTAAAGCGCCTTATATCGGTGATAAAGCATTTGAAGCGAAAATAATACAAGTCGGAAGGAAAGAAGCAACGGCCAAGGATTTTAATGAATATCTATGTGGAAATTTGGATTTGCCAGTATTAGCAAATAAAAAGCGTACTACTTTTTTGGAATTATGTGAAAGGATAAGAAGAAAAGGAGCAAAAGTAAAGGAGCTTCAGATTATAAGAGCAGAGAATAATTGTATTAAGAATATAGTGATACGATATAAAACTACGCGATTAGGTGGTTAAATAGAAAATTAAAGATTAGATGGGAGCAACTAACAAAAATCATCATAGGGTCAATTGGATTGACGGAATGAAGATTAATAAGAATCATTTTATAGAAGCCGATAATGCATTTACAAATTTGTCTCAGCAGATTGGAGCAAAAGGTATCAATGCGGTTAATTACGGTTTGTTACCTGATTTGTCCGGAGAAGATGCTGTAGATATTATATTTTCTATGGATGGTCAGGATACTATAAAAGTAAAATTAAACAAGTGTCGTGCAATTACTAAAGGTGGTTACATTATCCATATATCACCGGAAATTTCTTCTTTTTTAGAAGAAAAAGGAAGTGTAATAGGTACAGAATATAAAGTGAAAGGAGAGGAAGAAGAATGTTATATTGTTCTAAGTGTAAATCCTTATAGTAGAATACCGATTGGCGATGCGGACCCAGAAGAAGAACCTCCGCGGCATCCGTATGTACTCCCCGAATATAGTCTTAATGTATTGACAAGTGCCGAAACAAGTGGAGAGGAGTTAGGGAATCATCATATTACTATTGGAAGAATCGAATTTAGGGATGGAGTTCCAGTGCTTGCAGAAGATTTTATACCTCCCTGTGTTTCTATACAAAGCCATCAGGATTTAAGATATATTTATACAGAAATACATACTTTTTTTAATGCTATAGAAAAGTATTCTATGAATATCATTCAGAAGATTCATCAAAAAAAACAGGCGAATGACCTAGCTCGTATGGTGCTTGTTTTGACACAGAATACATTACAGCATTTAGGAGGTGTATTGCCAGAGTTTAGAGTATCTGATCGACATATGCCGCCTGTAATTATGATTACTAAGCTTATGGCATTAGCAAGGGTTATAAAAAATAGCATAGATGTTTATGTGGGAACGGGAAAAGAAGAATTACTTAACTATTTGTCAGATTGGTGTGATCTTAATCAGGGAGCCTTTGAGAATGTGTTAATTCAAATGATAGATTTAGAATATCAGCATACAGATATAAACAAGGCATTGTTTAATGTTTCTAGTTTTACAAAGCTGATGATGTCCCTTTTTAAGAAATTAAATGAACTTGATTATATCGGTAAAAAGTCAGATTCTAATATATTTGTTAAAGAAGAAGTTATTGCTAAACCAGATGTTAAGAGCAGACGTAGTTTTCTGTTGGATTAACGTTATGTCATTAAATTATAATTTACACAAATGAAACCAAAAAACAGTAAAGAAAGAAGAGATAGTATTTTGAAGTTTGCCCTGCTATTTCTGTTTACAGTGGCACTGATTGTAACGGCATTCTTTTTTGATTTTGATAGAGTCCCTTTTAAGGAAAATGCCGTTTTAAGAGAGCGTACAGCATCTATCGAGAAGGAAATGCATTTTCAGAAAGAATTTTCGGGAAGAATGTTAGAGATAAAATCACTTATTGATTCTCTAGATATCCCTGGTCAAAATCTTTCATACATTAATTCAATGATTAATTCTAAGATAGTTGATTTGCAAAAATCGATACCAGCAGAAGATTCTACTTATCGCTATGACATGTATTCTAATATTGTGAATTCTTATGTAGACATTCAGGCTATGAAAGGTAAATTGAAAGAATACGATGAAATTGATGAAAGGATGGCAGAATATAAAGAAGAGCTAACCAGAGTTAGGGAAGAGCTAAATACAGCAAATAGAAATCTAGATGCTTATAGGCTTTCTAATTAAGGAAATATATGAATCAAAAAAAAGTGTATGGAGATTATTCATACACTTTTTTTATACATATTTATGTTTGTTATTCTTTAGCTTTAAGCCAATTTTCTCTCTTTTCTAATGCTTTCTTACTAGGCTTCGAATACTGTGTGACATTAATTTCTGGATTGGATACCAGTTTTACTATTACTTTGTTTTCGATATCTAACCTTTTGTATGTAATGGTTACTTTTTTACCCGGTTTATGTTTTTTTAATGCCGCATTGAATTGATCAATGTCAGAAAATGATTGGTTGTTGATTGCTATGATAACATCCCCTTTTTCCAGACCAGCATTATATGCAGGAGTTCCCTTTTTTACATATGTTGAAATAACAGCCATATCATCCTTGTTAAATTCAATAGAAGCACCTAGGTATGCTTTTTTGCTATTGGATTTTAGGTATATTGCTACAGTGCCAAATAATTTTTTGAAATCAGGCTTTTGACTGTCATAAATATACTTTTCGAAAAAGTCATCAGCAAAAGACTCACCGGCATATTCTCTTAAGGTGAGAAATAGGTTTTCTATAGTATAAGGAATCTCAGTTTTACCGTATTTAGCCCATACTAGCTTCATGTAATCATCAAGATTAAGACCTTCCTTGTCTCTTAAGGATAAGTCCAAAGCTAATGCTAGCATACTGCCATAAGGGTAATGTGATATGTAAGTATTTTCTTTGTTTTTTGGGTCTATTGATTTTGCTTTATCATAAAAAGGTGCTTGATAACTTATTTCAATAGGATTGAAATATTGTAGAGAAGGAGAATTCCATACGCGATTATATGTTTTTGTCAAGCTATCAATATATTCATCTTGTGTAATAATTCCTGCTCTACACAAGGTTAAATAGGTATAGTATGAAGTAAAACCTTCGGCAAACCATAGTTCTCCGGATGTATTAGTTTTGGTAAAATCAAATGGTTCTAGAGAAATAGGTCGAATACGTTCTACATTCCAGGAATGAAAAAATTCATGAGCAACTGTCGTAATATTTTTTCTCATTCCTCCTTCAGCAAGATTAGTAGTACTTGTTAAGACGGTAGAGTTTCGATGTTCCATGCCATCTCTGGATACATTAGGCATATAGCAGGCAAGAAAAGTATATTCTCCATAATCGAAATTAGGGTAATCCCCAAATATTGCTTTTTCTTGCTCAACAATCTTTTTTATTTGCTCAAAATATGCGTCAGTTTCTTCTTCTGTTCCTTGATGATGTAAGGCCAATCGTATAGTATATTCTGTTATTCCAGAATTTATTTTGTACTCCTTTATTGTGTGATTACTAATTTCTACCGGGCTATCCATAAAGTATTGTAGATTAGGAGCTAAGAAGCTATTTCCACCAAGAGGAATAAGTTGAGTAGCGACCTTCCAATTAGGATCTTGTCTCGCATCAAAGGTTACTTGTACTGGGCGATCCTTTAGCACTGGGATATACATAAACGTTGCTGGAATGTTAATATGTGCATGTGTTTCATCAATCTGAGAATATGTGCCGTCTGCTCTATCAGCAAATAAGGTATATGACAAATTAATTGTTCCATCATGCCCTGAAACATCCCATTGATGTGGGTTGGGTCTTGTTACTGTGATGTTTTTCCCTTTACTATCTGTGATTTTTACATTGTATATATTCTTTGCAAACTCATGTAAAGAATATCGTCCTGGAGAAGTTCTGCTCATTAGTAATGAGATGGTTCCGCTAGACAAATTTGTGAAAGTAGCTTTTATTTCGGCTTCGTGATGAACGGCATTTTTAAAGGAAACCCGATATTCATTTCGTACCTGTGTAATACCTAATTGAGTAATAAGAAAAAAAAGAATGATTGTGTAAAACTTCATTAAGTTGATTTTTGATTAGATGTATAAGAATGTTAAAGTCAATAACAAAAATTTATGTCATAACCGAATAGGAAAAGCTTAGGTGTTTTGAGGCTCTGAATAAATTTTTATATAACTAAAAAAATAAACAGATTTCAAAAATACAACAAACTCTTAATTGCACAAATTATAGTGATGTAATTTCCTATGCTTTAGATAAAAGTGTGTTATTTGTCGGTAAATGAAGGTGATGTAATTTAATGTTTTCCTAAAAACGAAAAAACAATGGCGCTCCTTGTCATTCAGATAGGTGTGTATAAGGTGGTGTTTTAATACATAAGATCCAAAATACTCTTTGATCAATACCCTGACATTAAAAAAGCATACAACCTGGTACAAGAATTAAGAAATATATGATCCGTTTTTTTTTTTTTTTTTAGAAGTTGACTAAATAAAATAAAAAAACCTCGTATACATGATGTTTACGAGGTTTGTTATGCGGAGAAAGAGGGATTCGAACCCCCGGAGGTGTGACCCTCAACAGTTTTCAAGACTGCCGCATTCGACCACTCTGCCATTTCTCCAGTGTTTAGTCTCATCAGGTATTTCCTGAATGCGGGTGCAAATATAACAACCTTTTTTTAATTCTGTGAAGTTTTTTTAGAAATATTTTTTCTTTTTTCTTTTAAGAAAATATTTACTATATCATATACCTCTAAATCTGTATATTGTACTTTAAAATTAAAAATCTATAAATGAAAAAAATATTAGTTGTTTTTAGTATTGCACTATTATATTCTTGTGGAAGTTCCAATAATTCCTCAAAAGTTGATAAAAGCAGTGATTCTAGCTCGAAAAAAAATAAGAAGGATGCTTCTTATTATGCGGAGAGTATTACTTCTGAAGAATTAAAAAAATATTTATACACTTTTGCGGGAGATGAATTTGAAGGTAGAGATACAGGAGAACCCGGTCAAAAAAAAGCGGCAGAATACTTAAAACAACAATATGAAAAATTAGGAATATCTTCTCCTATAAGCCCAAGTGATTATTTTCAGGAAATACCAGAAAGTTATTTCCGAGGAGGAATAAAGTCATCAGAAAATGTACTTGCTTTTATAAAAGGCTCTGAAAAACCAGAGGAGATAGTAGTATTGTCTGCTCATTATGATCATGTGGGAATGGATAGTAAAGGGAATGTATATAATGGTGCAGATGATGATGGTTCTGGTACTGTTGCTATCCTTGAGATAGCTGAGGCTTTTGAAAAAGCTAGAAAGAAAGGACAAGGCCCTAAAAGGTCTATATTGTTTTTACATGTTACAGGAGAGGAAAAAGGGTTGTATGGCTCTAGTTATTATACAGAGAATCCTATTTTTCCTTTAGAAAACACAATTGTAGATCTTAATATTGATATGATTGGTAGAATAGATAAAAGTCATGAAGGAGAAGACAAGAATGATTATATATATCTTATAGGTAGTGATAGATTGAGTACGGATCTTCATAACCTAAGTGAAAAAATCAATACAAAGTATACTAAATTGGATTTAGATTATACGTATAATGCTAAGGATGACCCAAATCGTTTTTACTATAGAAGTGATCATTATAATTTTGCAAAACATAATATTCCTATAATTTTTTATTTTAATGGGGTACACAATGATTATCATGAGCCAACAGATACTGCTGATAAAATAGAATATGATCTTTTAACTAGGAGAGCTAAGCTTATATTTTACACAGCTTGGGAGATAGCGAACAGAGAAGATCGATTAGTGGTGGATGGTGGTGTAGCACAAGAGTAAATAGCATTTAAAAAAGCAGTAATGTAAAAAAAAAACATTATTGCTTTTTTTATTTTTGATCCACGTATGATCCTTGCTGGAATTACGACCAGCTGTTATGCCAGTTGTTGTTTGAATTTACTGGAAAAGAAAATAAAGATTTTTTTGTTTCAATGAAGAAGAAAAATTAAGCATAGCATTTGGTTTATTAATATGCGAGCAATGCAGTATAGAAATAAAAAAAACCTTGCAAAAGCAAGGTTTTTTTAGATGGGTGGAAGACGGGATTCGAACCCGCGACCCTTGGTACCACAAACCAATGCTCTAACCAACTGAGCTACAACCACCATTTAATTTCGGCTGCAAATATATAATGTTTCTATGATTCTACAAAAAAAAATATGGATTAAATTAAATTAAAAATGGAATCTACTGCAACATAGCGCTCTACGGTATACCCTTCTGCATAGGCAACACCAATAAGTCTACCTAAATCAGCAGCTCTATATTGAATACTATCCTTGAAGTTTTTGCTTGATATAGGTGTTGACGGGGCTTCACTAGTTGCATCATAAAACTGAGAGGAATATGCCATCACACTTTCCATTTTCTTATCCATATAGCCACTAATATCCACTACAAAATCAGGTTCAATAGTTGCCCATTGGATATAATGATACACATGTTTAGGTCTCCATGGTTCTTGCGATTTTCCATTATAGATAGTTTCTATTTTACGTAAACCGGATAAAAAACAAGAATCACTAGTCAATTTACTTCCTTTTCCATGATCAATATGTCTATCCGCAATAGCATTACATAAGACGATTTCTGGTTGGTACTTTCTTATAATCTTAATGATTGCTAATTGGTGTTCTTCATTATTTATAAAGAAACCATCTCTAAACCCTAAATTTTCTCTTACCTGAACACCTAATATTGAAGCAGCATTTTTAGCTTCTTGATCTCTTATTTCTGGCGTGCCTCTTGTTCCTAACTCTCCTTTTGTAAGATCTAGAATACCTATTTTTTTTCCATTGTTAATCTCTTTTGCAATCGTTCCTGAACAACTTAATTCTACATCGTCTGGATGTGCACCAATAGCTAGAATGTCTAATTTCATCTTTAATATTCTGGTTGTAAAGCTTTAATTTTTTGTAAAGCTTGTTCTATATCATTAATTATATCTTCTTTTTCTTCAATACCAACACTAAGTCTTAAAAGCCCATCTCTTATTCCCTGACGTTCTCTTTCTTCTTTAGGAAGTAAAGCGTGAGATGTTACAGCAGGGGATAGGATAGTGCTTTCTACCCCGGCAAGACTCATAGAGCTTTTTATTAATTTTAATTCTTTTTGGAAAACAGCAGCATTTAACCCATTCTTTAATTCAAAAGAGAGCATGCCTCCAAAACCTTTCATTTGTTCTTTTGCTATTTTATGATCAGGGTGGGATCTAAGCCCTGGGTAATAAACGGAAGATACGTCTTTGTGATTTTCTAGCCAAGTAGCAATTTCTAAGGCATTTTTGTTTTGTTCTTTTACGCGTAGTCCTAATGTTTTTATGCTACGTTCTAGCATCCATACGGTAAAATCACTTAGGCTTCCACCTAGGTTTTTAGCCAGTTGAAATATTTTGTTAATATGTTCTTCTTTAGATACTACAGCACCGGCTAATATGTCACTATGTCCACCCAAATACTTCGTTGCGGAATGAATAACAATATCGATACCTAACTCAATAGGGTTTTGATTTACAGGAGAGGCAAAAGTATTATCGATCATAGTAATAATCCCCTTTTGGTTAGCTAAATTTGATATTGCTTTAATATCAATAATTGTTAATAGTGGGTTTGAAGGGGTTTCAATATAGATTACTTTAGTTGTGTCTTTAATTTTTTCGTTAAAACCATCAACACATTGTGAGTCAACAAAAGAATACTCAATGCCATACTTTTCGAACTCCTCGCTCACTAAATTGGCAGTCCCGCCATATAATGAACGTTGAAGAACGGCATGGTCTCCTTTATTTAAAAAAGCTAATAAAGACGTACTTATAGCTGCCATACCGCTACCAAAAATCAACGAAGTTTCTCCTTTTTCTAATTGGGCAATTTTTTTACACAATGCTTCCTGATTTGGAGTGTTAAAATACCTAGGGTATCTTTTGATATCAACATCTTCAAATGCATAGGATGTTGATAAATATATAGGTGATATTGCGCCTTTAAATTGTTTATCAAGGATTTCTCCACTGTGTGTGCAAATGGTATTGAAGCCTTTGTTTTTTGAGTCCATTCTGTATAGCATTCTAGATTTCTGCTCTAAAATAACATATTAGAAAATAATTTAAATGGCCTTTAACAGATAAATAATAAGTCATTAGCATCAGAAACTTTTGAATCAAGATCGCTATACTTCGGACATGGCTCAGCAACCACGCTGCTAGAGACAAGATCTTATGAATATCAGTATATTATATTATATTATATTTTCAATTAACAAAACTATTGAATTATGCCTTAAAATGCCTTAGAAAGATAAATTCTTATAAGGCACCTACTGTTATTTTTTAAAAATCTGTTTTTCAGTATGTTAATTAAAAAAATAGATTACTACAAAAAGCTTTCGAATAGTCGTGATAATACATATAGCTTCAGTCTGATAGTATGGATTATGTATACCGTACTCTGGAGATGTTTTTCATTATAGTCTGAAAAAACTGCTGCGTGTCATAAGGCTTAATGATAACATCATTCATGCCTACTTCCATGGCTTGGTCTCTGACTTCACCTTCTTCAACAGCAGTTAGTGCTATTATTGGGATGTTAGTATTAAATGTACGAATAACTTTAGTAGCGTCTAATCCATTCATTTCTGGCATATTAATATCCATTAAAATAAGGTCGAATTGTTCTTTCTTTATCATCTCAATAGCATCCATACCGTTGTTCGCTAAATTACAAGTGTATCCTTTTTTCTTTAATATGTTTTGTGTAACAATCTGATTAATTTTATTGTCATCAACAATTAAGATGTAGAAATTAGAAGTACCTATACTAATATTTTCTCCAATTGTAGCGGACTTATTTTCAACTTTAATAGCTTTTTCATAAAAAAGATCAAATATAAATTCTGATCCCATGCCTTCTTCACTATTAATTTTGATGTTACTATTGTGAAGTTGAACTAATTTTTTAACAATGGCTAACCCTAACCCGGTACCTTCGTACTCTTGGTTTTGATTTTTTACCTGAGCGAAATTCTCAAAAATTGTTTGCTGCTTACTCTTGGGGATTCCAATTCCATCATCTTTAACAATAAACCGTAAGTGATAGTTGTCATTTGTAAAATCAAGACACTTTACTTTAACCCATATGTTTCCTTTTTTGGTGAATTTTAAGGCATTACCTATAAGGTTAATCAGTATTTGAGACAGTCGTACTGAATCTCCTAGTAAAGTAGTTTTTATATTTTTATCGATGTCTATATGGACATCGTTGTCATTGTTTTTTTGTTTAGAATGCAAAGAATTGACAATACCTTCAATAAGGGATCTTAGGTCAAAGGAAACTTTTTCTAGTTTAACCTCATTTGTTTCAATTTTACTTAATTGTAATACATCATTTATAAGAGCTAGCAAGTAATCTCCGGAAAATTTAAGAGACTCCAAATATTCGCTTTTCTTTTTTTCCTCGGGATTCTCCATTAATAAGGAGGTAAGCCCAATTACTCCATAGAGAGGAGTTCTTAATTCATGACTTACTGTAGATATAAATTGAGATTTTAATGTAGAAACTTGCTCAGCAGTTTCTTTGGCATGGATTAGTTCTTTATTTTTTTCAATAAGAACACTATTTAGTTTTTTCTTTTGGAGGTTATTTTTATAAGCACTGATTAAAAAAGCTAGAGAGATTAGTATCAGAACTACACCAAGGATAACACTTATTTGCCATTTAATTTCTTCAGAATCTCTTTCTGCCTTATCCTCTTCTAATTTTTCTGCTTTATCCTTAAACTGGTCTACTTCAAATTTTATAGTGGCTCGTTGTAGGTCTATTTCTTTTTTAAGACCAACGGATTTATCGAGATAATTATGGTACTCTTCTATATATCTATACGCCTTTCTATATTCTTTCTGTTTTTTGAAAATGTCAGATTTTGTTTTAAAAGCAAAAGCTAGTTCTTCATAGTAGTCTGATATCAGCCTTTTGTTGCTGCTATTATTTTCTATTCCTTTGCTGGCATACGCAATAGCCTCTTCTATATGTTCTTCTGCTCGTTCGTATCTTCTTACGTTTAGAAAATATTTTCCTTGCAAGTTGTTGAGTTTAGTTTTTTCAATACTTGATGAGTTTTTGTTTATAAGTACTCTTGCAGGGGTAAGGTAATCAATGTAAGCTTTACTATAATCATTGTTAAGTATGTAATATTCAGCAAGATTCAATAAGGGCTGAATCATTCTTGAATTGTCCTTAATTTTTCTTGCTGTATTATAAGCTTTATTGTAATGATCAATTCCTTTGCTAACAGTAGAATCGTTCTGGATATATAAATTAGCTATACTATTATATAATTCAGATTCAAGTGATCTTGCTTTAGAATTTCTGGCATATGTCAATGCTTTTCTATAGTTTATTATAGCTTTATTCTTCTGTTCATTAAGCTTATATATTTTAGCTATTATGCCATAAATTTTTCCTAGATTTTTATTATCATCATTATACATTGCATTATCAAAAGCAGTCTTAGCCATTTTTAATGCATCTTCGTATTTGTATTGTTCTAGTAATTTTTCAGCTTTGGTAATATACATATGAATACTATCCGCTTCAAAAGAAGATTGCGCATGAGTAGTCCATATGAAAAAAACTAAAAATAATATGGTTATATGTCGAGTAAAGTTTTTCAGCTTAAACTATTTCTGTACTTATTTTAAAAGCGAAAATACAAAAATAGATTTAACGAGATGTAAATCATCCTATATAAAGTGTAATTTATCTATATTTTATGTAGGTTATTTTGTTTTATTGTAGGAAAAAATAAAATCATGAAGGAATTTAGAAGATTGGAAAAAACTATCGATATATAGAAAATTAAAATTATCTTATAAGGATGGTCAATTTAGTAGATGTATATTTGCCCTGTTTAAAATCAAATAATCACAATAAAAAAAACAAAAATGGCATTTGTAGGTAAAAAATTTCCAAATCTTGATGTTGATGCAATGAATGATATGGGAGACACTTTCAGACTTAATGTATTGGAAGAAGCTAAAAACAATAATAAGAAAGTATTGTTATTTTGGTATCCAAAAGATTTTACTTTTGTATGTCCGACAGAGTTACATGCTTTTCAGGAAGCATTAGGTGAGTTCGAGAAAAGAAATACTATTGTTATTGGAGCATCTTGTGATACACCTGAGGTTCATTTTGCATGGTTAAACACTTCTAAGGACAATGGAGGTATTGAAGGGGTTACATATCCAATATTAGCGGATTCTAATCGTAATTTATCAAGTACACTAGGTATTCTAGATATTACTAATGAAACGTATAACGAAGAAACAGGTATTGTTACAGTAGAAGGGGATAATGTAACATACAGAGCTACATATTTAATAGATGAAGAAGGTACTGTTTTTCATGAAGGTGTAAATCATATGCCAGTAGGTAGAAATGTAGTTGAATTCTTAAGGTTGATAGATGCATATGCACACGTTCAAAAAAATGGAGAAGTTTGCCCTGCAAACTGGGAAGAAGGAAAAGATGCTATGTCTGCAAATAGAGATGGAGTTGCTTCTTACTTAGCCGCTCATTAATTAGTAAAATACAAGGATATAAACTTCTCTGGAGATAATCTGGAGAAGTTTTTTCTTTATTAATAAAAATGTGTCTAAAATTATGATTCAAGAATTAGCTGCAGATAATCTTTTAGAACTTGTAGAGAGTAATGATATCGTTATTGTTCAGTATTCAGCGACCTGGTGTGGGAATTGCAGAATAATGAAGCCTAAATTTAAAAAATTGGCTTTAGAAAATACGAATGTTACTTTTGTAATAGTAGATGCCGAGAAAAACCCTGAATCTAGAAAAATGGCAACTGTTGATAATTTACCAACTTTTGCTAGCTTTAAAGGAGGGGATTTCGTCAATCAAGTACAGACTAATAAATTTGATGTTTTAAAAGAATTAGTAAATGAGGTTACCGATAATTAAGCACCTTTCTGGTTTTATAGAAGAAAACGATGAGGATTTTGTGGTAGAGACTATCGAAACGTTAGAAGCGTTAACAGAAGTTCCTTCTCTAAAGGATGAAGAATTGGATGTTATTGGAGAATTAATATCTAATATGTATGGAGCTCTGGAGGTTCATAAGATGATTAAAAATGGTACTTCTCAGAAAGAAGCACTTAACGGGTTTATGCAAAGAGTAGTAGGAGCAATTGATAAAGCTTAAAAAAAACGGTTACTTATTCAATAAATAAGTAACCGTTTTTTATTAGAAAAATTTGCTTAATCGAAAGTGAGGGCTTTACTTTTTTATTTCCGTTAAGTTATTTTTTAATGATTTTTCTTATTCCTTTTTGATTTCTAAATGAAGCAAAATAAATACCTTTTGGTAAATTAGTTACATTTATTTTGGTAATATCCTGGTCAATATCAACTTCCATCATTTTCTGACCTACCATGTTATATATCTCAAGTGTATTCTTCGTATCAAATGTTCCCTTAACTATTAAATGATCATCTGTTGGAATTGGGTAGAATGTAATTCCGTTTTTCAGAAATATATCTTCTGTGCCTAAAGTGCCATCAACGGTTAGGTTAAACATACAATTAACTGAAGTTCCAGATGTTGCAGTTAGTGTAATTACATGCATTCCTTCAGATACTACAGTTCCTGCTACCGGACTTTGAGTTATTGTTGCAGTACATCCTGTATTTATCGCATTTCCCATTCCTGTATAATCCGGAATTGTATATGTAGAAGTTCCTCCATCTGTAGGCGCAGATTGATCTCCAGGGCAATTAATAGAAAGTGGAATAGCTGGTAGTGTATACCCTGTAGTGGAGAATTGAGTGGTGAATACATCAATATCAGTACAGCTATAGTTCATGTCAATTGCAGCTTGTCTCACTGCGATAGCTGCATTTTGTTGATTTGTACCGCTATTTGTCATTCCAAGGCCTTCTAGAAATGCTTTGTCCGTCTTTTCTCGACCTATAATATCAAAAATTCTCATTAAAGAAGTAGCCCAAATTTGACCATCAGTATGGATTTGGTTTACAATACCAGCAGGATATGAAGCAGCATAATTTGTAGCTCGTCCAGTCCAATATTCATTATGACCATCCCAACCAAATACGTAATGATAAGAAGCATCAGTAGATTGCCATTGACCAAGACTTCTTTTGTAAGATTGTGCCCAATAATCACCACATCCTTCACTCAAACCTTGTACTTGTGATAAAGAACCATTAGTAATCCAATCATGTAACCCATGCCCTAATTCATGGAGAATTACATCAGCATCTTCTGCATCATCAACACCTCCTTCTCCAAAACTTAGTTGACCAGTACTATAAGAAGAATTATCATTACCATCCCATCCACTTGGGTCATATTCTAAAACCCCATTATTGAAGAGTGACACTAAGGTGATTCCGAGTGTTTCATTAATATAACGTAAGCTTTTATCCAGATGGTAATAGCAATTTACGGCTTCGAATGCATCATCATTCCTGTTGAAGGTAAAATCAGGGCTGACTTGCTGAAAAATACCTTTATTAGGAGCTTCGATATCTTTAATTTCTACATATGGACCTTTTAAGGTGTAGATTCCTCCCGTAAAATCAATATCTCTAAGAGTAATGGAAGATCTTGCGGCATCAAGGTCGCTATTAGTAGCGTCATTATTGTCTGTGTATCCACCTGTACCATATATTTGAGTACTTGCAGATAAAGGATCGGGATCAAACACCATTCCCGTTCCGTCTACGCGAGAGGAAACAACGACGCTTTTTTTTTTCTTTTTATCAGAAGTCTCTAGTGCATTGTTCTCTTTTTCGTTTTTTGCTTTGGTATCGGTGTGATATTTAAGGGATATGTCTTTTGCTTCAATTATTTCTCCAGATGTGGCATCCACAATAATCTGCCAAAATCCAGTTGGTAAATTAGCTTTTATATTTACAACGTGAACTAGTTTAGAGACTCCAGTTTTATTATATACATATAACTTAGATTCTTCTCGGGAAATTGGCTCTTGTGCTTTAATATGTGATTTAGCAATTTCTAAAGCAGAAGCTTTAAATACGGCTGGAGTTGTATTGATCTTAGTGACCTTATTATCATAATTATTGGCTACATTGGTTACTTCGTTCTTCTTAGAAATGTGTATTGTAATTTCAGTGTCGAAAACAGGTATGCCATTGATGGCCTGTTGATATCTTAGGGTATGACCGGAAAGACTACTTCTTGATGCTCTAAGAATAAATTCTTGATCATTACTTATTTTTAAGCTGTTTCTATTTTTGTTTATCCAATCGCGACCTATTTCATCAGGAGTTTGTTGCGCATTCACCAAGGCACTAAAAAAGAATAATAATGTTAGAATTTTAAGTTTCATAGTAAGTTTTATTGCAGTTAATTAGTTCGTGTTTGTCATTTTAACTAATAAATATAGCCAATATATTATAGTTTTAATTATTTTTTTTACTTAATGTAAGATTAGTGAAGTAATCTTATTAATTTTAGGGTTCATAAAAATATATTATATTATGGCAACAATAACATTAGAAGGAAATTCAATAAACACAATTGGAAACCTTCCTCAAGTAGGCGAAAAAGCAATAGACTTTGAACTTACAGGAACAGATTTATCATCAGTGAAATTATCAGATTATAAAGGAAATCGGGTTATTTTAAATATTTTTCCATCAGTTGATACAGGTATTTGTGCTGCTTCAGTAAGAGAATTCAATAAAGAAGCTGGTAATCTGCCTAATACAAAAGTTTTATGCATATCTAGAGATTTGCCATTTGCTCAAGCAAGATTTTGTGGGGCAGAGGGAATAGAAAATGTTGTAAACCTTTCGGATTTTAAAAATGGAGAATTTGGAAAAAAATATGGATTAGAAATAGCTAATGGGCCATTAGAAGGGTTGCACTCTAGAGCTGTTATAGTGGTAAATGAAGAAGGGGTTGTGGAATACACAGAGCAAGTACCTGAAATAGTACAAGAACCTAATTACTCTGCCGCGATTCAAGTCTTAGCATAGCATATGAATAAATTTTTAAAGTTTATTATTGGTAGGTTTAGAGGTTGTGGATATGCTACCAAAGGGGCATTATTACTCCTTAAAACCGAGCCAAGTATACAAGTACAGGCTGTTATAGCAATTGTTATGACAGCCTTAGGTTTTTATTTAGGGATTACTTCAACTGAATGGATTATGCAAATTTTTGCCATAGGACTGGTAATGAGTATTGAGGGGTTGAACACAACAGCAGAAGCTATAGCAGATTTTATACATCCAGATTTTCATAATAAAATAGGTTTTATAAAAGATGTGGCTGCAGGAGCTGTCTTTATTGCTGCAATTACCGCGGTTGTTATTGGCTGTATAATATACATCCCATATATGATGTAGAAAATTTTTTGACCGTTTTCACGTTCCAATATAGATATTCGTATTTTTGCGATAATACCACTACGAAATGGCAAAAAAAAAAATAACAACAAAAAAGAAAACTAGTAAAACGTCTAAAACACCTTTGAAAAATAGGTTTATATTATCCCGACAACAAAAAGTTGTTTTGGGTAGTTTTTTGTTTTTTCTTGGAATAGCATTCTTTTTTGCTTTCATTTCATTTTTCTTCAATTGGAAAATTGACCAGAGTGAAATTTCTCAGTTCCCAAACCGAACTTCAGTAGCTAAAAATTGGCTAAGTATTTCTGGCGCAAAAGTGAGTGATTTCTTTATTTTTAAAGGTTTTGGTATATCCGCAATAGTAATTCCTGTTTTAATATCACTAACTGGAGTTTATTTGTTTTTTGACCTAAACAGAAAAAAATTGGCTGGATTCTGGTTTTGGGGCGTATTGGTAATGTTGTGGGTTTCTATTGTTTTTGGTTTTATACAGAACGAAAGTGGGTTGTTTGCAGGAGTAATAGGTTTTGAAATTAATGACCTTTTGCAAGACTATATTGGTTTTATAGGTACTGTATTATTATTGGCATTTTTTGCTATTGTATACATTGTCGTACGTCTACGTTACACACCAGAAAAAATATCAGCATCCTTAAAAAGGACGCAAAAAGAAATTAATCGAGATTTTCAGTCAGAGAAAAAGATTAATGGAACGAAAAAAGAGAAAACTTCAGTTATAGAAGAAGTAATAGAAAAGGATCGTTTTTCTCCAGGAGAAACTACTGACCTTTCATTGGATACATCTTCTGATAAGAAAAGGGATAAGGCCTCTTTGTTAGCTAATAAAAAGAGTGTGGTTGATACTACAAAAAGTATGGGTAATGACTTTTCTGGAGATCCTAATCATCAATCTAGTGATATTACTGAAAAACTGATTATTAAATCAGAGGATAACCCAGAAGATATTGCTATGGAGGTAGAGACGGTAATAGAAGAAGAGGTTACAGAAAATCTAAGTGATAAATTGGTTAAAGATTTTGGAGAATTTGATCCAAAACTCGAATTAGGAAATTATAAGTTTCCCGCGATTGATCTTTTAAAAGATTATTCTGTTCAGAATGGTGGTATTACAATTAATCAAGAAGAGCTTGAGGAAAATAAAAATAAGATTGTAGAGACGTTAAAGAATTATAAAATAGAGATTGCCCAGATTAAGGCAACAGTTGGTCCTACAGTAACATTATATGAGATAGTGCCCGAAGCCGGAATAAGAATTTCTAAGATAAAGAACTTAGAAGATGATATAGCATTATCATTAGCCGCATTAGGAATCCGAATTATAGCACCTATTCCAGGAAAAGGAACTATAGGAATAGAAGTACCGAATAAAAAATCAACGATTGTTTCCATGAGATCAGCGATTGCTTCTCAAAAATTTCAAAGCGCAGAAATGGAACTGCCTCTTTCATTAGGAAAAACGATTTCTAATGAGACTTTTGTTGTGGATTTAGCTAAAATGCCTCACTTACTAATGGCGGGTGCTACAGGGCAGGGTAAATCAGTAGGGTTAAATGCGATTTTAACATCACTTCTCTATAAAAAACATCCGGCAGAAGTCAAGTTTGTACTGGTGGACCCTAAAAAAGTTGAACTTACTTTATTTAACAAAATAGAACGACACTATTTAGCAAAACTTCCTGATACGGAAGAGGCAATTATCACGGATAATACAAAAGTAATTAATACTCTTAATTCTTTATGTATAGAGATGGACGGCCGCTATGATTTGTTAAAACAAGCTATGGTTCGTAATATAAAAGAATACAATACGAAGTTCAAGGCTAGAAAGCTGAATCCTGAAAATGGACATCGATTTTTACCCTATATCGTATTAGTTGTAGATGAATTTGCGGATCTTATTATGACGGCAGGTAAAGAGGTGGAAACCCCAATTGCCAGATTGGCGCAATTAGCTCGGGCAATAGGAATTCATCTAATTATCGCAACACAAAGACCTTCTGTTAATGTTATTACGGGTATGATAAAGGCTAATTTTCCTGCACGGATAGCATTTAGAGTAACCTCTAAAATAGATTCTAGAACCATTTTGGATACAGGAGGAGCAGATCAATTAATCGGTAGAGGGGATATGTTATATACCCAAGGAAATGATTTAGTTAGGATACAATGTGCATTTGTTGATACACCAGAGGTAGAGAGGATTACTGATTATATTGGAAGTCAAAAAGCTTATCCCGATGCGCATTTACTACCAGAGTATGTAGGAGAAGATAGTGGCACGAGTCTTGATATAGAAGTAAAAGATCGGGACAAACTTTTTAAAGAAGCAGCTGAGGTTATTGTCACAGCTCAACAAGGATCGGCGTCTTTATTACAAAGAAAACTAAAATTAGGATATAATAGAGCCGGTAGGCTTATAGATCAGTTAGAAGCTGCTGGTATTGTAGGACCATTCGAAGGAAGTAAAGCCAGACAAGTTTTAGTTACGGATTTGGTGGCGCTACAGCAATTATTAGATGCCGAATAAATAGGTGATCCCAAAATGAAATTTATAAAAAACATTATATAGGAATAAATACATGAACAAGAAGATATTATTTTTAGTAGTTGCCCTTTTTATAACTAATATATATGCACAAGATGCAAAACAACTGTTGGACGAAGTATCGACAAAAGTTAAAGGGTATGAGAATATAGTCATAGGTTTTAAATATGCACTTAATAACCCAGCAGAAAATGTGTCACAAGAAACCCGGGGTGATGTTACATTGTCAGGGAATAAATATCTTCTTAATATCATGGGAACCAAACAACTCTATGATGGAAAGAAGCTTCATATCATAGTTCCTGAAGATGAGGAGATTAATATTTCTTCTCAAGATGAAGAAAATGAAGGGAATGTAACACCAGCCAAAATGTTAACCTTTTATGAAGAAGGCTATACCTATACATTGGATATTGTTCAAAATGTACAAGGAAGAAAAATTCAATTTATAAAATTAATTCCTATAGACTCTAATAGTGAATTAAAAGAAATCTTGTTAGGAATTGATAAACAGACAAAGCATATTTATAAAATGATTTTGTCCCAGAATAACGGAACCAATATTACTATCACAGTGAATAGTTTTAAAACAAATCAATCACTTTCTAGTACATTGTTTGTGTTTGACGAATCAAAATATGGGAATTATTATATCAATCGTTTAGATTAGTTATGATAAAAAATCAATAAAAATTAATACATTGTCCCGAATTTTTTTCGGGACTTATTTATAAGAAACATATTAATCAGGTATGGTAATATCAATTGGAAACAGTTTTTATTAATTAGTACCGGGGAAATTAATAAATCATTTTAGGTGAAAATACTCGACAGATATATTTTAACTACTTTTCTAAAGACATTCTTTCCACTCTTTATAATTATAATGTTTATTCTGTTATTACAAACCATTTGGTTGTTTATATCAGAATTGGCAGGAAAAGATCTAGATTTTTCGGTTATAATGAAATTTTTAATGTTTGCCACACCAAGGTTAATACCGATGGTTTTACCGCTCACTATTTTACTAACGTCAATTATGATTTTCGGTAATTTTGCGGAGAATTATGAATTTGCGGCAATGAAATCTTCGGGGATATCTCTTCAGCGAGCAATGAGGACATTATCTATTTTTATCTTTTTTGTAGGTATTGGAGCATTCCTGTTTTCTAATACAGTCATACCAGAGTCTGAAAAGCGGTTTATTAACTTGAGAAAAAATATAGTTAAAGTTAAACCAGCAGCTGTGATTACTCCCAATCAATTTAATGATTTAGGAGATATAAATATAAAAGTATCAGAAAAATATGGTAATAATGATGAGCTTCTAAAAGATGTAATAATACATCAAAAAGAAGCCAGAGCTGGCAATTTTACGGTTATAAAAGCAGTCGATGGAGAGCTAAAAGGGAGTGTTGATTCTGATTTTGTTACACTCGTACTAAATGATGGTTACCACTATAAAGAGGTGCAGCAAAAATCATCTAAGAGTAGAAAAAAACACCCTTTTATGAAAACGCATTTCAAAAAATACATTCTTAATATGGATTTGTCTAAATTGGATAATGTAGATATGGATGCACAGCAGTATAGTAAGGGGTATAATATGCTTAATGTAAATGAGCTGGTAGATCAGATTGATACATTATCCATTCAGGTGAATAACACTGTTACATCTACGGTAGATGAAATAAACAGGAGAGGTGGCTTTACGAATCTCAATAGAAATTTAAAAATAGATACACTTCAAAAAGAGAAAAAGGACACTTTAGATATTATAAAAGATTTATTTACAGTAAAGGAAAAAGTACAGATATATAGTCTGGCACAATCTACAACAGATGCTTTAGTACGAAAATTACAAAGCACCGATAAAACATTAACCACAAGAAAAAGAGGACTCAATAAATATGAAATGTCACTACATGATAAATATGCATTGGGGATAGCCTGTATTTTGTTGTTTTTTGTGGGAGCACCATTAGGAGCTATTATTCGTAAAGGTGGTTTGGGGCTGCCAATTGTAATAGGAGTGTTTCTTTTTCTTACCTATCATTTTATAGGGATTTTTGCTAAAAATGGAGCAGAAGAAGGCGGTATACCGCCATTTGTAGGTTCTTGGTTATCTACGTTTATAATCTTTCCACTAAGTATATTTCTAACATATAGGGCAACTACGGATCAAGGCTTTTTTAGTATGGATAACCTTATCCAACCGATACGAGATTATTTTAACAAAAAGAAATCGAAAAAAGTATTGATTAAGGAAAAAGGAGAAGTTGTTTCAATAAAAGAATCAATTTCTAATGTTAATATTGAAAGTGAAGTATATAGTCTTTTGTCAAAATATGACAACAATAAACTTGAAGATATTTCTAGAAATTATAAACAATATGGTTATAATGAGGAATACAAGATAGTATCATTAAAAATTTTAAGTGATAGGGGGATTTCTATTGAAGAATTACAATTATTAGGTAAACTTGACAATGCGGCATATAATGAAGCTAATGAGTGTTATAAAAATTTTAATGAATACTCTATTGTAGCTATAGCATTAATTATAATATCTTTAATTATAAATATAGTAGTAAAAATTGTTTCGAGAAATCCGTCACTGGAAATTGAGGTTATGCTAATAGTTTTTAATATAATGACTAATATTTCATACTTTGTTATGTTTATTATGGCATTTGTTAATCATAATAAACTTTACAAATTGTTAGGTGAGAAAACAGAAAAGCCTAGTATAGTGGTATTTTTATTATTAGGTTTACCTTTCTATATTTTGGGTTATTTTTATTATAGAAATATTCTGAAAAAAGATATAAATAAAATTAGATAATTAAGGATTAGGTAGTTCAATTTAAAGATTTTATAAAGTACCTTTGCCTACAAATTCAGAACCATATTATTATGTCACAGGTTACGGAGACCAAAAATAAATTACAGTTGGATACTATACAAGAAGCAATAGAAGACATTCGTCAGGGTAAAGTAGTTATTGTAGTAGACGATGAGGACAGGGAAAATGAAGGAGATTTTATAGCTGCAGCGGAAAAAGTAACGCCAGAGATGATCAATTTTATGGCTACTCATGGTCGAGGACTTATATGTGCTCCTCTTACTCAGGATCGCTGTGAGCAATTAGATCTTAATATGATGGTTCAGAATAATACTGTTCTTCATGAAACTCAGTTTACTGTTTCGGTAGATTTAATTGGTCAAGGATGTACAACTGGGATATCAGTACATGATAGGGCTAAAACAATTAAAGCCTTAGTAGATGAAACAACGAAACCGCAAGATTTAGGAAGGCCTGGGCATATTTTCCCTTTGAGAGCAAAGAATGGAGGTGTTTTAAGACGTACAGGACATACAGAAGCTTCTGTTGATCTTGCACGGTTAGCAGGTTTACAACCAGCAGGGATTCTCGTAGAAATTTTAAATGAAGATGGAACTATGGCTCGTCTTCCTCAATTGGTTGATGTAGCGAAAAAGTTTGATCTTAAGCTAGTGTCTATAGAGGATTTGGTAGCATATCGTATGCAACACGACTCCTTAATTGAAAAGAAGGAAGATTTCGAAATGGTGACCCGTTTTGGTTCTTATAGAATCCGAGCTTATAAGCAAACCACCAACAACCAGGTTCATATAGCGCTTACTAAAGGAAGTTGGTCTGATAACGAACCTGTTTTAACAAGAATAAATTCAGCATTATTTAATAATGACATCTTGGGTACATTGACAAATAATGAGGATAAGCGATTAGACGCGATGTTTAAGCGTATCAACACAGAAGGAAAAGGAGCAGTTCTTTTTATTAATCAAGAAAGTCAATCTCTGAACCTTTTAAACCGTTTACAAGCTGTAAAAGAACTTCAGAATGACAAGGAGGTAGTAAAAGCTCCTAAAATAGATATGGATACTAAGGATTTCGGTATTGGAGCACAAATTTTACACGATCTAAATATTCATAAATTAAGGTTGGTTTCTAATAGCAAGCAGGAAAAACGTGTGGGAATGATCGGGTATGGATTAGAAATAGTAGAATATGTAAACTATTAAAATTAAGCTATTACCAATTAAGTGCAAAGCTTAATTGGTAATAGCATTTATATATTTATAAAATACTTTTTAGAGCTTCAACCATTTTTGAAGCTCTTTCTTTTACTTGTTCTTCTGTCCAGCTTACTTTTATCAAACAAGAAATTGTTCTACTCATCCAGCTATCACTTTGGTCAAAGGCTTTGTTATTTTGTAGCAATCCATTTTGTTGTTCTTGAGATAATTTGTTAAGAGATTTTTGCTCTAATAAATGTTCCCATTTTTTATAGTAATGCCAGTTATTATCGAACCAATAAAAACAGGCATCTACTCCATGTTTTCCTAGTGCTTTATGTCCTTTTCGAGCTAGTTCTTCAGTAGGAAGAAAAATAGTTAAGAAAGCATAACTTTCTACACCAGTTTTAGGAACTTTTCTATAAGTAACTTCTGGAATTGTTGTTAATGCGGTTCTAAGTACATTATAATTTTTTTCTTGTAAAGAGATCGTCTTATCTAGTTTTCGCAATTGGGCTATTCCTACAGCTGCATTTAATTCAGAAAGTCTATAGTTGTATCCTAAAAAAGGATGTGTTTCTGCACCACGATCATTTCCTATATGATCATGTCCGTGATCTTGATATTTATGAGCGTGATCGGCATATTTCTCAGAATTAGTAACTAATCCACCGCCTTCTCCACAAGTGACTGTTTTTACATAGTCAAAAGAAAAACAACCGAGATCTCCATAACTTCCTAAAGGTTTATTATCATAAGTGCCCCCAATAGCTTGACATGCATCTTCTAAAAGGATTAAGTTATGTGTATCACATATAGATTTTAAAGCATTTAGATCGGCCATAGATCCGCACATGTGAACAGGCATTATAACTTTAGTTTTTGGAGTTATTGCCGCTTCAACTGCTTTGGGGTCTAGCGTTAGCGTATCATCAATATCACATAATATTGGTGTTGCACCTACAGATAGTATTGCTTCAAAACTCGCGACAAAAGTAAAGGTAGGCATAATCACTTCATCACCTGACCCAACTCCTGCAGAAGCTAAAGCTACTGTGAGTGCGGCTGTACCACTTGATACTACCTGAGCATATTTGGTTTGCATTCTCGTAGCTAAATCTTTTTCAAGTTCTAATGCTTTATGATGACCATTTCTGTTACCATCAAATCCATATCGCATTAATACCCCATTATCTAATACATCTTGTACTTCTTTTTTTTCTTCAGCTCCGAATAGCTCAAATCCTGGCATAGTGGTTATATTAAATTATAAAAAAAAAACTCTTTAGCGGCAAAAATACCGAAAAGAGTTTTGATTTTGTAGTTCGTAATTTATCTTTTTAAATTAATAATTATCAATGATCATTGTTACGAAGCTAAAATATCTATTAGGATCTCTAAGTGAGGAACTGTAGGAGCCTTGAGTACCAAGTACATTTCCTTTTTCATCTAGCGCTATGATGTTAGGAAAACCACCTTCTTTGTTATAGGTGGCTAATAATTTTTTATTGGCTTTTAATTGTTCTTCAGATATAATATCGACACGTCTTGGGATATCTACTTTTAATAAAATCAGTTTTTCTGCTTGTAATTTAAACTTTTCGGTAGAAAAAAAATCTTCTTTTAGCATAATACAAGGTGCACACCAATCGCTACCCGTGAAATACATAAGAATAGGCTTTTTAGTATCTCTCGAAACCTGTTTTGCAGTCTCAATATCTGTTAACCAATGTAAATTTTCCTCTTGTGCAGTTATTGAAATAGGTATTACAAAGAGTAAAATTAAAACTATACTTTTCATGTGCTTATAATATTGTTTTAGACATCACATGAAACTTGCCAAACAATTATATTACTCTAGATAAAAATTCTTGGTATGGCTAGTTTCATTTCTATAAATTTAGGGTATTACAAATATACTATTTTTTAAAAACCAAATACCTTGCCAAATTGTTCATTATAAAATAATTACAGACTCATTAATTGGGCGTCTTACTTTTTTTAGATCTGCAAACATATCATCTTCTGCTCTATAACCAACAGGTAGAACTAATACAGCAGAAAGTCCAAGTTCGGTAAGTTTCAAGATTTCATTATACTTTTCTGGTATGAACCCTTCCATTGGACAAGCATCGATTTTTTCAGTTGCACATACTGTGAGTATGTTTCCCATCGCTAAATATGCTTGTTTAGATGCCCAGTTAGAAATTTCTTCAGAAGGTTTGTCCTTAAAAGAATTTATAAGTTGTTCTTTAAAAGGGTTCAAGATTTCGTCTGAAGTATTTCGTATGTCTTTTACAGTATTAAAATACTGAGTAATATATTCTTCTCCAACTACATTTTCAATACAAAAAACCAAAACGTGAGAAGCATCTGCCACCTGTTTCTGATTCCATGAATGCTCTGTTAATTTATTTTGAATTTCCTTATCATGAATTACTACTAATTTTAAAGGTTGTAAACCATATGAAGTAGCAGTTAAGTTAAAAGCTTCTGTAAGAGTGTCTATTTTTTCTTTAGAAAGAATTTTAGTAGTATCAAATTTTTTGGTGGCATATCGCCACTTAAGACTTTGTATGATTTCCATTTCAGAATTTTAAAAATATGAGACAAAGATACTGGTATAACCAGTACCTTTGACATAGAAATTGTTAAGAAAACTTATAATATGGCTACTATTGAGGAATTGATTGAGAAATCCGAGACACGAATTTTTAAAGCTGTTTTTCCGAATACAACAAATCATTATGAAACATTGTTTGGAGGTACCGCTTTGCAGCTTATGGATGAGGTTTCCTTTATTTGCGCAACACGTTTTAGTAGAAAAAAAGTGGTGACAATTTCTACAGATAAAATCGATTTCGAAAAACCAATCCCAGAAGGGACTATTATAGAACTAGTAGCAAAAATTACTAAAGTTGGTAGAACGAGTTGTACTGTGAAGGTTGATATATATAAAGAAGATATGTATAGCGATGACCGAGAAATTGCAGTTTCGGGTCATTTTAAATTTGTAGCCGTTGATAATGATAAGAAACCAACACCTATAATAGATGGTAGGGGATAAAAAAAGCGCACTAGAAAGAGTGCGCCGATTTGGTATTAGTTTAAGTGTGTCCTATCTTAGGTAGTTTTTAATTGTTTTATTTTAATTCTAAAAGCAGCAAAAAGCAATGTCATAAATGGACTTAACCAATTGAAGATTGCAAAAAAGAAATAATCAACAACAGGAACACCTAACACTCCACTTTGATATGCTCCACAAGTATTCCAAGGAATTAAAACCGAAGTAACCGTTCCTGCATCTTCTAGGGTTCGGCTTAAATTTTCAGGAGCCAATCCTTTATCCTTAAAAGCTTTGGCATACATTCTTCCTGGAACTACAATTGCTAAGTATTGATCAGATGCTGTAACATTTAGAGCAAGACAACTAGCAACAGTACTGGCAAACAAACCAAATATAGAATCGAATAAACCAAGAAGTGCTTTGCTGATTCGTGCTAATGCTCCGATGGCATCCATTACACCTCCAAACACCATTGCACATATAATAAGCCATATGGTACCAAGCATTCCCGCCATTCCGCCAGAGCTAAATAAATCGTTTAACTCCTTACTAGTTGTTTCTATAGAAGTATCCACAGTGATAGCTTTCATGACTCCTTTATAAGCGCTATTAAAACTAAGCGTATCACTATCCGCAATATTTATTACAATTTCCGGTTGTGCTATAATTGCTGCGATCGCTCCTAAAAGCGTACCTGCTAATAAAGCAATAAGAGGAGGTGTCTTTTTTATAATTAAACCTATAACCAGAATAGGTACAATAAATAACCAGGGAGAAATAGTAAAAGCACCTTGTATAGCTTCTAATTGATCACTAATTTCAGGAGTACCCGATGTATCTAGTGTAAATCCAATAATAATGAATATTATAAGTGTTACAATGACAGTAGGTACAGTAGTATAGGCCATATATTTAATATGATCAAATAATTCTGCACCTGCCATTGCCGGTGCAAGATTAGTAGTGTCAGAAAGTGGAGACATTTTATCTCCAAAGTAGGCGCCAGAAATAACTGCCCCTGCGGTCATTCCCAATGAAATTCCTAATGTATCCCCGATACCAATAAGCGCTATACCTACTGTAGCAGAAGTAGTCCAAGAACTACCTGTGGCAATGGAGATTATCGCACAGATAACTACACAAGCGGCCAGAAATATAGTAGGGTTTAAGATTTGTAATCCATAATATATCATTGTTGGTATAATACCGCTTATTAGCCAAGTTCCAGCCAGAGCACCAACCATAAGTAAAATGAGTAAGGCTCCTGTAGTAGATTTTACATTCTTAGCAATCTCCTCCATCATTTGTTTGTAGGTAACCTTATTGTAAAAACCGACAATCGCAGCCACTGCAGCACCTAGAAGTAATATAAATTGATTACTACCACTCAAAGCGTCATCACCAAATGCAAAATACACATTATAGAATAACATACCTACTAAAGCAATAATTGGAATTAAAGCTTCCCAAATGTTTAACTCTTTGTTTTCAATAATTTCTTCGTTTTTGGGATCTGTAGGGGTTATGTTTTTACTTTCCATATAATGTTTAGAAATTTTTAAGGATGTAATGTTACGATATTATTAAAATTTATGCAACGTATTCTCATCGTTTAATTGGCTAGGTGTTGTAATGAAAACGTTAAAAATTCATAACACGAGACTGGGTATTGTTTTTATCGAATATATATGCTTTTTGTCGATAATTCTATTTTGTTTTAAGCTCAGTTTTTGTTCACTAATGCTGTTGTTATAGTTTTGTGGCAAGAAGAAATATGAAAGAGAAAAATTGGAATTGCTAAGTACTTTTTATTCCTAATCAAGCTTAATTTTCCCCCATAGAATAGGCTTGGAAATTACTAAAGGTCGTCTAAATTCATTTAGATGACCTTTGTTTTTTTATTAGGTATTATACCCCGTAAGTTGTATTACTTGGTAAGTTAATTATAATCTTTAAGGGTGTTTATTTTACCATCCACATTCCTATAAATACTAAAAGAAGTCCTAATACTAGAGATATAGAGGTATATAAAAAAAAATTAATAAAATCCCCAGTCTTTAAAAACATATGATTTTCATATGCAAAAGTAGAAAATGTAGTAAAACCACCACAGAAGCCTGTTGCAAGTAGTAAAACAGTATTCTGTGAAAGCATTGTATTCTTTAGTGCCAACCCCAAAATAATCCCTATCAGAAAACTTCCTAGTATATTAACCGTAAGTGTACCATACGGGAAAGTTCCATTAGCGCCGTTTAGATACTTGCTAGCAAGGTATCTAGCGATACTTCCTGTACCACCTCCTATAAAAACTAATATTAATTGTTTCATACTTGACCTCGATAGAAAAATAAAATCCAGGAACCCCTGGATTTTATTTTTAAGATATAAAATTATCCTTATTTAATAGGAACATATATTTCTGTAACCCACTCAGCTGGATTTGGTTGTAAATTAGGATCGGTTTTGTATACTTCAAAAGGAGGAGTTTCTGTGTTTGGCTCTAAATTGTTGTCCGTTATATATTTATAGGCAGTTTCCCATGCTTTTTTTAGGTGGACATAATCTCCTTTTAAGGTAGTTTTAACTGCTTTTTGTCTAGGTAAAAAGTCACATAAGATATTACTATCGGTAGGAGTGATTACTTTCTCTCTTACAGGTATAGCTGTTGAGTAGATTGCCGTTCCTTGCTCTTCATTAAATTCATTATATAGCGTAAAAGGCATTCCGCTTTGAGGAAGTTTGTTTTGTTGTATGTATGCTTGAACTGCTGGTAGCATTTGAGTCATTTTTTGTGGAATTGCTGCAATCGAAGATGCTGTAGCACTATACATATAAAAACCTCCACTGTGTTCAGTAACTCCATCAACATTAATAGAGTGCTCTTTCATTTTTTCATTAGCGAATGTATCTAGTTTTTCAAGACCTCTACTATACATAGGTCTTAGGTTTTGAGATAATGTACTATCTTGGGTAAGCCAAAAAGCTTTTTCCATAAAAGATTGTTCTCCTTTCATTCCCCAAGTAACTTTTGTTTTTTTACCTTCTATTTTTTCGAATTTCCAATAAACATCACTCTTACTTTCTCCCATAGGAGTGATAAAAGTAATTTTTTGATCTATACTAGAAAAAGGAGCAGTTTTTGTCGTTTCCATTTTTCCTTCTCCTTGAGTCTCACTTTTCCATGAGTATGAAGAGCCTTCTCCGCTTGTTTTTTCTGAATAATTCATAATTAAATCATCAGAACTATCCATCCAAGGACCCCATTTTTCCCAGGTCTTATATTCATTAATTGTATTAAATAATAATTCATCAGGAGCTTCAATAACTCTACTTTCTTCTACCTGAAATTTACCATCTTTAGTAGCTATATATACTGCCCCACCAATAACTACCAGTAATAATAGAAAAAATAAATACTTTATAATTTTCATGTTAGTTAGTTTTAATTGTTTACAAAGCTAATATAATCAATTTTTAACGCCTCATAAATCTGAAAATTCATTTTTGAAAAGTAGGCAAACATCATAGTTTATAAGGTTGGCAGTTAAATAATATACTATTGTTTTGGGAATAGTTCTAAAAGCTTAATTTATAGAAGAAAACGATGGTGAAGAAAGTGCTGAACTTTTTGAATTTTTTATTTTGTTACATTTGCTAAAATAATCAAACACACAATAAAATATGAAATTCAATCATTTATTCATCTTAATGGCTATTGGAGTTATACTGGTGGCTTGTAAAAAAGATCCAAGTATTCAGGATCAGATCAATCAACAGGAAAAAGAAAAAGAGGTTGTAAAAGAAGAATTTGAACAAGTAGTAGAACAATTTGCAGATTTGAGAATTTTGAGGTATCAAATTCCGGGATGGGAAAATTTATCACTTAAGGAACAGAAGCTGGTGTATTACCTAACGCAAGCAGGTTTGAGTGGACGTGATATAATTTGGGATCAGAACTATCGTCACAATCTGACCATACGAAAAGCTTTGGAAAAAATATATGTATCATATAAAGGGGATAAAACTACCGATGATTGGAAAGCTTTTGAAGAGTATTTAAAAAGAGTATGGTTTTCTAATGGGATCCATCATCATTATAGTAATGATAAAATTAAACCAGAATTCGACACACAGTTTCTGAAGCAGCTTTTAGCTGATACCGATTCTAGACTTCCAGAAGCAGCTTTTGATGTTATTTTTAATGACCAAGATCTTAAAAAAGTTAATCAAGCAAAAGGTGTTGATAATGTGGCCTTATCTGCTGTAAATTTATATGGACAAGGAGTGACGAACCAAGATGTAATATCTTTTTATAAAAATAAGAAATCACCTGATGCAAAAAGACCATTGTCGTATGGTTTAAATTCTCAACTGGTAAAAGAAAATGGCAAAGTCAAAGAACGTGTTTATAAGTCTGGAGGATTGTATGGATCGGCAATTGACGAAATCATTAAGTGGTTAGAAAAAGCAAAGGGAGTTGCAGAAAACAAAGCTCAAGGAGATGCATTGGCATTGTTAATAGAGTATTACAAAACAGGAGATTTACAAACCTGGGATGATTATAATGTTGCCTGGACAAAGGCTACAGAAGGGAATATTGATTACATAAATAGTTTCATTGAAGTATACAATGACCCGTTAGGATATAGAGGATCTTATGAAACAATCGTACAGATCAAAGATTTCGATATGTCTGCAAAAATGGCAGTTTTGTCAGAAAATGCACAGTGGTTCGAAGATAATTCTCCTTTAATGAGAGAACATAAAAAAGCTAATGTTGTTGGGGTAACTTATAAAGTAGTTACTGTGGCAGGAGAAGCAGGAGATGCATCTCCAAGTACACCAATAGGGGTTAATTTGCCTAATGCTAACTGGATAAGAGCAGAGGTTGGTTCTAAATCAGTATCTCTTGGAAATATAACCAATGCTTATAATAATGCAAGAGGTTCAGGAAGACTTAAAGAGTTTGTACATGATAAAGAAGAATTTGAGTTAGAAGAAAAATATGGACAGTTGTCCGGTAAGTTACATACGGCGTTACATGAGGTAATAGGGCATGCATCCGGTCAATTAAATCCAGGAGTTGGAGAGACCAAAGAAACACTAAAGAATTACGCATCGACATTAGAAGAAGGACGTGCAGATTTAGTAGGGTTGTATTACTTAATGGATGTAAAACTTCAGGAATTAGGATTAGTAGATGATTGGGAAAAGTTAGGAAAAGCTACCTATGATAGGTATATAAGAAATGGTTTGCTAACTCAGTTAATCCGTTTAAAAGTTGGAGATGATGTAGAGGA
This sequence comes from uncultured Aquimarina sp., assembly GCA_947498455.1. Lineage (GTDB taxonomy): Bacteria > Bacteroidota > Bacteroidia > Flavobacteriales > Flavobacteriaceae > Aquimarina. The sequence goes on from CANMKK010000017.1 coordinate 70,379, forward strand.
AGCACACATGCGTAATCGCCAGTGGGTAAGCGCTTGGGCATATGAACAAGGTAAGAAAGATAATGTTATAGAAAAAGTGACAAGAGAAGGGAAAACGTATTATAATATTAATGATTATCGCAAACTACGCGAGATTTTTGGTCAATTACTTAAAGAAACTCAGCGAATTAAATCCGAGGGAGATTATAAAGCAGCAGAAGCATTGGTAGAAGGGTATGGAGTAAAAGTAGACCCTGTAGTGCATGCAGAAATATTAAAAAGGAATGAGCAGTTTGATTCTGCTCCTTATAGCGGTTTTGTAAACCCTGTCTTGATTCCTGAAGTAGATGCAGCTGGAGAAATTACTAAAATAAATGTAACTCAGCCTAGAGATTATGTTTCTCAGATGTTAGAATACAGTGCTAAGTACGGTTTTTTACCAGAAGTGAATTAAACTTTTTATAGATACTAAGACTATAAACGTCCTTTCAGATATTAATTTGAAAGGACGTTTTTTTTAAAATTTATAAGTAAGTCCTATTTTAAAATTAGTGAACCTATTTGCAGCAGAAAATAATAAAGTTTCATCTCCAGTATTCATGAACTGACGTCTTGGAGCATTGATATGTACATATTTATAAGATGCGGTTACACCAATATTTTCATTAAACTTCATGTTTGCAGAGCTTATCCATTCTGCTCGATAATTAATCTTACTATCTTCCAATATGTCATTATTGTCTACTGTAAATGTTGTTTTGTTATTAAGGTCATCATCAGAGATAGCTGTTTTTAGGTAGAGTTTAGAGTCAAAAGAAAATTTATCCAATTTAAGTTCAATATTTGGCCCTGCGACTAACCTAAAAAGATTTACGGGAGAAAAACTTCCTATTGAATCGGTATTAACTCCGAATAGCTTTAAATCATTGTTAGTTTTCTCGGTTTCATAATTAATACCTAATAAAAAAGAGAGCCTTACTTTACTTTCCATTTTTTTTATAGAGTTTATAACTCTGTTTAAACTACGTTTTAATACAAATTCTTCTTTTTTTTCCAGTTTCGTACCTTTGCTAGGACAAAATTCTCCTTTGCAAAAAGCAATAAAAAACTCTTTATTATCTTTTTCAGATAAACTTATAGGTATATTACCAACTCGTTTTAATTTAAAGTTTGTGATTTTATTAAACTTTTCTACTCCTTTATTAGAGAGTTTTCTCTTATTTTCCTTTCCTTCTTTTGCATTTTTTCCAGATATATATGCATTCCATACGATACCTGCTCCTGTTTCATATCTTTGACTGATATTAAGAAAAATATTGGTGCTTCGTTTTATAAATATATATCCTTCATAATCTATTTTGTTTCCGATATGATGATCATAGGCCATGCTAAGATCAGAGAAATTCTCAACAAAATTCCCATCTTGGATTTGTATCATTAAATCTGAATTAAATTTTAATTGACCGGGAAAAAAGCCTTTTTGAATATTTGCAGATATATTAAATCTGGTAAGATCACTATTTTGAGAATTATTTAAGGTTAAACCAAAGCTTAATTTTCCTTTAAAATTCGTTTCTATCAATTCTTGATTTTTTGCAAATTTTAAAAAACTGTCATATTCAGTTCTGTTAAATGAATCTTGTTGATTTAATAGAATATTATTAAGTTGCTGTTTAATAATTTCTTTTTTTAAAGTAGTGTCTAGTTTAATCAATTTTTCTATTTCAATGATTAAATTGTTTTTTAAAATTAATTTATCATATACGTTAATAGGATTAACTTTTTCTTGAGCAAAGGATGCAAGGTTAATAAATATTCCAATTATTAGAAGTGTTTTTTTCATGACTAAATAGCTTTGATTTATGATGTCAAAACTATTTTAATATCAATTAAATAACCATACCCAATCAAAGGTATTTATATGGTTTGTGTACTGTAAATTCCCCTAAAAATCATATTTTTTCTCAATAGCATAACGTAATAATTCACCTTTCCCGTGGAGGTTAAGTTTACGAATAATGTTTTTACGATGTGTTTCTATAGTTGAGACTGAATTAAAGCGGATAGCCGCAATTTCAGAAGAGGTTTTTCCTTGTCCGATTAATGTAAGGATTTCGCGTTCACTTTTGGAAAGTAATTGTTTCTTTTTTTGTGGTTCTATATTTTCAGAAAGAAAAGAAGGGTCTATAGATGCGTCAAAAAATGTATTTCCTTTTATAACTTCCTGAATTGCAGAAAGCACCTCTTTCAAAGGAGAATTCTTTAGTAAATACCCTGACGCTCCTGCTGCTACCATTTGCCTGACAGCATCTTCCTGATCAAACATAGAAAAAGCAATTACTTTGATGTGAGGTAATTCTTTTTTGATGATTTTGGTAGCTACGATACCATCCATTTTTGGCATCCTGATATCTGTTAATATGATTTTAGGTTGTTTCCTTCTGGCTATTTCTAGCAGAGCTTCCCCATCATTGGCTCTTCCAACAATACTAATATCCTCTTCATATTTCAGGAGTAAGTCTACTCCATCAATTAGGGATTGGTGATCTTCGGCAATAGCAATAGTTATCATATTGGTATATTTATAATTATATGAGTTCCTTTGCCTATCGTAGAATCAATCTCAAAGGTTCCTTCCAGATATTCTATACGTTTTTCGATGTTTTTTAGCCCCATGCCATCCTTTTCTGGTAATATTTTGGCTTCAAATCCTTTTCCGTTATCCTCAATAATAATATTTAGTAAAGAATCATGATTGGTTAGTGAGATATGTACTTCATTGGCTTCGGCATGTTTTATGATATTGGTAATTAATTCCTGAATCATTCTGAAAATCGAAATTTCCAGTGCATTATCCAATCGCTCTTCTAATCCGTAACCCTGTATTTCTATCTGGAATTCATCTCCATTGGATACTTTTTTTGCCAGTTTTTTAATAGCAGGTAATAATCCTTGATTAGCCATGACACCACTGTTTTTTTCGTGAGCGATGGTTCGCACTTTTTGATATGCTTCGTTTAATAGATTGTCCGTTTTCGAGTATAACTCCTCAATATTATCAACTTTGGGATTATCTCGATTATTTTTAAGATGGTCAAAATGCAATCGTAGGGTAGCCAAAGTACTCCCTAGATTATCATGTAAATCATTTGCCAATCGTTGTCGTTCTTTTTCTTGCCCGGATAACATAGCATCAATACTGGTCAATTCTTGCTCCTTTAGGATTTTTTCGGTTTTCTGGATTTGTATCTCTTTTTCTTGTTCAGCTATTTTTTGTTTGCGTTTGGTGTTTCGGTATAAAAGAAAAGTGATAATACCTCCGAGAAATAGGGTTCCACCTAATCCAATAGCAATATTCTGATTTTTTTTCTTTTTTTGCTGTTCTATTAGAATTTGTTTTTCTTTTTCGGCTGTTTGAAGTTGTTTGTTCAGTTTTATGTTGTCAGAAGTATTTTTCTGAAAATCCAATTGATGTTCCAATTGTACTGATTTAGCAAATTTTTCATACGCTCCTTGATAGCTTAAAAAGGCTTTTTGAGCGATTGAATCTAAACTAAGATAATTTTTGTTGTTTACTAGATAGTTAAAGGAATCAACATATTTTTCTGCTAATGCTTTGTAATTTTCGGACACGTATTTTGATATAAATATTTTGCCACGAATTTCATCGGATATATCAATATGTTCCTCAGCCATTTTAATGTACTTTAGTCCATCTTCAGTATAATTGCCATTAGTGTTATGTAATTCTGCTAATTTGTAACATGTTCTAAATCTAACGTATTTTAAAAAGGGAAACCCAGCAGATTCCTTTAATGTTTTTAGATGAAATTGTTTAGCATCTTCTACTTTCCCTTTTTTTCCTAGGTTAATAGCTTTTAATGAAAGAAAAAGAGGGCTGATTTTATGACTTTTTTTTAATAGTTTTATTTGCTTTTCAAGCTCATCTATTTCAATAGAAACTTTTCTTTCATTTTTATCCATACTCTCAAGTTTAAAATAGATATAGTGTATATAGTACCAGGAACGTGAAATGGGTGTTTTCGATATACTTTTAAGTTCTACTAAGTATTTCTCATGTTGTCTACTAGTTAGAACATATTCATAATGGTAATATTCTAATATTCCCAGTAAAGTCAATAACCTTAACTCATAATTATTTTTTTCTTTGGCTAATCGATAAGCTTCAAAGAAAAATGGAAAAGATGTCCCATCGTTAGGTTTGTGAAATAATTCATCATAACCTTTTGACAAATTATTGATAATCAGGTGTATGTTGTTTTTTGTTTTTAGGTTTATGAGATAGTTAACTTTGCTAGAGTCTTGTTCTTCCTGACCTTGATAATAAAGTATATCATTTAAAGAGTAAAGTCCTTTTTTAAGGTCTTTGTTTTGGATTTTGTTGATGAGTTTTTTTGACTTTTCAAATTCAAGGTTAATAATATCATTTAAAATTAGTTTGAGAATCTTCTTATCATCAGAAAATGAATATACGGTTGTTGAAAAAATACAACAACCGTAAAGACAAATAAAAAAACATATTTTTAGCATCTAATTTTATCTTATTTTAACCGTACCTCTTGGACAAATACCTCCTGAATGTGACATAAATAAACTAGCGGGGCTGCTTGACAAAGTATCGGGTGCATGATCTACAGTAGTATATGCTTCTCCATCTTGAAGCATCCCTTCTCTATAATAGAATTCTGTATCGAAAATATTATTTTTTAGTGCTTCACCATTTTCGTGCATTTTTTTTAGCCTTCTGTCGATATGTAAGAAATTATTTTGATTGACTGTTATTCCATTTGCGTCACCTCCATTTTCATCTATAAAATTCATAAATTGGATATCCAAATCACGATCTTTTAAGGCTTGCACCTCCAATAAAAAGACCAGAACTTTTTGAATGGGAGGAAGAGGGGCATCTTCATTTGCGTTTGGGTCTTGAGGCGGTTGATAATCCATAGATACTGGACGTTTAATATCAGAAATATTGATATCTAATATTCCTTTATAATTAACAGTTTTAAATTCAATATGCTTTATGTGATATGCATTATCAACAGATGTTGTGTTGAATTTTCCATAAATTCCAAAAAGAGTTCCGTAAAGTTGACTGCCATATAAAAATTGAAAGTTTTTGCAGTCGTTCAGATCGATATTTCCGATATGTAAATTAGACATATTATAAATATTTGGTTATTAGTTATTATCTAGGTGCAAGAGGAAGTCCTATTCCATACTTATTGATATCTCTCCAAGAATTCCCTGGGTTAAAAATGTTATAGCTAATAGTAGTTAATAATCGTTCAACACTAGCTCTATGGCGATTCTCATTTGGTCTTAAATTATTGTGAATCTTAGAAATGGTTAAGGCAAAAATACCGGCTACAAATGGAGTAGCAGTGCTAGTTCCAGAGCAATATTTATATTTTCGTTCTTCATTTGCTGATAACCAGGTTGAGTAAATATTTACTCCTGGTGCAACAAATCCCAATGTAAGTACTGGGTGTAAACCAACATTACTCCTATTATATAGTTTGTGGTTTTTATCAATAGCTCCAATTGCATTCACTAAATCGTGAGCAGCAGGATTTGATATAAAATTTGTAATACCAGAGGAATGATCACTACTATTCCCAGCTGCAGCAACCATTAAAACTTTGTTGTTATAGGCTTTAGTAAAAACATTTGCGTGTATGACATTAGTTACATCAAACAATCTAGAACTTAAAGACATTGATATTATATTGCAATTTTTTTGGATTGCCCAATCAATAGCAAATAATAGGTTAGACAAGAAACCTTCGCCTTCATGATTCAAAACCTTACCAATGCATAAACTTGCTTCAGGAGCAACTCCATATCGTTTTCCATTAGGATCAATCTCTCCTACGGCTATTCCTGCACAATGCGTTCCATGGCCATTTTCATCTTGATAGTCATCATCATTTCCTATCCAAGATCTACCATGGACTATTTTATTCATTAAGTCTGGATGCTTTTTGTCTATTCCAGTATCTAAAATAGCAATTTTAACTCCCTTTCCTTTATACTTGGAGTCAAGATCTACATTTGCCAAACCCAATCCATATGTCATAAAGCTAGAATCTATGCCCGTATTATCTTCATCTAAACAAGATTCATTATTTACAAGGCTTATTTTACTATCAGGTTCAATTATTAAACTTTCGTTGCCTTTTAGGAGATTTAGTTCTTCAGGAGATAGTTCAACAATTCCTATTTCTGTTTTTTCTAAGATGATGACGTTTCTTCCTGAAAGAACATCATTTACTTTATTTTTTTGTTTAATTGTATCCTTATAATTAATTGTTTCATAATTAAGATTACTTTTTCTAATATTTTTTTTTATGGTATATCTGTGTCTTTCCTTTTTTGAGAGAATGATATACCTACCATTATCACTTATTTTTTGTGGTTCAGAATCATATTGGGATTTTAACTTCTCGAATTTTAAGTTACGTTTGTTAAAATAATTCATAATAAATGAAAATTAAATATCTATTTTGTTTCTAACAAAAATCTACTTTTTAGTAAAAGCAAACCATACCCAATACAGGGTATTTCCTTTCTAAGATCATAAAATGACTTAAAAGAAATAGAGTGCTAATACCCAAAATCAGATATTAACTTATGTTACAATTGTATGATTGATACGAGGGGTAAGTTGTATTATTCTGGATGTAAATATGTCTTCAATACAAACAATAATAGAATAAATATAATAAAACCAATTAAAATATAGAGACTTCCCTTATAATATTTACGGTGTAGCTTGATGTCTTTGCGGTAACTAAATATCATTAAGATTATAAAAGCAACTACAAAACATCCCGCAAATATCCATTGACCCTGACTAAACATATTTATGCTATTTTTACGGCAAATATAAATCAAAAAAAATACTGATGAAGGATAAAATCTCTGCTGTACAAGAATTTCATACTGCATTTAAGATTGGATATAAAAACGAACCCATTGCAGATTTGGGAGAAGCCAAAAATCAATTGCGTTTTAACCTTATGAAAGAAGAAAATGAGGAATACTTGGAAGCAGCCCAGAATAATGATCTTGTAGAAGTAGCGGATGCATTAGGAGATATGTTGTATATCTTGTGCGGGACTATCATTGAACATGGAATGCAGCATAAAATAGAAGAAGTGTTTAATGAGATACAACGTAGTAATATGAGCAAGCTGGGAGAAGATGGTCAGCCGATTTATAGAGAAGATGGTAAGGTGCTAAAAGGCCCTAATTATTTTAAACCGAATATTAAAGAAATTTTGGATAGATAATATAATAACAAAGCCATTTGATTTTTTTCAAATGGCTTTGTTATATTAAAGATTAGACCAAGAAGTTGTTATACTTTTTGTATATCTAGATTTTATATCTCCATCCAAAAGGGTCTTCGGCTTTATTGTATTGAATATCCATCAATGCCTTTTTAAAATGATCAGCATATGAGTTTTCTTGTTTTTGCAATTCATAGTGCTCTCCACTATAGCCAAATGCTTTAACAGGACTGACTACAGCTGCGGTTCCGGCACCAAAAATTTCTTTAAGGCTTCCGTCTTTTGCGGCCTCTACTATTTCACTAACTTTTACAGGTCTTACATCGACAGTAATTCCTTCTTTTTCTGCTAGGGCAATTAAACTCTTACGAGTAACACCATCTAAAATTCTATCACTAGTGGGAGCCGTCAATAAGCTGTCATTTACTCTAAAAAAGACATTCATCGTACCAGCCTCTTCCATGTACTGATGTGTATCTGCATCAGTCCAGATTATTTGTTGATACCCTTCTTGTTTTGCTAAATTGGTTGGATAAAATTGAGCAGCATAGTTACCTGCAGCTTTAGCGTATCCAATACCTCCATTTGCAGAACGGCTATATTCTTCTGCAACTAAAACACTTACGTCTCCACTATAATATGATTGCGCAGGAGAACAGATAATCAAGAATTTATATTCATCAGCTTCAGAAGCAGAAACACTAGCTTGTGTAGCAATGGCAAAAGGTCTTATGTACAATGAGTTTCCAAACCCAGGTTTAATCCATTGATCTTCTAGTTTTAACAATGTATTTAAACCATTAAAGAAATAATCTTCAGGGAATTCTGGCATTGCCAATCTAGCCGAAGATTTATTAATTCGCTTAAAGTTTTCATCTGGCCTAAATAAAAAAGCATCACCGTTATCATCTTTATAGGCTTTCATACCTTCAAAAACGGCTTGCCCATAATGAAAAACACGTGCAGATGGATCCAGAGTTAATGGGCTGTATGGGACAATTTCGGGAGTCTGCCATTTACCATTGACATAATCACAGACAAACATGTAGTCTGTGAAAACTTTACCAAAGCTTAAGTTTTCAAAATCTACTTGTCCGATTTTGGATTCATTGGTTTTAGTAATTTTAATGGTTTGTGGAACTACATTTTTCATCCGATATTGATTTATTTTAAAAGTTCTGAAAGTTCATAGATATGTGGCGTGTGCTTAACTTGAATTTAGAAAACAATAGAAAGCATAGTCAGATATCTATATTTTAAGCAAAAATACTTTTTTCTGGTAAATTAAGAATTCTAAAAATGTTTAATTTTGCTAAACATTGTTAATAATAATCAGAAATGAAAAGAAAATTGCTTTTTATTGCGGGATTGATATATTTGCTAGGGTGCACTAGTGAGTCAAAAGAAAAACAATCATTTTCTGTGAAGGATATTGTTGTTACAAATTATGATAGTTTTGGAAGCGAAGTAACTTCAGAAAATATTATACAGGTTCAGCAATTAACGAATACATATAAAAATTTTAAGCAAGGAGATACTATTGATATCGCTTTTTCTAGCATTGTTAATGATGTATGCAAGGCGAAAGGATGCTGGATGAAACTTAAAACATCGCATGCAGAAGAAGTGATGGTAAAATTTAAAGATTATAGTTTTTTTGTTCCAAAAGATATCGAAAAAGATACGGTAATTGTACAGGGAAAGGCTTACATTTCAGAAACTTCGGTAGAAGAACTGAGGCATTTAGCTTCTGATGCAGGAAAATCAAAGGAAGAAATAGATGCAATAATAGCTCCCAGAAAAACCTATTCTCTTATTGCTGATGGAGTTTTGATAAAAAAATGATGAAAGGAAAATTAAAACGCGAAATAATAACGACAGCAGATGGCTCTACAACAATTCATTTTCCAGAACTAAACGAACATTATCATTCAAAGCATGGAGCAATTAATGAAGCGAAGCATGTCTTTATAAAGAATGGGTTTCATCACATATTAAATTCAAAAGCGTACAAAAGACTTTCCATTTTGGAAATAGGATTTGGTACAGGGTTAAATGCTTTAATAACTTTTTCTGAAGCTGAAAAGATTGAACAAAAAGTTGAATATGTTGGAATTGAAGCGTATCCCGTGAAGAAGGAAGAAGTAGGGTGTCTTAATTATATTGAAGCTTTATCAGAAGTAAAACACCAGCCTATTTTTCAATTATTACATGAAACCCCTTGGGAAGAACCTCAGATTATTTCTTCGGAGTTTTTATTAACCAAGCGCAAGGAATATTTTACTGATATAATCGATAAAAATTGTTTTGATTTGATTTATTTTGATGCTTTTGGAGCGAGGGTGCAGCCAGAATTATGGACTGTGCCTATTTTTAAAAAAATGTATGAAGCATTACATGATTATGGAGTTTTGGTCACCTATTCTGCAAAAGGAAGTGTAAGGCGTGCAATGCAAGAAGTAGGTTTTATAGTAGAAAGATTACCGGGACCTCCCGGAAAACGCGAAATGCTAAGAGCGTCTAAGAAAGTCATTAGTGAAAAATAATAATGTATGCGAAATGTACTGAAAACCAATTGTTAAATCTGTATCAAAGAGATAGGTTAATTTAGTATTGGGTAGTATTTTGCAAGTAAAAGTTTATTTATGAAGGTATTAATTACTGGTGCAACTGGACTAGTAGGGAAGGAGATTACAAAACTATGTCATCAATCAAATATTGATGTAAATTACCTTACTACAAATAAGAGTAAACTTAAATCAGACAAGAATTATAGAGGGTATTATTGGAATCCAATCGCAGGAGAAATAGATTCGAATTGCTTAAGTGAAGTAGAAGTAATTATTCATCTTGCCGGAGCAACAATTGCAAAAAGATGGACAAAAAAGTACAAAAAGGAGATTATAGAAAGTCGCGTAAATTCTACTTTACTTATTTTAGATACTCTAAAAAATAGTAAGCACTCTATACGCCATATTGTATCTGCCAGTGCTATTGGTATTTATCCAGATTCTTTTCAGAAGTATTATATGGAAAATTCGACAGAACAAGCTAGTGGTTTTTTAGGAGAAGTTGTTCAGAAATGGGAAGCCGCAAATGGAGAATTCAATACCCTTAATATTGATGTTAGTTTACTAAGAATAGGATTAGTTTTATCTAGTAATGGAGGGGCGTTTTCTAAACTGGCAAGACCAATCCAATTAGGTGTTGGAGCGGTTTTTGGAACTGGAAAACAATGGCAGAGTTGGATTCATATTCAGGATTTAGCGCGTTTATTTCTATTTGTTATAGAAGAAGAATTGACAGGAGTTTATAATGCTGTAGCACCTAATCCAGTTTCTAATGACACGCTTATTAGATCTATTGGAGAGAAAATGAAGAAAAAAATTTTGTTACCTAATATTCCAAAGTTTGCAATGCAATTGATATTAGGGGAGATGCATGTATTACTGTTTTCTAGTCAGCGAGTTTGTAGTGATAAAAGTATGAAAGCCGGATTTCAGTTTACATATGAAAATATTACTCAGGCAATAGATGACCTTATATAAATAGAAAAATCGGTACTATGATAAATACCGATTTTTATAATTTTCGTTTTTGAAAAGTTAGGCGAAACTATGCTTTCTTAGCTAGTAAGCTAACTCTAAGCTCGATATCATCATTGATGAATTTGTCTCCTAAATTGTCAAAAATTGACTTAGAACCATAATTTACTCCCCAGTCAGTACGATTAATTGTAAATATATCACTAGAAATTCTTACCGCATCAGCTTCTACTGATGTTGTGGCAGGAAAAGAAATATTCTTCTTAATTCCTTTTATTGTAAGGTTACCTTGGATAATAGTTTTTCCATTTTCTTCAGAAATACCAGTTAGATCAAAAGAAGCAGTAGGAAATTTAGTAACATTAAAGAAATGATCAGCTCCTTCACCTTCACCTAGTCCTTTCAGGTGCCCTTCAAGACTCGCTTTGTCATCACCTTCAAGATCGGTTACAGCAATAGTCTTCATGTCAATTGTGAAAGTTCCACTCTGGATAGTTCCTTCTAAGGTTTTTAATGATCCGCTAGTAATATTTAAAGTACCTATATGCTGACCAGTTGGCTTTTTACCAACCCAGTTTATCAAACTCGAGGATGGATCTATGTTATATGTTACAGCAGTGGCTGGAGCTTTTATTTCTTTTTCTGCTTCAGTAGCTTTAGTTTCATTTTTTTTCTCCCCTTTACAAGATACAGCAGTTACTATAAGTGCAGTAATTGCAAATAGATTAATTAATTTAGTTTTCATATATACTATAATTTACAGTTAAATTAATTTTCAAAATTATTTCATTAAACAAGGAATAGTCTTAAATATATATTAAAATATTCCTGTGACATTATGACATTTATTCAAAAATGGCAGTACTTTTGCAACTTCAAAAATTAAACTTATAAAAGGTACTAGTTACATGAGTAAGAAAAATAAAAATACAGAAGATGTAAAAGATCAGGTAGAAGAGGTACTTGATACGGTAATAGAAGATACAGAGACTGAAGAAGTAGATGTTGAAGCACAGCTCAAAGAAGATCTTGAAAAAGAAAAAGATAAATTTTTAAGACTTTTTGCAGAGTTTGAAAATTATAAAAAACGTACTTCTAAAGAAAGAATAGAATTATTCAAGACAGCGGGTCAGGATATATTACAATCTATGCTGCCAGTATTAGATGATTTCGATAGGGCTATGAAAGAGATCGAGAAATCACAGGATAAAGATCTTATCGTAGGAGTAGAACTTATTCATAATAAATTAAAGGAAACTTTAAAAGGTAAAGGTCTGGCAGAAGTAGAAGTTGCTGCTGGTGATACATTTAATGCAGATGATCATGAAGCTATTACTCAGATTCCTGCACCGAGTGATGACCTGAAAGGGAAAATTGTAGATATTATAGAAAAAGGATATAAATTGGGAGATAAAGTAATTCGCTTTCCTAAGGTTGTAACCGGTCAATAAAAAGTATATGAAGGAAGATTTTTATGACATATTAGGTGTTAGCAAAGGAGCATCTGATTCGGAAATTAAAAAGGCATACCGTAAAAAAGCGATAGAATATCATCCCGATAAAAATCCTGGTGATGCTACTGCAGAAGAAAAGTTTAAAAAAGCGGCAGAAGCTTATGAGGTGTTGAGTGATCCGGATAAGAAAGCGCGTTATGATCAATTTGGTCATCAAGCATTCGAAGGCGGCGGCGGTTTTGGCGGTGGCGGAATGAATATGGATGACATATTCAGTCAGTTTGGCGACATCTTTGGCGGTGGTGGTTTTGGTGGCTTTGGCGGTTTTGGCGGAGGCGGAGGAAGACAGCGCCGGGTAAAAGGTAGTAATCTTCGTATTCGTGTAAAACTAACATTAGAAGATATCGCTAATGGAGTAGAGAAGAAAATAAAGGTAAAAAGAAAGATACAGGCTCCTGGTACAACCTATAAGACCTGTGGTACTTGTAAAGGTGCTGGTCAGGTAACCAGAGTTACCAACACAATCTTAGGGAGAATGCAGACATCTTCTGCTTGTCCAACTTGTGGAGGGGCAGGACAATCTATTGATCATAGACCTTCTGATGCCGATGGGCAAGGACTTAAAGTGTCTGAAGAAACCGTAAGTATAAAAATACCTGCAGGTGTAGAAGATGGAATGCAACTTAAAGTGTCAGGAAAAGGTAATGAAGCTCCAGGAGGTAGTGGTATCGCAGGAGATTTGTTAGTAGCTATTGAAGAGCTAGATCATCCTTATTTACAAAGAGAAGGAGACAATTTACATTATGATCTTTATGTTAGTTTCTCTGAAGCGGCTTTAGGAACATCAAAAGAAATTGATACTGTATCAGGAAAAGTACGTATTAAGATAGAAGAAGGAGTACAGAGTGGTAAAATACTTAGATTAAGAGGTAAAGGGATTCCTAGTATCAATGGATATGGAAAAGGAGATCTATTAGTACATGTGAATGTATGGACTCCTAAAACATTGAATAAAGAACAAAGGGATTTTTTCGAAAGAATGTCTAATGATGACCATTTTTTACCCAACCCGGATAGCAAGGATAAGTCTTTTTTTGAGAAAGTAAAAGATATGTTTTCATAATAAAATAATGCGTTTTTTTGTTTGTTGCGAATCAAATAAAGTTATTAACGTTTGATTAAGAAAAATTTGTATATTTGAAACATCACTAATACATCTAGTGATAATTTTTCTTTTTCATAGCAATTTTTTCCCATCCTTAATACTCGTATTCAGGGTGGGTTTTGTTTTTATATAGATCCATTTTTTCTATTAGTAAAAACGTACTATTATAGATAGTATGAAACGAACTTCTATAGTGATATATTATAAAATTTAAATAGATCAGGAAATGTGCTTAGAAATAGTATCATTAACTTTCAAAAAGGAATAAATCAGGTCTTAATATAATATGAATAAAATTTATTTATAGGGAGGAGGTTTTATTTCCTGAATATTTTGATTTAATTAGCACGTTTTTTAGTTTTTAAAATTAAACCTACTTTATGACCAATCTTTTAGAGGTACAACAGGCAACAAAACAGTTTGGAGATTTTATTGCTCTTAATAAAGTTTCAATTGCCGTACCTAAAGGTAGTATTTTTGGATTATTAGGACCTAATGGGGCTGGTAAAACTACTTTGATAAGAATTATAAACCAAATCACACTTCCTGATTCTGGTAATGTTTTCTTAGACGGAAGTCCATTGCAATCACATCATATTAGAGATATAGGTTATTTGCCAGAAGAAAGAGGGCTATATAAGTCAATGAAAGTAGGAGAGCAAGCTTTATATCTGGCACAATTAAAAGGATTGAGTAAAAAAGAAGCCAAAGAACGTCTGAGGTATTGGTTCGAAAAATTTGAAATTACCGATTGGTGGGATAAAAAAATACAGGAACTATCCAAAGGAATGGCACAAAAGGTACAATTTATTGTAACCGTTCTTCATAGGCCAAAATTATTAATATTTGACGAACCTTTTAGTGGATTTGATCCAATAAATGCTACCGTAATTAAGGACGAAATATTACAATTACGGGATGAAGGTGCAACGGTTATCTTTTCTACGCATAGAATGGAAAGTGTAGAAGAATTATGTGATCATATCGCATTAATCCATAAATCAAATAAAATATTAGAAGGAAAAGTTTCTAATATCAAAAGAGAGTATAAATCAAACACTTTTGAAGTTGGTTTGTTATCTGAGAATAAAGATGCATTGCAAAGCGAATTAGCGGATAAGTTTTGTACTGAACCCGCAAATTTTAAAGCCATTGATGATCAGCTAAAACTAAAAATATCATTGGATAAGGAAACTTCGTCCAATGACCTTTTAAGATATTTATCAGATAAGGCAACAATAGTACGCTTTAATGAGATGATACCAAGTGTCAATGAGATATTCATCAAAACAATTACAGAAAATGAGTAATCTACAATTAATCATAAGAAGAGAATTTGTTGCTCGTGTTCGCAATAAGACGTTTATCGTGATGACATTTTTGAGTCCCTTTATAATTGTAGGGATGGTAGGGCTAATAATTTGGTTAACAACATTAAATAATGATGAGGTCAAAGAAATAGCCTATATAGATGAAACAGGTTTATTCGAGACAGATTTTAAGAGTTTCGATAATATAGACTATGTGAATTATACCAATGTAAAGTTGGAAGCAGCAAAGGATTCGGTAATCTCTAATAAGATGTATGGACTATTGTATATTCCTAAGAAAGAGTCTACTAATAGTTTAGCAGAGTCTATTCAGTTTTATGCAGATGAATCACCCAATTACTCAATTCTGAATACTATAGAAAGTATTATAGCTAGTAAGTTAACAAATCAAAATTATAAAGCAAAAGGGATTGATCTAACCACTATCGAAAATGCCAAAGCCAGAGTAAATATTAAGATTGAAAACTTCTCCGGTGAGAAAACATCTAAATTGTCGAATATTGTAAAAATGATTTTTGGCGGCGCAGCAGGCTATTTATTAATGATGTTTATCATTATTTATGGTAATATGGTAATGAGATCTGTAATTGAAGAAAAAACCAATCGTATTATCGAAATTATTATTTCTTCTGTAAAGCCTATGCAACTGATGTTAGGCAAAATTTTAGGGACTTCTTTTGCAGGAATTCTTCAGTTTTTTATATGGGTGATTTTAGGTGGAGTTTTATTATCCATAGGAATGTTTGTATTGGTTGGAGATATAGATCAAAGCAATATGCAAGAAGCACTTAAAGTGATGGAAGATACACAAGGAGGTATTGTAGCTAATGTTACCGAATTTTTAATAGAAATACAGACCTTACCCCTCTTAGAGTTAGTGTTTTTCTTTTTGATCTATTTTGTAGGAGGATATTTTTTATATAGTTCTATTTACGCAGCTATCGGTGCTGCAGTAGATAGTGAGACGGATTCCCAACAATTTATGTTGCCTATTATACTACCATTGATGCTAGGGATTTATGTTGGTTTTTTTGCAGTAATAGAAAATCCTCACGGAACCGTATCTACTATATTTTCTATGATCCCATTGACATCTCCGATAGTTATGCTCATGCGGATACCTTTTGGTGTACCTTGGTGGGAAATATTAATATCTATCATAATTCTAATAGGAAGTATTATTTTTATGGTATGGCTGGCAGGGAAGATTTATAGGATAGGTATATTAATGTATGGTAAAAAGCCTAGTTATAAAGAATTGTTTAAGTGGCTAAAATACTAGTATGATTCAGGAAGAAATAAAAGAACAGGTAGGAGAAATTACGGATCAAGTAAAAGAAGTAATAGAAGAGAATGTATGGGGTACTATCAAACATTTTCTTGACTTTGAAATTTTTCATATAGGAGCGGATGATCACCCGATTATTCTTACTGTGGGGCTCTTATTGTTCGTGCTTTTTATATTACTATCCACTTCCTTTTCCCTGAGAGCCATTAAAAAAATAGTTACTCGTAAGCTTCAGAATGAAGATAAATTAAAATTTGCCTCAGTTTTTTCGTTTGCAAAATATTTTATTTACATCATTGTTATTCTTATTACTTTAGATAATATTGGTTTCAATATTACTGCCATTTTTGCTGCTTCTGCAGCTTTATTGGTTGGTGTCGGTTTAGCATTACAAACGCTAATTCAGGATATTATTTCAGGAATTTTTATTTTTTTAGATCAAACGGTTCATGTGGGTGATATTATAGAAATTGATGAAAAAATTGGTAGAGTAGAAGAGATAAAACTTAGAACTACTCGCGCCGTAACTTTAGATAATAAAGTATTGATTATACCCAATCATAAATACTTAACATCTACCTTATATAATTGGACACAAAATGGGTCAATTACCAGAGAATCTGTAGAAATAGGAGTGGCATATGGTAGCAATGTAGAATTAGTAAAGGAGCTTTTATTAAAGATAGCATTGGATAATAAAAAAATATTAAAAGAGCCAGAACCAGTCGTACTTTTTACAGATTTTGCCGATAGCTCTTTAAACTTTAAATTGATATTTACGATGAATGATAGTTTTCAATCATCCCTTCCTAAAAGTGAAATTAGATTCGAAATCGATCGCCTGTTTAGGGAGCATAATATTAGTATTCCTTTTCCACAAAGGGAAGTTACAATTATCAAACAAAATAATTAAGTCAAAAAAAATGGTATATTCTAAGATATAAGAAATGAATATAAAAAACCTAATCGTTATATGCATACTGATAAGTTGTTTTAACTTTACAGTACACTGTCAGGATACTAATTTAGCAAGGTTAGAATATACCAACATTCCACAGTCTAAAAGTGATAATGCATATAGTCGTTTCGGGTTTTCCGGAAATTATCCTATTAAATTAAATGATAAAGGGAGCTACCTAGTGCTATCTTTTGAGTATCGTTTTAATCATTTACAACTAGAGGACCCTATAGCAATCGATAAAAAAGAGGATTTGCAAGATTTTCAAACATTCGGATTTGAAGTAGGATACACTTATAAGATGAAAAATGATTGGAGATTTGGAGCAAAATTAGGTACAAGAATCTCATCAAATTTTGAGTCTTCTGGAGTAAAAGGAAATGATTTTAGATATACAGGATCTTTGTTTTTTGTAAAAAAATATGGAAAAAAAGATGACCCAATTATGGCTCGATTAGTATTAGGACTTCGTTATACAACACCTGCTAGTATTATGTATCCACTTCCAATTATTAATTATTACAGAAAATTTCATCCTAAATGGGCGTATGCTCTCGGTACCCCAAAAACAAGTATTAAATATTTTTTTAATGATAAAAATACGATGCAGGCATTTGTTGGATTAGATCGTTTTTATGGTAATGTGCAGAATAACAGGGTGTTTGTAGATGATGGAGGGAATGCAAAAGTGATAGATAATGCTTCCATGCTTATCTTCAATGGAGCATTAGGATATGAATTTTATTTTACGGAACATTTATTGTTCTTTACATATGGAGGGTATACGTTAAGTAATGAAATTAGGTTTCGAGATAAAAACCAAAAAAATATACTCACTATAAATGATAAAAACACGTTTTATATAAGAGGTGGAATTAAATTAAAACTATAATGGCAAAAATATTAGTGATAGAAGATGAAGCCGCAATCCGTAGAGTGCTGGTTAAAATATTATCAGAAGAAAATGATAAATATAAGGTGTTTGAAGCTGAAGATGGATTGTCTGGAGTAGAAAAGATCAAGGGAGAAGATTATGATTTGGTATTATGTGATATCAAAATGCCAAAAATGGATGGGGTAGAAGTTTTAGAAGCGGTTAAAAAAATCAAACCCGAAATCCCCATGATTATGATATCCGGTCATGGAGATTTAGATACTGCCGTTAATACAATGAGGTTAGGAGCTTTTGATTACATTTCTAAACCACCTGATCTTAATAGGTTATTAAATACGGTTCGTAATGCATTAGATAGGAAAGAATTAGTTGTAGAAAATAAGATGCTAAAAAAGAAAGTGTCCAAAAGCTACGAAATGATAGGAGAATCTGAAGCAATTTCGGATATTAAAAACATAATAGAAAAAGTGGCTCCCACAGATGCTAGAGTACTTATCACGGGACCAAATGGAACAGGAAAAGAGCTTGTTGCACATTGGATACATCAAAAAAGTGAACGCTCTAAAGGACCAATGATTGAGGTTAACTGCGCTGCCATACCAGGAGAATTAATAGAAAGTGAATTATTTGGTCATGTAAAAGGAGCTTTTACCTCTGCTAATAAAGATCGTGCAGGTAAATTCGAAGCTGCTAATGGAGGTACTATTTTTTTGGACGAAATAGGTGATATGAGCCTTTCTGCACAGGCAAAAGTATTAAGAGCATTACAAGAAAATAAAATACAACGAGTAGGGAGTGATAAAGACATAAAAGTGAATGTACGAGTTGTAGCAGCTACTAATAAGAATCTAAAAAAAGAAATAGCAGATAATAAGTTTAGAGAAGATTTATATCATAGGTTAGCTGTAATTCTTATTAAGGTACCTGCATTAAACGATAGAAGAGAAGATATTCCATTATTAGTAGACTATTTTACTAGTAAAATATCAAATGAGCAAGGTTCTCCAACTAAAAGCTTTTCTGATAAAGCAATAAAGCAATTACAACAATACGATTGGACAGGAAATATTAGAGAATTACGAAATGTGGTAGAGAGACTTATTATTTTGGGAGGGAAAGAAGTTAGCGAAGAAGATGTTAAACTTTTTGCAGCCAAGTAAGTAGGGTTTCTGTTTTACGACATATCTTTAATACTTTAGCCCCTAGATGAAGAAAGTTCTTTTTTTATATTTATTTCTGATACCTCTGGTAATTAGTGCTCAATATGATCCAGGAGCTCTTAATTATGGATTCGTAGGTGTAAAAACATTTGGAGTTTCTGATGAAATAGGATTAGGAGCAAGAATAGAGTATGCTACTAATTGTTATACAACATACCTTGGAGAATATAATCGTTTTTTTTCTATAGGAGAAGAAAAAGAGTCCAGTGCATACAATGAAATAGCACTAGGAGTGAATTTGATTTTATTTAATTGGTATCCAACAACAATTACTGCAGGAATAGGGTACTTAGGAAACGATTCGTCTATTTTTGAAGATATTGAAGAAGATGCTTTTCTTGCTTTTAGAACAGGTGATTTTAACCACGGAGCACAAATAAAATTAAGAGCCTTGCATCAGATTTCTATACCGATGCATATCTTTGCAGAACTAAATATTAAAAGTTTAGGAAGAAAGTATGATACCTTTCTTATTGGCTTTAGTTATGATTTTAATGCCAGATAATTGATCTATTTGTATGTTAAACAAACTTCTTCTATTTTCTGTTTTATTATTTTCTTCAAATGTATTTTCTCAATATGAAAATGGGAGTATTGATTTTGGATTAGGAGCTGTTATCAGTGTCGGTTTGCAAGAAGAAGTTGGTTTTGATATAAGGTTTCAGTACACATCTCAGACACAAAAAGACAGCTATATAGCAGAATATAATCGATATTTTATAAAAGAATTTGAAAATACGGAAGTATATAATGAGTTAGGAGTTTCCTATAATATACGATTAATTCATTGGGAGACATTAAGTATTACAGGAGGTTTGGGATATGTAGGGAATGATTATCGTGTACTGAGTAGAGCGGAAGATACATCTAATTTGTTTTTTTCTACCGGAAATTTTAATCATGGTGCAGTCCTTAAGTTTAGAGGACTATATCACCTTACGACTCCGATTCATATTTTTGCCGAGTTAAACCTAAAGAGTTTCGGAAGGAGATACGATACCTTTGCTTTTGGGATAACATACTCCTTGGGGATTTAACTAGTATAGATGCTAGCGATTGTAGTTTTTCTAATGAATAATCCGAGTTTAACCACTAACTCCTGATTATCATCCCTGATGTCTAATTCCAGTTGTTGTTTGAATTTATTGGAAAAGAAAATAAAGATTTTTTTGTTTCAATAAAGAAGAAAAATTAAGCATAGCTGGGCTACGGTTTATTTTTATTCTGAAATTGATGCACAAAAAAGAACATTTTATTACGGTAAATTCAAATTACAAATCGTATAACATACAATACGTATAAAACAAAGTACATTTGTGTGCTTTTGGAGTTCATTTGGGCATAGACGAAGTGTATTCGTAAGCTTTCTTATAAGAATTGTATGGCGGATTTTTTTCTAATGTATAGAAAATATATTAGGAACTGTTGGAAGATGATGTATATCTATTTATAGCACTTCCTTGGAAATTCAAAAAAATGTATGCTTCGGATGATTCTTAGATTTGTCTTGCGGTAGTGGACTAATTTTTTAAATACTTCAAACGTTTTATTTTTAAGCACTATAAAACTTTAGTATATTAACCCATACTAATACAAATCATACTATGAATACAATACATCATGAAGATTTTAGGGTCTCTCAATCGGTAGAATTGTCTAAAATACCAACAACATATGATCTTGGAGTTGATAAGAAAAAAGCAGAAAAAGAATTAGAAGAGGTACGAGAGAAGCTGGGTAAGCTACAAGATACATTATACGCACATGGTAAATATGCCGTATTGATATGTTTGCAAGGAATGGATACTTCTGGGAAAGATAGTTTGATTAGAGAAGTATTTAAAGATTTTAACTCCAGAGGAGTTGATGTTCATAGTTTTAAAGTACCCACAGAATTAGAATTAGGGCATGATTATTTATGGAGACATTATATTGCATTGCCACAAAGAGGTAAGTTTTCAGTCTTTAATAGAACACATTATGAAAATGTTTTGGTAACCAGAGTACATCCCGAATATATTATAGGAGAGAATCTTCCGGATGTCAATTCAGTAGATGATGTTGATGACTTATTTTGGGAAAGACGTTTTGAGCAAATTAGAAATTTTGAAAAACATATTGCCGCAAACGGTACATTGATTTATAAGTTTTATTTGCATTTGTCAAAAGAAGAGCAAAAAAACAGATTACTCCGTAGGTTAGAAAAGAAAGAGAAGAATTGGAAATTCTCGGCAGGAGATCTAAAAGAACGTAAATTATGGAGTGAATATGAAAAGTGCTATCAGGCAGCTATTAATAATACATCATTACCCTATGCTCCTTGGTATATAATTCCCGCAGATAATAAACCTGTTGCAAGGTATATCGTGGCTAAGACATTATATGACACATTGAAAATCAAAGAAGATATAAAAGAACCTGAGTTGGATGAAAAAACGAAGGTAAATCTTCATATATTTAGACAACAATTAGAAAATGAATAACCACCTATACTTCTTTTTTAGGTGTACTAATATTTTATAAAATAAACATTGTGAAAAACATCATAACCTTTATCAGTTTTATAGTTATTTCCTTAAACTGTTTCGCACAAAACAATGCTAAAGAAGATTCTATAGCTATAAAAAATATATATAACGCTTCATTATTGGAAGGTAAAAGTTATGCTTGGTTAGACTATTTGTCAAACCAAATAGGAGCTCGTCTTTCAGGATCTTTAAATGCTCAAAAAGCAGTAGAATGGACAAAAGGAAAATTAGAGGAGGTCGGATTGGATAAAGTATGGTTACAATCTGTAATGGTTCCTAAATGGACAAGAGGAGTAACAGAATTTGCATACATAGAAACGGAACCGGGAAAAACCACAAATGTTCCTATATGTGCACTTGGTGGATCTATAGCTACTCCGATAGGAGGAGTTAAAGCAGAAATGGTAGAGGTACAAGGAATAGAAGATTTACGAAAACTAGGAACTTCACAAATAGAAGGGAAAATAGTTTTTTTTAATCGTCCCATGCAGGCCGACCTGATCAATACATTTGAAGCTTATGGAGGGTGTGTAGATCAGAGATATGCAGGGGCTGAGGAGGCGGCTAAATTTGGAGCGGTTGGAGTGTTGGTCCGCTCTATGAACCTGAGGTTAGATGATTTTCCTCATACTGGTGCTATGAGTTATGGTGATTTAACAAATGATGAGAAGATTCCGGCAGCTGCAATTAGCACCAATGGAGCTAATTTGCTAAGTTCTATGCTGACCTTAAATCCAAAAGTTAAGTTTTTAATGAATATGAATTGTCGAAGTTGGAAAGATGTAGAATCTTTTAACGTCATTGGAGAAATAACAGGAAGCGAATTCCCTAATGAATACATGGTAGTTGGTGGGCATTTGGATTCTTGGGATTTGGGAGATGGCTCACACGATGATGGTGCTGGTGTAGTACAATCTATGGAAGTGCTACGATTATTTAAAGAAACTGGATATAAGCCAAAACGTTCTATTAGAGTAGTTTTGTTTATGAATGAGGAAAATGGACTTCGAGGAGGTAAAAAGTATGCAGAAGTAGCTAAAAATAAAGGTGAGAATCATGTTTTTGCATTAGAAAGCGATTCTGGAGGGTTTACCCCTAGAGGATTTACTTTTCACTGTGATGATAAAAACTTTTTGCAAGCTCAAAGTTGGAAGCCTCTATTCGAGCCTTATCTGATCCATTATTTTGCAAAAGGAGGAGGAGGAGCGGATATTACTCCCTTAAAAAATAGTAAGAATGTTTTAGTAGGGTTGAAACCAGATTCTCAGCGTTACTTTGATCATCACCATGCAAAGAATGATACTTTTGATGCTGTTAATAAACGAGAATTAGAACTAGGAGCTGCAACAATGGCTAGTTTGGTATATCTTTTTGATAAGTATGGAGTAAAACAGCCTAGTGTATCTTCAGGGTTTAAAAAATAATTCCTGTAGCTGAAAAGTGAATTACATTATTGAAAATAAATAGATTCAAAAAAATAGACTGAAAATCCGAAGTTGTTTTTTTCTTGTTTGAAGCGGTAAAATTTTGCATAATCACAGCTGCAGAAGTTTTTTACAATGAAAAACTAGGGAGTATAAACGAGTATTTTAGCTTAATCTTACAATTTGGCTGGTACGGTTCATACTTCACGAGATTTGATTTGTTATAATCTACATTGTGGAGTTCAATGCCTCGAGGTAGTTGACTGTTACATAAGTATCTTGCGCTACCACTTTTTTTGATAGAGATGATTAATAATTAAGATTTTTTGTAACTATTTGGTTTTGTGATATTAAGGTTGTTTTTAAGGAGTTTAATTCTTAATTGAGTTAAAAACGAATTCTAGGTAATGAATAACGAATACTATTTTATAATGATCACTTACTAATAAGTGTGAGTTTTAGCTGTTGTTTAGCACTAGTTTTACTATCCCATATTTATTGTTTTACCGTAATCTAGTTTTGCAGGCTGTGATAGTAAATATAGGTATATAGTTAGAAAAACAAAAAGATAAAATAGCCCATAATTTGAATCATCTTTGTTTAGGTAACTATGCTATAATTAAAACCACAAACTCAACTTTTGAAAAGGCTGTCGGATTTTTCGACAGCCTTTTCTTATTTTAACCTCTAATTGTAGTGTTTATATGATTTACGAATAAAAAAAACCTATCGAAAAATCGTTTTCGATTGTTTTTAAAATATTCCAATCCGTAAATCGAATTATCTAAAGTAAAGTGTGGGAGTTTATGATGATCTTAAAACGAGATATTATCTTTTGTTTCCTGAAGCGCGATTGTTTAGTTTGCCGAAACAATAGTGAATATAGATTAAAGTTCCGTTAAGTGCTGGGTATATCAAAAAGGAATCTCCATATATTTGCACTTAAATAGAAAAATGCTCTATAAGTACACAAAAGAATTTGGTTATAATCTAAAACTGGCAGCACCTGTAATGTTAGGGATGTTGGGGCATACTTTTGTGGGTTTGATAGACAACATTATGGTTGGTCAATTAGGAACTGCAGAATTAGCTGCGGTTTCTTTAGGTAACAGTTTTATGTTTATAGCTATGTCGTTAGGAATCGGTTTCTCTACGGCAATTACTCCTTTGATAGCAGAGGCGGATGGAGAAAATAATTTCAGAAATGGTAAATCCGCTTGTAAACATGGATTGTTTTTATGCACTATTTTAGGGATAGCACTATTTCTGGGAGTTTTAGTTGTTAAGCCATTGATGTATTATATGAAACAACCTATTGAAGTGGTAGAATTGGCGATTCCATACCTTAATTTAGTTGCGGTTTCTCTTGTCCCTTTGGTAATTTTTCAGGCACTGAAACAATTTTCAGATGGATTATCCATGACTAAGTACCCTATGTATGCCACATTGATAGCCAATATTGTAAACATAATTATAAATTATTTATTGATTTTTGGAAAATTAGGGTTTCCGAAAATGGGAATTGTCGGAGCGGCTATAGGAACATTAGTATCTAGAGTAGTTATGGTCAGTTTTTTATGGTGGTTGTTAAGAAACAAAGAAAAATCTAAGGCATATGTAACAGCAATTAAATTCTTTGTTTTGGAAAGCAAGATGCTAAAAAAAATAATAAAATTAGGCTTTCCCTCGGCATTACAAATGTTTTTTGAGGTTGGTATTTTTACTGCTGCTATTTGGCTTTCGGGAATTTTAGGTAAAAACCCGCAAGCGGCAAATCAAATAGCCTTAAACCTGGCTGCAATGACTTTTATGGTAGCAATGGGGCTTAGCGTAGCAGCAATGATACGGGTAGGGAATCAAAAAGGATTGCAGAAGTTTAAGGAATTAAGAAGAATTGCTTTTTCAATTTTTTTATTAACCTTATTTATTGAAACTGTGTTCGCATTGTTTTTTGTCGCCTTTAATGATATGCTACCTCAGATTTATTTGGATGAAAAAGATATAAGAAATCTTGCCGATAATACAGAGGTTATTAGTATCGCAGCTAAATTATTGTTAATAGCGGCCTTATTCCAGATATCTGATGGTGTACAAGTTGTTGTATTAGGAGCACTTAGAGGTTTACAAGATGTGAAAATACCAACGGTAATTACTTTTATAGCATATTGGGTTGTTGGTTTTCCTATTAGTTATTATCTGGGACTATATACAGTATATAAAAGTTCCGGAATATGGATTGGCTTATTGGCAGGACTTTCTGTATCAGCTATATTGCTATCATTTAGGTTTAATTATTTAAGCAAAGATTTAATGTTAAAAAAAGGAAATTTACAAGATAATTTATAATCTTTTTCTTAATCACAATATAGAAAGTTTTACTTCGTTTCTTTTTTTGGATTAGTTTTTGTTACTTACCAATATATATTTTGTATTAACAAATATTTAACTATATTTCAGAATAACCTATAAACACAAAAGAAAGAGATGCAAAGCCCAAAATCTAACCTTTACTTTTTATGGATGCTAATTGGTGTAATATGTATAATTCATTCAAGTAAAGCTCAAAATTTAATTCCGAATCCAAGTTTTGAAAACATAAACCCTGCTGTAAAAAAACTGAAGCATGAAATGAGAAATTTTGGTGTCATGGCACATTGGAAATCATTAACAAACACTCCAGATGCACATCATCCATTTGTTAGTGAGGTGAAATTTGATCATAGAGCGCCTAATTTTTTAAATCAATTTGGACCTCAAGAACCAAGAACAGGAGATGGAAAGATAGGATTGTATGTAACAAGCAATAACACTAAAGAATCTATAATAGTTAAATTGAATAGTCCCTTAAAAGCAGGGAAATATTATTATTTTCATATGTATGTATCCCTTGGAGAAGGCTTGTCTAATTCCTGTACTTCTTCTATAGGATCTTATTTTACGGCAAGAGTACCTAGAATAACAGAAACCTCTAAGTATAAACTGCACATAGAATCATCAAAAATGATTTGCAGTACTAAAGAATGGACTAAAGTCTGTGGTGTATATAAAGCAAAAGGGACGGAGAAATATGTTTCGCTTGGATATTTTTCGGATAGCCCAAAAGGAAAATCAGTTAAAGGAGGCCCTTTTGGCGATGCATACTATTATATAGATGATGTAGAGTTAAGAGAAATGCAAGACGTACAAAATCTTAACGTGGCTAATGTATGTAATATGGCATTAGATTTCTCTGATATAGAATATTTAATAGGAGAGAGTGAAGTATATGAGGAGATCAAAGAAGCTCTGGATTCGTATTTGCAATACCTGAAGATTTTTAAAGTAAATAGCATTAAGATTATAGGTCATGCAAATGATAGTGAAATTAATTTCGAAAATGAGATTCTTTCTTCTGCCAGAGCAAGTTTTGTACAAGAATATTTGATAGAAAACGGAATCGATGAAAGTTTAATAGAAATAGAAGGTGTAAGCAACACACAACCTAAAGAAGGAATTGATACCTTTGAATTAGGATCTAACGCTCGAGTACAAATTATAATAGAATAGCTCTAATACGATTTGAAAAACAAAAAGAGGTAAATTTTAATATTAAAATTTACCTCTTTTTGTTTTTGCTACTTTGGATCTAAACTTCGTAGATTTGCTATCTAATATTCGTAAAATATGAGTTTTCCAAAATTTTTATTAGGAGATAACACCGATTACCCAGAAGCTATTTTTGTTGTACATACAGAGTTTCCGCGTTTTATAATCAACTTAGCAGATGATGATGTAGAATGGCTAGAAGAATTTGATAAGAATGATGAAAAAGAGTTAGAAAATGAAGCAGGGAATCTTTTTCAAGCGGCTAACGATTTCTATGATCGTGAAATAGAGCGATACAAAGAATAATAAATAATTATATAATGGAAGAACTGATAGAGTTAGATAAAGAGTTGTTTTTATACCTTAATAATTTGGGAGTACCATTCTGGGACGGCTTTTGGTTATTTATGACCGAAAAATTATATCAGATTCCGTTATATGTGGTATTGCTTTATTTTTTCTATAAATATTTTGGGATTAAGGGGACAATTATAACATTGGTAATTGTAGCAATACTTATTACCGCATCAGATCAATTATCTAATTTATTTAAGAACGTTCTTTTTATGAGACCCAGACCTTGTAGAGCGCAAGGAGTTGGTGAATTTACTAGATTTATAGCAGAACGTTGTGGACGTCATGGATATTTTTCTGCGCATGCAGCTAGTTCTATGGGATTGGCATTTTTTACAGGATTGGCTTTACAGAAAAAGTTAAAATATATATTTCCATTTATGGTACTGTGGTCTATTGTAGTAAGTTATAGTAGAATTTATATAGGAGTGCATTATCCGGGAGATATAATAACAGGTATGGCTATAGGGATTCTTTTAGGGCTAGGAGCATATAAATTACATAGCTTACTTATAAAAAAGTATGGTAACTAGTTTTTAAAGAAGAAATTACTTCAAAATAGCAATGTTTTGTTCAATATGTTTAATAATTAGTTGATAGTGAGCGTTGTTTTTACTAGAATCTTTCAGAAATAATGAAATCATAACAACTATTAACCTGAGTTAGATTTATTATTTAACTAAAAATAAGATTACTATGTTTTATTGTCAGGTTGAGGTATTCGACAAAAAATTTACCCAGTGGTTGTGTTGACGTTCCAAAGCAGGGCTTTGAAAACCTTTTTTCACCAGTATAAGATTTATTTTGCGTTAAAAAATCTTGAAGCTTTGGAAAGATTTTAGCAAAATAAACCTGGTTTTGTCGAAGACAAGAATACCTTGAAAAAAGCGCTTTTTCTTTTGTTTCGTTTTCTTTGGGCGAGCAAAGAAAATGAAAGAAGTTAAATCAAAGGCTATAGGATTAAATTTAAACACTTTTAAATATCCTAAAAACAGGTTTTTATAAAAAACGTCAATGATAGTGCAGTCGATATCTATTGACTGGATAGATAAAAACAACCTATCGACTACGCTCTAGTAGACAAAACAGGAATACAATAAGATTATGGAAATTAAATGTTTAATAATCGAAATCAGGTTATTAATAATGAAAAAACAAAGAAGTTATAATCAACAACTTTTGCAAGGCAATCAATACATTGATATTTTCTTTCGTATTTCCTAAGAGTATGATTCCGATTGTAAAAATTGTAAGTATAAGACGATATAAAAACTGGTGTTTTTTTTGAATGAAGTTGTTGCCCGTTGTTTGTAAACATACTTAATACGGAAATAGCAGTATCTAGAGAGGTCACTAAAAAAACGGATTAGTAACCTGATAATGCTATTAATAACCTCTTGAAAAAGGTAGTTTTTCGAAAAAAAATGGATGTGAATACATTATCGAATTCTCCATAAGTAAAGTTTTAATTGAGAGGTAATTATATTTTTTTCATAAAAAAGATGTTTTTTTTAGGGTCAACTCTCCGAAGTTTCATTTTTTTTATTTAGAATTGTATCAGCATTCAGCTGAACATTATGACAGGTGTTTTTACCTTCGGACCAATGAAAGAGTGGAAGTTACTTTCAGAGGTTGCTTATTGGATAAGTGCCCGAAATTTAAAGCTAACTTCACTTTTTAAGATTATATCCAGTCAACATGATTATTTTTTCATGGCTACAACTCGTGAGTTAATTAGAGTCTGATTACATAGTACTATTTTCGTTTATACAAGAGTTTTTTTTAGAATGTTTTCTATACTTTTTTAAACATAATACTATATGAATACTAAATATATAGATCTTATTGATCAGACTTTTTATTTTCCGCAGGAAGAATTTGGTCTTGCCAATGATAATCTAACTTTTCACGATATTGATTTAATGGAGCTAATAAAAAAATATGGAGCGCCATTAAAATTTACTTATCTACCTAGAATATCAGATAATATACGTAGAGCGCAGAATTGGTTTTCCAAATCTATAGATGCCCAAGGCTATAAAGGATCTTATAATTATTGTTACTGTACAAAGAGCTCTCATTTCGAACATGTCTTAAATGAAGTATTAAAAAATGATGTGCATATTGAGACCTCTTCTGCATTTGATATTGATATTGTAGAGCAGTTAAAGTCTAAGGGGAAAATAACTAATGACACCTATATAATCTGTAATGGATTTAAGAGAGAGCAGTATATTAATAATATAGCATCTCTTATAAATGATGGACATTATAATTGTATTCCGATAATTGATAACTACGAAGAAATCGGTTTGTTGTCAAAAGAGGTAAAAGGTACATATAAGATAGGTATTCGCATTGCTTCAGAAGAAGAACCAAAATTCGAATTTTATACTTCAAGGCTAGGGATAGGTTATAAAAATATTGTTCCTTTTTTTAATAAACAAATTAAAGATAATGATAAAGTGGAGTTAAAAATGCTCCATTTCTTTATCAATACAGGAATTCGGGACAATGCGTATTATTGGAATGAGTTATTAAAATGTCTCAGAGTGTATACCAAATTAAAAAAAGTTTGCCCAACCTTAGATAGTCTAAATATTGGAGGAGGGTTTCCTATAAAAAATTCACTGGCATTTCAGTATGATTATCAATATATGATTGATGAAATTATTAATCAGATCACAATAGCTTGTGCAGAAGAAGATGTGCCGGTTCCTCATATATTTACGGAGTTTGGCAGTTTTACAGTTGGAGAAAGTGGTGGTGCCATTTATGAAATTTTGTACCAGAAACAACAAAATGACCGAGAGAAGTGGAATATGATTAACTCTTCTTTTATTACCACACTTCCTGATACTTGGGCAATAAATAGACGTTTTGTAATGTTGTCAGTAAATAGATGGAATGATGAGTATGAACGAGTATTATTAGGAGGTCTGACTTGTGATAGTGATGATTATTACAATAGTGAGCAGCATATGAATGCTATTTATTTGCCAAAATATAAGAAAGATAAACCTCTGTATATTGGTTTTTTTAATACAGGAGCTTATCAGGAATCTATTGGAGGATATGGAGGGTTGCAACATTGTTTAATTCCCCAGCCAAAACATGTTTTGATAGATAGAGATGAAAATGGTAACTTAACTACGAAATTATTTAGTGAGCAACAAAAAAGCGAAGATTTATTACAAATACTAGGTTATAATGGAAGTTAAAAATTACGCAGGTATATCTGACCAATATGCAAAATTGGATAATGCAAAAATTATTTTGATCCCAGTTCCTTATGATGGAACCAGCACGTGGCAAAAAGGTGCAGATAAAGGCCCTGAAGCCTTTTTAGAAGCTTCAGCCAATATGGAGTTATATGATATAGAAACAAATACAGAAGTATATAAGCAAGGTGTTTACATAACCGATACAGTTACTGAAAATACATCTCCAGAAACAATGGTGGATGCAGTTCATCAAATAACTAAAAAGTACATTAAGAAAAATAAGTTTGTCACTCTTTTTGGAGGAGAACATTCTATTTCTATTGGTTCTATTAGAGCATTTGAAGAATGTTTTGATAATCTTACAGTTTTGCATATTGATGCCCATGCTGATCTACGACCAGAATATGAAGGGAGTACATGTAATCACGCCTGTGCAGTATATGAAGCAAGCCAGAAAACAAACCTAATTCAGGTTGGAATTCGGAGTATGGATGCTATAGAAAAAACAGTGATGAATGAAGAGAAAACATATTTTGCTCATGATATGGCAAGAGATGAATACTGGATGGATAATGTGATAGAACAACTTACGGATAATGTATTTATAACTTTTGATCTGGATGCCTTAGATCCATCGATTCTGCCATCTACAGGAACTCCTGAGCCAGGAGGGTTGTTTTGGTATGAGACATTAGAGTTTTTAAAGAGTGTTTTTAAAGAAAAAAATGTAGTAGGATTTGATATCGTGGAACTTTGCCCAAATGAAAATGATAAATCCTCAGATTTTTTAGCTGCAAAATTGTATTATAAAATGTTGAGTTATAAATTTATGGGAGAAGATGTTGATCACCAATATGAAGGAGCTCAAGTAAGTAAAGATTCATCTTCAAAAATTAAAAAAGTAAATTTAAATAATGATTAAAAATAAAGGAGCAATATCAGATTTTATACAAAAGTATTACCTTCATTTTAATGCTGCTAGTTTGGTTGATGCCGCAAAAGGATATGAAGATCAGCTGGCGAATGGTGCAAAAATGCTAGTTTCTATGGCCGGTGCTATGAGTACAGCTGAGTTAGGTAAGATTTTTGCAGAAATGATCCGAAAGGATAAATTACATATTATATCTTGTACAGGAGCTAACCTAGAAGAAGATCTGATGAATTTAGTAGCTCATTCCCATTATAAACGTATTCCAAATTATCGTGATCTTACACCGCAACAAGAATGGGAGTTATTAGAACAAGGATTAAATCGAGTAACTGATACTTGTATTCCAGAAGAAGAGGCTTTTAGAAGGTTACAAGAACATATTTTTAAGATATGGAAAGATGCCGAAGATAAAGGAGAGCGTTACTTTCCTCATGAATTTATGTATAAGTTATTGCTGTCTGGTGTATTAGAACAATATTACGAAATTGATATTAAAGATTCTTGGATGTATGCTGCGGCCGAAAAAAACTTACCAATAGTAGTACCAGGATGGGAAGATAGTACTATGGGTAATATTTTTGCATCATATGTAATGAAAGGAGATTTAAAAGCGAATACTATGAAATCAGGAATAGAATACATGACTTTTCTGGCGGACTGGTATACTGATAATTCAGATAATGGAATCGGCTTTTTTCAGATAGGCGGAGGGATTGCAGGAGATTTTCCGATTTGCGTAGTACCGATGTTGTATCAGGATATGGAACGTACCGATACGCCATTTTGGAGTTATTTTTGTCAAATATCAGATTCTACAACAAGCTATGGATCTTATTCTGGAGCAGTGCCAAACGAAAAAATTACTTGGGGTAAATTGGATGTCGATTCCCCAAAATATATAATAGAAAGCGATGCAACTATCGTCGCACCATTAATATTTGCTTATTTATTAGATATGTAACTAACTATTAAAACCTACCACTATGAAAAGAGTAATTGTTGATTATAAAAAGCTAAATAAAGATATACTTAACCTTTTAGTAGAAAAATTTCCTGATGGTTATGCGGATCGAGATATTATATCTTTTAAAAATCATCATAATGATACAATTGAAGCTGTAGAGGTAAAAACTGAAGATACTATATATCTTGTTAAGATTAGTCAACGTCTCGCCGAAACTATGCAAAGTTTTGACGATGATTCTTCTACTTCGGATATTCCATCGAGTGTTACCAAAGAACAAGTAGGTAATATGGAAGACGAAGACTAGTAGTACTTTAGTGGTAGTTACATAATTTTTTATTTAAACTGTTACCTTAAAAACTATTATTACTGGTTCTATTGGTATGTTCTATTATAATAAAATGAAAGAACTAGATATTACGTTCTTTAATTAAATTTAATAAATATCTGGCAGCTGTAAAGGGAGTAGTTTTATGCTGCTGGATATTTTCAATTTGCTCTACTAGTTTATCTTTAATTTTTGGGTGGCTGTAGAAAGAATTTTTTAATTGTTCTTCGATGGTCTGTAGTAGCCAGAATTTGTTTTGTTGAATCCTGTTTTTTTCAAAGTACCCATTTTCATACGTGGTTTTTACATATTTTAATACAATATCCCATACGTCTTGTATCCCTGTGTTTTTTATGGCACTGCAAGTTAAAACTTGTGGAGACCAAAAATTTTCTTGCATAGGATATAAATGTAATGCTTTTACAAATTGATTCTTTGCTTGGTTCGCACGTTGTAGGTTGTTTCCATCTGCTTTGTTAATTACTATGGTGTCTGCCATTTCGATGATTCCCCGCTTTATACCTTGTAATTCATCTCCAGCTCCAGCTAACTTTAGTAAAAGAAAAAAATCGACCATGCCATGTACTGCGGTTTCACTTTGTCCTACACCGACTGTTTCTATAATAATAACATCATATCCTGCTGCTTCACATAAAATGATAGATTCCCTTGTTTTTTGAGCAACACCCCCTAATGACTTTCCAGAAGGAGAAGGTCGGATATATGTAGATGAGGATTTTACTAAAGATTCCATTCTGGTTTTGTCACCTAATATACTACCACCAGAAATAGTGCTACTGGGATCTACTGCCAATACCGCAATTTTTTTTCCTTTTTGGATTAACAGATTACCTAATGCTTCTATAAAAGTACTTTTGCCAACGCCAGGTACGCCTGTTATGCCTATTCGTATGGAGTTATTTGCATAAGGAAGGCATTTTTCAATTAGTACTTGTGCATTTTTCTTATCGCTTTCTCGGGTACTCTCTATTAATGTAATCCCCTTACTTAAGTCGGTAGTATTTCCTACAGTTATACCTTTAAAAATGGAAGCTATTGATATTTTTTTATTCCTTAATTTTTTGAAATGAGCTATGGCTTCCTGATTTGTACCAGAAGGTATTTTAGAAGAAGAATCAGGGTATTCCATAATCGTTGTTATCAAAGATAGTTTTAAGACAAATTTAAAAATTCCAAACCAATATTGGACAAAATAAATATAAGAGAAGTGTATAGTATTGAATAATTCTAAGCAATACAGTTATTTGGTATGCGTATGCAATTATCGTAGTTTTAAAGATTATAGCTAGCAGATTTTCATTTATGATTTTAAAGGAACTGCGACAGTCGTTCGGTCCCAGGCTAGATACATAATAGAAAAATCATTTGCTTCTTCAAAATAAATTGAAAATTGCTCGACAATATTTAATAATGGATGTACGGGTACTTCTAAGGTTAGTACATCATATTCAGGATCTCGAGAAGGGCTTCCATCAATCACACCGACACCCCAATCATATTGATGCCCATTAAAAATTATTTTCCATGAATCTTTGTTAGGAATTGTCCATAGTGTGTATGTTCCTGATTTTAATATGGTGCCATCTACAAGAATATCTTTACTTGTAGTAAAAGTAGTAGCTTCATTAGCTCCAGTTCTCCAGACTTTGCCATATGGGACTAAATCACCAAAAATAGTTCTACCTTTTTTATAAGGGCGATTGTAGAATACGGTAAATGTAGCATCTTTACTTGTATGGGTAATGGTTTGTTCGGGGCTGTGTTTTTTTGTACTTGACCTTATGATAGATCTGCCAATAAACCCTACGATTACTATCCCTGCTAAAAGTAGTAGTGATCTTTTTAAAAGCTTAGACATATTGAGGTTTTTTAATAACTAAAGATAGCCTATTTACGTGTTAATATACATAATATTTATGTACTTTTGATAGCTTACTACGAAAATATGGTGGAAAAATCCTACAAAAAGTTCCCTTCAAGTATAACATTTACAAAAGATACATACGTAATAATTGGTTCGGGAATAGGAGGTCTAAGTACTGCCGTATTTTTGGCCAAAGCAGGAAAGAAGGTTGTTGTTTTGGAACAGCATTATACACCAGGAGGTTTTACGCATAGTTTTAAAAGACGTAAAGGCTTGGTTTGGGATGTGGGAGTTCATTATGTAGGTAATATGGAAAAAGGTTCCAGTCTTCGAAAGATTTTTAATTATTTATCTAATGATAAATTGGAGTGGGATTCAATGGGAGATCCTTATGATGTAGCATATATTAACAAGAGAAAATTTGAGTTTGTATGTGGTAAAGAGAATTTTAGAAAAAAATTCTATGAGTACTTTCCTAATGATCGATTGGCTATAGATGAATACTTAAGATTATTGGATAAGTCCACAAAAAAAAACCTTTTATATTTTGTGCAAAAAGCTTTTCCTTGGGGATTGAGTAAGATATTGGGGCCAATATTTAGATGGGTACAAAGGCCATTATCGAAGAAAACAACGTTTGAAGTTTTAAGTAGTATTACAGATAATCTAGAGCTTATAGCGGCATTGTGCGCTCAATGTGGTAATTATGGCTTATCTCCTAAAGAAAGTAGTTTTGCATCGCACTGTATTGTGATCAATCATTTTATGGAAGGAGGGTATTATCCGCGAGGAGGTTCCAATAGTATCCATGAAACAATTATTGATCATTTAGGACTATTAGGAGTTCAGGTTTTTATTAAGGCCAAAGTTGAAAAAATTATTGTAGATAAAAGTTCAGTAAAAGGATTAGTTGTCAATGGAAAAGAGTTCTCTTGTAAGAATGTAATAAGTAATGTAGGAGCGCATAATACTTTTCAATATTTATTGGAGGAAACTAATGTATCCAGAAAATATCAAAAAATTAAAAACTTAGAACCTTCAACTTGTCATTTATGTTTATATATAGGGTTAGATGAGAGCGATGCTAATCTTGGTCTACCGAAGTATAATATATGGTGGTATAAAAATAAGGATACTGATAAAGTCCTAAACGATAGAAAAAACCTATTAGATAACCAATTATCATTTGCCTATATATCCTTTCCTTCTGCAAAAGATAGTTGTTGGTCTTCGGAACATCCCAATAAAGCAACAATTCAATTAATTGGGAGAGCTTGGTATGATGATTTCAAAGAGTTTGAAAATGAACCTTGGTTAAATCGAGGAGAAAAATATGATCTTCTGAAGGAGAATTTTAAAAATAAAGGTATAGCATTGCTCAAAGAGTTATATCCACAGCTAGAAGGGCATATCATTCATGCTGAGGTTTCCACTCCGGTTTCTACAAGAAAATTTAGCAATTATAAAAAAGGGGAGATCTATGGGGTGACACATGCTCCAGAACGATATACAACGAAAGGTTTAAAACCTAGAACTTCTATTAAAGGGTTATATCTTACAGGGCAAGATATTACCTTAGTAGGAGTAGGAGGAGCAATGGCAAGTGGTATACTTACAGCCACTACAATTATAAAATGGAATATGGGTAAGCAGTTTAAAGAAATTACCAATAAACATTAGTGTAAAGACCTATTCCTTAGAACCTTTTTTTTTTAACCTATCTCTTTTGTTTGATAATCAGTGTCTTGTGTTTTGTAAAAGGACTTTTATTTCTAATTTTGCAACAATCAAGATATAAACTATGTCTTTATAAGAGAATAGTAATTAGTATGATTTTTAAAATAAATAATCACTAACCAAAAGATAAATAAGTTTGTTACAGAGCGAGCTAATAGAACAATGTAGAGCGAATGATCGTAAGGCTCAAATGAAGCTTTATAATAAGTACTGTAAAGGTATGTATTATGTTGCTTTGAGGTTTCTTAAGGATCCTTTTGAGGCAGAAGAAGCTATGCAAGAGTCTTTCATTAAGGCTTTTATGAAACTTCATCAGTTTACAGGGGATGTTACTTTTGGAGCCTGGCTAAAGCGTATAGTAATTAATAAGAGTATAGATATGCTTAAAGCAAAGAAGATGAATATGGTGGCCATCAACGAGCAGGTAATGTCGACCGTAGAAGAGCAGAATGATTGGTCAGTATCTGATTCGGTAACCGTAGACGAAGTAAAAAATGCAATTGAGAAATTACCAGAAAAATATAAATATGCTGTAATGTTGTTTTTGATAGAAGGATATGATCATAAAGAAATCAGTGAAATTTTAGATATAACGCCGGTAGCATCAAGAACTTTAGTGCATAGAGGCAAAAAACAACTTCAGGATCAACTAAAACATTTAAGAGATGGGACAGGATATTAGAGAGTTATTAAAACAAGACAAGCGTATTCCGTCGGAGTATATTAGAGAAGGACATGAACAGCGTTTTATGGCTAGATTAGAAGAAGAACTTCCTCAGAAAGCAAGGAAATTCGATTATAATTGGCTTAAAATAGCAGCTAGTGTTGTGATAATTCTTTCTGTTTCTTTTGCAACGTTTAATCAATTAGAAGGAGGTAATGGTATTGAAGGAGAACAAGTAGTTAGTACTGATGGTTTGCCGAATGGCAAGAACGCCACTGTTGTTTTAACAAAACAAAAATCTCCTCTAGCTGAAATTTCTCCAGAATATGAGAAAGCTGAAAATTATTTGTTAACAAGTATAAAATTCGAATTATCTAAGATAACTGTAGATAATAAAAATAAAGAACTTGTAGAAGGGTTTATGAAGCGATTAGAAAATATGGATAAAGAATATCAGAATCTAAATAAAGAATTGATACAGGTTGGTCCTAATATGCAGAGTGTAGAAGCAATGATGGAAAACTTAACATTACGGCTTTCTCTTTTAAATAGATTAAAAGATAAACTAAAAGAATTAGAAAAAATTGAAAATGAAAATTACACTGATATACAAGCTTAATGTTATTACACTAAGTGTAGTATGTTTTACAGGAATATTTGCTCAGAATAAAAAAACTAAGCTTACCGAAAAATTTGCTGTTAATAAAGATGTTGTTGTTAATTTAAATACAAGTTATACGGCAGTAGTATTTGAAACTTGGAATAAAAAAACGGTAGCTGTAGAAGCGTATATAGAAGGAGAAAACTTGACAGAAGAAAATAGTGAGCGTTTATTATACAATTGGCAAGTTGAGGCATTAGGTAATGAACGAGAAATTACTATTAATGCAGTTACAGGAAATTTTTGGCCAGAAAAGGTAGCGCCAACAGCAAATATCAATACTAACAATATGCCAGAATTTAGGACATTAGTACCTATGATTGCTGATATGTTAGGTCCTATTTTAAAAAATATTGAAAATAACCCAATGCCAAGCGCTCTTTCACAGAATCTTGCTAGTATGAATTTTGATACTCATAAGTTTAAGGAAAATGAAGAGAAATATATAAAGCAATGGGGAGATCAAATTAAAGAAAAATTTGGAGATAACTCAGAAAATGTAATCAAAAACTGGACAAAAGAGTTAAGTAAGAATACGCAACAAGTGCAAGTCTCAGAACAAAAATGGGGAGGAGAACAATTCGCTCAGCGTATGCAAGCTTGGGCTTCTCAATTCTCAGGAGAATTTTCTGGGAATTTGGAAATTGTTCAAAGAAATGGCGATAATGTAAGAGTATATAGATATAACTCGAATAAAATAAATTCAGGAAAAATAAATAGGATTATAAAAATCTTAATGCCGGAAGAAGCAATACTAAAATTGAATATTAGACATGGAGATATAAAATTAGCAAAAAAAACGAGTAATATGATAGCTTCTTTAAGACATACAAAACTCGAGGCTAATATAATTGATGGAGAGAATACATTTATTAGGGCTTCGTATTCTCCTTTGGCGATACAGCAATGGAATAGTGGTCGGTTGGTTATTAATTATGTAAAAAACTGTAGAATAAAAAAAGCTAAGAACCTGAGGTTGAATGTAGACTCTAGTAATGCTTTTATTCAGGAACTAGGTGGGAATACTGCTGTTTCTGGTAGTTTTGGAGCGATCACTGTTGTCAATCTTTTAGAATCGTTTTCAACATTAGATTTGGTAGTTGAGAATAGCGATTTTAAGTTAAAGCTACCTAAATCGGCGTTCAATTTTACATATAATGGAGCGCAAAGCAGGATTTCATTACCAAAGGAGTTAGAAGTGAAGGCTAGAAGAAATTTTGGAAATGTATTCGTTAATGGATTTCAGAATACCCGTAATACAGATAAAATGATCACAATAAGTGCTAAGTATAGTGATATAATATTACAGTAGATTTATAAATAACGTGTTAATTGCAAAAGAAGGCCTTGCTAATCAATTTTAGCAGGGCCTTTTTAACAATATTTAGGGAAGTATTTTGTGAATATATAACTACAAAAAAATAAATTAATTTAAACTAAGCACTCCTAACATGCGCAAACCTATCAGGATGAAATCTTCTAAATGTTGTGTTAAAATTAACATAAAACTTAGGGAATTCGAAGCTCTATTACAAACGTGCTAGAGTCTCTTTAGAAGAAAATCTGTGTTTGTGATTTATTATTTTATACTAAGCGTTATTTTGTTAAATGATTAAAAATAAAATAGTTGTGGAAAATGAAGCTTTTTGGTTAAATATTTAGAAGATATATAAAAAATTGTGTTCGATAGTAGGTAACTAATTTTGAAATACTGTTAAGTGATTAACTTTTTTTTAATAGTATTTTAATTCTTTCAAGTCTGTTATTTCGGGTTGTTTGTCTGTGTAATTCGTTCTTTATCAGGTTTTATTTTGATATAATACTTTAAAACATTGAAAATCAATTGATTGAATAATTAAAACTGTAAAAACATCGTTTTTTGTGTCATTGGTCGAAAATCAAAAACAGTTGATCTAAAAGTTTACTATTTTCTTCGCTTAACGATAATTTAACAATATTATTGTATGGGATTCACGTAAATATTTTGCGATTTAAAAATTATTGGATGAAAATTATTACTCTTTTATTTAGTTTACTTTTCTTAACGAGTTTAAATGCTCGAGTTGATGGTGATGGTTTGAATATAGAAAGAGAAGGTTTAATTATTGTGGTGATTGATTTTGAAGAAGGGGATAAGATTAAATTATTCGAAGTTGAAACAGGAGATCATATCTTGTCTAAAACAAGAGGTCAAATTGATCTGAGTCAATTACCTTCTGGTAAGTACTTGTTGGAAAATAATAAAGGAGAATCTGTTGTTATAGAAAAAACAGACACGGATATTTTCGTAGAAGAAGAGTTAGGTACTGATTATATAGTGGCGAAGGATAGTGAGTATGCCGTGCCAAGTTCTATTAGCGTGGAAGAGCAATTGGAGAATTTTTATGTTGCTTCAGAATTAGATCCATTATATATTAATAGAGAAGGGGATATTATTACAGTAATTGATTTTGAAGAAGGTGATCTTATTAAATTATTTGAAATTAAAAATACGGTTCACGTATTATCTAAAACAGTAGGTACAGTAGATTTATCTCAGTTACCAGTAGGAAAGTATGTTTTAGAAAATAATAAAGGACAGTCTACGATTATTGAGAAGTTTGAGGAGAAAGAAGAGGAGTATGTCGTAGCATATAATTAAGAAAATTAAATTAGAATTCTTTTTAGAATAAGTAGAATTTGGGGAGAAAACTGCCTGCGAAATTATTTCCAGGCAGTTTTTATTTTTTTCACTAAGAAGTATCATGTAACTCATACTACCTTCGGTATCATATTTCGTAAAAGAAAGCTCTTTTTATTTCTTGATGTGAAACACCAGATTTGCGAGTATGCAATCTTCTCTGTATTACCAATTTGATAATGTATGTATACTTTGTCAAAGTATTTGTTGTTATACGATTTACGCATAAAACTTTCGCATATAGTACAAAATAATTCAAACTCCTTATGCGAACTTCTTATCTATATGGACTACCTAGTAAATTTGGGACTATTTTTTAAGCCACATTATTTATTTGTTTCATTTTAATTTTTAGTTCCATTT
>CANMKK010000018.1 GCA_947498455.1 uncultured Aquimarina sp.
ATCATGTTCTACTAATGATTTGATCATCCCTTCAAGGATACGGAAACGATACTTAGGCGTGAAAACAATGTGATAATAGCATTTGTAATACACATGCGTTAATTTTCTATATTTACTCATCTTAAAAAGTTTTAGATGGCAAACCTAAAAAACGGCAGAGCCTTTAGAACATGACCACCGTCAAAGACGGTGGTTTTCTATACTGAAATAAAGACGGGGGATGCTAATCCAAATTAACTATAGTAATACCAATTTAACCATAATACTTCTGGCTATAGCATAAAAAACCCATCAGGTTTTAGAAACCTGACGGGTTTGGCATAAGTATGCTTTTTACTTTATGCTTCCTGATTTCTCTTTCGATACCACAATCCAAGCAATGTCAAGATTCCCAGGATTCCTAATCCTATTGCCCAATACATCCAGGTATTTGTCCCAAAATGCATTGGAGCAGAATCACCAACCAAATAAAACCCTGCCCAATAAAAAGGGGCGGTTCGGTGTACATCAGCTGTATTAAGATATTGTAATTTGGCTTGCTGTAATGCTTTTCCTTTACTCATCCCTTCTTTAAGATTGGTATAGAAATACTTCATTAACTCAGGAGTCGTTTGATCCGATACTTCCCAATTGGTCAATAGTAAACTCTTGGTCCCAGCATACTGAAATGCCGTTCCTAAACTCATAATTCCTTCTCCTTTGGCAATCTTACCTGATCCTGTATTACAGGCGCTCAATACGGTAAGTTCTGCGGGGATATCCAATGCGAATAGTTCGTGACCATATAACAGGTTATCTTCTATCGTGTCATTACTTTTGGTAAAATACAATTTAGAATTCTCCGGGTGTTCATTATCCATCTCTCCGTGTAATGCTAAGTGTAGTATGTTATATTGACCTGCTTGCTTCTTAAAATTAGCTTCTATAGCCTGTGCCCCATAATAATACTCTCCATCAATGATATCGGATATTGCCTTGATTTCTTTACGGGTACCAGGAAGATCGTCTCCTGCATCTCTTAGTGTTGCAAGACTCATCGTAGAAGTTTCTGATGTTTGTGTACTATCAGAAAATGAAAATGCCAAACATTCCTGCAATGATTTTGCTTCCTGTTCACTTTTGAAGCTATTAAATAACAGATTCGCTGAATTAGCATAAGTAATTGCATAGTCCTTTAACAAATAGGATAAATCAGAGGGATTATTAGCAGTATCATCCTGAGTTAATAACACGTCAAAGTTGAGGTGCCATAAAGAACCATCCGGTATGATGATCAACTCCTCGCCTACTAATTTATCTGCAATCGGAGCGATAAGTTTAGTATACAAGTCATGTCCTATTTTTTTATTGGCTTGTATATCTTTATCAATTATACTTTTTCTAAATGTTTCTATTTGTTCAGTAAGCTTAGGAGTTGACAATTCTTTTACTGCTAACTCATTTTTGGAAATAGTAAATGCGTAAGTGATACTATCACTGGTAAAAAACTCTAGCATCGTTGTGCTATCATCTAGTTGCTCCTGTATTTTAGTAACAGAGATGATATCATTTTGATATTTCAGTTGGTGGTATTTTGGATAGTTTTTTTCTAATATAGTAGTTAAGGAGTCTTGTCGCCTGTTAACTGTAAAAAGATCGTTTTCATATTCCTTAATTTTGGAAATATCCACACTATCCTTTGATTCCTCTTCAATAATTTGTGATTGATAGAAAGAGTGGTTCGATTTTAGTGTTTTTTCTAAGATTAGTAATTTATCTGGCAATCCCAGAAAGTTTTTAACTTTAGTGTCCGTTAATAACTCTTTTAAGGTGTTTGCCTTACTTTTCCCCACATAATAAAAGGCTTGTTCCAACTCCTGCACGTCATTTGTATCTTTATATGATACTAATTGAGTTTTTATGGCATCTGTATATATTTCTTTAGCCAGTTTGGCAAAATTCAACTTATCTTGATGGTTTTGATAAGATTTACGCATATTGTCTATAAGAACATCTATTTTCTTATAAGCGATCTGGCTTTTTTCCGGATATTTAGTATCCTTCTTTTCATAATACATACCACGTAAAGCCTTAGATTTTTCATAAAGAGTCTCTAACAATATCATCCAATCACTATAATCATTAGGATCAAAGTTTTTATCAACTTGTTTAGTCTGGTTCTTTTTTTTGTTTGCCAGTAATGCTTTATCAAAATATAGAATTGCATGAGCATATTCTTTTTGTTTACCATATACACGACCAATTTTAGTATATGATTTAGAAGTAAAAAAGTGATCACTTTCATATTGTTTATTAATAGTATGTAACCCCTTCTTTGCATTTATTAATGCTTTGTCATACTCTTTTTTTAATAAATAGAGTTCTGATAAGTTATTATGCACTTGACCAATACCCAAGTGATTCACTTCGGAAATTGAATTGTATACCACTAACGCTTTATTATAATATTTTTCAGCTTTATGATATTCCTTTTTTTTCTCATGTATTCTTCCTATGTTAGTATATACTTTTCCATGATTAATGTTTTCTTTGCTGTAAATAACGTTAAGTATATCCAGTCCTCTTTTATAATATTCAATTGCTTTTTCGTTTTCATTTTTTTGATCATAGCAGACTCCGATATTCATATTATTAAATGCAATCAAATAATGGTTTTCTCCATATAAACCTACTCCGATTCGATGACTTTTTTTAATATATCCCAATGCTCTATCATATTCTTTTTTATGGAGTAATAAAATTCCGATATTAAGATAAGCCTTACATAGACTTGATGATTCTTCATTTTCTTCGAATATAGAAATTGCTTTTAAAAAACTATCCAA
This sequence comes from uncultured Aquimarina sp., assembly GCA_947498455.1. GTDB lineage: Bacteria > Bacteroidota > Bacteroidia > Flavobacteriales > Flavobacteriaceae > Aquimarina. Next base: position 2,826 of record CANMKK010000018.1, read on the forward strand.
TGCATCATCGTTTAGAAAAAGTGAACCGTAAATAGTTCCTAAATTCAAATAAGCAGTACCAACCTGAGCATTATTTCCTCCTAAGGTTTTAATTTTTATATCCAAACTAATCTGTGCATAATCTAAAGCTTTTTCAAGGTTCCCAAGGTTTTTATTAAGGTTTGACAAATTATTATAAATTCTTCCTGTTCTAAGATGTTCCGAACCTGAAATCTCAATACTTCCTTCTAACGCTTTTTCAAAGTATTTAGTTGCCTTTTTTAGTTCATAAGTTTGACAATAAACTATAGCAATAGAATTATAGGAGGCTATGATATCTATATGATATTCCGAAAACAAATGCTTTCTAATAGACAGTGCTTTTTGTTGATATTCTATAGCTTTTTTATAATCAGAAGTAATTCTATAATAAGTACCTATATTATAATATGCGTTAGCTTCGTGTTTACTTCTTTGCTCAAGATAATTTCTACTTATTTCTAAAGCCTTTTTCGAATTCTGTAGAGACTTATCTAATCTATGATTACGCCATTGATTTTCTGATAATTTATTATAACAACTTGCTACTTTCTCCCAAGTTTTCGCTTTTTCGTATATGGGTAATGCTTTTTTGAAAAAAATAATAGATTTATCGAATTTACGGTCTTTTAGAAGTGAATCTGCTTTCTTAAAATACTGCGAAGCTAGTATGGTATCTTTTGCTACCTGTGCATTGATAGTATGAAATGAAATCGTAAAAAAAATGATCCATATCAATGGAGTCAAACAGGTTAATTGTAATTTTTTCATGAGAGGTTTATGACGTTGTCTTTACTATTAATGTCAAAGAACGTTAAAATGTTACTGTTTTGTTAATAAATTATACAGTATTATAATCCTGTAATTGTTCATTATAGTACTCCTACTTTATCATCTTACTATTAATCTGAGAGAAAATTTATTAAGTTGTTATTTTTAAAAATCACATCTCTCTAAATCTCCCTTCTAAGGGAGACTTCAAACTCCTTCCTTTGGAAAAATCTAAGTGACAAACTAGGAATAATTTACTATTTTTTATGACTCATCGGTCTCAAAGGTATTTTCCGTGTATTATATTATATATACACCCTCCTTTTATATCGCTCATCGGATATATGAATAGGTACATCACAATTTATACTATCTATCCATAGCATTATATATTGTTCATCGGTATCTCTCTCTATATATAACCTGTAATTGAGATACTGCTAGGTGCATTTTTATCGATCAGCGGTACTAAAAATAACTTCAGCACAGATCTTTATACTCTCAGCGGGGATATAGTATCGATCATCGGTATAAAAAAGCAATTATTTATGGTTTAAAAGAATATCAGCGCAGTCTTTTTGCTGATCAGCGGTACGCTGAAAGGCTTCTGAACTGCGCTGATCTATTATAAATTGCTTAGCGTCGTTTATACCTGCTTATGTATCCTTTGTAGCGTTCCGGGTCTTTTCTAAACACATATTTACCGGTATCCCGGATCTCATCCATCGCTTCTTTTAGGTGTGTAAATGCTCTGTCGCGCATATTTTTTGCTTTGGTATTATCGAGAGTAGCTCCGTTTGCCTTGGCGCGTAGTATTGCCAGTTCATCCGCTTGCTGTGTGATGCTATCAAGTTGGGTCATATCAAAATTGATTTGTAACAGCTCATCTGGATTTGCTTTTCCCAATGCGCTGATATCGCTAAGATCCTGAATCATATCTGCATCTCCACTTCCATCTGCTATGGCACGTACACGGGATAACAAATCTTCTCTTTTGCGATATGCAAAACGTAGATCTGCTAGTAGGTCATTACGTAACTCATAAGCTGCCGGTGCTATTGTTTTCCATTCTTTGGCCGCTTCTTCCTGCCCATAACGCTCACTAATCCATAAGGACTGTGCGTGCCTGGCTGCCCCGGTACGAATTGGCAGATTGGTAACAAACCGTTCCCAATCCAACCCTCTGGCAATGAGTGCTTCTTTATCTTCCTCTACCCAGATATATTGATCTTCTGCTTCTTGGAAATAAACATCGGTTGGCATGGTAGGTGCTTTTACCTGATCCATAGATAGTGCTTCCAGCACTGCTTCTTTTGCGTCATAATTTTCTTTAGACATACATATACTGTTTTATAAATTAATATTTCCTAAGCACATTTGTCCTTAGGCATCTATTATATATGTCATGAAATGAGCAATCGTTACCTATATTTTTGTTATTTTTTTGATGAATACCTTGAATTAAGAAACTAGATCGCTTCGCTTTTAGATATTAACCTGAGTTAGATTATTAAACATTTAATTTCCAGAATATTATTGTGTTGTGTTCCTGTTTTATCTCCTAGAGCGCAGTCGATAGGTTGTTTTTATCTATCAAGTCAATAGATCTCGATTGCGCTACCATTGACGTGTTTTATAAAAATCTGTTTTTCAAATATTTACTGGTATTTAAATTTAATCCTATATTCTTTGATTTAACTTTTTTCATTTTCTTTGCTCGCCCAAAGAAAACGAAACAAAAGAAAAGGCGCTTTTTTCAAGGTATTTTTGTCTTCGACAAAACCAGATTTATTTTGCTAAAATCTTTCCAAGGCTTCAAGATTTTTTAACGCAAAATAAATCTTATACTGGTGAAAAAAGGTTTTCAAAGCCCTGCTTTGGAACGTCAACACAAACACTGGATAAAATTTTTGTCGGATGTCTCGATCTGACAATAAAACATAGCACCCTGATTTTTAACCAAATAACAATCAAACTCAGGTTATTATACCAATTTAACCATAATACTTCTCGCTAAAACTTGTTCATTTTTCGTTTTATCTAAGATGTTTTATAATTAAATTGTATTAGAAGTTAGACTAAAAAAAATAGGAAATATTTTTTTATACTGGTAATGTACCTACTATACATCTTTGTGTTATGTATTCTAGTATCTTTTTTACGGCTTGCTCTTTAGAAGTATTAGCTGTGCTAATTTCTATATCGGGAGAAATAGGTGGTTCATAGCGTGAAGATATTCCTGTAAAGCTTTTGATCTCTCCTGCCCTTGCTTTTTTATACAATCCTTTGACATCTCTGGATTCGCATACTTGTAATGGGGTGCTTACATATACTTCTATAAAATTGTCTGCGCCAATAATTGCTTTTGCTTTTTCTCGATCTTCTTGATAGGGTGAAATAAAGGATGCCAAGACTATAATACCAGCATCGAGAAAGAGCGCACTAATTTCAGCTATTCTACGTATGTTCTCGGATCTATCTATAGCAGAAAATGATAAATCACTATTGATGCCATTTCTTATATTATCACCGTCTAAGATATAGGTATGTAATCCCATACGAAAGAGCTCCTTTTCCATGGCATCGGCCAAGGTAGATTTTCCGGAACCGGATAAGCCTGTAAACCATACCACATAAGGTTGTTGTCCTTTATGACGGATTCTATCCGAAGGCGTAATACTAAAATTGGTTGGTATCTGAGAAGCCATATAATAGGGTTTAGGTATAAAAGTGGTGAACTATTCTGATATCGATATTACTAAGTTAAATAATTCTAGGTTTTTATAGTAGAAACTCCGCTCCGAAATATTAAAAATATCTTTACTCCGGAGTCAGAGATGCTACCATCTGATCTTTTTTGAAAATCACGTGCTTACAATTTTTATATAATAACCCTATCTAAACAATCGAAAGTAACTGCGATTCTCATCAGATCAAATTCAATGCTAATGCTAGGTACAGATTAATATTTATACCAGTTCTTCTACTAATTCTGTTATCAGCCAATCATATTGTTTTCTTTCTGCTGGTGGGATATACTCAAAAGGAGGACCTGCTACTTTTCCTTCTTTATTATCCGGTACCTGAATATTCAATAATTCTGCAGCGATATATTTCATCTGGTACATCATACCTACAGCTTTTACTATCAGCTGTGATTCTCCATTAAAGGTGCGATGTAATAATCGTAGAAAGTGAGAATACAATTGATTGAACTCTTCTGCTTTGATCCTAGCTGGTGATCCTTTCGGGAAATTTGCAGCTTTTGGATCATCTATCATATTTTTTGTGGCTTTCCAATCTACGGCAACAGCTGCTCCTGTTGGTGGTTCTCTCGGTTTATCTCCTTCCTTGTATTTTCGTTCTACATGTATTTCTTTAAACCTAAAAAAATGGGCTACCTCCTGATCTTGTCCGAAAAATGTTGTATCTCCATCAAAGATCGTATCTGGTGCTCCCTCTCCTTGATCGACAATCACATCAATAGCAAATAAAGCGGTTTCTAAATTATGTACCTCTATGATTTCTCCTCCACCGCCATAGTATTCTTTAGGGCTAATCTGTAATCTTCGATCTCCGTTAAAGACTTCTTTTTCTCCATATTCTTTTACCAAACACTTGAGTTGTTCTTTTACTGTTTCGTAGAATTCTCCAATGGTTCTTTCATCTAAATCAATCTGGCGCATTAGTCCTTTGATCTCTTCTCCTTCAAGGTTTAATTTGATCTCTGATGGTTTTTCGATTTCCATAAATGTTTCTATCGAATCCTTAGAAAACTTCAGAATCCCGACATCGAATTTCCGGTCTGCAAAATTGAATTTTGCAGGATATTCGGGAATGAATTTTGGATGGTCTATATATGGGGTTCCTCCTATAGCATTTAGGATATTACATGCCAATGTCATATGCAACATTTCTTCCATCACCACACTCCTAATGGCTTCCCATGAAAATGCATTGCTGTCCTGATCTATCGTAAAAAAAGCGGCTAGATATGGTGGAATTGTAGAATGTTCCAGTTCTATTGCTGTCTGTAAGTTTTTAAATACTTCTTTTTTATATGTAGCAAGCATTTTTTTATTTTTTTAGTGAATTCAAATCTTTATCTATATTCTCTGCTGCCCAAAAGGATAATGCTGCAATGGTTAACGTGGGATTAGAGGTTCCCATAGTCGGCATATTTCCACAACCGACCAAGAATAAATTCTTATGTTCGTGACATCGCTGGTATTTATCTACCACAGAGTTACTTTTATCTGTTCCCATAATATGGGTTCCTGCCAGGTGTCCTGCTCCCTGCCACCATAATTCTTCTCCTTTATATTCTATAAAACCTCCTTTATCCGGGTCATATTCGGTCTTATCTTCTCCTCCTATGGTTTTAAAAAACTGTTTAGAGAATTGTTTGGCCGCTAACATTCCTTCTTTTTCGTGATCCGTGATATTATAATTAATGATCGGACGATAATTTCCTAAAGCATCCCGATATCGATTATCTATACTTACCCTATTATTGGCTAGTGCTTGTTGTTCTATCAGGAATCCTAATCGAAATTCTTTCTGTACTGTATCTAGCATATATTTTCGTAATTTTTTACCGAATAGATGCTTTGACACTCCTTCTTGCAGCTCCGTTGTGGGGGCTCCAGTTGGCCAGTTCCATCCCCAATTTCCTATTTCGATCCTGAATGCAGATCGTTCTCTTCTAAACAATCCATCCCGTAAACTTGGTATACCAGATGTAGATCCAGGTCCTCTAAAAGCACCTATTTTCTCTTTAGCCCATCCCCAGGTCAATAAAACAGGGTGATCCATCAGGTTCTGACCTATATTCTTGTTCTGGAATCCTGATGCTAACATCAGTTTGGCATTTTCTACCGCATGGGCAGCCAATACATATCGCTCTGCTGTGATGACTTCTTCTGTATAGTTACATTCTTTGCCCGAAGTTAGGTCTTCGAAATTCTCGTATTTTTTATAACGGACACCATTAACTTCTCCGGTTTTCTTATCGTACAAAATTTCGGAAGCTACACATTGTTCTTTTATGACAACGCCCTTATCAACTGCTTTTTTTAATGTCTTTAATGCATTGTATTTTGCTTGTACAGGGCAAATAGGAACACAGGCAGAATTTCCTTCGCAACGTTGACCTAGGTCGGGATTTCCAACAGCTCCCACTGGTTGATATCCTTCTCCATTATTATAGTTAGGGTTGGGACTACTATTTCTTCCCTGAGGTGTACTTACTACACTATAATTATATGTTTTATTTTCATATGTAAACTGTGCTCCATCGGTCCATTCTGTCAATTTTTTGTCTAAATAACTTTGAGGAATTTTGTTCATAGGGTAGACATAGCCTTCCTCGAATTCAATACCTAAGAAACCTTGCTCATCTACATCTGCAGACACACCTATTTCTTGCTCTGCCATTCTGTAATAGGGCATCAAATCATAATAATTGATTGGCCAGTTTTTACCAGAGTTATACAAGTCTTTTTCTTTAAAATCAGAAGGTAACATTCTCAGGCAGGTTCCTAACCAATGTAAAGTGGTTCCTCCTTTTGCACGTGTATATGTACTCTGAAAAGGCGCTGGACCAAACTGCTTAAAATACCCATCTTTATTAAATTGTTGGATTCCATCTTTGATACCCTCTACATCTGTCACTAATGGTTGTGGTGCATTAGAGTTTTGTGGATATGGAGAGTTGGGAATTTTGATTGTATTTTTATAGTAGTGATGTAAATATGCTCTATAATCTTCGAAATTGAAACTTTTTTTTACGCCTGCTTCAAGAATTAATACCTTATGTCCTTTTTCAGCAAGTTGATTTGCAACAATGGCTCCGGTTATTCCGGCTCCAACTATCACAACATCATATTTTTTTTGTTCGCTCATAATTTAATTGATTGTGTGATTTTATCTCATTGAGTGTTTTATACCATTTTTAACCTTAAAATTTCCTAAAAAATAAGTCGATATCTTTTAAACAATTCTAAAGTCTAATTGGTATTATTGAGAAAACGTTAGTGGTGGAAACCCCCATGTTCCAAACCCCGGTTGTTTTCCTCCCATTGGGTGCGCTCCAATTGCTTTCCAAACAAACCCTTCTAAATAAGATTGTGATGAAATGATATAATTTTCCTTACCAATCCATTGTCCCAAATACCACAATAGAATTATCTGCTTTATTATTGATTGATATTCCGCACTTTCTACTAATACCTCAATACTATCGGATTCTGACACGGTTAACTCTTCTTCATTTTTAATGGGTATGTTCGTAAATTCATTAAATAATTTATCCGGTATTGCTTTCCCCAAATTATTATCTATTGTTTCCAAGTATACTTTGCTTAATCCTGTTCCCAAAATTTCACTTATAGAAAACCCGGTAAGAACAACACTCAGTTGTTCGAATATCTGTAGTCGTTCTGATGCTCTTATTTTCATATGATTTGATATAAAATTAAATATCATACCAAGTAACAAAATGCTACTTGATATGATTGAAATAGTATTATTTCCTTATTTTATTCTTCTACGGATATCTTCTTCGTTAAAGTATTACACGTAATATGTGGAAACTTAACAGTCTGTCCATTGATAGGAATATCCATAAAGATCGTTTGGTTATATGCCAATTGAGTAAACTCACCACCTTCTGTAAATGCTTGTAACCAATAGTTTGCATTATAATTTATAACATTTGCCTTTTGTTTCTCGAATGGTATATTGGTAACAGAACCTTTTGCTGCTGGGTTTTCGGTATTAACTCCCCACTGGATATACTGCGCACTAGGGTTTGCATTTGCTCCGTCTTGTAATGGTTGATTAGGATTTGTATTTAATGATGGGAAAGGGTTTCCTACACTTTTTGTACTATATGGACTAACATCAACCCCTACAGGTAGAATTTGTTGTTTATACGGCCCTATATTTACAGCGCCATTCTGTATATAATTATTTGGGTACCCCACGATACCTCCTTGTGCTAAAATAGAGTTTCCGTGAGGAACAGAAATTTGCTTTGCCACATTTGTTAATACGGGTTGCTCAGGAATAGGCTCTGAATGAGGCTCCTCTGGCATACTTGCATAAGGTTCTTCTGATTGCGGCCCGGTTACCAAAAATAGCCATGAACCATTTTCTGCATGTACCAATTTATCCTTGGCTGGTCCCTCGGCAAAATAGATGCGTTGTTCATAGAACAACACATTGGCAGTCTGTGTATAATCACCTCCTCTATTTGGTGCAGTTCCATTTATAGGTGAAAAAGTGATCTCTTCATAATACTTAAAATTTTTAAGTATATACTTTTCCTCGGCTGCTACTGATGGTAATGGCATTATATTATAAGAGTATGGTGTGGCTCTACCTCCTTCTGAGGTGGCTCCTAAATTCTGATTGGTCCATGTACCGATTAGATGCTGAAGTGGCCCTAATCCTTCGATATTTGGTGCAGGTATACATTGAACTGGTTCGTTTATTAACTCTTTAGGAAATACGGGAGGTGTTGTTGGTGTAGGTGGCTTGAGAGTTGTTTCTTTTTCTAACATAATAAGCGTTTTTTTTAAGATTAAAAGTTGTTTAGTAAGCCACCTCGGGTAAATCCGAGATAGCTGATTTGATAACTATTTTTGATTTCGAGACTAGCCTAGGAAAATGAAACTCCACAATGTGGATTACATCTTACTTCATAAGAATGCTATCTATCCGCCCCAATATCCTTTGGCCACCCTTAGTGTTGCTTTTCCCGCAGTCTCAATATTTTTAAGGCTTACACAAGGTTTATTTTCTAATGGTAGAATTGATCCGTTGGATATTTTATTTAAGGCAAGGTTACAGGATCGCAAAGAACCGTTTACCCATCCTTGCATATCCGAAATGGCTTCATTACACATATAGACTCCAGGTAAGGGATTAGACATATACTCAATACTTTCTTTATCATCTACATTTAATTGCCACTGGTGATACGCGTGCTCAAAATCGTCTTCTCCATTCCATAAACGATAGCTTGTAAAAACAGGCTCTGGTATATTGGTTACTCCAAATAAAAGTCCCATTTGCTTTCTGGCTTCTGCTACTACTGCCTGAGATGCTGGAAAAACAGTTTGAGATTTCATTTCGTTATACATTTCTTGTAGCGGAGAAGTAAACTTAGGACCAACGTTTTGCAAACCTTTCCAAAAATTGGTATTGTTAAAATCACAATATAATGTTAGCGCTGCCGGTTGTTCTCCTGAGATGATCGAAACTGTTGCTTCTTTATGATTTACCTCTAAATCTTCTACAGAATAAAAAGGGTATATAGAATTAATTGGCAGATCTGTGAAATTAGGGCCGAATTCTATATTAGGCCTTCCTGTTGATCCATTATACCACCAGGCTTCTCTGAAATAAAAATTGATTTTCATTAGGTTCATTCCTAACACTCCATTTATACTTTTCCAAAGATGTTCGGCATTATTCTGTGGTGTGTTTTTATATAGTGCCGGAGATTTTACAAACAAGGATTTAAATCCGGTAGAAGCGATTGCCGAAATAATTTGCTTTGCCTTTACTGTCTTATGTGTTCCGCAAGGTATATTAGGCTTAGAACTTTGTCCTTCTGGTGCTTCGGTAAGATACAGATCAAAATTATCATTTTCTCCATATATGCTATCTACATTAGTACTTACGTATATGTTCACTTTTCCCTCTAGCTCTTTTTTGATCGCATCTGGTAGCGTACTAAATCCATATTTAAAAGTATAGTATGATGGATCTTTAGGGAAATCAGCAAGAATCTGCCAGGCATCTCCTGCATTAGGTAAAGATTTAAAAGGTCCAACAAATCCAATCGTATTGGTTAACATCTCTACACACTCCTCTGAATATCCCATATCTAGTAACAATCCCCATAGTTGCCACTCATTCATCGGGATACCTTTCCAGGTAAACTCTAATCTAAATTTTTGCCAATATTCTGGTGTTTGGTCTTCTTCTAAAATGATATCATTTGCTTCTAAGATTCTATTATAGGCATTGGTAACAATCTGTACAGGACTTAACCCAATTTCTTCGGGTTTAAGGTTATACAATTGACTCCAAATCATATTGCCGCTTGCATTGGCTTCTTCTAGAGAAAAACTATGTCCTCTAATACAAAATCGATTGGTATCATCCGTACTCGACATAGGAAAAGGTACTATCTGATCACATATATCTAATGCAGCATTAAGTGTCATTAATTCTGTCATCATATAGTTAAAACGCATTCCTCCTTGTTCTTCCTTGACTAAATCGATATGTACAGTATCTGAATACTTTTTCGGTTGACTTCCATCGGATACCGTATGATCTTGTCGTATGGGTATCAGGTCCGATTGCAACCTTCCTCCTGTTCGGTTGAGACGTTCGTATATAGCAATTTTCTTATCTTTAAATTCTTTGCTATTAATCAATCGATACGCACAATACAGGCCAGATATACCTGCTCCAATGATGGCGATATCAATATCATCATGATCGGAGATTTCATTAAATTTTAAAATAGACATGTTGTTTAGGTTTTTTATTAGCTATCAAATCTTTAAAGACAAATATTCCCTCATCAAATTATATAGTTTACCCAAATTTCTATTTTTATCACATACTAAAAAAGAGTATAAATACCCGTTTTCATAGAAGGTAAGAAACAGTAGTATCTAGTTTATTTTATAGAATACTACATTGGCATCCGAAACTTTTGAATCAAGATCACTATACTTCTACTTCGCTCAGCAACCATGCTGCTAGAGTAAAGAGTCAAGACAGAATGAATATCAGTATATTAGACCTATTTAACCATAATACTTCTCATTAAAACTTGTTCATTTTTCGTTTTATCTGAGATGTCTTATACGATTTACGCATAAAACTTTCGCATAGTTGTGATAATACGATATAATACTGCACAAAAAAAAAGCTACCATTTCTGGTAGCCTTTTCTTCAATATATTATGATAAATATATTATAGCTCTTATTTTTTCATAACTTTCGAGATTATGTCATTCCCATCACCTGAATTGATATGTACAAAATACACTCCTGTATTTGGTAAATCTCTTCCTAATACAATCGCACCAGGGTTTTTACTATACTGCTGACTTATAACTTTTCTTCCCTGTAGATCAAAAACACTTACAGTAAAGTTACCTTTTAATCCCGCTACATCGATAGTAAAATTATCTTCGAATGGATTAGGGAAAATACTAAGTGTTCTTGCAGCTTCGGTAGTCTTGGCAGCTCCTCCACTTACAACTATACTATAATCCTCATACTCTCCATAACGAACATCGTTTGTTCCTGTATCACAAGGATTGCTCTCAGTATCGTAATAAGAAACTAATAAGCGCATTCTCGTTGTTCCACTTACAGCTGTTGCTGGTACCGCTACTGAAACATCTCCTATAAGGTCAGTTGTTTTAGTCAACGTATATGATTCTCCTGCATCTGTAAAATCACCATCTAAATTCCAATCAAAGAATGCATAGATTTCATCACTGGCTCCTCCGCTATAACCTTCGATATTTACTCTAAGATTATAACTTGTTCCTGCATTTACACTTCCGGATACAGAGGTGAAATCATCATATCCCGTTGCATTTCTAACAGAAGAATTGTTAATACCTGCAAAAGTAACATTGGTTATTCCTTCTGGACCAGCATTTCCTGTTGCAGAACAATAAGTTGGTGTAGGAGTACCTCCTGTGGTTCTTGCATTTACTGTATTACTAGAAGCCGACTCATTTCCTGCAGCATCTTTTGCGTTTACAGAAAAAGTATAAGCTGTATCTGCTGTTAATCCAGACACATTATAAGATGTAGTTGTAACAGTAGTTAATAAAGTACTTCCTCGGTATACATCATATCCGGTAACTCCAACATTATCGGTAGAAGCGCTCCAATTTAAGGTCAATCCAGTTTCTCCAATATTAGAAGCTACCAAATTACTAGGTGCACTTGGTGCTTGTGTATCTGAAGCCTGAGTAGTAGTTGCATTAGCAGTATTACTAACTCCAGATATATTACCAGCTGCATCTTTAGCTCTTACGGTGAAGGCATAAGCTGTACCAGCTGCTAAACCAGTTACATTATAAGAAGTTCCTGTAACAGTAGTTAATAAAGTACTTCCTCGGTATACATCATATCCGGTAACTCCAACATTATCGGTAGAAGCATTCCAATTTAAAGTTAAAGTAGTTTGTGTTATATTAGAAGCTGCCAAACCACTAGGTGTAGTTGGGGCTTGTGAATCGGCAGTAGATCCACCACCAACATTTACGGTATAATCTTCTACCTCACCATAACTAATATTCGTACAAGCATTATCACCATCATTAGCATTATACCCTAATACTACACGCATTCTAGTATTACCACTAGCTGCAGTACTTGGAGTTGCAATAGCTACGGTACGAGAAGTACCTGTTCCAGTCCCTTCAAACTTTTCTCCAGCGTCGGTAAAGTCACCATCTTGGTTCCAGTCAATCCATACATATACTTCATTGTTATTACCTCCAGACCATCCTTGGAATGTTACTGTCATCGTATTAGAATCACCTTTAGAAACACTAGCTGTATTATTCGTGTAATCATGATAACCAGCAGCAGTATCAGAAGAAGTATTATTGATTCCTGCAAAGGTTACATTGGTAATATTGTCATCACCACTATTATTACCCTGCATATCACAGTAAGTTGTTGGATCAGTAGTACCTCCTGTAGTGGTTGCGTTAGCAGTATTACTCGCTGCAGATATATTACCTGCCGCATCTTTTGCTCTTACGGTAAAGGCATAAGCTGTGCCAGCTGTTAAACCAGTTACGTTATATGAAGTTCCTGTAACAGTGGTTAATAAAGTACTACCTCTGTATACATCATATCCTGTTACTCCAACATTATCTGTAGAAGCATTCCAGTTTAAGGTTAAACCTGTATTAGTTATGCTAGAAGCGGCTAAATTAGAAGGAACAGAAGGTGCTTGCGTATCTGTAGGAGCGGTTCCTCCAACAGTAATTGTATAATCTTCTACTTCTCCAATTCCTGTATCTGTTCCGCAAGGGTCTAAAGTTACCGTATAACCGGCACGAACACGCATTCTTAAATTAGTATTGGTTAATGCATTGGCAGGTGGGGTTACACTGGCTGTATAAACTCCGGAGTCACCTGTTCCTCCCTTTCCTAATATAGCAAGAACTACTTCATCACTATTTAAAAAATCATTATCGTTATACCAATCTATCCATACACGTATATGATTAGGATTCCAATTTACATTGGTAGTAACTGTTAAAGAAGTAGCAACACCTTTTTGTAAATTAGTTGTTTGACCTGTAAAATTATTATAAGGTCCATGTGCTGTTGTTGTATTATTTATACTTCCAAAACTAACATTGGTAATATTTAATGTATTAGTTGCATCTGTTGTTTCTGCCGCACAAATCTCTGTAAATACTTCACAAGGCTTACAAGAACCCCCGCAATCTACCTTTGTTTCATCTCCATTTTGTATACCGTCTTCACAGGTAGCAATCTCTTCATTAGAAATATACATTCCATAATCTTCTACTTCACCAGTACCAGTAGACCCACAGTCATTCGAATTATTACTTCTGGATACTCTAAAACGTATTGAAGAACCATTTAATAATGCATTGGTAGGAACAGTTACCGAACCTTCTCCTGTGGTTGAACCATTAGGTATATCCAATTCTATTCTTTCACCAACATCTCTATAATCTTTATCCTGATTCCAATCAAAGAAAGCATAAATTTCGTTCGTACTATTTCCAGAAATATCAACTTTTATATCATATGATTTACCTCGCACCAATTTTGCTACATCATCTGATTGATCATCATAACCAGAATCAGGTCTTGTTGTAGAGTTATTGATATTAGCAAACGTTACTCGCTTGATATGATCCGGTCCAAAAGAACTACCCGCTGTACAATAATCCTGAACACTACTAGATGTTAATTCTCCTGCTCTAATATCAGCTTCAGGAATTCCGCTAATTCCGTATTCTTCAACAGTGATCTGTGTACCATTAGAACTTACTGTTATTTTAACCCATCCATAATGCATTCTTCCCGATCTTCTTATACGAATTCCGACATATGCTGTTCTTCCTCTCCAAGCAGTATAATCTTCGGAAATAAGCATGTGTTGCCCTCTTCCTAACTGATATTGTCTTCCTTTTTTCCAAGAGCTATTAGGACCTATTAATGTTCCTTTTGTAAGTGGTGTTAATTCAAAATTAGAATTAGCTACTGCATCTTTTCTAAATGTAATAAACTTAATCCCAAGAAAATCACCTGAAGTATATTCTTGAAATTGAAAACTAGTTGATCTATTTGAAAGGTGATTCACAGAATTGATAACAGTAAATTGCCCAGGAGGAGAACTAAAAGATTGCCCTACGTTAAAGGTAGCTCTAGCAATTGTATTTCCGGTATAAGATTTACCTATTCTTTCGATACCAAAACTAAAATTTTTAAAGTCTACATTTGGATTCGTAAAGGCTGCATCTAAGAATTTAAAATTAATATCGCTAAATGCTTCCCATGCTTTAGTTAAAGAATTAGAATTAGTACCTTCCATAACTCCTTCCATCTTCAATTTTACTTGAGTAGCATTTATCGCATTCACTTTTAATATTAAACCAGCAGGCACATTTTCTATAGTATAATGCACACCTCTAGAAAAAGCTCCTGTCTTAGAGAATGTTGTATTCTTAAGGTCTACAGTTATTTCATTTTCTAATGTATTGTCATTTTTAATACTTTCCAAAAACCTATCCGAAGAATAAATCAAATGCGCTCCTTCTATCTTAGCCGTAATTCCTTTCCCAGGATCTGGATTTAAAGCAAAATTAGTAATATTAGCTTCTTCTCCATCAGAAGATACTATAGCTCTCAACCACCCATATACATATGTTCCAGTTGGTGTTGGAATCCTGATTGCTACATAACCCGTTCTATTGCGCCAAGTAGTGTATGTTGGACTAGACAATACAGGTGGAGAATCTACAGATTGTTCTGTTTTCCCAACCCATGTTCCACTAGAGTTACTATCCAGATTACTGTTCTCGGCAAAATATTTAGCATTAATGGTGTTGGTATTACACAAAATTTCAAATCCTTGAGCAAAATTATCTATAGTAATTTGATCACCATCATAAACTTTTAATCTGGTTCTAAACTGCCCTCCAATTATTAAGGAATTAAATTTAGAATTTACGTCAGATACTGGGTTCGCTTCAGAGCGTCCTATGTTTAAGAAAGGAGCATACCCTTCATAATATACCTCATAAGTGTCTAAGAATCTTAATTTAAAAGTACCGGAGGCAGAATGTAATGAAGAAACCCCACTAGTAATGGCTGAGTTTTGTAACGTAATTTTTACCGTTGTCGAATTACCTTCTTCATGGTTTGTTGCATTACCTATAAAGCTAAGAATAGCGTTTTCATTATCGACAACATTAATAACAGGAGTTAATCCTGTAGGTACGTTTTCAGCAATAAAATCAGAACCTAATGTTAAGTTCCCCGTTTTAGCAAATGTCGCTCCTCCAACCGCTTTCAATCTTTTCTTATTTTGAATTGCTCCATTATTAGTAAAATCTTCTAAGATGTTTAAAGATTTATCAATATCACTATCAGTGGGTAGCTGATAATTAAATAATACTCTGGCTCCTAAATCATTTTTTACACCAGTAGCTATTAAATTTGCCTCGGTCCATAAAGTTTTACGCGCATCATGATCTAACCAGGTCGTCATACGAGCAACCTGACCTTTAGTAAACATCGATTCACAAGGATTATAATCCATATGGTTTTGATGGTTAATTAATTGATTGAAACAGTTTGTCTTTCCTGTAACACAAGATCTTCCTCCATCTGCTGAAGAGGTATTTCCTACTGTAGGAGGAGTATCAGCTACTTTATCACCATTATCATCTCCTGAAACACATCCACCACCACCAAAAGTGTGATCTAATCCTAACCAGTGACCAAATTCATGGGTTAATGAAGATGCTGGTGGATCATAGATTGTATAACGTCCATTATATACGACTCTGGCTATTCCTTCATCGGACATACCTGTAGACGGAAACCAAGCGATTCCTGATTGTGTTTTACTTCCTGCTTTAATAATTAATTGCATATGAACATTCATATACTTGTAATTATCCCAAGCAAATTTTGCTATTTCAGCATCATTAGTTCCATTTAAACCGAAACCTTCTTTAGTTTCGTGAAAAATTACACCATTGGTTGTATTTCCATCCGGATCTATCTGTGCAAGTTTAAATTCGATATCCATACCACCTTCGATATTAGCAAAGGCTGGATCAACCGCATCATTAAAACCTTGAAAGTTTGCATTAATATCTGCTACTGCTTGTTTAACTCTTTCTTCAGTAACATCTACGTTCTTTTCATTGGTTATTGGCCAATCATTTCCGTATACATGAAAAACAACAGGAATAATATATTTACTAGCCGCTTTATTATATGTTGCATTCTTTAATAAAGCTCTCCTATGCACCTCTTTCTCAAAAGCTCTTTTTTCTTTGGCTGCTTCTGGATTATCTTCGAAATATTGAGTACTTGTCTCTGTAAACGAACAAGGTTTCTCCTGAGCCGAAATTACTGTCATAAAAAACAGCATGATTAGTAATAAAATTTTGTCGTAAATCTTCATATAAATGTAAAGTTTGTGTTAAGCATTAACAAAGTTATAACATCAAAAACTTTAAGTTGGTAAAATAGTACCTCATGGTAATACTATATATGCGAAAAGTAAGTAAATTCTCATTAAATGACGTGGGAAAAACGTACTAATGTCTGTTAACTTCCTATTACATACTAAAGGTAATACTATAAATATTTAAAAAAATAAAAACACTAAAAAGGGGATTAAATCCTCATTAATATGGATTCTTTGTCAATCAAATCGAGAGACTTCACATCTTCTATTTTTCCAACTCAACTTAAAATATGGTGTAAAAACTAGTAATACTTTTTGGTTAAAATGATACTTTCTTTGTATTACTCAATACACCTTTCTCTTTTTAGTTTCTAAAGATGAAAAGTACATCATCAAATACTTCATAAACCTACTGTTTTTTCTTTCATTTTTTATCTTAAAATGTATAAAGTGAGTCTTTCATTGTATGAATGGTTGCTTTTACTCCATAAAGTGCATAAAACATTAAATAATATACTGCTCAATAATTATTCTCAAAACATATTAAAATATTCCAGTTTTCAATGCGTAAAAGACCTTGTAACAGGGTCGCAATAGTGCCTAAAGGAGCCAAAAGATACTTTATGATACTCCTATTAACATCAATAATTATTTGAACTCAAGTTATGCGTTAGAAAATCTACTACATCTTAAAGCTACTGAAAATACTGATATTGCACTTGATTTTTTAATGTAACCACAATTCTTAGACTCAGTGACAAACTACTATGCCGAAATTATAAAAATCACAGTAGTTCCTGTTATCTTAAAGCTTCAAAACGAGATTCTGGTATATAAATGGAGTTAAACAATAACATACTATCTAATACTATAGATACAAATAGGTGAGTAAGTTTATATATTTGATTATGATACAAGCATACAAACTTTCAATACACACATATTAATCATCAAGAGGTATTGTCAATAAACACCGATAAAAAGCACTTCATAAACCCTGAATTACCGCTATAAATATATTATTTCATCAATCATATGATTGATGAAATAGAATTTCGTAAAAATAATTGTAACGACTTTTTGCTCGATTAATGAAGAAAATATAGTAGAAAATAATATGATTAGATCTGAAATTTTTATAAGGAGTTTGAATTATTTTGTACTATATGTGAAAGTTTTATGCCTAAATCGTATCATACCATTTGTCATTTGAATTTACCGTAATAAAATGTTCTTTTTGTGCCTCAATTTCAGAATAAAAATAAACCGTAACCAGCTATGCTTAATTTTAATTCTTCATTGAAGCAAAAAAACAAAAGGTAGTAATTTTAAATTACTACCTTTTGATACATTAATTTCGCAACAACTCTTCTGAGTGTCACTTAACTAATTAAAAGACTATTATTATTGTCTAACTAGAAATTAAATATTAGTTAGATCCACCAACTATACGAAGTATTTCTGTTTTGTTTACTGTCTGTATTTTCACAAAATAAGACCCCGGTTTTAAATCAGAAACTTCATTTAAGTTAATTTTTCCTGGGTTTTTGGCATAGTCCTTATGTATTACTTGCTTACCTGCAATATCATAAATACGTACTCCAACATTACCACTACTTAATTGAGATATATCAATAGTAAGCATATTAGTAAACGGATTAGGATATGCTTTAATAGTTACATCTGTTTCAACAGATTTACTTGATCCACCACTAATGACCACGCTATAATCTTCGTACTCTCCGTAGCGAACATCATTTGTTCCTGTATCACAAGGATTGTTCTCTGTATCGTAATAAGAAACTAACAAACGCATTCTTGTTGTTCCATTTATAGCTGTTGCTGGTACTGCTACCGAAACATCTCCTATAAGGTCAGTTGTTTTAGTCAACGTAAATGATTCTCCTGCATCCGTAAAATCACCATCTAAATTCCAATCAAAGAATGCATAGATTTCATCACTGGCTCCTCCGCTATAACCTTCGATATTTACTCTAAGATTATAACTCGTTCCTGCATTTACACTTCCCGATACAGAGGTGAAATCATCATATCCCGTTGCATTTCTAACAGAAGAATTATCAATACCTGCAAAAGTAACATTGGTTATTCCTTCTGGACCAGCATTTCCTGTTGCGGAACAATAGGTAACACCAGTCTGACAAGGGCTACAAGATCCTCCGCAATCAACTCCCGTCTCATCTCCATTCTGGATACCGTCTGTACAGGTTGGATCTACTGTACAAGGATCACAAGATCCTCCACAATCAACTCCTGTCTCATCTCCGTTCTGGATACCATCTGTACAGGTTGGGCCTGAACCTCCTGTAACATTTATACTATAATCCTCTACTTGTCCATAACTTATGGTCCCACAAGAACTATCTCCATCACTAGCATTATATCCTACTACGATACGCATTCTGGTTGTTCCTGTTGTCGCAGAACTTGGTATATTTATTGACAATTCACGAGTTGTATCATTAGGTGCGGTAGTGATACTAAATTTTTCTCCAGCATCTGTAAAATCTCCATCAATATTCCAATCAAACCATGCATATACTTCATTATTTGCACCTCCTTGATATCCTATTATAGTTACTCTAAGGTTCTCTGAACTTCCTTTCGTTACATTCCCTGTAACTGTTGTGAAATTTTCGTATCCTACAGTAGTACTCGTAGAAGAATTGTTTATTCCGGCAAAAGTTACATTGGATATAGAGTCATCTCCAGAATTATTACCGCTCATATCACAATAAGTAGCATCACAAGGGCCACAAGATCCTCCACAATCTATTCCTGTTTCATCTCCATTCTGGATGCCATCATCACAAGTTGGCACTGCGCAAGGATCACAATCAGGACCACCACAATCTACTCCAGTCTCATTTCCATTTTGGATTCCATCATTACAAGTTGGATTGGAACTTCCACCTATAATAAACACAAAATAATCTTCTACCTCATCACCATTTGTTGATGCTGTTCCACAAGGATCGGGATTAGTATCCCATTTATAACGCACTCTTAATCTGGTTGCTCCATTTTTTGCGGTACTAGGAACCACAAATGTCGATGTACCACCTCCAGTACTAGGAGTTGACATTAAAACTTCTTCGCCTGTATCTGTAAAATCTCCATCTTTATTCCAATCAATCCAAGCTCCAATAACATTCCTATTCCAGGAATCGATATCTACATTAACCGTTAATGTAACAGTCTCACCTTTAACAAGATTGGTTCCCAGATTCGTAAAATCAGAATACGCACTATTTTCACTTTTATTATTGATATCTGCAAAGATAACTTCGGTTATAAAATTTGTACTTTGATAACCCGCTGCACAATAATTAGTAGGCATAGGATCCGAATTTCCATCGGTGATACTAAAATTAGCATTGGTAATATCAAAAAAGATATGATTGGTACCTCTTACCATAATTCTATTTACCCCTCCTTCATTGTTTGGTATCGTAACCTGATGAGAACCATCATTAGGCACAGCAGAAGCTAGTGTTATTGGATATGTATTTCCTCCATCTGTAGACAGTAAAATATCTACATTCGCTGCATTTACACCATTTCCTGTGGTTCCTGCTACGTTCCAGGTTACTGTTTGCGTAGAGCCAACAGGCGCGTCAAATCTGGTGTTTTGAGAAGTGACCACAAAAGGACCGGCATTTCCAGCTACCGTGATAACAGCATCCCTGGAATCTGTATTACCTCCTCCTGGATGATTATCCCTTACTGTAAATCTAAAATTCATATCTCTGGAAACAGAAGGTGTCACCTCCCATTCTGATGATGAATTTCCTTCTTTTACAGTAGAAAGATCGGGCATATATCGAATTGGAGATGTTGAAGGAGGTTTAAAACGAAATAGAGGGCCGCTAGTTGAATTAGCCTGAGGAGGCATAGGAGCTATTTCTTTATCCATTTGGTCCCAGGTATACGTTATTTGATCACCTGAATTAGCATCAGTAGCTGATCCTTCTAATATAAATGGAGTAGATCTAGGAATCGTATAATTACCTCCTATACTAGCTACTGGCGCACTATTACCTATAGATCTTAGGGTAGCGCAACTCTCAATGCTTAAAATATGATTCCACATTTCATCTATTTGTTTCGCATGAAAAAAAACATATTGTGTCCTTAAATCATAATTAGGAGCACAACCTTGATATGCCATGATACTATTACCTCCTCCTGGTTCAACGGCACCTTCATCAAGACGATTACCACCACATGAGTTATTAAACGAGTGATTCGCACCGAATTGATGGCCTATCTCATGAACGAATGTACGATAGAAATAATCATTGACAGATGTGAAAGGATCTGCACCGGTAGCACCTTCAGCTTTTTTACTATCAACACATACAGCCCTTAAAGCTCCACGTCCAGCCCCATCTGAATCTAAAACATGACCAATATCATAGTTAGCGTTACCAATTTCAGCATCAAGAATAGCTTGAACCTCGCCTATTGATGACGAAGTATTACCATGTGTAAAACCGTCAGTTGCTGGGTCAAGAAAAATGGAATTCTCTATATTAGGCACTAGCTCAAATGTAGTTCCAAGATCTCGTTCAAAAACCGCATTCACTCTTGTCATAAGTTCATTCAACTCGGCAAGCACTGCGGCTTTCCTTTGCTGAGTTGACCCGTTTGTAACACCTGCCTTATCAGTATAAACTTTAGACAATTCTGCCGTTATCGCTGTTGCCATTCGGTAGACTCTAACACGACTATCATTAGCGTCTCTTCTTGCTTTGTTTAATTTTTCAGTTTGCTTTGTACTTTTTTCTAAAAAAGGACCGACTGCATTATCAGTTGCCTGACAACTAATTGGTTGTGACCCCTCCATTTTTGAAGTGACCATATACGTTTTACTATTATTAGCAAAAGGTTTGATATTCGTTATTGTAGCATCAGGTTTCATAATCATAGCCCTAAAGTTATTATACCCCAAGCTAAAATGCACTACTTCATTTTCTCCACTAACAGATCTACCTACATACGATTTAATATCTGGAAACTTTTTCGCCAAATCCGGATGCAAAGCACTTGCTTCTTTTACACGGTATTTTTTAAATTTTCCATCTTCAGTAGGAAGTGTGATAATTACATTTGATTGACCAAATGAATTGAATCTTTTTGGGCATTGAGATAAAACTTCTTTGAATTTTTCAACACTAAGATCATAAGTCCTTTGTTGTGAAATTTTTGTATTCTTCTCAGTAGAAGAAATGTTTTCGTTTTCAATTGGGTTTATTTTTTTTGTCCAATAATTATTGGTTTGTGAAAACCCTAATTGGAAAACAAATAAGCCTATAAATAAGACGATTTGATTTTTCATAATTTAAATTTTAATAGTTAATGATGTTTTTGTTGCATGGGAATCAATACCCTTTACAGAAGCAAACAGTGAATTCGAAAATTCACTTAAGCTTTTAGCAACAATCCTTTCGTTTTTCACTTGTCCGAAAGTAAAAACACATATAAATAGCATACATATTGCTATTCCATTTCTGAATAAAACCAAAGGTTTACTCTTTTTTATTAATTCTTGTGAATTCATGATTAAAGTTTTACAGTTTCTTAAAATGTATATAAGAGGCTTAAACACATCCTTCTTAATGTAATTTTAGCAAGGATTACATTTTACAAATTCTCTGATATACATTATTAACTATATAATTCTTCGGGTTTGGTCTACTTCATTAGATCGGACTTTAACGAAATAGTTTCCTGTAGTTTCGATTTGTTATCCAAATAATTATTTAATTGGATTCTTTTAGACGATTTACGAATAAAACTTTCGCATATAGTTTGTTTCTTTTACACTATATCTGTGTTATAAAATTCAACAATAGCTATACTTCGACGTAACTCAGCACAAGTGACTATTCTTTAATTTTATACCTTAATCTAGCACAAAATAATTCAAACTCTTTATACGAACTTCTTATTCATAAATCGTATGAGATAGTCATTGCGGAGATACGCAACTAGACCTCAAAAGCAAATTTTTGTGATAAATTTTCATACGGAAATAATTTTTGTTTGTGTTAAAAAGTAGAGACATAGTGACAGTTATATCACTAATAATATTTCATTTTCCTATAATATTTTCATAGGAAATAAGTTGGTCCATAAAATCATTAAATGTAAAGACATTGAGTTTTAATAAATATATGTAAACAATAATACTGCTTAGATTACTCATTGAAATTCGTGATATAGCAAAGGCACTACAACAATGAGTTCAACAGTTGGCCTTCTTTTTGACAATTTCAAGCAGAAAAGTGATAGGTACTTTACAATTCTTTTAGATTTACTTCAGATAACACATAATAATCAAACTATTATGTCCTAAAATTGTTAGGTATTTTAACCCGCATCCATTAGAAAATTTATTACACCTTGAAGTCACTGCAAAATATACCGTTTCACTACATTTTTAAGTTTAATCATAGCGATGCATGTTATGCTAAAACTTAGAAAATGTCATGTTTTATAGTGATTTCAATATTCATCATAAAGTTCTAAAACATAATCCGGGTTTAAGTTTTAAAAAAAGATTAGGTACCAAGGATTATCAGTAAACCAGTAAGAATTTATAAAAACCTCAGCAAACTATTGTTTGCCGAGATTTTTAATTTATTCACTATACATTTAACTTAGAAAAAGTTACAGCATACTTTCTTAACTAAATATTAGTTAGACCCACCAACTATACGAAGTATTTCTGTTTTGTTTACTGTCTGTATTTTCACAAAATAAGACCCCGGTTTTAAATCAGAAACTTCATTTAAGTTAATTTTTCCAGGGTTTTTGGCATAGTCCTTATGTATTACTTGCTTACCTGCAATATCATAAATACGTACTCCAACATTACCACTACTTAATTGAGAAACATCAATAGTAAGCATATTAGTAAACGGATTAGGATATGCTTTAATAGTTACATCTGTTTCAACAGATTTACTTGATCCACCACTAATGACCACGCTATAATCTTCATACTCTCCGTAGCGAACATCATTTGTCCCTGTATCACAAGGGTTGTTCTCTGTATCGTAATAAGAAACTAATAAACGCATTCTCGTTGTTCCATTTATAGCTGTTGCTGGTACTGCTACCGAAACATCTCCTATAAGGTCAGTTGTTTTAGTCAACGTAAATGATTCTCCTGCATCCGCAAAATCGCCATCTAAATTCCAATCAAAGAATGCATAGATTTCATCACTGGCTCCTCCGCTATAACCTTCGATATTTACTCTAAGATTATAACTCGTTCCTGCATTTACACTTCCCGATACAGAGGTGAAATCATCATATCCCGTTGCATTTCTAACAGAAGAATTATCAATACCTGCAAAAGTAACATTGGTTATTCCTTCTGGACCAGCATTTCCTGTTGCAGAACAATAGGTAACATCAGTCTGACATGGGCTACAAGATCCTCCGCAATCAACTCCGGTCTCATCTCCATTCTGGATACCGTCCGTACAGGTTGGGTCTACTGTACAAGGATCACAAGATCCCCCACAATCAACTCCCGTCTCATCTCCATTCTGGATACCGTCTGTACAGGTTGAATCTACTGTACAAGGATCACAAGATCCCCCACAATCAACTCCCGTCTCATCTCCATTCTGGATACCATCTGTACAGGTTGGATCTACCTGACATGCGCTACAAGACCCTCCACAATCTACTCCCGTCTCATCTCCATTCTGGATACCATCTGTACACGTTGAGTCTGAACCTCCTGTAACATTTATACTATAATCTTCTACTTGTCCATAACTTATGGTTCCACAAGAACTATCTCCATCACTAGCATTATATCCTACTACAATACGCATTCTGGTTGTTCCTGTTGTCGCAGAACTTGGTACATCTATTGACAATTCACGAGTTGTATCATTAGGTGCCGTAGTGATACTAAATTTTTCTCCAGCATCTGTAAAAACTCCATTCTGATTCCAATCAAACCATGCATATACTTCATTATTTGCACCTCCTTGATATCCTATTATAGTTACTATAAGGTTTTCTGAACTTCCTTTCGTTACATTTCCTGTAACTGTTGTGAAATTTTCGTATCCTACAGTAGTACTCGTAGAAGAATTGTTTATCCCGGCAAAAGTTACATTGGATATAGAGTCATCTCCAGAATTATTACCGCTCATATCACAATAAGTAATATCGGTCTGACAAGGACTACAAGATCCTCCACAATCAACTCCAGTCTCATCTCCATTCTGGATACCGTCTGTACAAGTTGGATCTACTGTACAAGGATCACAAGATCCTCCACAATCAACTCCAGTCTCATCTCCATTTTGGATTCCATCGGTACAAGTTGGCTCTGTGCCTCCAGAAACCGTAACTCTATAATCTTCGACTTCTCCAAAACCTGTATCATTACCACAAGGTGTCAGCGTCTTTCCGCTATACCCTACTCTTACCCTCATTCGTAATGAAACTCCTGATACGGAAGAACTAGGTGGAGTGACTACACTGGTATAAGGTCCTTCTCCCTTTTGGGACAATACTTGTTCTCCATCATCTCTGAAGTCATTGTCATTATTCCAATCTATCCAAACCGCAAGTACATTAGGCTCCCAACTACCATTTAATGTGACTGTAAGTGTGGATTGCTGGTTTGCCTCAAGATTTGTAGTTATAGAACTATAGTCTGTATATGTTGCGCCTTCACTACTGTTATTAATAGTACCAAAGGTAACATTTGTAATACGTAAAGTAGCATGGCCATCTGTAGTAGCATCGCAATGCTCCGTAAATATTTCACAAGGCTCACAGAATTCTCCTCCACAATCTACTTCCGTTTCACCTCCATTCCTGATACCATCGGTACAAGTGGGTTCTGGTATACAATCATTACAAGATGAACCACCACAATCTATACCTGTTTCATCTCCATTTTGTTCTCCATCCGTACAAGATGCATTTGCAATCCCTACGTTTACATGATAATCTTCCACTTCTCCACGAGTATTGGCCGTACCACAAGAAAAATTACTATTATTATCATCTACCCTTAACCTCATTCTAGTTACTCCCAACAAGGCATTTGTTGGAACATTAATAGAAACTTCTCCTACTCCATCTGAAGTTTTAGTTACCACCACTGCTTCTCCAGAGTCACTAAAATCATAATCCTGGTTCCAATCAAACCAAGCATGAATTTTGGCCGCAGAACCTCCATTCCATCCTACAACATTTACTTTGAGAGGGTAACTTTTTCCTCTGGCAACAAAAGCAGTATATCCTGTATTGTCTTCATAACCTGATGCATCTCTATTAGATGAGTTATCTATCCCTGCAAATTCTACATCAGTAATCCCTTCATCTCCATGAGTACCATGGGCATCGCAATAGGTTTGTACATCATTAGAATCTTTACTACCCGCTATAATACTGGCTTCAGGAATACCTTGTAATCCATATTCCAGAATTTCACAAGTTGTTCCACTAGTACCAACTCTAAGCTTTATCCAACCGTAATGAAATCTACCAGATCTCTGTATTCTGATCCCAACATAATCAGTTCTTCCTCTCCAAGATCTATACGTATCAGAATCAATCATATGTTGCCCTCTTCCTTCATTATATTCCCTACCATTTTTCCAAGAAAGGTTTGGTCCTATTGAAGTCCCTTCAGCTAAGGGGGTAAGTTCATAATTATCATTAGCCACTGCATCTTTTCTCCAGGAAACAAATTTCACCCCTGGGAATTCATTAACATCACTAGTATAATCCTGAAATTGATAAGATACGTTAGCCACAGCATCGAGATTATAAGTCCCTGGCATAATAGTAACACCGCCATTCTCACTAGTATTTCCTACAACAAATCTTTTAATTGGGGAGGGTTCCTTGGTATAAGCACTACCAATGTATTCTACGTTCAAAGGAAATGCTTTGAACTCTACCTGATCGCCTACTCCGTTTGCAAAAATCGAACTCTTAAATTTAAGACGTATATCTTTTACAAAACCATTGTATGCCGCCCAATCAGCTTCTTGCGCAATACCTGACATGGTTAACCTAAGTTGGGTCGAATTTACAACCCTAACCTGAAGGGTCAATCCTTGGGGTACATTTCTAACACTATAATGTGTCCCAGATGACAAGGTACCGGACACGGACAAGGTAGCATCTTTAACATCTACAGTAATCTCATTCTCTATGGTACCGTCATTTTTAACAGATTCTAAAAAACGATCAGATGAGTATAGCAAATTAGGTACAGCAACTTTTGCTTGTATTGATTTGCCCGGATCTGGATTCAATGCAAAAGTAATCAACTCAGCATATTCTCCATTTGATCTCATCTTGATTCGTAACCAACCATATACATAATCACCTGTAATAGTCGGTACCCGGATTGCGGCATATCCTGTTCTACCATGCCAAGCAGTATATCCTCCTGCACCTCCAACTTTTGGTGGCGATGTTCCTATATCCTGTCTTCCAACCCATGTACCTGAACTATTAGCACTAATTGTAGTACCTTCTGATAGGTTAGTTACATTTTTGGTCCCTGTATTACATAACACATCAAACTCCATTGCATTATTATCAATAGTCACCGTATTACCATCATACGAACGCAACCTTGTTCTAAAACGTCCACCAATAACTAATGAATTAAATTCTGATGCAACTGCATCTGCATAATTCTGAACAGAGCGCCCAGTTACTATAGCAGGTGAATACATCTCATAATATGGCTTATACGGATCTATAAAATTTATATCATAGACCCCTGTATCAGAATACAACGAACCGACACCGCCTACAATAGCAGCGTTTAATAAGGTAATCTTAACCTCTTTAGAATCGGCTTCGCTATGATTGGTTGCATTTCCTGTAAAGGTGATATAAGCGTTTTCATCATCTTCTACAGTGATACTTGTAGTTAAACCGTTTGGCACACCTGTAGTACTAAAATGAACCCCTTCTTGCATTTGACCTGTTATAGCAAACTTAGCTCCGCCTGCTGCCTTGATTCTTTTCTTATTAAGGATGTCCCCGTTATTATTCGTAAACCCTTCTATAAATGCCAATGCCTGATCTACCGCGCTATCATCACTCTTTTGGTAGGTAAAGATTACTCTAGCACCTAAATCAGCTTGATTGGTTCCCGTTGCCGTAAGGTTGGCATCGGTCCATAATGTTTTACGAGCATCATGATTCATGCTTTCCTCCATACGTGCCACTTGCCCTTTCGTAAACATTGATTCACAAGGATTATAATCCATATGATTTTGATGATTGATCAGTTGATTAAAACAATTCAATACTCCTGTCTTACATGTGTTCCCCGCTTCTGAAGCTTGTCCTGATGTGCAGGGAGGTGTATCAGCTACTTTATCTCCATTATCATCTCCTGAAACACAACCTCCATTAAATGTATGGTGTAAATTAAGGAAATGACCAAATTCATGCGTTAATGAAGAAGCTGGTGGCGAATAAATCATATATTTTCCATTATACACAACCCTTGCAGTTCCTTCTTCCGACATGTTTACAGCAGGAAACCACGCAATTCCTGATTGGTTTTTACTTCCTGATTTAATAATTTCTTGAACATGAACATTCATATACTTAAAGTTATCCCAAGCATATTTTGCTATCTCAGCATCATTACTACTCAACCCAAAACCTTCTTTTCGTTCGTGATAAATAATACCTGTAGTGGTATTTCCTCTTGGATCCACTTGAGCAAGCCTAAACTCGATATCCATTCCTCCTTCGATGTTAGCAAAGGATGCGTCCACGGCATCATTGAAACCTTTAAAGTCCTCATTGATATCCTTTAATGCCTGCTTCACTCTTTCGTCCGTAACATTTCTTACTTCTCCTGTCTCAGGATTATCAGGATACTTAGCATCATAAATATGAAAAACGACAGGAATAATATAAGGTCCTGCTTTTTTACTATGAGTAGATTTCTTTAGTAAAATATTTTCCTGAATCTTTTTTTCAAAAACTTCTGCCCTTTTACGTTCTTCAGGGTTCTTTTTATAATAAGATTCCATGTCTTCTTCAAAAGAACACGGCTTATCCTGAGCGGTAATTACCGTTATACACAGCAATGCCCCCAAAATCAAAATTTTGTGATAAATCTTCATAATAATGTATACTTTGTGTTAAATGTTTGTGTTATTACAAAATTACGACAAATCAAATTTTTATATAGTAAATAATTACCCAATAACAATACTAAATATGCATTTAGTAAGTAATTTCGTATACTTCTTTTGACCACTATCAAGGCAAAATACTGAAAACCAAAAATTTAAAATAAATCAAAAAATCGAATTATGTCCTTTTTTCTATTATCGAAAAAAACTCTACGCTATATCCTAAAAAAATATAGCGTAGAGTTTTTAGTATTTACTTTTAAATGTCAGTAAATCATTACTGTAGTAGATGAATTTTCAAGTCAAAAAACATGTTATATCGCTTCTCAAATGAAATTATCCTATTGACACTACTTATCTATAAACAACACATATAGTATTAGATATACACTACCTATTTGGCTTTAAAATCTTATAAAAAAACAAGCAGATATTTTTGATTTAGGCAAGAAATAAATTGAATAACAGGACTTGTACTAAACGGAGTTAAGATATGGCTTAAGAGCGTTCCTAAATACAACTACCAGTTCTGATTATTCTATTTTTTTTAGTTTAAAACAATAAAAGAATTAGTTATTGGAAATTTTAACATCAAACTAGAATCATATAACAATCGTTTTATTCTTCTCCTTCACAATTCCGTACAGCTTCGTAATAAATACGATAATCGGTTCTTGTTACAACTTCTCCCTTATCAGAAAGAACAATTGTACTATTTTTTACCACTTCTTCATAAGGGATTTGTTTTTTTACAAATCCTTTATATACCACTTCAAAATAACTATTATCTTTAATTTTTGATGGATTTATTAAAAACTGAAATTCCCCATCTTCATTGGTATACGCTCTCTTGCAATGGGTATTATTTATAACAAGTTTTAGAGCTACATAGGAAAGTTTATTTTTTTTCTTGTCAATAACTTTACCTCCGAACAATTCTTCTGACGTGATTTCTTCTATATCTTCATCTTCATTTATAACTTCAGTTTTTTGTTGTGATTTACAGGAAATAAGTAACATTCCTGCTAATAAAAATAGTAATACTGATTTCATAGGCATACTTGTTTGTAGTTTTTTGGTTGTTTGATTACATACTTAAAAAGAAGTTTCCCCTATCCCCTTATCAAGAAAACTTTTTAGCCCCATTTAATTCATAATTATCAAGTTACAAAATAAAAATCACTTATCAATACTATCTTTTTTAAATCTTTTGATAATTTGTTTTCTAATACTATAGAATCCCCTAATTTTCGAACGATTTTTACCCAATATTTATTCCAAAATTATTAAAAAACACGTATTATTACTATGTTTTATTTCTCTTTAATTTAATAGATTTACTTATCGTACCAACACCTCTTTCATACCATGGCCAACACAGAAGAAGAAACTAAAGTAATATCGAACACTCAATCTACATCATCAATAGGCAAAAAAAATATTCCAGGAATTTCTCAAGAAGTTATTGATAAACTGAGTGCAGAAATTAATAATATGCTATCATTTGCGGTTTATAATGGTATTATCATAAACACTGAAGTAAACTCACTTATTCAGAATAGTTCTGTGGATGATCTTATCAACGCACATAATTTACTTTGTAAAAATATTGCCCCCGCTACACCTAAATCTATAGAATATATAAAGGAACTTCATAAAGAAGGAAAAGGCAAAGCTATATTTAGCAAGTTACCATTAGTAAGGAACCTTATACTATTGGCATTATTTTTCCTTATTTCCTTTATAATTACCGGATTATCTCCAGAAGTAAATAATAATTCTCTAGACAAAGGGATTATGAATAATAATGGAATTCCATTATTATTAAACATCATTTTTTTATCCTCGGTTTCTGGACTGGGAGTTCTGTTTTATATGTTAAAAAGCGTTAGTTCCTCTGTTAAAAACGGAACATTAGTTCCAGAAGATTCTATTTACTATATAGCATTAATCTTACTCGGCGTAATTGCTGGTTTGATATCATCCGAAATTGTCTCTTTTTACAAAACAGAACCTGATGGAATTAATTTGTTTAACAAAAGTATCCTTGCATTGATTGGAGGGTTTTCATCAGATGCTATTTTTAGTGTATTGCAGGGCATTATCATTAGAATAAAATCCATTTTTATTCCGTCCAACTAAAAAAATAATTATATCAAGAGAATCTTAAATAAAGTAGCTATAATTTCTAGAATAGTTAAATTGCGCTTTATATATCTCATTTTATGAAAATACTCCATTTAGATAATAATCACCCTATATTAATTAATCAATTACGTGAATTAGGTTTTGACAATGAAGAAGATTACACTTCCTCTAAAGAGGAGATCGAAACTAAAATAAGCTCCTATAATGGCATCATAATTAGAAGTCGTTTCGAAATTGATAAAGCGTTTATAGACAAAGGAACGAATCTTAAATTTATTGGTCGGATCGGTGCTGGACTAGAAAGCATTGATACAACATATGCTTTGCAAAAAGGAATTAAGCTTTTTTCTGCTCCTGAAGGTAATCGTAATGCCGTTGGAGAACATGCACTAGGAATGATATTATCGCTATTTAACAAACTTAATGCTGCTGATAGTGAGGTTCGTCAAGGAAAATGGCTACGAGAAAAAAATCGTGGTATCGAATTAGACCTAAAAACCGTAGGAATTATCGGTTACGGAAATATGGGAAGGGCTTTTGCAAGAAAACTTAGAGGGTTTGATGTAGAAGTAATCTGTTACGACATCAAAGAAGATGTAGAAAACAGTGATGCAACTCAGGTTACACTAGAAGAACTATTCGAAAAAACAGATGTACTGAGTATTCATACACCTTGGACTCCACAAACCGATAAAATGATTGATGCAAAATTCATCAATAAATTCAAGAAAAAATTCTGGTTTATTAATACTGCCAGAGGTAAAAGTGTGGTAACCGAAGATCTAGTAGCTGCATTAAAAACTGGTAAAATAATTGGAGCAGGGCTTGATGTCCTGGAATATGAAAAATCATCTTTTGAAAATTTATTTAATAAGGGAAATGAAATACCAAAACCTTTACATGAATTATTAGAAATGGACAATGTAATTCTTAGTCCACATATAGCAGGTTGGACAATCGAATCCAAAGAAAAATTAGCACAAACTATCGTTCATAAAATCAAAGCCGAATTCTGTTAAAAGAAGTTTTTATATCACTCAGTCATCTTTACGCCAAAAATGAAAATCACAGTACTTCACTTTGGCAGGATATTGTTAACACACATACTAAAAAGTATCGATATTATCATAACTTATCACATCTGGAAAATGTATATCAAAAATTAACTCAAGTTAAGTCTTTCATTGAGGACTGGGATATAATACTGTTCTCATTATTCTATCACGATTATATCTATAATGTACTAAAGAATGATAATGAAGATAAAAGTGCCGAAAAAGCTGAGGAAATATTAAAATCATTACAGATTGATTCGCAAAGAATTAACCATTGTAAGTCTATTATTTTATCCACTAAGGGACATCAAATATCTATCGACAGTGACACGAACTACTTTACAGATGCAGATCTTTGTATTTTAGGAAGCTCTTGGGATTTATATGAAGTATATTTTAAAAATATACGGAAAGAATATAGGTATTACCCTGACTTTATGTACACTAAAGGGAGAATCAAGGTTCTACATCATTTTATTACGATGCCTACAATATTTAAAACTGATTTTTTTTATTCTAATTTTGAAATACAAGCTAAAAGAAACCTACAGAAAGAATTGGATTTACTAACTATCTAAAATTTTGATTTTTGTATCTTTTAAGCAAGCCCTACCTACTAGGAATTCTTATTACATTATTTGCAGCATTTGCATTTGGGTTATTAGACCTAATTTATATAAAATACATCAATCCCTATTTCACTACAGAATACTATGTTCATTATGTAGAACAGTTACGCCATTCTTTAACAGCTTCCGAATTTTAAGGTAGAGCTTAAAAAATTAGAAACACAAAAGGAATTATTTTTTAATCAATTCCTGAGTTTTTCATTAATGTTCTTAACTGGATTTATGATCTGATTTATTATTTCGCTAATTTCAGGACTCATCTTACAACGTAAAAATTAAACAGTATGCAATACAAGGCAACTACTCCTGATGAATACATTAATGCTATTCCAAAAGAGCGTCAACCAATAATGCAAAACCTAAGACAAATTATTAAAGACAACCTTCCTCACGGTTTTGAAGAAGTCATTAACTATGGTATGATTGGTTATGTTGTGCCACACTCCCTATATCCTGATGGATACCACTGTGATCCTAAATTACCACTACCATTTATGAATATTGCTTCGCAAAAGAACTTTATAGCAGTATATCATAGTGGTATATATGCCAATGAAGATTTAATGAATTGGTTTAAGAAAGAATACCCTAAATATCTGAAAACGAAATTAGATATAGGAAAAAGCTGTATTCGATTCAAAAAAGTAGATCAAATTCCCATGAAACTCATCGGTGAATTAGCCACAAAATTAACTCCGCAGCAATGGATAAAAATGTATGAAAACATCATAAAAAAGCAATAAAATTATGAAAAGAGTAACTGGATTAGGCGGGTTCTTTTTTAAGACAAAAGACCCTAAAACAACAAAAGAATGGTACGGTAAACATTTAGGACTTCCTGTAGATGATTATGGCTGCACCTTTTGGTGGAAAGATAAAGAAGGAAATGATTGTTCCACACAGTGGAGCCCTTTTAAAGATGACACCACATATTTCACTCCCAGTAAGAAAGAATTTATGATGAATTTTAGAGTCGAAAATCTAGTAGAGCTCCTCAAGACACTAAAAGAAGAAGGAGTTACAATTGTGGGTGAGATAGAAGAATATGATTACGGAAAATTCGG
Organism: uncultured Aquimarina sp.; assembly: GCA_947498455.1. Classification (GTDB taxonomy): domain Bacteria; phylum Bacteroidota; class Bacteroidia; order Flavobacteriales; family Flavobacteriaceae; genus Aquimarina. Next base: position 36,451 of record CANMKK010000018.1, read on the forward strand.
ATGGATTGTAGATCCAGAAGGAAACAAAATAGAGCTTTGGGAACCTATAGACAAAGCCTTTTTATGATCTCTATAAATATAAAGCTGGCAAAAAACCAGCTTTATATTTGAAATTATCGCATAACCAAAAACTATCAATTTTCTGGCTCGGCCTCTAATTTTGGATCAGAACCATATTCATTATCTCCTCTATCTCCTTCTGTTACATATAATATCAAAAGCCATATACCTCCTATTAACGGTATAAGACCTGCTAAGATCATCCAACCGCTTTTTCCCGTATCATGCAATCTTCTAACTGTAACAGCTAACCCAGGAATCAAAACAGCAAGAGCATAAACACCATATAATATATAAAAAACTGTTGCCAAGGCATTAATTTCCATAGCCAAAAAAGCACCTCCTAGCCCTGCTAATAATAATATTATCAAAAAATTAAATAAGGTAAACATCCAATACTCTTTCCTTCTGGCTCTACCTTCGAAATTAGCATAATTCTCTTTTAACACTTTTAAGTACCAATTCATATTTCCTATTTTAATTGTTTAGTATATCAAATATATAAACAATTATGAAACATTAAATAATGTAATCATAAAACAATTGCTCCTATCAATCTAAAATCTTTATAATTTCATATATTTTTTCGTAATTTTCTGCAAACTAATAAATTACTTTAATCTTTTATTATGAGTGAAGAAAACGAAAACCTTGGGGACGAAATCAAGAAAGGAGCAGAAGAAGCTCTAGACAGTGCAAAAGAAGCTGCAAAAAACATTAAAGAAAAAGCAGGTGAATTCGCTGAAGACGCCAAAGAAACTGCTGATGAATTTATCGATGAGGCAAAAGAAACCTTCAATGAAATTGGCGGAGAAAACAAAAAGGTGATGGCAGGCATCCTAGGAATTTTATTAGGTAGTCTGGGAATACACAAGTTTGTCTTAGGATACACTAAAGAAGGAGTTATACAGATTTTATTATCCTTCTTATGTGGCCTTGGTGGTATTATCGGCTTAATAGAAGGCATAATCTATCTTACAAAATCAGATGAAGAGTTTTACCAAACGTATCAAGTAGGAAAAAAACCTTGGTTCTAAATACCTGAAAAAATCTAAAAAGCTGAAAAAAAACTCTTTCAGCTTTTATTTTAACAAATAACATCGTAATATTGCAATATAAAAATATGGAGAATGGGTATTACTAAAACACAAATATTTGATCAAGAACAAAATGAACTTGCTCAGTTATTCAAAATACTAGGGCATCCTGCCCGTATTGCGATTTTGCAATATATAAGTACTCAGGATTCCTGCATTTGCAATGATTTGGTCGAAGAGATAGGATTGGCACAGGCAACCATTTCTCAACACCTTAAAGAACTTAAAAGCATTGGATTGTTGACCGGAGCGATTGAAGGAAAAAAAATGTGCTATTGTATCGATATAGATAGATGGAATACATTACAAAAAAGCTTAAACTCATTCTTCAATAAAACCAAAAAGAACTGTTGTTAAATTTTAAAAAAATAATATCATGAATACATCCGATTTTATCACATTGCTCGCTGAGCATCAAGGGAAATCCCTATTATTTGAATACGCTCCCGGAATGCTTGTAGGTACTAATTATCACATTACCGAAGTAAAGCATACCTCTATAGACTCTGTAGATTGCGGTGCTGGAGTAGATTCCTGGAAAGAGACTATCATACAATTATGGGAAAGCCCTATTGAATTAGGAAAGTCAAATTACATGAGCGCTTATAAAGCCCTAGGAATTCTTAAAAAAGTAGGACAAATGAAAGCCTATGAAATGGATGCTCCTGTAAAAATTGAGTATGGCAACGCCATGTTTCATACAACTCAATTACACATCTCCGATTTTGATGTTAGAGAAGGTCAACTAATTATAAAACTTTCTGTTCCATCAACAGATTGCAAAGCAAAAGAAGCCTGTGGTATCCCTGAGACTGCAACCACTGAAACAAATTCTTGTGCCCCTGAAAGTGGATGTTGCTAATTTTATAAACAGGTCGCAACTACTAAGCCTTTAGATTTTTATGCACTTGTACGAAATCGTATTGCTCCAAAAAAAGCTTAAAATGCAAAACAAGGTACAGATACAAAATTTCGATCAAAATGATTGGATTTCCATTTCCAAAATTTATAAAGAAGGCATCAATACCGGTATTGCCACATTCGAAACGGAAATACCTGATTGGAATCAATGGGATCATTCTCATATTTCTTCTTGTAGGCTCAAAGCAGTGCGTAACACTAAAATCGTGGGATGGGCTGCTTTATCACCAACCTCAAAAAGAAAAGTATATACTGGAGTTGCAGAAGTTAGCATTTATATAACATCAAAACGTAGAAATATTGGGGTTGGAAAATTACTTTTGGAAAAACTAATATTCGAAAGCGAAAAAGGAGGGTTCTGGACTTTGCAAGCAAGTATTTTTACAAAAAATAAAGCAAGCATTGGATTACACAAATCTTTAGGTTTTCGAGAGATTGGTTACAGAGAAAAAATTGGGAAATTACACGATATCTGGCATGATAATGTCATTTTAGAACGAAGAAGCAAAAATATACTATAACCACAAAACACTTAAGAATGAATATTTTAGTACTCTGCACAGGAAACTCATGCAGAAGCCAAATAGCAGAAGGATACCTTAAACACTTCGCAAAAGATACAGCGACTATATATAGTGCTGGTGTTGAAACTCATGGAGTGAATCCAAGAGCTATTGCAATTATGAAAGAAGATGGGATTGACATTTCTAAACATACTTCTAACAATCTGGACGAATATCTGGATATAAAATTCGATCATATCCTTACCGTTTGTGATAATGCAAAAGAGAGATGTCCTTTTTTCCCAGGAAAAGCAGAACGATTACACTATAACTTCTTCGATCCATCAAAAATAGATGGTACAGAAGAAGAAATTCATGCAGCTTTTGAAAAAACCAGAAACGAAATCAAAGCGTATTGTAAGGATTTTGTAGAAACTAAAATACTTAGACCAATTTCATAAAACAGAAAAGAAGTCAAGTTTTATACCATTTGTCATTTGAATTTACCGTAATAAAATGTTCTTTTTTGTGCCTCAATTTCAGAATAAAAATAAACCGTAGCCCCAGCTATGCTTAATTTTTCTTCTTCATTGAAACAAAAAAATCTTTATTTTCTTTTCCAGTAAATTCAAACAACAACTGGTATTATATACGAACCTGACTTCTTTTTTTACAAAATTTTATTTATGTTTTATTCTAAAAAAAGTAAAGCATACTACCTTCCTTTACTTATCTCCATTTTTAAAATACTTCTGCTCTAGTTCCACCTGATACTCTTCCATAACAGGTTTTACAGTACTATCCGGAAGATCAGCAATACGGATATACATCAAACCATCTACAGCATTATTAAATAATGGATCTACATTAAAAGCAACAACCTTAGCATTTTGCTTTATATATTTTTTTATTAGAACAGGAATACGCAAACTTCCCGGTTCTATCTCATCAATAATTTTATCAAACTTATTTAAATCACTTCTACTTTCATCAAATACAAAATCCTTATCAGCATCTTTAAGCTTTACCTTAAATTCCTTTTTTGGTCTTACATACTGAGCAACATATGGATCATAGTAATGAGATTTCATAAATTCTATCATCAGTGATTTAGAAAAATTACTAAACTTATTACTAATACTAACACCTCCTATCAAGTATTTATGCTTCGGAAAACGTAGTGTACAGTGTACAATTCCTTTCCACAATAAGAATAAAGGCATAGGACGTTGTTGATACTCTTTAATGATAAAAGCTCTTCCCATTTCGATAGATTCATTCATCATTCGATGTAATTCTGGCTCGAATCGAAATAAATCCTGCAAATAAAACCCATTAATACCGTATCTCGAATAAATTTCCTCACCCATCCCCATACGGTAAGCTCCGGCAATTTTCTTTGCTTTACTATCCCATAAAAACATATGATGATAATATTCATCAAAAGGATCTAAATCAATTGATTGATTGGTCCCTTCGCCTATTTCTCTAAAAGTAATCTCCCTTAATCTACCAATTTCATGCAGTACATTAGGAATACATTCTTTCTTAGCAAGAAACACTTCATAATTTTTACTAGCCAGTAAACGTTTATCATGTACCCTACAATATTCCAATTCTAATTCGATAGCATTAATATTCACCTCACCAGCGATTTGTTTTGGAGATTTAGGAATTTTTAAATTGTGTGGTATAGATTCTCTAAGGGTTTTTTTCTCATACGGATTTGCCAACATATACGTTTTCTTACGTAAAAAATTGGTAAAATCTTCCAAATTAGTATACTCCTCCTGATCTTTTACTGAGACTGGATTACCTATTCTTACCTTTATAATACGATTTTCCTGAGAAAATAATTCGCTAGGAAGTTTGGCCGTTCTTAATGTTCCACTCAGTGAAGCCAATCGATAAAAAAGCCTACTATTTCTAGCATGAAAATACACAGGTATTACTGGTACTTTTGCTTTCTTAACTAACCTCATAGCCCCGGGTTCCCAAGGTCTATCTACATACTGCTTGCCATCTTTTACTGTAGAAACTTCTCCTGCCGGAAATATCCCCAAGGGTTTACCTTCCTTTAAATGTAAAATAGAGTCCTTAATTCCTTTGAGACTTGAACTAGCCTCTTTCCTATTTTCAAAAGGATTAACAGGCATTATATAAGATTTCAGCGGCACGAAATTATGCAATAAGAAATTAGCAATGATTTTATAATCACAACGATGCCCTAGCATTAACTTTAACAACAAAATACCATCCAATCCACCCAACGGATGATTAGACAAAGTGATAAAAGCACCATCCTTAGGTAATCTTTTAAGGTCTTCTGGCGGAATTTCGAAAGTCACTCCATACAAATTCAGTACTGCATTTAGAAAATCTAGTCCTTCTAAATGACTAATACTGTCATATTGCCTATTGACTTTAGATAATCTTGTCACTTTTAAAATTATCCAACCAACAAAAGTGCCAATAAAACCCAGTTTATCCAATTTAAGCCCTTTGGCTATATCTTTTGAGGTAATTACCGCCATTAAATACGTTTTGTGCTAACTACAAATATAGCAAAATCATCGAATAACACGACTTATTGTTTTACAACCATCTGATAGGTTTCCTTTGTACTCTGCTTAAGCAAGATATCCTTATCTTCTTCCAAAAAGCGTATCGCTTCATTAGTGAAATGTCGTATCGTAAATAAGGATACACCCTTTTCAAAGGCAACATCAAACTTAGATTTTAAGTGAGATACTAGTTTTTCGAAGTTATTGAACTTATCATCCAAACATACCGAAAAGCTAATCGCCGAATTCTGAATTAAGTCTACTTTCAGATGATATTGATGAAAAAGACGAAAAATTTCACTAATATTATCCTCTACAATAAACGAAAAGTCTAAGGAAGAAAGAGACAACAATATTTGATCTTCTTTTACAATATAGCAGGGAACATGTGGATCTAACGGCTGTCCCTTCTTTACAGATGTCCCCTCATTAGTAGGGTTCAGAAATGATTTAACATATAACGGAATCTCCTTACGCTGTAATGGTTGTAATGTTTTAGGGTGAATAACAGAAGCTCCATAAAAAGCAAGCTCTATGGCTTCTTCATAGGAAATATGCGATAATAACTGTGTCTTATCAAAAACTCTTGGGTCTGCATTAAGAACTCCGGGCACATCTTTCCAAATACTTACACTATCAGCATTTAAACAATATGCAAAAATTCCCGCCGTATAATCACTCCCCTCTCTTCCCAAAGTAGTTGTAAAATTGTTAGCGTTTGACCCTATAAAGCCTTGTGTTATACTCAATTTATCTTTACTAACTTCTTCTGAAATATACTGTTTTGTCAACTCCCAATTAACCATCGAATCTCGATATGAATCATCCGTTTTTATAAGGTTCCTAGCATCTAGCCAAATGTTATCTAAGCCCTGATCTTTTAAAAAAGCACTAACAATTCTTGTAGAAATTAACTCTCCATAACTAACTATTTGATCATATATATAATCATAATTAGTTGATTTGTTCCTTTGTAGAGTTGTTTCTAAATCTATAATCAAATCATTTACTTTAGAGAAAATAGGATGTTGGTCTGAGGTAAAAAGATCTTCTAAAACTTCAAAATGATACTTCTTTATTCCTTGAATTGATTTTTTAAGCTCATCATTATTTGATAAGTAATATTCTACAACTTTTTCCAGAGCATTCGTCATCTTACCCATAGCCGATACAACCACAACCATGTTTGATGTTCCGGTTTCTTTCAAAACTTTAATCACATTTTTTACACCTTCGGCATTCTTAACAGAGGCTCCTCCAAACTTAAAAACTTTCATTCTCCAGATTAATTAAGCAACTAATTATTTGATATAAATATATTCATACCTTCCTCATCCATTTGCACCACTTGCCATCCTTCGAGTATTTTAGCTCCGGTTTTAATATAAAAATCAACCGCGTTTGTATTCCAATCCAGCACATTCCATTCTACCCGCTTTACATTTTCTTCTTTTGCATATTGCATGACTTTTGTATACAAAGCTTTTCCTAAACCTGTTCCTCTCATTGCTTCCTTAACAATAAGATCCTCTAAATGAATTGTTCTTCCTTTCCACGTTGAGAATCGATAATAAACCAGTGCTATTCCTCCTATCCCTTTTTCAGTTTCGGCTACAAAACATGTAAACAATGGACGCTCACCGAATCCCTCTCTGATAAGGTCTTCTTCAGTTATTTCTACAATATCTTCGGGTTCTTTTTCGAAAACAGCCAATTCTTTGATAAGATCAAGAACTTGCCCCATATCTTCTGCTTTGGCATTTCTTATTCTATAGTACATGAATTCAAATTTTATCAAATCTAAAAAATATACAACATACACCGTGGTTTTTTAATATTATATTTCCACATGTAGTCTTTTAACAATTCCAATATAAGTTTAACATTTTAGTTTACGAAAACGTTATAGTTCTTTAAAAAATAATACTTTTGCACAAAAACAAATTCACCATTAATGACACGACAAAACCAAACCTTAGGAGAATTTATTATTGAGAATCAAAATGACTTCCCATATGCTAGCGGCGAACTTTCCCGCTTGATCAATTCTATACGTTTAGCCGCAAAAATGGTGAATCATGAGGTAAACAAGGCCGGTTTAGTTGATATTACCGGCGCAGCAGGTGAAACAAACATACAAGGAGAAGATCAACAAAAGTTAGATGTATTAGCCAATGAAACATTTATAAATACATTAACCAATAGAGAAATTGTATGTGGAATTGCCTCTGAAGAAAATGATGATTTCATTACTATAAAAGGTCAGAAAAACGATCATAGAAACAATTATGTAGTACTTATGGATCCATTGGATGGTAGTTCTAACATTGATGTTAATGTTTCTGTTGGCACTATATTTTCTATCTATAGAAGGATAACTCCCACGGGCACTCCTGTTACTATAGATGATTTTTTACAACCTGGCAACTTACAAGTAGCTGCAGGTTACATTATATATGGAACCTCTACTATGTTAGTATATACAACTGGTCATGGAGTTAATGGTTTTACACTCAACCCAGCGCTGGGAACTTATTATTTATCACACCCTAATATGAGATTTCCTGAGGATGGTAATATTTATTCCGTAAATGAAGGGAATTATATTCATTTTCCTCAAGGGATTAAGGATTATATTAAATATTGCCAGGAAGAAAAAGAAGATCGCCCATATACCTCGAGATATATAGGTTCATTAGTAAGTGATATTCATCGTAATATGATAAAAGGAGGAGTATATATGTATCCAAATACTTCTAAATCTCCAAATGGCAAACTTCGTTTGCTTTATGAATGTAATCCTATGGCATTTATTGCAGAACAAGCAGGAGGATTAGCTAGTGATGGTTATAAACGAATTATGGATATTAAACCAACTGAGTTGCACCAAAGAACACCTTTTATCTGCGGAAGCAAGAATATGGTAAAAAAGGTAGAATCATTTATGGAACCTAAGTAATGGGAATAGTTGTTTTTTAATTGTAAAACCTCTCCTAAAACATGATTAAATAACTGATATTGTATCTATAGTAATTTTACAACTAAAAAAACAACAACAATTATAGAGTGATTAATTTTAATTTTTAGTATCCTTGTAATATAGATTACGGATTGTCACTAAAAATTCCTCCCTACGGTTTCAATGGCATACTCTTTGTATTCCGTACTATATATTCTAAATTTAAAAGTTAAAAGTATTACTTTTTAAATTAGATATTACTTTTGATGTTTTTATGTTAAATTTACAAGAAGTACGTAACCAATTTTTAATAAACTAACCAAGATGGCCAAAGAAAAACAAGCTATTGAAGAGCAAGTAGTACATGACCCTTCTTCAAAAATAGAAGCAATAAAAAACCTGATCTTTGGAGAAAATATTGCTGCATATAATTCTGAATTTGAGAGTGTAAAAAGAGATATAGCTTCTAAGAAAAAAGAGTTAGAAGACTTTATTGATGACACTCGTAAGGAATTAAATCAAGCAATTGATAATCTTAGTACAGATATTAATATCCGCATTACGGAATTGGAAGATACGCTCTCAGAAAAAACTGAGACTTTAGAAACCAAGAAAGTAGACAAGAAAACATTAGGAGATCTCCTAATTACATTGGGCGAAAAAATTAGTCAGAAGTAATCCAATCTATCCAAAAAATGGAAGAACAGGATAAACTTCAGATTCTTAAAGAACTTCTTCTTACAGAAGAAAGGGAGTATGCTGATTCCATTTCTAAAAAAGTTGATGAGTTACGTAAAACTATTGACCAAAAACAAAAACTCTCTCATAAAGTTGATCCCATCATCAATGATCGATTAGAAGAGTTTATTGATGAAATACCTAAAACATTAGGGCCTACCATTACCGCAACATTAAAAGAAGAAATTAAAAACTCACAAGATGCAGTAGTAGAAGCATTATTTCCGATTATCGGAAAAATGATCAAAAAATATATTGCTCATGAGATGAAACTTCTGAGTGAGAATATTAGCAAAAAAACCAAAAAAGCATTCTCGTTTAAAAATTGGTTTAGAAATACTAGAGCACGAGCACAAGGTATTAGTGATGGCGATTTAGCAATTGCAGAATATGCAAAACCCAGATTAATGCAAATGTTTGTAATCGAAAAGGATTCTGGGATACTCATTGCTGATTATAGTCCGCTATCCGATGGTACAATAGATAAAGAAATGATAGCAGGTATGTTAACCGCTATAAAGAGTTTTGTAGAAGATGCATTTCAAGGTGGAGATCAAAGTTTGGAAATGATAGAATATGAACTATATACTATTCATATCCAAAATTTCTATTCCTATTATATAGCTGCTGTCATTTCCGGGGCATATAACATGATGTTTAAAGAAGTGCTAGAAGATCAAATTATTGAGTTTGCTAAAAACCATATCTCCAGGAGAGACTTGGAAAACAGTGAGCTTTTTACTAAAAAACTAAAAAAACATTTTGAAGATGAAATTGTCTAAAAAGGTAGTCCTACTAGGGCATTTTGGTGTCGGAAAAACGTCATTATTCAGACGTTTTATTGACAACGAATTTTCCGAAGATTATAAAGTTACTCTTGGTGTACAGATAAAAAAGAAAGTAATCGAAATGCCCGATGGTAGAGAGCTTTCTATGATTATATGGGATACAGAAGGGCATACAAAAATCGAAGATACCAGAAAATCATATCTTTTAGGGTCCAGTGCATTCATATATGTATTTGATCTCACAAGAGAAAATACATATATGAATTTAGAAGAAGATCTAAAGTATCTAAACGAAAATCACCCTAAAGTAATTATCAAGGTTATTGGAAATAAGTTAGATCTTTTAAATGAGAAAGATACGATTAAAGCACTAAAAGAAAATAACATTAAATATGATTGCTTAACCAGTGCGAAAACCAATAAGAATGTTCAGGACTTTTTTACAGACCTTGCCAAGGAAATAACTGCTTAAAAACATGACATATCAAGACAATAAACTGCAATTTGATCAAAAAACACAGTTTACTGTACTTTCTTTTGATGGAATTATAGTAAAAACAGATGCTAATTTATTTGATTGGAAAGTCGGAACATCTATTTACGAGGCTCACCCTTTTTTCGAAATTATAAAAGATTTTATTGCAATTTTCGAAGGAGAAGAAACAAGCTATAGTTTTCCCTGTATTCATATTGAAGAAAATGAATTCGAAAAAATTTGTGATATCACCATTAATATTAGCGATAATGAGGTAGTAATTATACTCTTTGATTATACCCAAAAGTACAATGAGCTTAATAAAATAGCACAGCAAAGAAACGAATCCATATTAAAGACAAAGGAATTAGAATTAAAAAACAAATTCCTGATTGAAAAGGAAAAGTTTAAGAATAGTTTCTTAGCTAATATCAATCATGAAATCCGAACACCGCTTACTAGTATTCTTGGTTTCGTAGAAGTTTTAGAAAAAACCCAACTTAACTTCGAACAAGAAGAGCTAGCAAGAATCATAAAAAGACAAAGTGAGCATCTTACTGCTCTAGTTGATGATATGATTGATATTTCTAAAATTGAATCCGGAAAGCTAACTCTTGTTCAGGAGCGTATTGAATTTAGAAGTTTTATTGATGGATTTACGAAATCGTATTCAAAAATAGCAGAAGAAAAAGGTATCGCATTCTCTACCCACATAGACCAAAATATTCAGGAATATATTATTAGTGATAAAACCAGAATATACCAAATCCTCAATAACCTACTTAGTAACGCCCTTAAGTTTACAGAAACTGGAGAAATCAAACTTACAATTACCAAAAACTATCAGCGCACCAATAAGATAAACATCAATTTTAGAATTGAGGATACCGGGATAGGAATTCACGAAGAAAATCTGCAATATCTCTTTGATCGTTTTACTCGTTTTAATCTAGACAAACAGATTTCTGGAACAGGTTTAGGACTTGCCATTGTAAAAAACTTGGTTGATCTTCTTGAAGGCGAAATAAAAGTAGAAAGTGAACCCGAAAAAGGAACCGTATTTGATGTAAAACTCCCTTTTAAGTTTGATATTACAAAACCTTCTCTTCAAAGAAAAAAGAAAAAATATACACTCCCAGAAACTAAAAAGAAATTTAGAGTTCTACTAGTAGAAGATGAAGAAGCTACACAGTATTTGGTGATGAAAATCTTAATAACTCACGGTAGCTTTTTTGTTGATGTTGCTATCAATGGCAAAGAGGCCATTAATTATATAGAAAAACGAAATTATGATTTAATTTTAATGGATCTTAAACTATCTCAGATGGATGGCTATCAAACCACTCATGTAATTCGGAATAGTTATGGAGATAAGATTATTTCAGAAGTACCTATAATAGGATTCACAGCCAAATCTGATGAGCGAGAGAGAGATAAATGTTTAAAATCGGGAATGGATGACTTTCTGCTCAAACCTTTTTCCCAGGAAGATTTAATATATAAAATTATAAAACAGATCGCAAAAAAGGCCGCCGATTAGGCAGCCTTTTTACATACTCAAATCGATATATTATCGATTCATATTCTTTATCTCATCAGTAAAAGTATCTAAATCAGCTTCTTGATCTACCAAAATAAGTGCCTTATCCACTACATACTTTGCATTATCTGTTTTAAAACCAAGCCCAACACTTAATTTTTCTAAAAGTGTTACTTGATCTTCCCCTTTTATGTTATCTGCATATACCATTCTTGATAGATCAAACAAACGTTCTAACCTTTTATCATAACTTGTAGGAGGATTGATAGGATGTGTTTGATAATCTTTTAAAATTTCTTTATAATCATTGTCAGAAATATCTAAATTTCTGGCCAATCTATCTAAGAAAGCCTTTTCTTCATCAGTAATTACTCCATCACTCATTGCTACTCTAACGATAGCTGCAAAATGATCCTGATTTCTCTTCTGAAACCCGCTATCAAATAAATCAGATATTGACATGTGTATTTTTTTAATTTGCCGCAAATATAAGTAATCTAAGCCCCTTTTAAAATTTAAAATTATGGTTTTTTTACACACTGCCTTAGGCACTTAAAATTTTATGATTCTTAATATTTTCACAAACACTTGTATATACACTTCTGGATAAAGTAATTTTAACCATAAACATTACTTTATGCTACATCAGAGACATCTTTTTGACCTCCCAGAGAATATTACTTATTTAAATGGAGCCTATATGTCTCCACAATTAAAATCAGTAACCGAGGTTGGGTTAATATCTGTTACTAAAAAAACTAGGCCTTATGAAATTTTGCCAGAAGATTTCTTTACCAATAGAAAAATACTAAAACAACGTTTTGCTCAGTTAGTAGAAGTTCCTGATTACAAAAACATAGCTATTATTCCATCCGCATCATATGGATTAGCAAATGCAGCATACAATGTACCTATTAAAAAAGGAGATGAAATTATATTAGTTGATGAGCAGTTTCCCAGCAATGTATATATCTGGCAGGAAATTGCAAAGAGAGAACAGGCAACAATTAAAATCGTAAAGCCACCAATTGCATTCGAGCATAGAGGAAAAAAATGGAATGAAAATATACTTGAAGCAATAAGTCATAAAACTGCCATAGTTGCCATGCCAATGATTCATTGGGCAGATGGCACTTTATTTGATTTGATTGAAATCAGAAAAAGAACAAGAGATGTCAATGCAATGCTCATTATTGATGGTACACAAAGCGTGGGTGCACTTCCATTCTCTGTTCAAAAAATTGACCCTGATGCGCTAATTTGTAGTGGGTATAAGTGGTTACTTGGCCCCTATTCCATCGGAATGGCCTATTATAGTGATGCTTTTAACGAGGGAACACCAATGGAACATAACTGGATAAATCGTTACAATAGTCAGAATTTTTCCGGGCTCACAGCATATCAAGACCAGTATCAAGAAAAAGCAACCAGATATTCTGTTGGAGAATCCAGCAACTTTATATTAACTCCAATGATGATCAGTGCAATAGACCAGTTGATTAAATGGACTCCAGAAACCATCCAAAACTATTGTAAAAATATCGCTACAATTCCGATACAAAAGTTAAGAGATCTTGGTTGTTTTATAGAAGAAGATGCGCATCGAGTATATCATCTTTTTGGAGTGTATTTACCAGAACATATCAGTCTGGAAGAATTAAAGACTACGTTAAAACAAGAAAATATATTTGTGTCCTCAAGAGGAAATGCAGTTAGAGTTTCGTGCAATATGTATAATACTGAAAATGATTTCAATAGACTGATTGAACAATTTCACTAGAAAACTTGCTTCATTTTGTTAGAAATTAAGATTGCACTTATATTTGTCCTAAAATCCTCGCTACGTGAGTAACATATCCATCACGCAAAATTTTTCACAGTCTCTGCAATTACAGAAACTAGAGAAAGCTATTGCCCAATCCCAGAGTAAGACACACCTGCAAGGACTTGTAGGTTCCTCTTTGTCTTTTAGTATCGAAACTGCTTTTAATCAATCAGACCTCCCTTTTCTATGCATATTTAATGATAAAGAAGAGGCGGCTTATTACCTCAATGATTTGGAGCAACTATTAGGTGATAAAAAAGTACTTTTTTATCCTGGAAGCTATCGCAGACCCTATCAGATAGAAGAAACAGATAATGCCAATGTACTGTTAAGGGCTGAAGTATTAAACAGAATCAATTCGCGTAAAAAACCAGCATTGATTGTTACGTATCCAGATGCTTTGTTCGAAAAAGTAGTTACCCGAAAAGAATTAGAAAAGAATACCCTGAAAATAGGTCTTGGCGAAACTTTATCTATAGATTTTGTAAATGAAGTTTTATTCGAATACCAATTCCAAAGAGTAGATTTTGTCACAGAACCTGGAGAATTTTCTGTTCGTGGTGGAATTGTAGATGTATTTTCTTTTAGTAATGATGAGCCGTATCGTATCGAGTTTTTTGGAGATGAAGTAGACACCATACGAACTTTTGATGTAGAAACACAATTATCTACCGATCAGGTCAAAAAAATATCAGTCATTCCTAATGTAGAGAACAAAGCTCTACAAGAAACAAGAGAAAGTTTTCTAAAATATATTACCGCAAAAACAGTAATTTTTGTCAAAGACATAGACCTTCTTTCCTCCAGAATAGATAAAAACCTTGAAAAAGCCAAAGAAGCTTTTAAAACATTATCCGAAGATATTAAACATGGAACTCCGGAGGAACTTTTCGCTTCTTCGGAATTGATTAAAAAACAACTATTTGATTTTACTTTAGTCGAAATTGGAAATCATCCCTTGACCAAAGCTGATTATGCCATAAAATTTGACACCAAACCTCAACCTTCTTTTAACAAACAATTCGACTTACTCATCCAAAATCTGAATGAGAACTATGACAATGGGTATAAAAATTATATTTTCTGTGTAAGTGAGCAACAAGCCAAACGTTTTCATGATATTTTTGATGATGCAGACTTAGATGTTAAACAATATGAAACTGTTGTTTTCTCCGCTTTTCAAGGCTTTATAGATCACAATCAAAATATTGCATGTTATACCGATCATCAAATTTTTGAACGGTATCATAAGTTTAACCTTAAGAATGGGTATGCAAAAAAACAAGCCATCACTCTTAAGGAGCTTACCAATCTCGAAGTTGGAGACTATGTCACCCATATAGACCATGGAATAGGTAAGTTTGGTGGATTACAAAAAATTGATGTAGAAGGTAAGAAGCAAGAAGCTATTAAATTAATTTATGGAGAACGTGATGTATTATATCTCAGTATCCATTCACTTCATAAAATATCTAAATTTAATGGCAAGGATGGTAAAGCACCTCAGATATACAAATTAGGATCCAAAGCCTGGAAAACGCTCAAACAAAAAACAAAAGCGCGTGTAAAGCATATTGCTTTTAACCTTATACAATTATATGCCAAAAGAAGATTACAGAAAGGTTTTCAGTATAATCCGGATAGTTATTTACAACATGAATTAGAGGCTTCTTTTATTTATGAAGATACTCCTGATCAAAGTACAGCCACGGAAGCCGTAAAAGCAGATATGGAAAGTGAACGCCCGATGGATCGCTTGATCTGTGGTGATGTTGGTTTTGGCAAAACAGAAGTAGCCATCAGAGCAGCATTTAAAGCAGTAGACAATGGAAAACAAGTGGCTATTTTGGTGCCAACTACGATACTTGCTTTCCAACATGCAAAGACTTTTAGAGAACGGTTAAAAGATTTTCCTGTAGTGGTAGATTATGTAAACCGTTTCCGTACTGCCAAACAGAAAAAAGAAACTCTAGAAGATCTTGCAACTGGTAAAGTTGATATTATCATAGGAACACATCAATTGGTTAACAAAAATGTGAAATTTAAAGATCTTGGGTTATTGGTAATTGATGAGGAACAAAAATTTGGAGTTTCTGTAAAAGATAAATTAAAAACTATTAAGGAAAACGTAGATACATTAACATTGACAGCGACACCTATTCCCAGAACGCTACAATTTAGCCTAATGGCTGCAAGAGATCTTTCTACGATTACCACTCCTCCACCCAACAGATATCCTATTGAAACAAATGTGGTCCGATTTGATGAAGAAATTATTAGAGATGCGATAAGTTATGAAATCCAGCGTGGAGGACAAGTATACTTTATTCATAACCGCATTGAAAATATTAAAGAGGTAGCAGGAATGGTACAACGCCTCGTCCCTGATGCCAAAGTTGGCATTGGACATGGGCAAATGGACGGAAAAAAACTGGAAAACCTTATGCTTTCATTTATGAATGGAGAATTTGATGTGCTGATAGCCACAACCATTGTAGAAAGTGGATTGGATGTACCCAATGCAAACACCATTTTTATCAATAATGCCAATAATTTTGGACTATCTGACTTGCACCAGATGCGTGGTCGTGTGGGACGAAGTAATAAAAAAGCATTTTGCTATTTTATTACCCCACCATATTCTACAATGACCGAAGATGCTAGAAAACGTATTACTGCCTTAGAACAGCATTCAGATCTAGGAAGTGGATTTAATATTGCTATGAAAGATTTGGAAATCCGCGGAGCTGGTGATTTATTGGGTGGTGAACAGAGCGGTTTTATAAATGAAATTGGATTTGACACATATCAAAAAATTCTGAATGAAGCTATTGAAGAACTAAAAGAAAACGAGTTTAAAGAATTGTATGAAGATACTATAGAAGATAAAGTATATTTAAAAGATACCCAGATCGATACCGATTTTGAATTATTATTCCCAGATGATTATATCAATAATATCACCGAACGTTTAAATCTATATACAGAGCTAAATGAAATTAAAGATGAGATATCATTGCAAGCATATGAAAAACGATTGATTGATCGATTCGGAGAACTTCCCAATCAAGCGATTGATTTGTTAAATTCTGTTCGTATCAAATGGATTGCAACCTCTATTGGTCTGGAAAAAATCATTATGAAACAAGATAAATTGATTGGGTATTTCATTAGTGACCAACAATCTGATTTTTACCAAAGTCCAAGTTTCAGTGCTGTTTTGCAATTTGTACAGAAAAACTCATCACTCTGTAAAATGAAAGAGAAAAACACCAGAAATGGATTGCGATTACTCTTAACTTTTGAAAATATTGACTCTGTTAATACCGCATTAAAAGTTCTAAAGGCATTAATAGTTAAGTAATAATTACCAAAATTAAATGAAATAGGTATGCATCGATGATTAAATATTTTACCTTGTTGCTATGAGCAATTAACGTGCACAATTCATATACAAAGAAATACAACTCACCTACACAAAAGCGCAATTCAACGATAGTTTAAGGAGTATCAGCCTTGACAAAAGTTTCAAATCATTAATATTCCTAATTTTGGTATAGAACTAAAAAACAAATTCAATGAAAATTATCGATAAAAAGGAGGAATTTAGCTTTTTAGAAGGAACATGGAACCAATTAAAAAAGCTAAATCAAAAAGTCAATCAACTGATCGACAATCTAAACAACGAAAAACTTTACAGCATTAATTATTCGAATGTAAAGAGAAGATTTATAGAAGAAATAGAAAACTATAAAAATAATCCAGAATTAATTAACATAGAAGAGTTCTCAATGAATTATTCTTTTGGATATCATTCTTGCAATAATATAGATGATGTATTCAGTAAGGAGGCCATGTTTATTGAAGTAAAATCCTATCTTAAAACTATATATTAAAAGACTTACCAAATTACTCAACATACTTAAAAAAAAATCAAGCATAATCAGAACTGCACTTTCATATCAAATGTAGTTCCGTATATCCCCCAACAACTTTTTCAAAAAATCAATTCCTTATAGCAAAACATTGCTAATATTTTTTTAAACTATACTATTAGAGAATACGACATATATTAGTGTCGATAGATTTGAACAAACTAACTTTATAATCAAGCAAATCTATCTGCCATTTATGTATAATGTAATACACCTCTCACAATACTTAAGAGATTCGTATACTTAAGTTCTTAGTACAATAAAATTCTATAATAGTACAATACCAAGTTTTATCGTTTTGCTTTCTTAACTGCACTTCTAACTTTAGACTAATACCATCCTCAATTCTCTAATAAAATTATCGCCTATTCCTAATATTTATTTTCACCTGAATCAGAAAACAATTCAACCTAATTATGATCATAACCCGCCTAACTTAGTAATGGGAGTGTATCAGCAGTTGCTACGTTCTGAAATATTACAAGGAAGGTTTAGAAATAGTTTTGAAAATCCAGAGCCTTTTGAGCCTTATAAAATTACTGATGTAAATATTCGTTTGCAAGATGTTCTTCATACTTTCAAAAATATGTAGATAATATATTTGAGGCTAATGAAGAAGACTTAAGTCAACTACCTCGGAGCAAACTCACGAGGCATCCAGATAAAAAACAGTTTTTACATTTCGAGGGAAGCCTCGGAGAATTAAACTCCACAATGTAGATTAAATCTACCATTCGAGTTTATGGAAATTCAGAAGTGGAAATAGGCGGAAATGTTAGCATAAAGTAGAACTAAATTTTAAATGAACATTAAACCTGAATTTGTCCTAAAACCACTATATTTTAGTTTCGATCATGTTACAGGGTAACATATTTAGTACTTATTACACTAACTAGTAAAATAACAATTAGGTATATAAAAATATAATAGATGTATGCTATTAATATATTTGTAGCATATTTAGAAAACATTATGAGAATTATATTAATGCTTTTTTTATTCTTAACGGTCCTGATTTCCTGCAAAACTGACCCAAATAAACAGGTTGATGAAGGAAAAATAGTTAAAGGGATATATAATAGTGAAGAGATTGGCTGGACGATGAAAATTCCAAAGGGGTGGAGTATAACACATAAAAGTGTTTCAGACGAAAGAACCAAAAGAGGTTTAAATACTGTTAATGAAGTAGTAGGAATAGATTTTGACACTAGTGGACTAAAACATCTTCTAAACTTTCAAAAAAACAGCTTCAATGTGTTTCAATCAACTTCTGAACCCTTCAAACTTGAATATAAAGGAGAATGGGAAGAAAATAATGCTAGACTAAAAGAGCTAGTTTATAATACATATTTACAAAAAGGAATTAAAGCAGATTCCACGGAAACCAGAATTGTAAAAATAGATGGGCTTGACTTTTATTCTTATGGATTTACAATATATAGTTCGAACGGGGATGTCATTTTAAATCAAATAACTTACAGTAGATTGATAAATGGATTTGATTTTGGAGTAAACATAAATTACAACAATGATTCTAATAAACAAGAAATGCTAGATCTTTGGCTGAATTCAAAATTTAAAAAATAATAATGCCCTACAGCAATATGTAAAAATGCATTGAAACGCATTTTAGATAAAATATTAACATTCAATCCTAAAAAAATATGAACGACGATTACGCGAGATTACCAAGTAGAGTTAAAGCAGCATTCATTGATGGAGTTACCATAATTATTTTAATTTATGGAATTACTGAAATATTAAGTTTATTCGACTTTGTCCCGAACTATATTAGAGGAGGTCTTTTCTTTCTTGTTTTCTTCCTTTACGAGCCCCTACTTATCTCTTTATTTGGACGTACTGTTGGGCATCTATTGTGTGATTTAGTTGTAAAAAATGGGGAAAATGAAAAAAAGAATATACTCTTTCACTTAGCTGTTATCAGGTTTATTCTAAAAGTCCTTTTGGGTTGGTTATCACTTTTAACTGTAACAGGTAATGAAAAAAATCAAGCAATTCACGATTTTGCAGCAAATTCGGTAGTAATTAATATTAAGTAAAAAGAAATACCAACAAAAAACTATGCTAAAAAAACAATAAAAGAGATTATAGCTTAAACAAGTTATAATCTCTTTTAATAGCAAATAAGGGTTTTGTTAAAACACAACCTAAAATGATAAACACAATGGCTAAATAAGAGCTTATTTACATCAGATATTGCAGACTAATACCATTTCTCAAGCGAAATTACCATCTAAAATATTTATCTCTTTTTTTATGAAAAGTTCTATTAACGTATTCCTTTTATTGTTTGTTATTTTATGCAATGTAAAAGGACTTACTCAAAATATCCAATTAAAGTCGAGATTGGAAAAAATTGAAATCCAGGAGGACGCTACTTTTATAAATGAAGTTACTGTTATATTTAAAAGAAGTGATGAACCACGCCTCTATCCTATTTTCTATGATACCGAATTAGAACAAATATCTAATATTCGACTTTTTTCAAAAAAAGGAAAACGCTTAAAAAAGTTACCTTTAAAAAATATTTATGAGGAAGACGTTAAGCTAGATTACATAACTAGCAAGATGGTTAAATCTGTTACGATTCCAGCGGATAAGGAAATACAGTTGACATATTCGGTCTCTTGTAAAGAATTAATGTATTTTTCAAGTCTGCCTTTCTTTTCTAACAATACAATAGATACTCTACAATATCAAATAAAAATTCCAAAAAAGTTTGAGTTAGCGCATAATACAATTTATAAAGATTCTTTATCTTTTTACGCGATAGACTCTACTAAAACTGCCACTAATGCTTTATGGAATATAAAAGTATCTCCAAAAAAAGTACAACCAGATCCATTGCAGTTTTTTGGAATTTATAAGAATATGAAAGTTCCATTAATGCGAACTATTGTAATGCCTCATTCTTATAAAAACCGACCAACTGACTATTTCAATGATTGGTATTTTAAGCGTATAACTCCAAAAAAAGGTTTGAATGTTTTTGTAAAGCACAAAATAGACGAATTAACTATTAACGTTACCGATCCATTAGAACTTATAAATATTATTTATAACTATGTAAAAAGTAATTTCAAATATGTTGCCATAGAAATTGGAATGGGTGCTTTTATTCCATCACCCACTAATGAAGTATTTGTGAATAAGCAAGGTGATTGCAAAGATCTTTCAAATTTTTTAACCGAAGCATTAAAATATAAAGGTATTAAAAGCGATATTGCTTTAGCAGCTACTTTTGACCATATCAGTGATTGTGATTTCCCTTCATTAAGTTCTGCCAATCATGTTATTAGCATCGCATATATAAATGGTGAAACCATATTATTAGACCCTACCGATTCTATACATTTGGAAGGAACACCTGTACAAAGCTTACAAGGTCGTACTATATTAATAATAAACAATGAAAGAGGTTCTTTTTATCCAGTAAAGCGTTTTACCCCCCAACAAAATAAAATCTGTTATCAATTGAATTTAAAAATGGATTCAAATGACATGCTCCTAAAAGGGAAGTTTGATATAGATTACAACGGTATATCAAGTAATTACTTAAGACGTGCTCTTAAGAGTGAAGGCAAAAAAGAGTTTGTATGTTTTGCTGAGATATTTTATGAAAAAGTTTTTGGAAATCAATCAATTTCAGATTTAACTGTAACAAACGAATCAAAAAAATTACATTTCGAAGGGAATATTTCTATTAATGGTAAAACTGTTAATGATGGACAAAATAAATATTTATTTATTGATTTCTTACCAAGACTTATAGAAACGGAGAGTAGAGAGACATTAATAGAAGGCACTTATTTAGAAAGTCCCTTTCATAAAAAAGTACGTGCAAAAATAAAAATGGATGAACCTATTGAAGTTTTTAAACCTATTAAGTATACTTATCAAGGAGAAGAAATATCACTACAGGTAACAATAAGAGCAATTTCAGATTCTGAAGTTCAATGTAATTATGATTTTATTTTTGATCATATATTTATTGAAAAAGAAAATATTGATAAAGCAAATGAAATTTTAAAATCATTTAAAAAAATAATTAATGAGCCTATCGTTCTCAAAAAACAGAAAAACTAGCCTAATTGCTATATGCTTATGTGTACTTTTTTATAGTTTTAAATCTATTATTAGCAACAAAATAAATGATCCTTTTTTAACACTTTGTAAAAATTCGGATGCTTATTTCTTACACTCATATAAAGATGTTTCATATGTAAAAAATTGGTCGAATTATACAAGATACATTTCTATAGATAACAAATTAGTAATAAACACTTCTAAAGGCATAGAAAATTATGCTTTTTTAAATTTAAACGAATATGAGAGTAATCACATAGAAAAAATTAAAATCAGAACCCTAAAAGCAAACGGTTCTATTGTTGAACTAGATTCTAGTTTGGTATTTAATAGAAATTCTAAAAGTAAAAAATTTGGAGCTATTAATTATCCAATCCCTGGAGTAGAACCTGGTGATACAATTGAAACGTCTTACATATATTATGAAAATTTACGGGCTTCTGAGTTGATGGATTATGTAAATCTATATACAAATTTACCCAGTTTAAATTCACAATATACGATAAGAACAAATCCACCAGAATCAACAGTAAGATATAAATTATATAATGATTTTCCTGAACCGGCCACTATTTATAATGACACCTTGATTTATTTACAATTTTCCATGGATAAAGTTAAAGGTCTCGTAGAGAATGAGCATAATTGTTTGTCCTGCGAGAAACCGTATTTGTATTATTCCTTAGAAAAAAAAGATAGTGAATTAAGAACCTGGAAAGATGTCTACAACGAAGAATTTAATTTCCTTACACAACCAATGTCATTAGATTATGATAAGTCTTCATATTATAAAAGATGGAAACGCAAAGTAATTGGAACTGCCAAAGATAGTTCTAAGTTCTACAAGTTTAATTTATTGCATACAGAGGTATTGCTTAATTTTGCGATAGAACCTATCCATAAAAAAGAATTTACAAAGTCTAGTGGTTATTTTTTGAAAGAAAAAAGATTTGACCCATTTAGTATCCGAAGGTTTTACAGACAAGTATTAGAAGACTTAGAGATTGAATATTGGGCTGTATTTGGTAGAACAAAACATTTAGGCCCTATCGACAAATATTATATTAGAAGAGGTGAGTTTGACCACATGTTTTTTGCCTTTGAAAATGAAAAGGGAGCAGTTAAATTTTTATATCCACACGAAGACTTTTATAAGTATCAAATTGATGAAATTCCAACATCTTTATACAGTACTGATGCCATTTTGGTTAAACCATATTTAAAGAAAAAAAAGAGGCGAAAAGACAAATTTATAGCTAGAGATTTAAAATTAGCAACAGTTGATTCCGTATTTATTTCAGAAGTTAATTTACCGGGGATGGATTCAAATCATAATTATATTAATCAAACGATTTCTGGCAAAGTAGATATTGAAGAAAAGAAAACCACTTTTAGGTATAGATTTAAAGTCTCTGGAGGATTGTCTACTGAATTACGGAGTTTTTATGATATGTTAAATCAAAATAAAGAAGTGAGTGACTTTTACGATGCATTATCCGAGTTTGAAGGTCGTGATAACACTATTCAGATTGATACTGTTAAAAGTAGAAAACAATATAGAAAAAAACCTTTTGCTTATAATATGAATGGCGAGGGTACTTTAAATAATGTCGTTACATTTATCAATGATAGTTTGATCAGTATTTCTATAGACAAATTGATTATACATAATCAGTTAGAAACCAACAATAATTCTTCTGAATTGAATTACTATCTCGATTATAGTTACTCAGACTTTTTCTTGTTTTATATAGACTTCCCAAGACCTATAGAAATCTTAGGTCTTCAAAATGGAAATGTAGATTTTAAAACAGATTTTGGTGAATATTTTTTTAATTTAGAAAAAAGTCAAAACAACCAACTTAAATTACAGTCAAACTATAAAATTTTAAACAATTTAATCCCAAAAGAAAAACTTACAGAATTAAGGTTACTTAATGAGCAAATTAAAAATGCAAAAAGTAAGCGATTGATCATTAAATTAAAAAAAGCGTAATAGCATTTAACTTGCATAATAAAACTACATTAATTATTGATCTATATTAGTATAAACGTAAGTAAACACTGGTATAACCAGATATAAAAACAACTTGTTTTTTTGCTTAAAATGAAAACAATGGTAAACCCCGATAGATTTCTAACAACTATCGGGGTTAGTATAATCACCTTAAATCAGTGATACTTTATTTTGGATTTTATATCCCAATAGAAAGAACTTTTTTCAAGCTGTATTATATATAGTTTTTTTGACTAACAAATGAAACACTTCCGTTTTCCTAGGTAAACTTTTAGTAAACTACAATAGATAATTTACAAAAGCACACGGTTTATTTTCTACAAAAACGGATGTAATTTCGGACTAATCATATTTAACCAAATAGCATATAATAAAAGATGATGATTTTTTTATAATAAAACATTAAGATTTAATCGCATTCCATTAAAATAGTTTAATGTTTCACCTTTTTTCTCATAAGGACTAGGAGGAGTAGATATCCCACAGAATACCCTCAATGCTTCTGCACTTAGCCATTCGAATTTATGCAAATTAGCAGAAATATAAAACCGCTTTTTTCTTGAGTCATATGTTCTAAGACTTGATGTAGGCACTGAATAGATTACATTGGCATCTATGCGCATAGCAGACCTTAAGAACAATGGCCAATCTCCTTTTTCGATAAAAAGGTCATCTATAGAAAGAAGAGGGGTATTCTTAGTTATTCCTGCTCCGAAGTCTCCAAAATCGCCATTTTTAGCTTTTTCTAAATTAAATGTAAAATTCATTTTTTGGGCATTACCACTAGTAAAACGGAACTTATTATGCTCAAAATGGTTTGCATTACTTGCTGTATGGGTTACATAAAATCGTATATCCGGCAATGAATATGAATAACTATGTCCCATATTATATGCTAACTCGAAGGTATCTATAGGATTTAATGCTTTTAGTTTTAGGCCAAAACTTTGTGACCCAGAATAACTAGCTCCGCCATCTCCTCCTCCATTAGAAGGAGAATACATTTCCAGATACATATCTTTCTCTGCATAACTTTCTAACTCTATTTTATGAAGTACATCATATATATATTGACGTAGCATACAACCTAAGCCGTATCTCCTAGAAGTCACCTCAGACAAATGTGCTAAACTTTGTACTCCAACGCCTGCTTCGTGTATGGTTTCTACAAAAAATCTTTCATCAGAGCTTGGTGCTCCATTTTTTCTACCACGTGCTAGCTTAAAAATATGCTTATACTTATACTCATTTTCGGTGGCATATCTAATTACCGTTTGATACGCATAATCACTTAATGAAGAAGCTTTTTTACTAGGGTTACCTGATTTATTTTGATATTTAATATAGATCTTATCAATTTCCGTAGTAATATAACTTAGGCTTTCTTTGGTAGAAGTTGTTTTAACTTTTTCATTAGAGTCATTTAAATTTTGTGAGCTATTCGTTAAATCTAATTTCAATAAATCTAGCTCTTCAGCACTTAGGTGTAGTTCATTTTTTGCGTAGTCAAGAACAAAACTGTTGAATTTTTCATTGTCCTCTGTTATAGAAGTTTTTTTAGTAGTTTCTTTCTGATTTATGGGGAAAATACTGGTAGTTCTTCCGTGTTCCGGATCAATATAGCTTATAAATAAACTTTTTTCATCTAAGGATGCTGCGGTAAATTCTGAGATTTGATCACTTGATGCATCCCCAATATATGCTATGGGTACTTCTTTTATGATGTCTCTTAACAAGTCTCTATCCACAAAATCTTGTTCAGTCTCTGCTTGAATAATTAACTTATCATTACTACCTTTCTTTTCTTTTTTCCAATCATCTAAGGAAATGACTTTAACATCACTAGGGATAAAATCTTCAAGACGTTGCGAGTTTTCTTGACCGGTTTCATCATTAGATATTTCGTTGATTACCGACTCTTCGGTACAAGCACTAAAAATTGATAATACAATAAATAGGTAAATGAAATTTTTAATTCTTTTCATAATATTAATAAAATAAAAGTTAAAGGAGGGCGTCGCAAAAGTATTTTTTTAACATAATTTCGAGGTTTTAGTTTTTTAAATAAATGTTTACTAAAACGTAAATATTACCTAATACTTTTAAGAAAAAGTTATTTTTTCAAAAGCACAATAACTGATAAAACACTAACAAGCAGATTACTAAAAGACAAAGAAGTCGGAATAAATTTTAGTTTTAGAAAATTCTAAAATCAAAATTTAGGAACACAATATTTAAATACTCAGAAAAAGGAAAAAGCTATTAATCCCATTTGTCATTTGAATTTACCGTAATAAAATGTTTTTTATGAAAAATTCGAAATCAAGGAGTTATACCAATTTGATTATAAAATATTTCAGATAAAACGAAGTTACTTTTTTGATTTATGCCGCTATGATTATTTTTCATAGCCTTAGCTATGGGAAATATGATTAAGAAAATAAAACGAAAAATAAGCAAGTTTTAACCATAAGTATTATGGTTGGTATTAGTAGAAGATTACAATATTTTTTGTAAATCAATTGACTACTTCACTAGGTAATCATATTTACAAAGTAATAATTCAAAGCTTCTATTATATTTGCTATGGCATAAAAACTCTAGAAAAGAAAAAATATAAAGTCAATGAATAACTTTCAATAGTTTGGTAACTTTTTACACTACAGCAACACTTATAAGTAATAGCGCAAAACATTAAACACGTTATCAAATCATACAATAAAACTCACCATTGATTTTAGTCACTATCCTTAATATTGCCATTTTTCAAGGAATTGTCCTTGGAATAATAATGTTAAAATCTCCTTTGTTCAAAAGCAAGGCTAATAAATACCTGGCATTTGCTATCTTTTCACTTTCCTTTTCCCTTCTTAACCTATTATTGGAAATCAATGATGTATATAACACTTTTCCGATTTTTAGGATTATTGACATTTTGGATTCTGTATTCCCTTTTCTAGTTTTTATTTGTCTATTTGTTGCAAATCAATTAAAGCCTCCAGTAAAAAACTCTAAATACCTGATTGCGCTATCTGTTCTTATGGGGTATTCCATTATCACCAGCGTTTTTAACGATCTTGAACTTATTACAGATGCTTACAATGATTCAACTTTATTTACAATTATAATTGTTCTTTTAAACATCATACAATTTCTTTTATTTTTGGTTTTTATACCTGGAATTTTGATTTACACGTATTCTCTTATCGACTATTCAAAAGATGTACAAGAGAAAAAATGGATCACATTATTATGGGTGCTTGTTACTGTATTATTATTCTCATGGTTAATAGCAATTCTTGTTGGTTTATTTTTTGATTACGACCTCTCGTACTCCATGAAAATTATTTCTGTATTTGCAGCATTCCTAATCCACTGGACTGCTTACTTTGGTATTTTCAAATTTAGACTCGCCAAGGACAAAGAAGAAATCAAATCACTAATTAATAAGCGAAAACCACATTATGAACTTTCCGTTATTACAGAAGTTAGTCAACCTAAAATAACTCCTATAAAAAAAGAAGACTCACTAACTAAAGAAAACCCATACTTTAAAAAGTTAGAAGATCTTTGCGAAAATCATCATATTTATAGAGATGGTACATTAGATCGGGAAAAAGTGGCAGAAATGCTAGGGATTAGTCCAGGATATGTCTCTCAACTCGTAAACACAATTACCGATAAAAACTTTGCCACATATATTAATCATTATCGTATAGAAGCTGTTAAAGATATAATCCTAGATGCAGAGTTCGAAAACTACAATCTTTTAACTATCGGATTAGAATGTGGTTTTTCTTCAAAGACTACGTTTCACAATTCTTTCAAAAAAATAACTGGCATGACTCCAAATGCCTATCGAAAAATGCATAAATAAGTACGGATTTGTTCGGATTAGAGGTATTGAAACCTTAAAACCTCATACTTCATATAGGTTTGCAGAGAAATAATTACAAATAAGTTTCTTTAAAATCAAAAATATGAAAACTAGAACAGTGACTATAATTGCACTAATTTACAGTATCATTTTATCCAGTTGTGGTAATGACGATAATTCGATTAATACTCCAAAAACCCTTAAGGATGACATCGAAAATCAAGAATTCGTTACGATAATAGAAGATCACCTATCTGGTGTACCAAAAAACGTTCAGGTTGCAATAGCTATAATCAATAATGAATCTACTGAATATCTTGGTGTTTATAATAATAACAATGTATTGCGAGGAATAGATAATGCGGACAAAATTTTCGAAATCGGATCTATAACCAAAGTATTTACCGGTATTTGCCTTTCTAAACTAGCAGGATTAAATAAGGTTACATTTGATGAAACGCTGCAAAATCAATTTGACTTTCCATTAAAAGAAGGAGGTGATATAACCTTATTGCACCTTGCTACGCATACTTCTGGACTACCGCGCTTACCTAACAATAGCGATGAAGTCGAAGGGCTTGATCTCAATGACCCCTATGCATTATACAATCAAGATCATCTGCACAGTTACCTACAAAATCATATTGTATTAAATTCAGAAATTGGTACGGCACATGAATATTCGAATATAGGAATGGGGATGCTAGGATATATTCTGGCTAATAAAATAGACACTTCTTATGAGGAACTATTACAAAATCAGATTTTTGAACCGTTACAGATGTCTAATTCCACAACGCTTCTGGCGAATGTAGATAAAACAAAACTGATAACGGGACTTGATAAAGAGGGTAATCCTGTTCAAAACTGGAATTTTACAGATATCATGGCAGGAACGGGGTCCATAAAATCTTCGGTAATAGATCTGGAAAAATTTGCACAGAAAAATTTCGAAGATGATATCGTCTACAACTTTCCACAATCTACATTAGTAGATCTCGATCAAGACCAAGGCATTGGATTAGGATGGTACATTTTAGAAAAAAATGGAAATAGGTTATTGAACCATTCTGGAGAAACAGGTGGGTATAGTTCCTTGTTGGTAATAGACAAGAATCATAAAAAGGCTGTAATTGTATTATCCAATATTGAAGATTCAAAAACAATGAATGAATTAGGTTTTTCTTTCTTAGAAAATATAACTACTAACAAATAAGTACGGATTTGGGCGGATTAAAGGTATTGAAACCTTCAATGCCTTTAATCCTAATACGTCTGCTATCGAAATAAACAACAAAATATGAAAGTACAGACTATCATTTTTCTACTTGTATGCATTCTATGCCTTCAAACTCAAGGTCAAAACGGTAATTCCTCTTTTTTAGATAGAACAGAATTTAAAGTGGGATACTACGGAAACGTACTATGGGATAATGGACTAAATATAGGCGCAGAATATATGTGGAAAGAATATAAGAATATCAAAGAACGAAAAAAGGGGCAAAAAATCATAACCCATCAATTTTTGTTTAACGGAAATCTTGGCTACTCCACAAACTTCTCTACACAAACAGACAATGGATTGTCTACTTATTACGGTCTTATTTGGCGAAGAACTAACCCCAAAGGCAAACAATATAATGTAGTACTAAATCCATTAGGCTATTATCGCTCATTTTTACCAGAAACCTATGAGGTAAAAGGAGATCGAGTTTCTAAAGTCAAGCTTCCCGGAAGAGGATATTACACTCCTTCTATTGCTATCGGAATAGGAAAACATCGTAAAGGGAAAAAACGATCAGGTTGGTATCTAAACCTTCAATATACCCTAAGAACCAATTACAATGCCGGTACTTTACCAGTTTTATCATTACACTACGGTTATCGGTTTAATTTTAAAAGAAACCGTCATTGATGAATGTAGCTATATCAAAATAATCTCCTTTACAAAAGGAAGTAAACGAAGGTTAAATTACAACTATAATGAAATCGTGTTTTTATAAAAAAACATACTTAAATATAACTTATTAGCATGCAAAAAATAATCCTTAGTAAGATAAAAACAGTAACCCTTATACTAGCCTTCTTTAGTCTGTTCTCTTGCTCCAAAGACGATGAGAATATAAATGATTTAGACGAAACCATTTATATAAGACATAGGCAAGCCGATATGCCGGCATATATCCATGGGAATGCCTCAGAAAAAGTATTTTTAATCATGCTACACGGTGGTCCCGGTGGAGCCGGATGGGCAGAAAGAAGAAATACCATTAAAAGTGAAATAGAAAAAAATAATGCTGTTGTTTATTTTGATCAGCGAGGTTCTGGTAATTCTCAGGGTAATTACGCTGAGTCTGATGTCAGTATTGATATCATGGCTGAAGATGTATTGGCTTTGGTAAAGGTGCTAAAAGTTAAATATGGTGATGATTCTAAATTCTTTTTACTGGGACATAGTTGGGGAGGCACTTTGGGGCCTGCTACCCTATTAAAAAATCAAGAAGATTTTCTAGGATGGATTGATGTGGATGGTGCCCATGACCCAAAAGGACTTTACAATGAATATAAAATAGCTCTTAAAAAAATGGCTGATGAGCAAATTGCTTTAGATAATAATATTGATTATTGGAAAGGAGTACTCACTCTAGTAAAAAATATAAGTATAGATTATAATACGAAAGAGTTTTATAAAATGAATAGGCAAGCCTATAGGGCTGAAGAAAAGCTTACTGATGATGGAGTAATTAACAATTCCAAAAATGATCAAGATGGGTGGTACAACCTCTTAACAACCCTATGGAATGGTAATAACATACAAAATATTTTAGTCAAAAAAGGGCTTTTTGAGAAGGTATCATTTACCGATAAATTATACAAAATCACAATACCTTCTTTAGTCCTTTGGGGTAAATATGACATTGGTGTACCTACTATATATGCTCAGGAGGCTTATGACAATTTAGGCTCTAATGATAAAGAGCTCTTTATTTTCGAAAAATCAGCACATAGCCCTATGGATACCGAACCAGACCTTTTTGCAGAAAAAGTAATTGAGTTTATAAATCGGTACAAATAGAAAAAGAGGATAACAGTATTTTCTAGAGGACATATCTTACTTTGTTTTCTAATAATGAAGAATCCAGCTCAGTTATTCATTGTTAGAAAACACAGCACCACAAGAGCACGTATTTCAGCCATTTACACACACCAACAAAGTACTTAAACTTCTAAAAACACATTAAATAGGCAACATTACAAATATATAAAATCAGTTAAATCTCATTAAATATACAAGAAACATGATTACACTTGTTATAATAATAATACTTCTAATACCAGCTACTACTTTTAGTTATTACTTTATTGCATACCAAGAACTCCAAAAAAAATATAATATCATTTTAGCTCAGCAAAAGGAAGCAACCAATATTAATGATCTTATAGAAACCTCATCTATTATTACCAAGAAAAGCAGTGAAAATAAGCTAAAAGA
Source organism: uncultured Aquimarina sp. (assembly GCA_947498455.1). Lineage (GTDB taxonomy): Bacteria > Bacteroidota > Bacteroidia > Flavobacteriales > Flavobacteriaceae > Aquimarina. Next base: position 67,350 of record CANMKK010000018.1, read on the forward strand.
CTCTATAGTTCAGGATCTCATTGCTGGTATTGATATGCTCGAAAATGAAAAAGCGTTTCTACAATCCGATTTTAGTCTAACCTATATCGCACAAGCACTACAAAGTAATACTTCATATATCTCCAAGGTCATTAATTCCTACAAACAATGTACATTTAAAGAATATGTCAATAAGTTGCGAATCCAGTATATTAGTAATCAACTAAAAGAAGATTCGACACTACTAAAATATTCTATTCATTTTATTGCTCGTAGTATAGGATATGCCGATTCTTCTTCTTTTTCTAAAATTTTTAAAAAACATAAGGGAGTCACTCCTTCCCTCTATATAAAAGAAATACGATCATCTTCGAACAATATATAATACCAGTTTTGATACTATTGCATATTTTTAGTTATACGATTTATGGATAAGAAATTCGTATAAGGAGTTTGAATTATTTTATGCTAGATTAAGGCATAAAATTGAAGAATAGCCACTTGTGCTGAGCGGAGTCGAAGTATAGTTATTGTTGAATTTTATAATGCAGATATAGTACATAAGAAACGAACTATATGCGAAAGTTTTATGCGTAAATCGTATGAGTTATCTCAAAGCCTTACTAATTATTCTTTCAGAAAAACTGAACTTATTGTATCGAAAATTAACTATCTGCAAGCAATAATAGATGATTCTAAATAACTATTAGTACGTTTATAATTATAATAACGCAACAATTTCTCAGAAAGAAAACTTATAATCCGTATGCAAGAGAACTAAAGAATTAGCGTTTAACAATTAGATGATAGCTATTTACACTAGCTTTTCAACTTGAATCGTTCTATCATACAAAGTGCTATGCTTAAGAAAAAGTTATTATTTATACTTCCATTGATTTGTTTATTCCAGCTCAATGCTCAAGAAAAAAGTAATATAACACTAAGAGTAGAGCCGGGATTTCTTTTAGGTTCAAATTCCGAAAATTTAGGAGTATTCATCAATATTGAACCGAAAATTAAAATTTCACAAGGTATCATTATCGGATTGAGGTTTGGACTTACAACAAACCCGCAAAAATTTGAAGCCAATGCTGATTCTCCATTCTTAATAGATGATAAAAGTGATCATAGTGTAATTTCTTTTGTACCAACCTTTGACTATTACTTGAACGAAAATAACTTTCGCCCTTATTTTGGTGCAGGCTTGGGCTATTATTTAGTTTCACAAGTGGCTATAGTAAATCCTCCTGAAAGTATGTCAGAAGGAAGTGTCAATAACCAAATAGGGTTTCTAATAAGAGTAGGCCTTGAATCTGGTAAGACTAGAGTAGGTTTAGAATATAATTTCATCCCCAAAGCTGATATTGAAATTCCAGATGGCCAAATAATAGGAACAGTCAATAATAGCTATTTTGGTTTGTCCATTGGGTTTACCATTGGAAGTGGAAAATAATACAGAGTCAATTACCTCGGGTAAGCCCACGAAGAATCCAACGGAAGCACCTCACATTTCATTTCGAAACAAGTCCTGGAAAATTAAACTCCACAATGTGGATTAAATTTGGTTATTTTAGTACCAATACAAGGTATTAAACTGTTGTAATAAATAACATTTAACATATCATGAAAAAATCAAATAGGTATCTGGAGAATCGCCTTAAAGAAGTACTCACCGAGGGAAAATGGGTAACAGGCACCAACTTTAAAGAACAAATTTTTCACTTGGACTGGAATGATGCTATAAAAAAAGTAGAAAATCTGAATACCATAGCTGATCTAACATTTCATGTTCATTATTATATTGCAGGAGTTACCCAAGTATTAGAAGGAGGACCTCTGACGATTAGAGATAAATTTAGTTTTGATGCTCCTCCTATCCAATCAGCTAAAGACTGGAGAAATTTAGTAAACAAGTTCTGTTCTGATTCAGAAAAACTTATTAGCCTTGTTGGCGATATGACAGAAGAAGAATTATTTAGCAATTTTGTTGATGAAAAATATGGGGATTACTATAGAAATATTGATGTAATCATCGAACACACTTACTATCATCTTGGGCAAATACTACTTATTAAAAAACTCATTAAAATCAGGGATTAAAACAAAACGGCTATCAATATTGTTTCTTTCATAAAGATATAAATGCTTTTTTGTATTAAAAGTAAAGTCGATTTTTTATGGATATATTTTCTTTTTAACTTACCGCTCTATTTTCTGAAGTCATCATATTGATACAACTCGAAAAAAATCAAAATTGAATAAACAACCTACTAAACCAAAAAAACGAATAGACCTGTTAGACGTCTTCCGAGGATTTGCAATTCTTGGAATTTTTGTCGTCAATAGTGTAATAATGAATGCTACCTTTCTTAATCAGGATGAGTTTGCAAAGCAATGGACTTCAAACATCGATCAGGTTTCGACTAAAATTTTACAACTATTTTTTTATACCAAATTCTTTCCGATATTCTCCTTACTATTTGGTTTGGGAATTTCGATGCAAGCTTTAAAAATGCTCGATCAAAACAAACTATCGTTTTCTTTTTTTGCAAGAAGAATGTCCATATTATTCCTTTTTGGAGTTTTTCATATTCTCTTTTTATGGTCAGGAGATGTTTTAAATCTGTATGCGTTACTTGGGCTTTTCACTACATTGATGATAAAAAAATCCAATAAAACCATCCTCATACTGTCCATAATTTTTCTATTCTTCCCTTTTTATGATCAACTTTTTGGATATCTATTCAATATTATAAGTTTTAAACCAGAAATATACTTGAGTAATCATACCGGAGAGATGGTTAATCAAATAATTAAAGAAGGTTCCTATTTTGCGGGGATGAAATTAAGACTACTAGAATATCTTTCTAATATTCCTATGCTGTTTGGATTTTTAGCACCAGTTGCTATATCCATGTTTCTTCTCGGGCTTTATTTAGGTAAAAATAAAATTTATAATACGTTGGATCTCTTTATTGAAAACATAAAAAAACCAGTATTGATAATAACTATTGCCACTAATATCTATCGAGTGTTATTTATATTTGTACTCCCATCTTATTCGATTTATTCAACGGAAACTTTCAGACCTATATTCATAAAATTAATGGTGCTTTCGGATATTGCAATGGGATTATTTTACTTATGGGGTATTGGTTGGCTTTGGTACAATACGAAATTAAAGACTATCTTATCACCTTTAAAATATGTTGGTAGAATGGCACTAACAAATTACTTAATGCAAAGTTTTATTGGACTCATTTTATTCTCATCCATCGGTTTTAAGCTATACGAAACATTGAGCCCTTCAGAAACATTGCTCCTTGCTGTTATAGTTTTTATCTTTCAGATAATCATAAGTAAAATTTGGCTAAACTATTATCGTTTTGGGCCATTAGAATGGATTTGGCGATGTTTAACATATAAAGAATTAATACCCATAAAAAAAAATGCTTCTACTGACATTGCGAATAGTTAAAAAGTAAACTACCTTAGGACAAACCCACGAGGCATTCAACGGAAACAACTTTTTTTGATTTCAAGGCGCAAGCCTCGGAGAATTAAACTCCACAATGTGGATTAAACTTTGGTTTTTTTATCAGAAAATGTAATTTTAAGACAAAAAATAAGCTATATAAAGTAAACCAAATTAATTAGAGCAAAAAATACAATAAGGCTCTTATTATATTATAGTATTAAAAAAATGAAAAAGTATATATTTTTACTAGTTATAATAGTTTCTTGGCTAATCCCTACAACAGGTATGGCTCAGATTGAAGAAGACAAATTAGGTGCATGGTACATGTATTTTTTTAGTACTACATTTAAGGAAAGTTCTTGGGGAGCACAAGGAGATGTGCAGTATCGTAATTGGGATATCGGTGGAGATTTGGAACAATTATTAATTCGTGGAGGTATCACCTATAAACCAAAGAGTGCGGCTATAAAGTTCACACTCGGTTATGGTAATATTACCACTGGAGCATTCGGATCCGATAATTCTACTACAAGCGAAAGTAGAATATATCAGGAAGCCTTATTTCCTGTTAAATTCGGAAATCGTATATATACCAATCATCGATTCCGTTTCGAACAACGTTTTGTAGAAAGTCAAGATTTTAGAACGCGATACAGGTATAATCTGTTTTTAAACATCCCTTTAAACAGCGCGGCAATGGATCAAAAAACAATTTATTTAGCACTCTATAATGAACTATTTATTAATGGGCAACGAAACATTGGAGATGGAAATACGGTAGAGATATTTGATAGAAACAGGCTGTATTTTGGATTAGGATATTTTATAAATAAAAAATTGAAGGTCCAAGCAGGGGTAATGAATCAAACTACCAATAGTTGGAATAAAAACCAATTGCAATTAAGCCTTCATCACACTATTTAAACTAAAACAACGATATTTCCGAACAAACTCAGTATGAAACATTCATCCGATATATAGTTTTTGAATCTCAAAACTAGCCATAGGGAATTATAGGATTTACGCATTATAACAATAGTTGATGAAATACTCTTTATAGAAAATGCTATTAAGTACTAATTAAACAGGCTAAAAAATGGTGAAACGTTATCGAAACACCGGCGCTATTGGTGCAATCTTAGATGAGTATGAAAAATCACTAAGGGAACTAAAAACAATATTGAGGGATGTTACGGATACAGAGCTAACCACTATAGTTGATAGTGAGACAAAAGATCCCGATTGTAAATCTATACAGAATATTCTTACTCATGTGATTAGAGCCGGATATTGCTATATAATTGAAATTAGAAGGGCATTAGGTGAAAAAATCGATTATTCAGAAAACAAAACTTTTACTACCATTAAATCATATTTAGAGGAATTAGATGCCATGTTTCAATATAATGAGCAACTATTTATAGCATACCCTAATTTAAATATAGAAGAGACAAATCCTAAAAAAAAGATAACTGTTCGATGGGGACAACAATATGATATCGAACAACTCATGGAACACACTATTGTACATATTTTAAGGCATAGAAGACAAATTGAACGATTTCTAATACAACTACAACATCAATAGCTTGTTTATTAGTTACTGTCTTGAGCCCAACTTACACAATTACAACGTTATTATCTTATCTTTTTTTTAAAACAAAAGTCTTTATTAGCAGTAACATTTTGCATTAATATGACACAAACTTATAAGGTAAAAGTCTTATGGAAATGCAAAGAAACCGCCCCTTCTATTTATTCTTAATAATTCTTATCGTAGTAATCGGATTACTATCCAGAAGTCGATTCGTTCCTGAGTTCATTTATCCTTATCTGGGAGATTTTATGTATGCAGTACTTATTTTCTTTATAATTGGTTTTGTGTTACACAAACAGAAATCAGCACGAATTGCGTTTATAAGTATTACACTATGCTACATGATCGAAATAATACAATTATATCAATCCGATTGGATCAATACCATTCGTAGTTATACCATTGGAGGCCTCATACTGGGGCATGGTTTTTTATGGAGCGATCTAATAAGTTATACTGTTGGAGGTATAACCGCATACACATATGAGTCAATTTATTACAAACAAAATAAGAAAATCAAACCGCCTCATAAACCAAAAATGTAGTATCTTTTTAGCGTAATAAGTTTCGTATTGTTATCACAAAAAATAACCGATAATAGTATCATCATTGGAGGATATCAAAACTGTGTATGATACCTATTTTAGTCATTGAAAAAAAGTCGAAGAACTAATGAAACAATCAAGACGTACATCAAAAATTCCTATAACCAATAGAATTGAAGAGCTATCTCAAAATTTTATTCTAAAAAAACACCTTAGAAAATTATATGTAAAATCAGATGATCGAATTATATCAACTAAATAAAATAGGAGTTTTCGACTTCAATAAATAATGACATATACTATAATTAATACATTGATTTTTAATAACCATAAAAAAATCAATTACATTAACCACTATAACCAATTCTAAAAATATCTACCAACTATGAGATTAATAATTTTTATTGCTATATCTATGTGCATGATTTCTTGTTCTAATAAGTATCAGGAAACAGTAAACTCAGAAGAAGATTATCCAATAATCCCGAAGCCAACCAAATTAACGATAACAAAAGGAGCTTTTCTCGTAAACCCTAAAACCCCTATAATTTGTGATTCCAGTTTGACCCAAGAAGGGAGATATATGGCAAAAATAATAGGTTCAGTTTCTAGTATAAGTATCAATAATGATACTACAGTCACTACTCCTGGTGCTATTCATCTACTACTTGACCCAACTATTACTAATACAGAAGGTTATAAACTATCTATCAGTAACGACAACATACGTATTGACGGAAAAACGAATGCTGGTATTTTCTATGGCATACAATCCTTACGGCAATTATTGCCAGTGGCAATTGAGAACCCTAAAAGTAAAATAACGGAATTGATCATTCCGGCAGTAGAAATTGTGGATAGTCCCAGATATACCTATAGAGGGATGCATTTAGACGTAGGTCGTCATTTTTTCCCGGTAGCATCAGTTAAGAAATATATCGATCTCATAGCAATGCATAAAATGAATACTTTTCATTGGCATCTAACAGAAGATCAGGGATGGAGAATTGAAATCAAAAAATACCCAAAACTAACTGAAGTCGGTGGTTTTAGAGAAGGAACCGCTATTGGCTTAGCCGGCTCTAGGAATGCCCCATATACGTATGACAATATCCGGTATGGTGGATTTTACACACAAGAAGAAATAAAAGAAGTCGTAGCATATGCCAAAGCAAGGCATATTACCATAATTCCGGAAATAGAACTTCCGGGGCATTCGCTGGCAGCTTTGGCTGCATACCCTCAATTCGGAAATACAGGTGGCCCGTACGAAGTGGCAAAAAGATGGGGGGTTTTTACAGAAATATATGCCCCAACAGAAGAAACATTCGGTTTCTTAGAGGATATCCTTACCGAAGTAATGGAGCTCTTTCCTAGTAAATATATCCATATTGGTGGAGATGAAGTACTAAAAAAAGAATGGGAAGAAAGTGCCTATGCTCAGGAATTAATAAAACGTGAAGGCCTTAAGGATGAACATGGATTACAAAGTTATTTTATAAGACGTATAGAAAAATTTGTAAACAGTAAGGGTAGGAATATTATTGGCTGGGATGAAATTCTGGAAGGTGGATTAGCTCCCAATGCCACCGTAATGTCTTGGCGGGGGGTCAAAGGTGGGATTGCAGCCGCAAAACTGCATCATCACGTGATTATGACACCGGGAACTCATTGTTACTTTGATTATTATCAGGTAGGAGAAGAAGGGCAAAAAAATGAACCCATTACTGGCAGCAAGAGATTTACCACTGTAGAAAAAGTGTATTCTTACGAGCCCACTCCTGCAGAATTACCCCCTAAAGAAAGTAAATACATTCTAGGTGCACAAGGCAATGTATGGACCGAGTACATGCCTACTTGGGATCGAGTAGAATATAAAGTATTACCAAGAATGACAGCACTATCAGAAGTTGTTTGGTCATCTAAAGAAAATAGAAACTGGGAAGATTTTCATATGCGCTTACAACATATCGCAAAACGATATGATTTACTTGGTCACAACTATGCAGCATATAGTATTAACAAAAAATAATACATCCCCGCGAAAAAAAATAATAAGACGACATCATGAAATATACATGGAATTTTCTCTAAGATAAAATATGTAGAGAAACCCTATATTATAATGTACATACTTTGTAAAGTTAGATTTTCTAAGTTTATTTGTTCTCTATCTGTAGTAAGAATCCCATAAATGGAATTAGTTCTGGATTTTGTTTTAATAGTAGGTTTTGTGATTAACCTAACTATTCTAGTTGTATTATATAAAAACAAGCATAAAGGTTTTCATAAAAAGATCCTCTTTTTTATATTTTGTACCATACTCATAAGTATTATTCACTCTTACGGCTTTTTACATAAAAATCAATTGCTTTTTTACAGCACTTTCATCATAGAAAATAGTATTACGGTATACTTTGGGCCTTTGCTTCTGTTGTATATATATTCTATCTTTCTTCCTTCTAAAAATCTACTCCGTAAAAATGCTGTCCATTTTATTGTTCCATTTATGTACGTTCTGGTAATTTCAACTCCTTTGATGATCAGCACATGGAATAAAGAATATCTTTTTAACTATCTGGAAGTTATATTTAATTATATCGATTTTATTAGTTTCTATTCTTTGGTTTATTGCTTTATAGGATTAAAAGTATTAAAGAGAGCTAATGTAATCATACACCATTATTATGGCAATACAGACAGTATCGATATTCAATGGATCAAAAAAGTACTACTAGGTACTATTACAATCATTGGTATTAATTTTCTGTTTTTTTTAATCGAATTAATACTGGGGGAATTACCATGGAATCCATATTATTTAGTATCTGCATGCATTGCTATAACCATAGGATATCTTGGATATCAAGGGCTTTTTCAATCCAAAGTATTACTTCCTATCTTTTTGTTACAAGATCATTTTGTACTGAAAGAAGAACATGCAGATCTTCCTATTTCTAACCAAACCAAAAAGTCTCGTAATTATCAGGAAGACGAAATGGAGGAATTGCAATCTGTACTGTATTCACTTATGGAACACAAAAAAGTGTACTTGGATCCTGATCTCTCATTGGCATCACTTGCTGAATTATTAACTATATCCGAAAAAAAGTTATCTACACTTCTTAATCAATACCTTAACATCTCTTTCTATAACTATATCAATAACTACAGAGTAGAAGAAGTAAAAAAACAGATCCAAAATCCACATAACGCACAATATACTTTATTAGCTCTTGGCCTAGAAAGTGGTTTTAATTCTAAAGCGAGTTTTAATAGAATATTTAAAAATTTTACTGGTAATTCTCCATCAGAATATAAAAAACAGGTGTTACAGCAAGGTAAATAGGTCTCAGATCTTCCATTGAGACGCATCAGATCATTATTTTATTTTTATTTGACAAGAGTTATTTTATTCCTATTGCTCAAAATTAACTCGGTCAAGAGAGCCTAGTACACACTATAAAAAAATATTGATATGAAAACATATTACTTTCTATACCTATTCAATAAAAAAACGAAACAATCAATCCAAAACAAGAGAAATAACATCACTATACCGCTATCAGTTTATCAATTTCGAACAAAGGTCTACAAGGAAACCTAACGAACATTAATCATTTAAACACCAATACATTAACACCTGTTTTTATTGATTAAAATTTATAAATCTCACCCATAATGTTTTGTATTCTTAGCTTTTATAACATTGATTTGTAACGGGAAAAAATTAGAAAAACAAAAAAGTAAGTAATGAAAAAGAAGAAGATTAAGTATCAGAAAAACAAGTTTACAAAAAAACTAAAGAGTCTTAAAGTCTTCTTCAACTAGAACTAAAAAGAATATATGTTTTAAAGAAAGTAAAACTTTGGATAAAAATATAAATCAATTTTTACTTTTTAAGAAACAGCATATTACTTTTAGAATACTTCTTTTAGAGCATTAGGACACCAAGTCTACACTATCACTTTATCAGCCTTTTATATAGGATACTTTTATAAGTATATAAAAATTAATAAAACCCCATAAATATTGAACACCATGACTACACTTTTTATAGCTACATTAATGATACTATTGGCCGCTTTTAGTTATTATTTTATTGCATTTCAAGAACTCCAAAAAAAATATAAAGTTATTTTAGCTGAACAAAATACCAGTACCAATACATCGGTTTCATTGGAAAATCCCGCTGTATTTACCAAAGCAAATACGAGTGGCAGATTAAAAGATGCTATGATTCAGAATCTTATGGATGGAATTGATAAACTAGAGGACGAAAAAGCTTTTCTACAACCCGATTTTGGTCTAGCTTATATAGCGAAAGCCCTGCAAAGCAATACTTCATATATCTCTAAAGTTATCAATACCCATAAGCAATGTACCTTTAAAGAATATGTCAATAAGTTACGTATCGAATATATTAGCAACCAATTAAAAGAAGACCCTATGCTTCTTAAGTATTCTATCCATCACATCGCATGCAGTATCGGATACGCAGATGCCTGTTCTTTTTCCAAAATTTTTAAAAGACATATGGGAATCACCCCATCTCATTATATAAAACAAATAAGACAATCTCCTAATCGGTAAATACAAACAACAACTGGTATAATCTAGTTTTTTTAGATAGAAAACACTTATCTAAAAAAAAGCTTCGTATACATTACTAATGTACACAAAGCTTTTTAAATTGTTTATTGTTTTAGGAAAATAGCCGATACTACTCCATCTCTGATTGGCACCGTTATAATATATTGTTGATTTGATGATAAATCCTGTATATCAATTCTTTGTTCTACATCATCAATATTTGAATTTGAAGATCTCGAAGGTTTTCCCTGATCATTAGGCGCGACTGTTTTTACCAATTGTCCAGAAAGTGTTCTAATGGTAATATTTCCAGTAATCACCACTCTTTGATGTCTCCTAATTAAGAATATATAATCACTAGCCGGATTAGGTGTTAATGAAAATAAAGTATAAAAAGCATTCGTATTAATATTGGCACTACAATCTGTATTTACAGTATAATCACTATATCCAGCTTCTGATTTTCTGTCTATTGCTTCTTGCACATACACATCATCAACACAAATAAACTCTAACTCTGGGCAATTAACATAAGTAACAGTACTAAAAGTAGTCGTAAAAGGTGGTTCTACTGTAGTTGCAAAAGGTTGGTTTGTTAAATATGCAAATTTTAAATTAGGATTATTCGAAAAACTTAGATGAGTTAGGTTACAATTTCTAACATCAAGGGACGATAGTAAATTACCTATTACGGATAATCCTTTGAGTTGTTTATTATTGCTAACATCTATACTCGTTAGTTTGTTATACTCTATATCAAATTCTTCTAATGATGTATTACTATCGATATTTATAGAAGATAACTCATTATTCGATACATATAAATTCTTCAATTTATCAAGATTATTAACGTTGATACTTGTCAATATATTCCCTCTAACATTTACATGTGTTAAGGCAGTATTTTGTGATAGATCAATAGTTTTAACCTTAGAATCAGGTATTGTAAGATGTGTTAGATTAGTGAAGTGCTCTATTCCGGATAAATTGGTTAGTAAACGACCATAATGGGTAATCCCAAAAGCACTTGTATTTTGTGCTTCCTGAATAGTTATTTCTCCATCTCCATTCGCATCTGCAAATGACCGTACAATATCTTTAAATATAGGATCAGGAAAATCAATCTGACCAAAGGAAGAATTAAAAATTCCTAAAGCAATTAGTGTAAAAAAGATGTTTTTTGTTTTCATTTCTAAAATTATTTAAGTGTTTACATTTTTATTTTTTAAAAGTTTATTTTTTGAAAAATGAGTTTACATTGGTAATAATTACAATAAGAAATCTTTTTTTTAGATAGTAAATTCTGCAAATTAAAAAGCTGTAATAGTGTAATTATGGTATACTCATTATTGAATCTTCAAAAGGTTTACATTCTAAGTGTTATACCAGTTATTATATGAAATGGTATTAACTTGCAATTATTCGCTCTAATTTTTTAAGAAAATGGCCGATACTACTCCATCTCTGATTGGCACCGTTATAATATATTGTTGATTCGATGATAAATCCTGTATATCAATTCTTTGTTCTACATCATCAATACTTAAATTTGAAGATCTCGAAGGTTTTCCCTGATCATTAGGCGCAACTGTTTTTACCAATTGTCCAGAAAGTGTTCTAATGGTAATATTTCCAGTAATCACCTCTCTTTGATGTCTCCTAATTAAGAATATATAATCACTAGCCGGATTAGGTGTTAATGAAAATAAAGTATAAAAAGTATTGCTGGTAGGTATTGCATTACAATCCGTACTAACCGTGCTTTGCGGGTATTTGCTTGTAATATAATTTTCTATATCATTAAAAAATGAAACAGGGTTTACACAAACAAAGTTTAAATTAGGGCAATTATCAATATCAACCTCAAAGTCAGTAAAACTATTATATAAGTTATGGTTTCCTATCAAGAAAATGTTTTTTAAATTAGGGTTATTAAAAGCGTGCAATTGTTCTAATCTGTTGTTTCTAACATCGATCTCAGTAAGAAGGTTATCTTGGACTTGTAAATATTGAAGATTCGTATTCGTTGTTAAGTCCAACTGACTAATCTTATTGTTCCATCCCTGAATAGCCATTAATGATGTAGCATTTGCTGTATTAATAGATGTTAATTGATTATTAATTGCAACTAGAACTGATAAATTAGTATGATTACTGACATCCAAATGAGAAAGTTTATTATTATCTACATGCAACCCTTCTAACTTTACATTATTGGAAAGATTAATAGTAGTCAATTGGTTATAATTAACCGTTAAATATTTAAGTTCTGTATTGTTCTGAAGATTGATACTAGTTAATTGGTTATTAGATATGTTTAAATGTTCTAACTTAAGATTATGACTAAAATCTACAGTTGTTAAATTATTATAATTAAGACCTAAGGTTTTTAAGTTGATAAAATGTTCAATTCCTGTAAGATCTGTTATGTTTTTATGATGATAGTTTCCTATATAAACAACATTTTTGGCTTCTTGGATACTAATTTCGCCATCTCCATTCGTGTCATAACCTTTGACTAGTTCGCTTTTAAAATTCAGATCAGGAATGGTAATATTCTGACCAAAGGAAGTTCCAAAGCATCCTAAAAAAATAAGTGTAAAAAAATTGTGTTTCGTTTTCATGAGTAATATACATTAAGGGTGTTTCTATTTTTTCTAAAAGTTCAGTTTGTTAAAGTGAGATAACGAATAACTTTATTTGGAATAAAGTTTACTAATCGGGTAATTGTAAATAACAAACCTTTCGAGAGCAAAATTATTTAGGACAGTTATAATTAAAAAGAAGATGCCTTGTCCGTTCATAAACGGACTATTATTTTACACATAAACAACTGATTACAAGCGATATAAAAAACACCTCATACATCCATATCCCCAAAATTGCTGTACTCAACTTCTGGATATTCCTTTTTTGAGCCTCTTTATTTGATTAGAATTATACGATTTACGGATAAGAAGTTCGTATAAATAATTTGAATTATTTTGTGCTAGATTAAGGCATAAAATTAAAGAATAGTAGTAGCTATTGTTCAATTTTATAACGCAGATATAGTGCAAAAGAAACGAACTATATGCGAAAGTTTTATACGTAAATCGTATTACATTAAACTTATGGAAACCCGTTTATCCATATGGAAGTATCTCAAATAATTAACCAGAACAAAGCAATATGTCTAAATCAAAGTAATATTCAAAAAATTACTAAATTTTACCTCCTCATAATCATTTTATGAGCTTTACAACCCTGTTACCAGCCTCTTAAACAGTGTACTGGAATAAAAAAAACTCATAAAAAAACCTTCAAATAGTATCTTAATTTTAAGATTCAGTGCATAAGCGTAGTTGTTTTCTTTATATATTTCTTTTCAAGTGTCAATAAAATAACCAATGATATCAGATCCTACTAGTATCATAACAGGTAGAAATACCCTTTTATGCTTACATAATTTTCCATTATTTTATGGTTGAATACCTAATGTGCTATAGTAAGAAATAAATCTGAGAAGAAACTAGTAAAACATTACTGCTTTGAGATTTTTTCCCTCAATTAAAATAGGATATTTATAAACAATTAAAACCTATCAACATTCTCCTATGAAAAAGCCTTTTGACCGTATAATAACTGTAATGTTTGAGAATCAATATCGAAGTTATGTGATTCAAAATCCATTTTTAAAAAAACTTGCTGCCGCTGGAGCGGATATGACCAATTATTTTGGAGCATTTCATCCTTCTCAAACCAATTATCTGGCATCTCTTGCTGGAGAGATCTGTGGCGTTACCAATGACACTCCACCAGAAATACCTCTGATGCAAGAAACATTAGTAGATTTATTAGAAGCTAAAAACATATCATGGAAAGCATATATGGAAGCTTACCCCAATGAGCCATGGAAAAAGATATGGGAACAACCCACATATCCTAAAGAAGAACAACCAATCAATCAATATCCTCCAAAAGAGGCTAAAGAACTATCTCGATACTACCGAAAACATAACGCATTTGCTTCTTTTCATAACATCCAAAAGGATAAAAACAAATGGAATAAGATTGTGAGTGATCTTGATTTTTGGAAAGATGTTGCTAATCAATCTTTACCCGAGTATAGCTGGTTTACTCCCGATATCTGGAATGATGGGCATTACTTATACAATACACATATAGATACGAATCCACGAACACAGTTAGTTCCACAATTATCAGCATGGTTAGAATACGTATTCTTAGGAAATATGGACACAGCAAATATACAAGGTGGTTCTGCAACAGGTTTAACATCTTTAGGGTTAAATCTCGATATAGATTTATTACTAGTAGACCCTCAAAAAGCGTGGGCACAATCCAATGTTCCGAAGGGAACGTTATTAGTAATTACCTTTGACGAAGCTGATTTTGATGCGGTAGGATACGATACCAATTATGATGGGCCTAATCAAATATATACCGTCCTCTTAGGAGATATGATTAAACCTAGTACAGTAATCCCTACTCCATATAACCATTATAATCTTATCCGAACGGTTGAGGAGAATTATCAATTAGGTTCACTCTATAAAAATGATTTTGGAGCAAATTGGTTTCACTTTCTTTGGGAAGAATCCTTTAGCTGGGGCACATCAATAGCTACTGATTTTTCTGTAGGTAATGCCTTAGCAATAACCCATAACAAAGAAGAACAGCATATGGTTTTTTCTAATACATCTGGTGATTTATTTGATAGCACCCTTAGTGTTTCTGGCTGGAGTCAACCCCAAAAAATAGATATCAATACCCAGGGGGCTATTGCCATAACTTCGATAGATAACTCCGACGTTTTGGTGTATACAAAAACGAATGGCACGTTGCAATTAATAACCTATGATACTATTCAAGGGAAATGGTCTGCCCCGATATCTTTAGAACAACAAACAGCAGGAAGCTTTGCCTTGACCACATATTACGATATGGTAAATTCTAAAAATAATTTAATGCTATGTTGGGTATCATCAGATGGTTATATCCAATCTATGCAAGGTAATGTTTCGGGTTTTTCTAATACTGTAGTCCCTGTAGGTCAGTTAACAGATGGACCAATGACATTAGGGCAAGTTGGTGCTTCTCTTTTTCTGGTGTATAAAGAACGGAATACTAGAAAAATGCGCATGACTTCTTATAATGTTGGATCTTTTAACTCTTTTGATGCACTTGATTTTCAAGGAAACCCTGCACCAGAAAATAATACTTCATTACATAAATGGTCCGTTACTGACTATCTGGTAGGAAGTTTTTCAAAAAAAATGGGAGCCTTAGCAAATGAGTATCAAAACTTAGGACACATGACAATGGCAACAGTTTCTGGAGAAATGCATTTAGTACATAGAGGAGGGTATGCAGACCTATCTAATGCCTATACAGAAGTTTTTGGGCTTACAGGGATTTATACCGCAGCTAATCAACTCACAAATGGGTATGGAACCCTCGATCAAGCCGGGTGGACAAAAGAACAAGAAATGGACGGAGTTATTATTGATCCTACCAGTCCAATTTCTATTTGCTCTGATAATAAAATTTTAACCCTTGTATGGGCAGATTCGAAAAGTAAAACCATAAAATATAGACTAGGAAAGTATTGTACAAATAGAAATGACCTTAAAAAGTAAGATGGATCAGATTGGTAATCCTCCTTTTCTAAATCATTTTGACCCTAAAATCTCTTATAAATTTCACTTTACATATATCCCCGTTCATTAACATCCGAAACTTTTGAATCAAGATCGCTACGCAGCTAGGGACAAAAATCAAGACAGAATGAATATTAGTATATTAATTTCAAGAAATAGATCTCTACAAAAAGCTTTCGGATAGTTGTGACATCAGTTCTATAATTGTAATAGCAAGAAGTTTCAATATATTTTACAAAGAAGAATTGGCACTAGACACCTTTAACTCTATACAGTTACTGAATTTACAAGGGAAAATTCAACTTTCATGTGACAAAATATGCCATTCAGCTATTATATTTTGTTAAGATGATAGATTTACCCAATTTACCTATAAATCAACAACTTCAAGATCAATTCAAGGTATATATTTATAAAAAACCTGCTCTAAAAAGTCTTGAAAAATAAAATCATATAACCTTATTAACCATGAAAAAACTAATACTATCTCTAAGCCTACTTTTTTGTCTATTGTCTCAAGCTCAAGTTTCAATAATCCATAATAACTTTTTAGAAATATCTAATATTTATCCAAAAGACAATGAAATCATTGAGCAATCCGAACTTACAGGTATGCTTATATGGGGATTTGTAAGAGATGTCGAAGAAGTTTTTTCTGTAGAATTTATTGTTAATGGCATTTCTATGATCGCCCTAAATACTTCAGAAGGGCCAGTTTTTACAGCTCCTTTGACACCTTCTTCATATGGCCCCCATACTTTTAAAATAATAGCAACCAGTAAGAGTGGAACCATTACTGTAAGTGAAACATCCTTTACAATTAAACACACTCCTTTGATATTTTGCGAAGGAATAACCGAGTGGTCTAATACAACCTATCCAAATGCTGGTACAAAAATAAGTTATAATGGAATATTATATATAAACAAATGGTATGCTTCACCTATCGAAATACCAAGAATCAGTGACGTATGGAAACAAATTGGGACCTGTAATGAATATTCTTCAGAAGAATATTGCAATTCATTGCCTTGGTCTTCTTCTGTAATATATGATCACGGAGATATGGTATATCACGAACATCGTATATACCAAGCACGATGGTGGACACAAAACAACATTCCGGGCAGCAATAATTCGTGGCAATATGTTTCTTACTGTGATAACCCCTCTGAGAAGTATTCAATTTCTAAGAGTCTCAACCAAACAAATCCAAAAGAAACTTCACACACTAAAATAGAAATTTATGACCTTTCAGGTATGTTAATCCGGGCGTTACACAATGAAAAAAACTCAAGCATTTCGACAACCATCCAGCAAGTTTTATCAGATCTGGATAATGGAATTTATATATACAAAATTACTATAGGCGAAAAAGTGTACACCAAAAAAATTACAAAGAATACTAATTAAATTTCACAATATAGATTATAAAGAATGAGCATACCATTTTAGAAAAAGGTAAGAAGGGTTAAATGCCCTTCTTACCTTTTTGTATTCAATAGCATCTATAAATCAAGATATGATACTATTTCTCAAATATCCGAAAGTCTTGATAAAGATCATTTTTAGACAAATACAATATACTGATAACCAATTTTTTTTATTTATTTACAAAACATAGTTTTTAAGAATTTACAACAAAATTAAGGATTAAATATTTGATAATCAGTTAATATCAGTTACTATTACTAGTAGCTTGGTTGCTAGCCAAGTCGAAGTACAGCGATCTTGATTCAAAACTTTCGGATGGTTGTAATACGATTTACGCATAAAACTTTCGCATATAGTGCAAATATAATTTAAACTCTTTATACGAACTTCTTATCCATAAATCGTATAATTTAATTTATATAAACTTTCTCTACCGCAGTATCATTTTTTGTTTGAACCTGAACAATATAAAGCCCCTTACTTAGCCCAGAAATATCTATCTGTTTCATACCAGTATGCGAAGTAAAAACTCTTTTCCCACTTGTATCATATAAGGCTATCCGTATAATTTTATCAACACTATTTACCTTAAATGTTCCATTTACAATAGGATTGGGGCTAATTAATACCATATCACCTTTAGTTCCTAATCCAGATTTTGCATTTGTTAAACAAAGAGTATCGTTATAAACAACCCCATCATCTACTCTCCATCCTGGAGCAGAATTCGCTAAACTAGCAGGCAGTGGTTGCGCATTTGCATAATCAATATCGTCAACTGTTATACAATCTAATTGATTAGAAAAAGCAACCATAGTTCTTAATATGTTGTTATTCCCATTCTTTACATTTAATGTAGTTAATTGGTTTGCTCTACAATTAACAATCGTTAAAGCTGGAAAAGGAGATAAATCCAATGTTGTCAATCGATTGTTCGCTACAGAAATCATAAAGAGGTCATTATGAGTCGCACCAAAAGTTATATTTTCTAAAGAATTACGCATTAATCCCAAAGATGTAATCTGACTATTATTCGTAAGATCCAGTGTAGTTAATTGATTAGAAACCATATTAAGCTCTTTCAGTGCAATATTTGTAGATAAATCGATACCACTAATACTGTTTCTATATGCATGTAATTTTTCCAGAGCTGTTAAACCAGTAACGTTAAGAGATGTCAACTGATTAGAAAAGCAATATAGTTCTGTAAGTTTTTTATTCTGAAGTACATTTAGCTGAGTAAGAGCATTTGATTCTGCTTTTAACAATACTAAATTCGTAAAAGCTTCAATACCTGCAAGACTAGCAATATTCTTAGCAGAAACATCTAATGTCGTAGCCCTTTCAGCGTCCTCTATACAAATACGTCCATTACGTACTCCATCAGTATCAATATTTTGATCCAGTAATGCTTGTTCGAAATTAGCATCTGGAATACTCATAAAACTTGTACAACTTGTAGTAGTACCACCATTAGCATCAAAAATATAAGCTCGATCTTTATTATAAAAACCTACAATTGCATAAGAATTACTCAATGCCGCTCCACGAACTCCAGAACTTAATAGCCCTCCATTGAGTCCATCTCTGGTCAAAGTATACTTTTTCTCTTTTTTCCATACTCCAGAAGCATCCTCTTTATACAAAAATGCTTTAGCACTTCGCCCTCTCAATAGGCCAATTAGAGCCTTACCATTTTTAAGAGATACCGTATTACCAAACCCATCCTGATTATATTCCTCTTCGTCGTTCTGGATCTTTACCACTTCTGTCCAACTCGTGTTTTTCTCATAGATATAAGCAGCCCTACTTAATCCATAACTCCCCCCTACAATAATTTTATTACCATAAACATCAACTCCAGAGCCAAATCGATTTCCGTCAGTTCCATTTAATTTTTCATCCAATGTCCAAGAAGAACCTGATTTTTTATAAATACTTGCAGAATTATCCTTAGGTGCACCAACTATAATTGTATTTCCTTGAACTGCAACCTGACTACCGAACCAATGATTATCTGCTGTCCCCTTTAGAATTGCTGTTTCTAACCATTCTTCTTCAATTCTTTCAAAAACATACGCTGACTCTATCAAATCTGGTCGACCCGTAGTATAACGATAAGACCCAACAACTATAGTATTGCCGTCAATGTCTACACTTGTTCCAAATTCATCAGATCCTGCTCTATCAGAATTAGTAATTTTATTCACTTGAGACCAAGTAGTACCTGATCGTTTAAAAATATATACAGAACCACCAAATGGAACATATACACCATTTCCATGATCTTCCCAATGCGCTCCTACCACTGCATAACTACCACTTATGGCAACCGAAACTCCAAAATTATCGCCTATATCTTTATCATCCGCCTCAAGACGTTGCTGTAAAAGCCAACTACCATCACTAGCTCGTTTATAAATATAAACAGCACCAGTAGAACTGGGCCCTTCGCCATTAGCGCCTACAATAGCATAATCTCCATCAATATCAACCGTTCCTCCAAAAGTAGTGTCATCCTGCCCCTGAAACATTGCTAATTGATCGTTAAAATCCTGAGCCTTCATATAAAATGAAAAGACTACTAAAAATAGTGTGATTGTTTTTTTCATCGTGTAATTTTTTACTGTTTTTAAATTATAGTTCATACGATTCACAACTCATAACTGAGAGTCTAATTTCCCCAACTATGTGTTATTAGTTTATCTTATGACAACACGATTTGTTACTACGATTATGAGTATTTAACCTGAAGTTAAGAAAATCACTAGAACATATTATCTCATTAAAAACTGTAGGAGATTATCGCATTTTATACTTTCTAAATTCTTTAAAAAAAGTAGCTTTTAGAACAAACCAAAAACAAATATCTTAGGAAATACTACAGTCTATAAAAAGCCCTCAACCTCTATGTAATCAACATTTAAAAAATTATTCTCTAGTATAATCAAAATTAAATTGCAGCACTCTTAAAATCTATATTTCAGAAAATCTTATAACTGAAAATGTTCAATAATCTTCAATAAAAAATGTGCATTTTCAGTTTTCACTTTAAGAAAACTATAACACACATAAAAGTTTTGATTTATTTCATAAATTCATGCTAAAAAGTCTTTATGGTCTATTAGATCATAAAGACTTTTTTTCTAAAAAATATTAGATGTTTTTTAATCAATCAGCTCGATCTTTCTCAACGCTCTTGTTCCTCCAAACTCTGAGATATAAATCGTCTTACCATATAAATCCGTTGTAATTCCATTAGGACCATTAAAAGAAGCTTTCTCTAGTAATCCATCACTAACCAAAGCATCTCCTGTACCTGCAAATTCTTCTATCGTACCATTTAATGTAACTCTAAAAATCTTATTCACACCAATTCCTGTTGCAAAAACAGAATTTCTAACTACGGTAATATACCCGATCCCAAAACCATTCACCACAATATCAGGAATCGTAGCTAGTAAAGAAACAGTACCGGTTTTATCTATCGATACAATATCAGCAGTAGAAAAATTACCAACAATCAGGTTGCCTTTATAATCAAAATCGATACCCACTCCTCCAGCCAATTTAGGATCTGATGCATATACACTAACTTCTCCATTAGGAGTTATTTTATGCACAGTAGGTGTCAAAAAATTAGACACATAAATGTTATTATGATCATCTAATGTCATTCCCGAAGGCCACCCATCAATTGTTGCTAAAACCGATCGAATACCATCTGGAGTAATTTTAACCACGTTTCCTGATACTGTATTATTAGCATCATTGACATAAAAATTACCATCTGCATCAATTGCATTTCCTAGAGGCCCTGTTAATCCATCAATAAATTCGGTAACATCTCCATCAGGTGTTACCTTAAAGACCCGTGTACCATTACCCCCAGTATTGGTAAATTGACCATATTCAGAAACATACACATTTCCATATCGATCTACCGATACAGCATCATTTCCTGTAAAATCGGCTACAATGGTTTCTACTTCTAATGCTGGGTCAACCCCATCACCATAACAAGATATTAACAGAGAAGACGATCCGGACAAAATAAAAATGGCGAATGCCATCATTATAAAATTTCTAAAAGAGTTTTTCATTTTTTTGATTTTTAAGTTTGCCCTAAAGTAGTTGGGGATTACCTAAAAATCGACTGTTTGGATACAACCACACATAATTTATACAATTTGATTATAAAACATCTCAGATAAAACGAAGTTGCTTTTTTGATGTATGCCGCTATGATTATTTTTCATAGCCTTAGCTATGGGAAATATGAGTAAGAAAATAAAACGAAAAATGAACAAGTTTTAACCAGAAGTATTATGGTCTAATTGGTATTATACCACAGCTAATCGCTTTTTTATATAATTGCTAGGCGTATCATTCATTTCCAGCTTGAAAGCTTTATTAAAAGTAGATTTCGAATTAAATCCAACATCCATAGAAAGTGCAAGAATTGTACAATGTATATGCTCATCATTCTCCACTTTTTTCAGAAATTCTTTAACCCTATATCTATTGATGTAATCATAAAAACTACTCTTAGAAAATTGATTCAAGTACCAGGAAATATTATGAGTAGACATATGAAGCCTTTCGGACAAATCTCGCAATGTAAGATCCGTTTTTAGAAATATTTTCTCCTCTTCGATCACATACTTTAATTCCTTTTCCAGAGAACGTATCTCTAACTCTGTCAATCTTTTTTGCGAAGAACTCACTTTTGTAGATTGCATTTCGATTCTAAAAAGCTCAGGTTCTTTAAGGCTATAATACCCAATAACAAAAATAAAAACACAAATCCCGATCCATAACCAATCATACCCAATAGGATATAAAGAATAATCGAAAAAATTCAAAAACACAAAACTAACCATCCAAACACTTAAAAAAACACCTATCGAAACAAGAAAAAACCTCAAAAAAGACACCAATCCTTGTTTAAAAGATACCTGGTTCTTTTCTTCTTTTTGATACCCTTTAATAAGTTCAAAATTCCAAAACCAATAATAGATATTTAAAACAATGCCACCTCCTTCGATAATAAGGAAAGGTATTTTGAAAAATCCTGATGATAATTTTGTGGTAAAATCATCCAACTCTAATGACAATATATATACGAAAAATAAAATATGGAGTGCAACAGCTATAAAATGAAACCACTTAAATTGATACTTATTATTATTAAAAAAAATCAAACGTCGAAAATATAGATAACACAGAGGGCCAAAAAGAAATATAACCCCATCAATTAATATAGTCCATCGAAATGTAGTGTAATTCAAATATTTAAAATAGATCATTCTTCCCATAAGCATCACAACAGCTATTAAAAGAATAATGGCTAATATACTATTTGCAGCTTTGTTCTTATTCTTAATAATCTGAAGCGTAAGAGCCAAAAATATCCCCTGACTAATTCCTAGAAAAAGTATAAGATCAATAAATTCGAAAGAGTCCATTATATGCTAAACGTTTTGTTCCTTATATAATCCAAAGAAAATTAATCCCTCAATGAGATTAGATCTCACTTTATGGAGTAAAACTAAGTTCCACTAAGGTAGTAATCGACCGAATGGATATATTCATACTTTCTAATATCTTTTTTTTTAACAATACACACCTGGGCATCCGAGCCTTATACACTCCGAGAAATTCGTACTATTCTATAAGAATTACATGAGAATCAAGTGTTTCAATGTAGATTAAAAATGATAAAAAGCATCTTCGAGATGTTCAATTCTAGTACCAGCCTTATTTTTTATAATAGCTATGATATCAAAACGAACTTCTACATCCAGATCATTTTCTAGTATATAATGATCAATCGCCTTAACTAATTGCTGTATTTGTTTAGGCTTTACGAAATCCTGAGGATTTCCAAACTCAGGAGTACTCCTTGTTTTTACCTCTACAACAACAATCACATCTCTTTTTTGTGCTATAATATCAACTTCAGCTTTTTGATATCTATAATTCTTTTCCAAGACATCGTAACCCTTTTTGATAAGAAGATCTACAGCCAATTGCTCTCCTTTTTTACCCAGTATATTATGTTCTGCCATAGATCAAATTTTCAGAATAAACTAAAGTTATTTTTAAAAATACTATAATTTTAGATTGTTGTCCGATTAAAATAGGTCAAAATTCCTTGAAACCCTTTTTTAGAACAAAAGCTTTCCAATATTTTTTGTTTGAGAAGTTGTTTTTCACTTTATAAAACACATACTATATTTTTCAACAGAAATTATCTTAAGTCCATGAAACTTGGGGATTTCAATATTTCATGCAAACACTTGTTTCTTGATCAACAGTTACTGATCATGCCGAAGTAAAGCGATCATGAATCCTTATCGGACGTTACTAAAAATGATATACTTCACTTTTATTGAATAGCATTTTAAATTAAATAACCTACCCCAGTTTTTTAATTTAAAAACGTGAAGTAGGTTATATACGATTCTTATATAAAACAGGCAACTATCTCTAAAAAATTCACTAATTATCAAACAGATACATAGTTTTTGAATTCGAGACAAGTATTGAAGAATTAAATTCCATAACTCGATTAAAATATCTCTTTTTAATTGAATGCTTTTTTAAAAAAATTCAAACTCCTTATTCCATAAGTATTTATTTATTAGGATACCAGTATGCAATTGCCACTTTGTCGTACTTCGATAACCCTCTAAATCCATTATTTGCAGTGTTGGCATTCATCACGGAATTAGGATCAGCATCCGGAGTCCCGGGTACCAAATAAGTTCCGAAACTAGCATTTCCATCATTTATTTCCTGATAATTAGTATGTCTTAAACCAACAATATGTCCAAGCTCATGCACCATATTATTTAATCTCACATCATACCCCACATGGGCATTGTTAGCAGCATCTAGATTAATAGCTACTAAAAGACCGGGTAATCCTTTGAACGACCCGTCTTGAACTGGAAACATGGCAGCAGCAAGTACATCATTAGGTAAATCATACATAAACTCAAGCGGATCTTCATCAGATACTATCACTGTATCAGCTTCGTCTAATGTAAATACCTCAACAAATCTTAACCCACTATTAGCAACACTGTTCCAAATTGTTATGGCGTTTCTTGTAGCATCCGTCCAATTATCTTCATTTGGAGCATCTGTATTGGTATTATCTCCTAAAGTTACCGAAGAGTGTATGAAGACTCTAATATTATCATATTTATCAATATTAATAAGGTTTCGTACCGTAACCTGTTTTGAGGGCACATCTAATTGATTTATATCTTCATAATCCTTTATATTACCAGAAGCAATAATATCTCCCCCTATCAGATAATCTCCATTTTCGAATACTTTTGTCTTTTCTATATCCCACCCTTGACTAAATAATGCCTTAAGCACAGGATCTTTGAGATTTGACTCTCCTAATTCATTCGATTCTTGATCATCTTTTGAACAGGAAACAGTTCCCATTAAACCAACTGTCAGCGCTAGCATTCCTAGTCTTACACACTTTTTCATTATGATAAATTAAAAAATTAATATGGTTAAAGGTAGGATACCGATTACAAAAAATTCCCCAAATTGTATGAAGTGTAAGTTTCAATGTATAAAAGTACCTTATCAGTGTATAAAGTGTATTTATAACATACAAAATAGTTCCTAGATATTTTAAAATAAGTAATCTTAGGTCATACTAAACACTAGTTAAAAGTTAAAAAAAAATTACACTTTAAAACTATATATTACCTACATATGAAAAATCAACCTTTTCTTTAGAGACACTCAAAGAAACCTCTGCTCCCAAAATCAACGCTCTATTATCTTCAATATGCCCCATCGGAAAATTAAAAACTACCGGAAAGTCATACTCCTTTACAGTATCAAGAATAATTTTTTTAGCTTTTTTACCAAAAGGAATTGCATTATCATGCATTTTGGTCATTCCCCCAACAATCAGTCCAGATAAATTAGTAAAATATCCATTCCTTTTTAGATTCTGAAACATTCGATCTATATGATATAAATACTCATCCAAATCCTCGATACAAAGTATCTTTCCATCCGTATGTATAGATGAAGGAGAGCCACATAATGAGTATAATATAGATAAATTACCACCGATGAGTTTTCCCGTGCAACTCCCTGATTTATTCTTTTTAGAAGAAAGAAAGGCATATGTTATCTCATCACCAAATAAAGACCTTTTAAGTGATTCCCGAGCCTCCCTACTACTCTTACCAATATCAATTGGCATCACAGCATGCAATGAAGCGATACCCATATTATGAATATGCGAATGCAATACCGTAATATCAGAATAGCCTATAATCCATTTAGGATGTGTAATAAAAGAAGTAAAATCTATTTGATCAATAATTCTCACAGTTCCATATCCGCCCCGTGCACACCAGATTGCTTTTATTCCCCTATCATCAATCATCCGTTGTAAATCAGCAGTTCTCTGTTCATCCGAACCAGCAAACTGATGATCTTCAATCCCAATGGTTTTCCCTATAATTGGCTGTAAACCCCAGTATTTCAGAATTGTAATAGCAGTTTCAATTTCTTTATGCACAATTTTTCTGGCGGTAGATATAATCGCTATTTTATCCCCTTTTTTAAGATATGGAGGTGTAATCATTTATGAATTTTTCAGCTTTCGGAATACGAATTAACAAATATTTTCGTTGTAAATTATTATATTACGGAGAAATACACCCTTAACATACTAGTAAACCCCCAGCCTATGGTCACTGATACTTCTTGTAACTTAGCGTCCCTGGATCCCTATATACCTACTCCAGAAGATCCTTGGAATGTTACTAAAATAAACCATTTATATCGTAGAATTGCTTTTGGCGCTACCAAAGCAGAAGTACAAGCCGCCTTAAATCAAAACAACCCTTCAGCACTTATTGACGCATTGCTCGATGACGCAATTAATCTAGTTCCTAATCCAGCTCCCACCTGGGGATTCTGGAATAGAGATCAATTCGAAGCAGCAGAAATGGCAAATGAAGATAACGATATTCGCTTCTATCGATACGAAGGTAAAAAACAAATGATCAATGATTTCTTACAGAATAAAGTAAGAGATCGTTTGACCTTATTTTGGAGCAACCACTTTGTAACAGAAGACGACACCTATAGAAGTCCAGCATACCAATACCAATATTATAACTTACTTCAACTACACGTGCTGGGAAACTTCAGACAATTTGTATCTGATATTGGCGTATCCTCTGCAATGTTAGTATATCTAAACGGAGATGAAAACACTAGAGATAGACCCAATGAAAATTACGCACGAGAATTATACGAGCTATTTACCCTAGGTGTAGACAATGGATATAATGAAAATGACATCATAGAAACCGCCAAAGCAATAACCGGATGGGTAGAAACCAATGATATACCCTGGGGACCAATAACATTCAATGCAGCACAATTCAGTACCGAAAACAAGACCATCTTCGGGCAAACAGGAAATTGGGGATATGATGATGTAATCAATATTCTATTTACACAGCGACAAGACCTTGTCGCCAATTATATCTGTGCTAAGCTCTACACATATTTTGTGAGTCCCACCTGTAATGAAAACATTGTAGCACAGATGGCGCAAACTTTTATATCCAACAACTTCGAAATTGCCCCAGTACTACGTCAACTTTTTAAAAGCGAACACTTCTTTAATCAAGAAGCTATAGGAGCAATAATCAAAAGCCCAATTGATCTGCTCGTTACTTTTTATAACGAAATTGGATTTCAAATCCCCGCTGATTTTGACATTCTCGACTTCTTGGTCGGCACCACCAGAATCCTAGAGCAAGAAGTTCTAAACCCTGTAGATGTAGAAGGTTGGCAAGGTGATGAAACATGGATTAGCCCAGATCTATTATTAGGAAGATGGGACGGTATCCGAATAATTAATAGTAGAGCCTGGATTCAGAACGAAGCACAATTCAGGGATTTTATACTAGGACTGCCCATAGGAACGCTAGCCGATGGTACAGTAGATACCAGCTTACAAGCAGACCAAGTAACAGTAGTTGTCAAGGCCATCCTTGATTACTTTCTCCCTCGCGGATTACAAGACCCAACACTATTTAACGAAGCCGTAGGAGTTTTTAAAGGAGACATTTATCCAGAAAACTATTATGAGCCAGACGCAATTGCACCTAATATCTGGACATTAGACCTAGCCGGAGTATCCAATCAATTTTTTGCTTTACTAAATCATATAGCAGAAATCCCCGAATTTCACCTAAAATAATAAACCCAATGTGCGATAATCATTTCCAAAATAAAAAAACACAAAAAAAGAATCCTAAAGACGGAATTTGTGACCCCGATGAACACAAAAACTGGAATCGACGTTCATTCCTTCAAGCACTTGGTTTAGTAGGAGGAGGAACCATGATGCTAGCTAATACCAATCTTACGGTATCCAAGCCATCCCCATTATCTATCGCCCTTAGTCAAGCCGAAAATGATAAAATCCTTATCATCTGTCGACTAGGAGGAGGAAATGATGGATTTAATACGATCATTCCAGTATATGATTATGATATTTATGCCAATGCGAGGCCATTGATAAAAATCCCACCAAGCGAATTTATTAATCTCGAAAAAGATCAATTCGCCATGCCCAAACCAATGAATAAACTAGAAAGTTTGTGGGGAGACGGACAAATGAAAGTAGTTCATGGCGTAGGCTATGAAGATCAAACGCTATCACACTTTAGAGGAACCGATATATGGGCAAATACCAATCTCCGAGAAGAAGATAGAACCGGATGGATGGGTCGATATTTTCAAGACCTCTACCCCAATTATATCTTTAATCCACCAGCCAGTCCTCCATCCATACAAATAGGAAGCCTCGGAAACCTAATTTTCAAAGGCCCTCAGAATGATTTTTCATTTGCCATATCCGACCCCCAACGATTAGAACAAATCATAGAAAACCAAACCTTTTATGATTTAGATATGTTACCCGATTGCACCTATGGAGACAAATTACGATTTCTAAGAGAATCTACAAACGTTACCTATAACTATGCCGAAGCCATATCCGATGCATTCAATAGATCCACAGATTTCGGAGGATACCTAGAAGACGACAATTTCTCCAGGCAATTACGCATCGTAGCACGACTTATCAAAGGAAACTTAGGCACCAAAGTATATATGGTTACGCTAGGAGGTTTTGATACACATAATGATCAAATACAACGTCACCAGAGCCTATTAAACTCCTTCTCAGAAGGACTCAGTAACTTCTATGCAGACCTAGAAGCCTCCGGACTAGACGATAAAGTACTCACCATGACCATATCAGAATTCGGCAGAAGATTTGTAGAAAACGGATCTCTTGGTACCGATCACGGAACCGCAGCACCCGTAATGCTATTCGGAACCGGACTAAACGGAAATGGATTTATAGGAGAGCACCCCACATTATCTCAGAACCCTAGTGTTGGTTTTAATGTCGAAAGCACCAATGATTTTAGACAAATATACTCCACCGTAATGAAAGAATGGCTATGTGTAGACCCCGATGTAGTCAATAAAGCATTGCTAGGCGAAGAATTCGAATCAATGAATCTCGGATTTAGCTGTGATGGCTCTACAATAAACCCAGTAGACGGAGACTCACTCTCCCATATCGTAACCTATGAAGAAAATAAAGAAGTATATATAACCATCAATACACCACAAACAATACACGTAGACATAATCCTATTCAATATCATAGGACAAAAAGTAGCAACCCTACGAAATGACGTACTCACAGAAGGACAACATAGAATCAATGTAAAAGAAGCAACTGGTACTCGACTTAGCACAGGGCAATACATATACCGTATAGAAACCAATCAAGGAGACTTTAGCAGTCCACTCATGATTTCATAACATTATTATAGAATTAGGGCGTTCGAGCCGGGCTATCCACTATATCTTTTTTCTATATATCCGTACCCTAAGGCTCTGGAAGAGTACGGATATATAGAAAAAAGGATGCCGTTCCTATCCCTAACGCAAAAAAAATACAGACACACTTTACTGAATACTCCCTAATAGCATTGCACCCAAAAAAACGCAAAAAGCACGTCAATGGTAGCGCAGTCGAGACCTATTTATACCAAACTAAACAACATTAAAAGAGTGCAACCCACAAATCCCTATCCCCGTATACCATACTTTACATTACAAAAGAAAACATACCCAACGCACATAAATTATTAAAGAAGTCTTTATTACCTTTGTCCCTTATTTTTACACCCATTATGAGCACACCAAAAAGATATACAATAACATCAGCATTACCATACACTAACGGACCAATACATATTGGCCATTTAGCAGGAGTTTACGTCCCTGCCGATATCTATGCCAGATACTTACGAATCACCGGAAACGATGTAGCATTTATCTGCGGTAGTGACGAGCACGGTGCTGCCATCCCTATGCGAGCAAAAAAAGAAGGAGTATCACCACAAGTGATTATCGATAAATACCATGCCATCATAAAAAAATCATTTCAGGATTTCGGAATATCATTCGATAACTACTCCAGAACCTCCGCTCCTATTCATCACGAAACAGCATCAGAGTTCTTTAAGAAATTATATGAAGACGGCAAATTCATAGAAGAAACCTCAGAACAATTATATGATCCCGAAGCAGATCAATTCCTGGCAGACCGTTTCGTAACCGGAACATGCCCTAAATGTGGGAACGAAGAAGCATACGGAGATCAATGTGAAAACTGCGGAAGCTCCCTAAACGCCACAGATCTAATAAACCCCAAATCCACAATATCAGGAGCTAAACCAACCCTAAAACAAACCAAACACTGGTTCTTACCATTAGATCAGTACGAAGATTTCCTAAAAGAATGGGTACTCGTAGGACATAAAAAAGACTGGAAAACCAATGTATACGGACAAATTAAATCCTGGATCGATGACGGACTACGTCCACGCGCAGTAACAAGAGACCTAGACTGGGGAATTCCCGTTCCCGTAGAAGGAGCAGAAGGAAAAGTACTCTACGTATGGTTTGATGCACCAATAGGATATATCTCGTCCACCAAAGAATGGGCAACCAGAGAAGGAAAAGACTGGGAACCCTATTGGAAAGACAAAGACACCAAACTAGTACACTTCATAGGCAAAGACAATATCGTATTTCACTGTATCATCTTCCCAAGTATGCTCCAAGCAGAAGGAAGCTATATACTACCCGAAAACGTACCCGCCAATGAATTCCTAAACCTAGAAGGAAATAAACTCTCCACCTCCAAAAACTGGGCAGTATGGCTACACGAATATCTAGAAGAATTCCCAGACAAGCAAGACGTATTGCGATACGCCCTAACCGCAAACGCACCAGAAACCAAAGACAATGACTTTACCTGGAAAGACTTCCAAGATCGTAATAACAATGAACTAGTTGGTAATTTCGGGAACTTTATCAATCGAATTGTAGTCCTAACCAATAAATACTACAACGGAATCGTACCAACACCAGGCACCCTATCCGAGGTAGACACCCAAACACTAACAGAACTAAGAGCATACCCATCCGTAATCAGCAGTTCCATAGAACGATACAGATTTAGAGAAGCCAGTCAGGAACTATTAAACGTATCCAGACTAGGAAACAAATACTTAGCAGACGAAGAACCTTGGAAGCTTATTAAAACCGATGAAGAACGCGTAAAAACAATCATGTACGTAGGATTACAAATAGCAGCAGCATTAGCCACCCTATCAGAACCATTTTTACCATTTACATCACAAAAACTAAAAACAATACTAGCAATCAATTCCGATGCATTACAAACCAATTGGAATGAAATAGCAACCAAAGAAGTACTACTACCCGCAGAACATCAAATAGAAAAAGGAGAACTATTATTCTCTAAAATAGAAGATGCAGATATCCAAAAACAATTGGATAAACTAGAAGCAACAAAAAAGGCAAACGAGATCGAAAACAAAGCAGTAGAACCACAAAAAGACACAGCAACCTTCGAGGATTTCACCAAATTAGACATCAGAGTAGGTACGATCATCGAAGCAGAAAAAATGCCAAAAGCCAAGAAACTACTAGTGCTCAAGGTAGACACAGGCATTAATGTAAGAACGATCGTTTCAGGAATAGCAGAGCACTTTTCACCAGAAGATGTAATCGGTAAAAAAGTAACTGTCCTAGTAAACCTGGCACCAAGAAAATTACGCGGAGTAGAAAGCGAAGGAATGATTCTAATGACCGAAACACCAGAAGGAAAACTAGTATTCCTTAATCCAGATGAAGATGCCGTAACTCCGGGTGCTTTAGTAAGTTAGCATACAGACTTAATAGTAGCAAAATATCGTTAAAAATGCAGTATCTGTCAGGTTTTAAAAACCTGACAGATACTGTAATAACTATCGGTAATTAAAAGAAGATAAAAGCAAGTCAGGTCGTGTTCAGTAGAGACCCAATGTCAAGTCGAGCGCAGGGAAACTTTGATTTGCTACAAATTTTATCAGAATGCAGAAATGCTACACACGCTAAGTACAAGCCTGATACGAAATAAGGCCTCGACAAGAGCTTGTCCTGAGCAAAAACGAAGAACTCGACCAGACATCATAAATCAAGTATTCCTAGAATATGACAAAGATCTCTACCTAACGCAAAATACAATTAACTAAAAACAAAAGGTAACATTTCCTTAGTTCGCGACATTAACTAATAAACAAAAGCTAATATAACCTTCTTTATGAAAAAGATTGTTTTTACATTTTTTATCCTTTTTGCCACAAATATTATTGCGCAAAGACCTGTTCTTCAATTCTCAAATAATCTTGCAGAAGAGTCAGAAAAAATAAGTAGTTCCCACACTATTTGCAATACACTAAATGGAGATTTATTATTTATTTTAGAAAGTAATCAAAAATATCACGGTTATCTCTTTGATTCAGATTTTAAACAAATAAATAGTTTAAGTGCTCAAAAACATGTTAAAAAATATGACCAATACTTAGGTTGTATTATTAATGGAGGTGATTATTCAATGGTTCATTATAATCAATCAAAAAAGAAATTTGGAATCACCTCTTTTAATTTCAAACTTAAAACTACCGAGTCTAATAGTATTGATTTTAAACTGGATAATGAAAAACTGATAGAGTCATTTAATTATAATAATAAACT
This sequence comes from uncultured Aquimarina sp., assembly GCA_947498455.1. Taxonomy (GTDB): domain Bacteria; phylum Bacteroidota; class Bacteroidia; order Flavobacteriales; family Flavobacteriaceae; genus Aquimarina. The sequence continues at coordinate 99,846 of CANMKK010000018.1, forward strand.
CTACTTGATCTCTGTTAAGCCCAATACAAAGTCTTTCAACTTACACATCTATGATGGCAATAAATTTGAAAAACAAATTATAGAGATAAATGGTTCGAACGATAAAAATCCATATAAAGGAACTTCTCATGATCTTATGGTTGATCAAAAGTTTAGTACAGGGAATACTCTAAAAAAAGTAAACAATCTAATCCCAAGATCATATACTGCCAATTTATCTAAAAGCAAATTGTATTTAAATGATAATTCATTAACTATAACTTTTGACAAGGAAGATCAAATTACAAGAACTCTATCATTTAATCTTGATAGTTTTAAAATAAAAAGAAGAAATTTCTATCATATAAAAAATGTTACATCGAAAATAAAAAGGAGTAACTCCTATATTTTTAACAATAAATTGTTTCAAATAGCCAGTTCTTCTGAATATTTAAAACTTACCATAACGGATTTAGAAACTAATCAAAAAATTAAAGAATATTTTGGCAGTAAAAATGCTGATATTTATTTTAAAAACGGATCAATTAACCAACAGAAAACTGATCTTCTAGGAGGGGATAGAAAACTTGATAATCCTAAACAATTTTTACGAAAATTATCTAAAGGGAAGCAGGGTCTATCTGTTTATTATAGTAATGAACACTATAAAGTTTCTATTGGAAGTGTAAAGCCTGTAGCTTTTAGTGGAGGGGGAAATGGTTTTTCTACAGGTTATAATAATTCCGGACAAGTATCAACACATTATATGCATACTGCTGGCTCGATAACTCCAGAACAAAAAAGCGTTTGGATTGATTGTGTCTTTGATAATGAATTCAATCATACCAAAGGGAATGTTCAAGACTATTTCTCTCCTTTGATTCTAAATTTTGAAAAAAATAATAGTATCAAAGAAGCTTCTATATTTGAACATACAGATAATAAGCGATACCGTGGAGTATACATAACTTCTTTAAACACATATAAAGTATATCTTTTACCTTAGTTGAAAAATTCCTTAAAAATTCTAATTTAATTGATGAGTCAAAGTAACACTTCCACAATTCATAATAAGAACGAATAAACAAAAAGAATGATGACAAAGCAATCTATAACCCTCATAGCCATCATATGCATAACGATTTCTGTCAGTGCGCAAGAGAAAGTATTGGAGCTTTCTGGGTTTTTTTCAAAAAAGACTACAACACATAAAGACTCTTACGCTATTTCTAATGAAGATACTAAAGACCTTATGATTGTAACAGATGAAGGGAAAGTTACTGGAGCGATACTTTTAGATTACGAATACAGACAAAAAGTCAAAATTGTAACCAAACCATTACCAAATAAATATAAAAATCTAATTGGTTATAGCATCTATGATAATATCTATTCCTGTTTATTTACCAATGACAAAAACACAAAATATGCCATATTACAATTCGATATAAATAGTAAATTCGGTAAACAAAAAGAACTGAGTTTTAAACTAAAAAAAGAAAAATATTTAGAAACAGTTATTTACAACAACCAGATTTATTTAATATCCATATCCAAAAGATCATCAGATTTAAATATATATAAATTTGATGAAAATTTCAGCCCAGAGAAGCATACCATATCCCTTAAACAAATAGAATATATTAGTTCCAAATCTTCAGGATTTAAAAGAACGGCATATACTATGATGGATAGTTCGGAAGATCCTTTTCGGCCTTATGTATCTCTTACTAAAATAGAGCCTCGTAACCCTAATATCATTGAAACTACATCAAAACCAGTAAAACTATATCAAAACGATAACATCATTACATTAAGCTTTGATAATAGCAATAAAGAAACAAAACTATGTTATATCAATCTGGATACATTTACACTAGATTACAAAGCCTATAATAAGCCAACAGCTACCGAAAAAGGATATACTAAAAGCAATTCGTATATATTCGACAACAAGTTATTTCAGATAGCAAGTTCTTCAGAAAAAATGAAATTCACCATTTTAGACCTTACTACCGAAAAAATGATAAAAGAATATAGTGTTACAAAAAAAGACTCCATCAATTTTAAGAACTCCCCTATTATACAAGAAAAAGGAATAGGTATATTTGGAGAAGAAGTGAGGGAAATGGAAAAAACGTCCAAATATCTTCGTAAAATTTCTTCTGCTGATTTGGGAATTTCTGTGTATAAAGTAGGTGATGAATACAATATAATATTAGGAGGCACTAAAGAAATACAGTCTGGAGGAGGGTTTGCACCAGATTTTGGAGGAGGGCCTGGAATTGTCGTTGGAGGAGCTATTGGAGGGTCTGTTACTGTTTGCGTAGGCTATAACCCTACATTTTATAATTATGGTAATTATACCTCCACAAAATCCACCTATATCAACTGCCTCTTTGATCAAAATTTTGAACATCTACAAGGTGATATACAAGATAACATTTTTGACAGAGTACATGAGTTTGAGGATAATTTAGAAAAAGAACCTAAAGCGGTAAATATATTTCTGCATTTGGATAATCTTCATTATGGTTACTTTGATAAGGTGGATAAATTATATAAACTGTATCGATTCAAAAAATAATATCGTATGCTCAAAATAGCATATCACCCTATATATAAGCATCCATTACCAGAAGGGCATCGTTTTCCGATGCTCAAATACGAGTTACTACCTAAGCAATTACTGCACGAAGGAACTTGTGTAGATGATAACTTTTTTATCCCAGAAATTCCCAAAACCGACCCCATTCTAGCCGTTCATACAGAGCAATATTATAAAGAACTAATCGAACTAACACTTGATAAAAAAGCAGTTCGCAAAATAGGCTTCCCATTATCACAAGAATTAGTCGATAGAGAAGTAATTATTGCCGATGGTACTATCAAAGCTTCAGAATATGCATTACGCTATGGAATTGCTATGAATATTGCCGGAGGAACACACCATGCCTATACAGATCGTGGAGAAGCTTTTTGCTTATTAAACGATCAAGCCATCGGAGCACGGCACCTTATTCAGAAAAAACTTGCTAAAAAAATACTTATCATAGATCTGGATGTACATCAAGGAAATGGTACAGCAGAAATCTTCAGGAACGATCATTCCGTATTTACGTTTTCTATGCATGGAGCAGGCAATTACCCATTTAGAAAAGAACAATCCGATCTGGATATCCCATTATCTAATGACACCACAGATGATACATATTTAGGTATCCTAAAAGATACACTACCAACACTCATACAATCAGAAAAACCAGATTTTATCTATTACCTAAGCGGCGTTGATATTTTAGGAAGTGATAAACTAGGCAAACTAAACTGCTCTATTGAAGGTTGTAAAGAAAGAGATCGCCTCGTTTTACAAACCTGCAAAAATCTTAACATACCAATTATGTGTTCAATGGGAGGAGGCTATTCTCCGGATATTAAAATTATTATTGAAGCACATGCCAACACATTTAGATTAGCTCAGGATATCTTTTTTTAAACGACTACAAATGGATATTTATCGTATCTTGCTATTTCACAAAACTGTATACTCATGAATTTAGCAAAATACATTGTAGTAATATGTTGCTGCATAGCACTACACAGTTTCGGGCAAACAGAAACATCAAACACCCTTAAATATAATGAAACTATTGTTCCAGAAAAAGCTTCTCTCGCAGATATATCGTGGATAAGTGGTTATTGGAGAGGCGAAGCCTTTGGAGGTATCACAGAAGAAATATGGAGTGACCCACTGGGTAACTCTATGATGTTTTCATTTAAGCTAGTAGTAGACAATAAAATAAAATTTTACGAAACTGGAGGAATCACAGAAAAAGATGGTACCTTATTATTGCAATTAAAGCACTTCCATAGTGATTTTAAAGGTTGGGAAGAAAAAGATGAAACTGTAGATTTTAAACTGGTAAAACTCGAAAAAGACAAGGCCTATTTTGATGAATTCACTTTCGAAAAGATCAGTGATACAGAAATAAATGTGTATGTCATTATTGATACCGGTGATGGTAAGCATAAAGAAGTCCTATTTAACTACAAAAAACAATAATTCATGCAAAAAGAGTGTCCCGAATGCGGCGAAAAGATCATTGGCCGAGCTGATAAAAAATTTTGTAGTGATTATTGCAGAAATGCTTTTAACAATAAGCTGAATAAGGATAGTAAAAATCTGGTTCGCAATATTAATAACCGCCTTCGAAAAAACTATAGAATTCTAGAAGAACTAAATCCCAACGAAAAAACGAAAACAACAAAATCAAAATTAATAGCCAAAGGATTTGACTTTCAGTTTTTCACGAATATTTATACCACCAAAATAGGCACTATTTATTATTTTGTATATGATCAAGGATATTTACCTTTGGAGAATGAATATTACGCTTTAGTCAAACGAAATAATTAATATCTAATTTACTAATATTGTCTCTACTAATAGAAGAAAAAACTATCCACATCGTCATTTTTATAACCTTATTAGTAGGAATTATCGCAATAATAGTGTTCTATTTTAGCGATAAGAATAGGATTTTAAGAACTGTACGAAAAATTCACTCGAAAAAAATTGGCTTGGTAAAAGAGAATGAATACATCAAAATTATTGGTAATGCACATGGTATTGATCCCTCATTAATTTCCCCAATCGGGAAAAGACATTGTGTATACTATCAAATCAAGGTGGAACAAAAAAAAAGTAATGGAAACGGAAGCTCTTGGCATACAATAATCAAGGAAGAAAAAAGCATACCTTTTATAATAGAATCTGATGGAGAAAAAGCAATTGTAGAACCACCTGTAGACTCCAAAGCCAAAATAATCTACCTTATTAAAGATGTAAAGTATCGATCCGGCACTTGGAATGATGCTCCTACATATTTAGAAAATTATCTTAATGCTAAAGGGGAAAAAAGCACAGGTTTTTTAGGGCTTAATAAAACAATAAGATATCAAGAAGGTGTTATAGAGATTGGAGAAGAGATTGTTGTATTGGGCAAAGGTAATTGGAAAAAAACCGAACATAACTTTGATACATATTCTTCTGAAACTTTATGTATTCATGGAGATCTAAAAAATAAACTTATGATTACAGACGACCCTAAAGCCTTACAACACAGAAAAAAATAACAGCTAAGAGGTTTGATAAATATCTGGTTATTGCATCAAAGAGGTAACAAGATAATTGTACCATCTTTGCAAAAATATTTCAGATTTCATTCATTAAAACTGAAGTATCCCGAGACAGAGTCTCGGGAAATCCTATTGATTAGACCAAAAAAGTTCTTCAATTTTGGTAATAATCAAGACAAAGAATCGTTATAAACAAATACCATAATGTATTTACCTCCCGAAACACGTTATTTAGGATATATATAGAAAGTAATATCTACTTACTTTATACTAACTTTATATTAAAAAACGAAAAAATGATTTTAAAAATCTGGGAGAGATATAGACTCCAAATAGTATTAATATTACTATATACACTTTTACTAAAAGGGGTTATAAGCCTTTTTTAAAAGCTCATCACTTTTTAAAAACCGTTCTATACATCTCTCCAATGCTGACTATTCATTTTTAGAGCAGCCTTCATAACATCTTTCTGGCTGATCTGCCCTACTAATTTCCCTTCTTCAACAATAGGAAATCGTCTTCTTTTACTTTCTAAAAATTTATTTGCTGCATCAAAAATACTAATGTTACCATCAATAGTTTCTACATCCTTAACCATAAACTTTTCTACCTTAGCATCATCAATCGGCATGTTATAATATCTACTCTCGTTGAGCTGCTTTATACAGTCTCCTTCAGAAATTATTCCTAATAATTCATTCCGTTCATTTACTACAGGACCCCCTGATATTTTATGCTTTACCAAAGTTTCTACTACCTCCATAACGGATTGATTAGGGGTAAAAGTTATCAAGTTTCTCGACATATAATCCGAGACCTTAATTGGTGTATTATCCTGCTTCTTTACCTTAGAGCGAGCGCCCTGAAAACTTATTATGCCCATAATATCTGTAATTTAGTGAATCTTAAATATAGTTATTTTCAATAACTTATCCATCATTGATCTATATTATTACAGGGATAATATCTTAATTCACTACCTTTATAGGTAAACCATTTAGATTTAGAAATATTAATTTTACCTCATTTTTGGATAATGCTACTGGTTTATTATGTAAATTTTATAAGATTTTAAAACTGGGGCAACCGATGAAAAAATTCTCTTCCTTACTTTCTTTTATTCTTATCATATTATGTATTTGGTATACGTTTTATAGCAGTATACCACAGCAAATTTCTGATCTGGATACCTCTAAAAAAGAATTTTCTACTTTAAGGGCATTAGAGCACGTAAAAAATCTATCTGAAGAAGTTCATTATTTAGGCAGTGACGCACATAGTACTGCCCGAGATTATATTTATAATGAATTGAAGATTCTGGGGCTATCACCCGAAATTCAAGAAGGGTTTTCTGTTAGTAAAACAGGTACTTGCAGTCGTGTACAAAACATCGTTGCCAGAATTAAAGGCACAGAAAATGGAAAAGCTCTATTACTACTTTCTCACTATGATAGCTCTCCCCATTCCTCCTATGGAGCTAGTGACGCTGCTAGTGGCGTAGCAACAATTATAGAGAGTATAAGAGCGTATTTAGACACTAATAAAACACCAACTAATGATATTATAATCTGTATAACAGATGGCGAAGAATTAGGGCTCAACGGAGCAAATTACTTTGTGAAAAATCATCCTTGGACCAAGCAAGTAGGTTTAGTACTTAATTTTGAAGCCAGAGGAAGTGGTGGCACTTCTTTTATGCTTATCGAAACTAATAAGGGGAATGAAAAAATGATTCAACATTTTTCAAAGGCTGGAGTACAATATCCTGTTACCAATTCTCTCGCCTATAGCATATACAAAATGCTCCCTAATGATACAGATCTAACCGTTTTTAGAGAGCAAGCAGATATAGATGGCTTTAATTTTGCTTTTATCGATGATCATTTTGATTACCATACCGCAAATGATATTTGGCAAAACCTAGACCTAAACACACTGCAACATCAAGGCAGTTATCTAATGCCTTTACTCTCTTATTTTTCTGAGGTAAAACTTGATAATTTAAAATCAGATCAGGACTATATTTATTTTAATGCTCCATTATCAAAGGTTCTCAAATATCCGTTTAGCTGGATACACCCACTACTTCTCATAAGTATCGCTATATTTATAGTTTTAATTTTTTACGGAAAAGCAAAATATCGAATTGATTTCCAAGAAGTTCTTAAAAGCCTTGGAGCACTACTGGCATCTTTAATTTTAGCAGGAGGCATTGCATTTGGAGGGTGGCAATTACTCAAAATACTCTACCCTCATTATTCTGAAATCCAACATGGATTCACATATAATGGATATAAATACATTACCGTTTTCGTATTGCTTTCGATTGGAATTTGTTTTAGAATATTTAGCAAAATCCATAAAAGCGAAAATCAAGCTAGCATTCTGGTTGCATCCATATTCTTATGGTTGATTATTTGTGCTGTTACTGCATTATTCTTATCAGGTGCAAGTTATTTTATCATTTTTATATACTTTGCACTTCTTACTTTATTTGTGCTTATTAGACAAAAAAAACCAAATGCAGTATTGTTAGTTACACTATCATTCCCTGCTATTTATTGCTTGTCTCCATTTATAATTAATTTTCCCGTAGCTCTGGGTCTCAAAATTCTTTTTGTGCCTGCAATATTAACTGTTTTGTTATTTGCATTACTAACTCCTGTTTTTGGCTTCTATACTAGAAAAAAGACATTGGGTAATATATGTATACTTCTATCAGTTGTTTTTCTTATCTCCGCACATTTTTCATCTGATTTTAATGAAAAACACCAAAAACCAAATAGCCTCCTGTACATTCTTGATTCAGATCAAAACAAAGGAGTATGGGCTACCTATGATCAGGTTTTAGACTCTTGGACAAAAAACTATATCCAACCTAATAATAATATAGCCGAATCGTATACCAAAAACACCTTATCTAATAAATATGGAAAGGAATTTATATATGTAAATAACGCTCCAATAAAAAATATACGAACTCCTAGGCTCGATATGAGCAGCGATACTGTTATTGGAAATTTCAGGTATCTAAATTTATGTATTTCCTCACAAAGAGAAATCAAAAGAATAGACTTGTATACAGATACTAAATTTAACTTTGATTCGCTATCCGTTAACCGAAAAAGGGCCACAGATTTCACTTATACAGATGGAAATGTATATAATGCATTTACTAAAAGATGGAGCACTAATCTTCTTACATATTATGCCACAAATAATGAACCTTTGGAATTACACATGAAATTCCATAAAGATTCATTACCTAAATTCACTATTTATGAGTCCTCTTATGATTTATTAGAAAATGAATTATTTTCGATTCCCAAAAGATCTAAAAATATGATCCCAAAACCTTTTTTATTAAATGATGCTATCATCATAAAGAAACGTTTAGTAATAAAAAAATACATCGAAAAAACTATCGATACTGTTAAAATAAATATCCTGAAAGAAACAGATCTAAAAGAAAATTAGTTATTAAAATACTGTTATACGATTGATATTGTAGTAATCAAATAGAGGATCTGCAAGAAGCATAAATCAACCTAGGATATGTAAAGTAAACCTTGTCTAGGGTTCAAGCCAAAGGCTTCTGGGAGCTAGCTCCCAGAAGCCTTTGGCTTGGTCACTAAATCGAGAGTCACCCGATCTCCAAATTTAATGTATAATTGTTGGATGATCAAACTCCAATTTTGCAAAGGGCTTGTCCATTTCTTTTCA
>CANMKK010000019.1 GCA_947498455.1 uncultured Aquimarina sp.
CTTAAAAACAACAAAAGCTATCTAGGATACAACCTTAGTAGCTTTTGTCTTTATTAATATGTATTTCCAATCTGGTACGGTACCCGACAGCTATTCCAAATATAATTCAAATAGCTTTTTTAGATATGTTTTTCGCTACCGATCGACTCCCGTCGAGTGGCCGACTGAGTAAACAGAAAAGCATAAAACAACAAAAGCTATCTAGTATACAATCTAAGTAGCTTTTGTCTTTATTAATATTTATTTCCAATCTGATACGGTACCCGACAGCTATTCCAAATATAATTCAAATAGCTTTTTTAGATATGTTTTTCGCTACCGCTTGACTCCCGTCGAGTGGGCGACTGAGTAAGCAAGAAATGCTTAAAAACAACAAAAGCTATCTAGGATACAACCTTAGTAGCTTTTGTCTTTATTAATATGTATTTCCAATCTGGTACGGTACCCGACAGCTATTCCTAATATAATTCAAATAGCTTTTTTAGATATGTTTTTCGCTACCGCTTGACTCCCGTCGAGTGGGCGACTGAGTAAGCAAGAATCCTTAAAATAATAAAAACTACTTGTTATAGTAATCTTATTATACATCTATCACATATTCTTAATTTCCAATCTGATACGGTACCCGACAGAGTCGAGCACTAGCGATCACTCATTCGAGGACCATCAGGGGCACTAGCGATCACTCATTCGAGGACGAGCGGGGCACTAGCGATCACTCATTCGAGGACGAGCGGGGGGCTTTTATGAGTAATGAATTAGGCATAGGAAGTAGAATAACCTTATTGAGAAAAGAAAAAAAGTGGTCTCAATTAGAATTAGCAAAAAATATAAATGCTTCTCGAGAGATTATTAGTAGATATGAAAGGAACGAAAGCTTGCCATCTATTGATATGATTATAAAAATAGCTGATATATTTGGAGTTACAGTTGACTATATGATTGGTCATAATGAAAACTCATCTTTTGATAAACAAACTGTTGATAGAATAAAAAACATTCAAAAAATGGATGTAGAAACTAAAAATATCCTCTTCAATGTAATTGACACATATATTCAAAACTTTAAAACTAAAAAAGCTTTCTCTTAAAAAAACAAAAGCTACCCAGTATCTAAACTAAGTAGCTCTCATTATTTATATATTATTTCCTAGCTGTGACGGCACTCGATACAATCGATCGCTAGCCTAAACGTGCGCCATCAGGTTAATGTAACTTAGAAATCATTAAAAATAAAACAATGGGCATATAAATTAAATTTAGGATACTAAAAAGTAAAACATAAAAATTAGTCTTCTTTATTGATATAGAATATATAAATAGAATAAAACCTAAAACCCCCAAAGCAAAAGAAAAATAAGAGTAGTAGATTACATAAGAATAGTTCATATATTTCTGATAACAGAGAAAAAATACTATAACACCTATAATTAACACTATTAATTGTGCCTTAAAAACTTTACTCTTCATATTTACTATTATCCTTTTTTCTTCTTTTCAACCGTTGTAAAATGTATTGTGAGTTCTTTTCCGTCATCAGTTTTTACTTTCTTATTTGAAGTTGAATATTCAACACCTAACAATTTAAACATCCCTCTAAGTTTATTAGCTGATTTTTCATCAACATGACCCCACTTATTAGATTCTCCTGTCATATACTCAGTATAAGATTTCAAAAGAAAAACATTTGTACTTTTATTACCTCCTTGTTTTTGGATATAAGCAAACATTTCGAAATTAGTACTATTTGTAACCTGTGAATTAAAGGTGAATTTAGGATCATTGAATATTTTATCCAAAGACCCTATATAACCTGCATATGCTAATGGTCTATCTGCTATATGATCAGTTGTATCCGGGCCATCTCGCAAATTACCATTTTGATCTACAAATGCATGTTGGAAAGTGATCCTTCCTAATAATGGTAATTCTATTTTCTCTGATCCAAACATCATTCTTTCACCACTACCTGAGTCAACATAACTATGAGCCCAAGCATCTCCTACTGTATGAAGTTGCATAAAAGTATTATCTAAAAGTACTAAATCAACAGCTTCATTCAGTACTTTAGATTGAGGACCTCCTGTTAAACCATGGAAATCTTCTTGAAAAGCTTCCCAAGCCCATGTTCCTGCTCCACCGTCTCTTCCCCAAACAAGAAGATCCATTCCTGGAGCTGGTGTCATAGTCATAGAATAATCATTATGAACTTCATGATCATAAAATTCAGCTTGCCAGGCTAAATAGCGAGCCGTACTTTTATCTAATCCTGACATTAAACCGAATGCATAAACTGTCCAAAAATGACCATCCTCTTCCCATTTACCATCAGGGTCTTGATATCTAATAGGATTATTAAAACCAAATCTATAAGGTGTAATTCCAGGAGCTCTTTTCCTTAAAGGATCCACACTTAACCATCTACCAACTCTTGGGTCATACATTCTAGCTCCAAAATCATAGCTATTACCTTCCCCTTTGATCTCATTATCCGATTCCTTACCATTAAACCCATAACGATATTCTGCGGAGTTTCCGTGTCTATTGGGCAGTAACATACCAAAAGGATAGTAATCACTAAATGTAAGAACGTCGGGGGTAAAGATACTATTATTTATCAACTTACGATCGGTGACTACACTAAGAACGTTTCCTAAGTGATTGGATAACTCATAGCGTTTATCTCCTACTGCATTGGTATACGTGCTCTGAGAGGAAGCATTCGCATCGGTTACAACAATGTCCTTTTCTTCCAATCCTAATCGGCTACTACCATAGATATGGTGTTCTTGTAGGCGTAGATCTTGTGTAACATCTCCAGCCGTATCCCCTTTATATACTGCCATTGGATTTCCTTGTGCATCGCGTACATATAGTGTGGTACCATCACTGGTGGTTTTAGAAATACGGTTTCCTAATCCATCATAGCCAAAGCTAATGGTCGTACCATCATTTTTAGTTACTTTACGTACTTTACCGTCTACGCGCCATTCGATGGTTAGCCCTTCGGTTTTGTCTTCGATCAACTGTCCGATCTCATCATAGATATAGTTATGGTGATTCGGATTGTTCTGGTCAAAGGCATTGGCAGGTACTCCTAAGGCGGCAAACTGATCTAATAAATCTGTATCTAACTTTTTCCCTTCGGTATCTTGTACGGTGAGTAACTGGTTATTGGTTATATTACCTTCTCCATCCTTATTGTACTGATAGTTAAAATTATCTATCAACGTACCGTTCTGATCTTTTCGGGAGAGTTTGGTTAGGTTTCCGTTATTGTCATATTCATACTCCGAACCGTAATTCTCAGTTCCTCCATTCGCCATGTCATATCCCTGCATCTTTTTGATACGGTTCAACTGATCGTACTCATATTGGTTTAACTGAGCTCCCAACATCGACTCATTGTTATCAATGAGATTGGTCACCATCTGCTTGATATTTCCGTTATACAGGTTTTTAGGGGATTGCTTAGAATCGCTATGTCCAAAAGTGGTACTGGTATTTCCTCCAATTGCGGTATAATCTCCGTTATAATAACTCAACGAATATCCCATCGCATCCGTCGCTACAGAAGAACCTGTGACTCCATCACCACCCATATCAGCAGTGGCCGTCAGGTTTTCGGAGTTTACGCCTTTTAACCATCCTTGTAGCGTATAGGCATAGTCCATCCCCTGTACTTTCTGATCTCCCAGTTCTGTTCTGGCTAAAGGCCCATGTGCAAAATACTGGTAGGTAGCATCGGTTTCCCAGATCGCTCCATCTCTGGAGGTCTTTACATTTACAATACGGTTATCGGCATCATATTCATAGTGATGTATAAACTGATCCTGACCATTGGGTTGATAAGTTACTGTATTGACATTACCGCTGATCAGGTCATAGTCATAGGTGATACGTTTCATCCCTGATTGTGGATTATCCCTATCCAATACTAGTTGTTTATCATGCTGTACCAGTTCTTTTACATTGCCATGAATATCGTAGGCATAATACATCGCATGGTCATACTGTCGTTCTATAGTGGTACCAGCTATATAGGTATCGTAATAAAATACCGCTGCCACCCTGTTACGTGTAGTTTTATTATAGGCATTACGATCCGCTACGGAGGTAAAGATCTCCGATCCATCTATAGATAAGTCATTATAACGCGTACGGGTTACCTCAGCTCTGTTGGTTGCAATATGTGTAGGGTACTGAACAGTTACAAATATAGGTTGGCCCCCTCCTGGATTCGTATGGATTCTTTTTTCCATATCCACAGGAAGTCCTGTTGCCACATCAATCAATTTTCCTGTGGTATCATCAATTCTTACTGGTATATCCGGTGTTAATTCTCCTGCTTCCACAATACGTCCCAATCCATCATAACTGGTATAGCTAAAACGATTGTTCTGTAATTGCTTGGCATTTTGGGAAGCGATGATCCTACCCAGGTAGTCATAGGCAAAACGTGTTTCGCCCCCATCTGGTGTTTTTTGCCATACCAATTGATTTAAGGAATTGTAGCGGTATTCTGTAATCAATCGATGATCCGGTAGCAGCCCCAGATTGTCCTGTAATTTATTTTCGGCTCTATGTGCATTGATCTGTGCATTGATCCCTCCTTCTAACTCATCATCTGTAAAACGATCTACTCCAGCCGGTGGTACGGTTTGTACCAGATTACCAGACTGATCGTAGTAATATAAAGTATATTGATATTCTTTGTCATAATACCTCATCGTAAAAGTCTCCTGGGTATTCTCTATAGCCGATTGGATATAGGCTTTTTTAAATGCCCATCGCTTGGCATCCAAGAAATTATCATAACTATCGGTATTATATAATTCGCTTACATTGAGTATAAACTCCTCACAGTCGTTTTCTTCATCCACTACATCCACTACTCCTTCTGGCACCACTATTAATGATGACGGTTGACATGGCAAGCTATTCTCAGCCATATACTCGGATACAAAATCTGGCCATATTTTAGCGTTTTCCCCTTGTTGCGTTACATGAGTAGCATATCCATTAACCACAGCGGTCATACTATCACTGCCAAAATTCAATTCTGAAGAGGCAAATTCTGCAATCGTTAAGAACTGCAAGTGTTCTGAAGAGGTGATCTGTAACGATTCTATATACTGCTTATACCCTTCTGTAATCAAGGCATATTTCATATCACAGAAATACTCCTCCGTATACAATTCCGGTAAGGAATACCCACTGATCCCATTGACTACCGATTGTAGTACCGGATACATATCCGTACAACTTACCGGTGCTATGGTTTGAGGGATACATGGTAGACAGGGTTCTGCTTCGGAAGCTGCTCTGGCTGCTATAATGGACGAGGTTCTGGCTGAGCTTCCGTTAACTGTATTTAAAACATTAAATAATTTACACTTTAAATGAGAGCCAGCATAAGCCTGTTCTCCTGGCTCGAGTACTGAAGGCCTTCTATTTTGACTCATAAAATTTCTACAGTTTAACTCTAAAATTTGATCATTATTAGATTCTAAATATTTAAGATTAAAGCTATGTCTTCCTTGTATTTTGTTATCATCAAACTCAATTTTGACTACTTCACTAATATTATTAAGCGGAGAATCGATTCCGCCCAAATTAGTGTTTAACAAATGAATCTCAGAATACTTTATGTTACAAAATGCTCCTCCAGCACCAATATTATAACTCCAAGTCACCTTATTACTATCAAAGAAATTTGTATCTGAAGAAGAACAATTAAGATTAGTATCATTACAATATTCAATTGTATTTGCTTGAAAAAATTTCTTTAAGAATTCATTATATTCGGAATACGAAGCAAGAGTTACATTCTTATTAAAAAATTCTCCTCTTGCTATAAGAGCATTCATTAAATTCTTAAAATGGCAAGCTATTTCAGGTTTTAATGATAGTGCCCCATCACTACATGACAAACACTCCGGAACTGGCTCAATGACATCATCTAACAATTCACAGGGATAATATATCTCTGAGCTTAACCCTTCTCCTGTTGATGAAATACGCTGTCTAAAGGAATTAAGGCTATCGGTTATTTCTTGAACTATTCCACTTCCTGATTCGTAATAGGCAAACTTAAAACCACTATCTGTAACATCAGTTGTATTGAATTCAATTTTATGAATTCGTTCTATATTCCTTTGAGATAATTTTGCTCTTATCTGCATAGTAAATGTAGCATTGTTACCATCCTTAATCCGAAGCCAAGAGGTATTATTACTAAACTCACCATAATTCCAAGTTACTTTAGTAGTATCAAAATAATTGATTGTTATACCAGAACAATCAGCATTCAGTTGCGCACAATAATATTCTGCATTCGCTTGTAAGAATTTTTTAAGAAACTCATTATACTCGGTATAGTTGGCTAATGAAACATTACTATTATCAAATTCTCCTCTGGAAAGTAACGCATTCATTAAGTTTTTAAAATGGAAAGCTACTTCTGGCTTTAATGATCTTCCTCCTTTTTCACAAGTTAAATTATCGGTAGGATTCACTAAGTCATCTCCTATATCACATCTCGTTTTTAATATACTTCCTGAAAAATCATTATAAACATATCCCCCATATTGACCAATAAAGCCCTCTACTTGCGAATGATTTTTCATAAACCAATCTTCTGAATAGATCACGTCTCCTAAATCTGAATCTCTATACATTAATCGATATTCAGTTTCAGAAATAAACAAATCCACACTCCCAATATTTACATCACGGTTATAAATTAGAGGCCAAACTTTACTTCTATTTATCAAAATCCCTAAATGATCAATCTCAGGAACACAAGCACTATGCCCACAATCATTTGCTCCTACATTTACTAAATAAGCCGAATCAATTGTTGTAAACTCTCCTGCATATAAAAAGAATCTCCGTAACTCTTCTATAAACAAACCTTTTTGGATTAGATCATGATCTTTATATCCAATAAATTCATGATCATTCCATCCTTCACTAAAAGCAGTAGTTAAAATTGTATATAAACCATTTTCAATTTTTCTTTCGTTTTCTTTTATATAAAAATCAAAACAATCTTGGCCTATATCATTTATATTACAACAAGAAAAATTTAACAGTGTTTTATTCTCTTTTACGATCTTACCCGGTACACTAACCTTAGTTGCATTCTCATTCAGATAGGTTAAATTTGCGACATTATAATATCCAGAGAAATTATTAATAATCTTACCAATATATAATCCTGTTATCGTATAGTTATTACCAGAAGGCAACCCACTTTCTAAAGTATAGGTAAGCAAGGTTTCTGTATTGGTTTTTATATAACAGGTGTTACCATCTACCTCCCAGAATACCTGTTCTGTGGTGGATACCCCAAAATACGTTGGTAAATAACTATTATTGTAAGCTGTCAAATTCGTTAATTCGTACCTAGAGCTTCCTATATTCCCATTTTTCACCAAAGCATTTAGCAACTTGATCATAGCTGCCTTAAACCGTGGTTGTTTATCGCAGTCATTGATAGGTGCAGTACCTTCTCCCCCGCCACCAAGATCCTGGCCTATCTGGTTTCCGGAGTTATTGATGGAACATTCTCCAATTCGTGCCAGTGTGGTTCCAGTAAGTATGACTTCTTTATCAGTAGCACCTTGCTCAGCTGGTTTTATTCTTGCCAACACCTGAAATCCAAATGTTTTGGTATCGGAATTATATGATCCTTTGTTATAATATATATTACTAATCTTTGTAATATGCCATTGACTGACGTATTCATCCCAGAAAACTCCTGAACTATCGGGAAGGGTTAATTCAATAGGTGTTCCATTCGTAAATGCAAGTTTCAATGTTTTTCTATCAACTGTACCTGTGATATCAAAGTTTCCAACTGGTAATGTTCCTCCTAAATCTTCGAACAGGGCTTTGGATAAATATTGCCCATTATAGGTTCCTACATTTCCTACCAAAGAGATCGGTTGTCCACCTGGTGTTGTTTCTGTGACCAAACCGTTTAAGTAGGCTTCCATATCTCTGGCTAATGGGCAAATTCCTGTGTTTAGATAGTACTCATAATTGGCTTTTATCCCTAACTCTTCTACACTATCTCCCGTAGACTGCCCTGAGTTGTACAGGTTATCTGCGGGAACAAATCGTTTTTCTTTCTGCTGATACAACTCATTTCCTGTTGCAGTACATATAGTTTCGGTAGGTTCTGATAGTATCCCGCTTATTGAAGCTGCTTGTGGATAGTCAGCAATAATAGCTACCAACAAGGAAGCTGGTGCTTCTACAATTCCAATACATCCGTTATAGAATCCCTGGTTATGAGCATATATAGCAGAAAAGACATAGTGGATTTTTTGTTTTAATCCTTTGTAATACGAAAAATAGGTTTGCCATACCCGATCCTGGTCTTCGGGCAATAAGTTACCGATGGCGCTCTTTATAGTATTAAATCCTCCCAGATTGGTATCACAGTTAGAAATACTATTACAAACCGCAGTATTATACGCTACCTGTAACATAGATACCCCAAAACCATCATAATCTGTGTTAAGGGCATGTTTCATCAGGTTTGCACGATAGTTACGATAGGTTGAGGACTCCCCAATTCCTGATATCGTATTTGTAAAGTACGGATCATTATCAACTAATGTATTGACAATAGCAAAGGCATTAAATGTAACATCAGTTGCTTTTTCATAGGTATCCAGGGTTGCCAGGAAATTATCAAACCCATCACTGTTCATGGTCGCATTTGCTACTTGAGAAGTCTCTGCACAAGTGGCAAGGGCATACTCCATATATGTATATTCGGGGTGGTATGTGACTAAAGATGCTGCCCAGGATTCCTGCCA
Source organism: uncultured Aquimarina sp. (assembly GCA_947498455.1). Lineage (GTDB taxonomy): Bacteria > Bacteroidota > Bacteroidia > Flavobacteriales > Flavobacteriaceae > Aquimarina. Next base: position 8,835 of record CANMKK010000019.1, read on the forward strand.
GTACTTTTTAAGATCTTTTATGTTCTCCAATGCCAGGTACTGGGGTTCTACCTTGACATACCCTTCTTTATTATCAGATAGTACCGGTACTGAAATATCCTCCCGGATCGCAGGGTCATAGGTACCATCGTCATTTACTTTTAGCAATACATAACTGATTTGTCCTTTTTCATCATAATAATGGCCTGAGGTAGCTCCCAGGTCTTTTTCGTAATGAAAAGGATTTCTCCAACTATTTCCCTGTGCACTTAATAATACATTGTCTTCATTAAAAATACTTAATCCTTCTAAGGCAGCTGTATTTGGCATCCCATACTGTCCAGTAGGACTTATATCCCTTAGTAAATTCTCAGCATCATTCGCACAGGATATAGAATTGGTGATGATTGCTATCTGTGGATCATTTGTATCCAGGTTAGGGTCTCCTGTTCCATCAATACGGCATGGTTCTTCGCAGGCGATATATAGGAGTTCCCATTCCCGGTTAAAACGCTGTTCTAATAGGGTTCTTTCCTCTGTAGAAGAAAACTGCCCATAATCTTCTAACTGCTGACTTACATAGGCTGCTTTTTCGGGTAGGCTTTCTTTACACTCCTCACAGTCTATAAAACATCCCTCTAAACTGGCATTGGGTGAAAAACCTGACGGATCTACATAACAATCGGGATTGTTTTTATCGGTTATCCTGATCATATAGTCTTCTGTATAACTATCTAGTTTTGTTTTATCGATCTGTAATAGTTTGGTTATTCCAAAAGAACCTGCAGCCAAGCTTTCTGCGGTATCTTCTAATGAAAATAGAGTCAGGTCGTTTCCTGCTAACAAATCTGTAGCTATTGGTGTAGTTAATATCGAATTCCCTTCTTCATCTTTTACATTTAATGCCAGTTGATAGGCATACGGATATCCATCTGTTACACAATCATCTACAAATTTTAGCTTATCAATGTCCACTGTATAAGTAAATGTATAATCCGTATTATCTGCAGGATTTACTTGTTGCGACGTATAATAGGTTGCATCTGTTATAGCCCCAAAAGCTCCGGTCGCCACATTTGCGTTACTTTCCGGATTCTGAAATAAATTAAACGCAATCTCTTTATGTAAGTTATTGTTTGCTTCATCATCTAATGGCACCAAATTTGGAGGGTTTCCTCCTGCCAGTGCCGTAGCAATTGTTCTTCCTTGCGGATCTATATAACTGATACTGGCTTGACCATTAGGATCGATCACGATATTCTTCTTATAATGCGATACATTTCCTACACTATAACCAAAAAGTCTGTTCAGTTCTTTTTGTTTAGGTACTCCATAATAGTACCGCATTTCATGTTTGCTTCCCAACTGATGGGTCGCTCCTACTCCTCCTTTTCTTCGTATTCTACCTGTATTATCCGGCGTATATTCTATCTGAGAAAACGGAAATCCATTTGCCTGTGCGATACGATCCCTAAACAAATCGGCAATATCATTAGTAGCAGCATAATATTTACTCGCTCCCGAATCTTCTGACATGCTGGTGATACGCACCTGATCCGGTGAAGTGGTAGTTTCCGTATCAAAATCCTGATAGCCATAGGGTAAAGCAGCATTTGCCCCACTACTTCTATTAAAGTTTTCGAAGTATTTGATTTGTGGTTCATTCGTTGGGACAGGAAGAATTTCTATCGCGAGACGTCCCTGTGCATCATAGATTACCTCACCTACAATTGCGTGATCATCGGAGTTGATTCTGGTTACTGTCTGACGGTTACGTAACGTACCATCAAAGTAACTTACTACTTCTTTTTTCTTTCCTTCCTCCGCATAACTGGCTTGAAACTGCCAGTTTTTATCTTGTTCATAATCCCCATCAATCTGGTACTTATGAGGCCAATTGGCAACGGTACTTTCATTATTGGTTCCACTACTCCAGATCCCATATTGATACTTAGATGGATGATTCGGGTACTTACCAACCGCTCTTACACGATAGATAATATATCCTTTGGCATAAATTAAAGGAATGTTATAGGTCGTAACTGTTGTTCTGATACGGGTGCTATTGTGATCAAAATCCCGGGCACTAAATGAAATTGCATTTGGCGACGCAGGAGTTGCAAAACTATCTCCATAACTATCTACCCATGTCCACTCTAATTGATAGTGATCCGCACTAGCAATTACCGGCCAACTGACCACTATCTCATTCCGTGCTACATCCATAGTACTTGAAGGTGTTATTGCTATTGTAGAAAACTGTTGGTAGCTATCTACATCTAGTCCGATTTCTATGGCTATATTCTCTGGGATATACCCATTAACATCCTCTGCCGCATTGGTTTCCAAATTTTTATAAGTACCTTGTTGTACAACAACCCTGGCACCATACCGGTTACGGATAACGTGTTTTGCTATATCTACTCCTCCATTTCCTGCTCCGGCAATCGTATTTTGTATTACGGTTACATTTAACTGATAAGTAGCAGCCGTATCAAAACCCCCGTTCTGTAATCGGGGAGTTATATTAAGCTGTGTTGTATATTGATACCATCCATAGGGAGGTTGGTCTGTATCGATCTGCAATGCGATAGTGGTATTAGCAGACATAATGGTTGCGCCGGACAAAAATCCTATATCGGGGGTGTACTCCAATGCCGTACCACTATTTATTGCCCCACTAATTTCTGATGCATTAAATGTAGCGGTATCCTGACCATAACCAACTGTTACAACCAGCAATAAAATCACGAACTTTATATAGTATACTGTATTTTTCATCTGTTTCTTTTAGTGAGCCGAGTTGATTAAACGATAGCTTTTATAATTTGCTGTTAGTATCATTGTATTGGTTGCTGATGTTTTTATAAAATCACCAGGTAGTGGTATTGTAATACCTTCCTCTAATGGTTTATGATCCAACTGAATTACCATACGTGCCATATCCATGGTTCTGGTATGTCCATCTTCTTCTATAAAAGGTACCATGGCGGTAAAAAACAACTCTTGTTTTTTTATAAAATAGGTAGTAGGATCAATATAGAGTTTTACTTTACCATACGGGTTTTGAGGATTCTTTTGGGTACTTACCATTTCACAAATCCAGTTTCCGTTATCGGTTGTGATCTGAGTCTTATCATAGATTTTCAGAAAGCTTTTGATATCCAAAGGGGTGTGCATTTCTCCTCCCCCATTTTTATTGTTGGTATACCGAACTTCCTTTACTTCGTGGTCTATGATTAATTGAAAGTTAGGAAATTTAATAATCTCAGAATTAAATACCTTAAACTGAGAAACAGCTCCTTTTTTGATCATCGTTCCGGTATAGGATTCAGTGATCGTATTTCCGGTAAGCCCCCTATGCATGGCATAGGTTACCTCTATTTGCTGCGATGCTACCTTGTTATACGCTTGTTGTACTTTAGTCAATATTTCTTTCGTTTCTTTATCCTGTGCCTGTTGTTCTTGTACAATTCCCAAACAACAGAAAATGACTATCATATACTGTAATAAATTCTTCATTATTCCTGGGCATTAGTAAGTTTAGAATTTCCTGATCGAGTTTCCTGAATGGTAAATATTCCTGTTTCGGTTTCTTTCTTTACACGTATCAATCCCCCTTCCTGATCATATTCATAGAATGTCGCATAATTATTCTCATCCAACTCTGATACGAGTCGTTGCGTAATCGGATCGTACACAAAGGTTTTCATATTCCCATCATAGGGGTGCATACGGATATCATCAAAGTATGCGTTTAGCAATGCATTCGAGTCATTCCCCTGGAGGCGACTTTCTAATCGAATCTGCATATTAGCTGCTTCTATAGGAATAATAAAATCGGCATATACCTGTTGCCATCCATCAATAATAGCTCCTTTGGGCCTAAATTCAACCTCATGGGTTTGTTGGGGAATATCTTTTCCATCTTTATCCCTATATCTTAGTTTTACTAATGAATTTGCATAATCCATGACCTGATAATTCGGGTCGGGCACGTATGTATATTCTGTAATTTGTTCTGCTATTCCCGAAGCCCCATTGCTACTAGTATCTATACCGGTTTCATCACAGGAATATCTACCTCCAACAATTCTAAAGGAAGAAGTCATATAAAATGTATTATTGTGAACAGATGTCCCTGTAAAAGTTAACTCTAATGAGGGATTATGTAGAAGAGGGTAATTATATGAATAGATACGATCACTTCCTATCCTGCTACGTTTAACACGGGGAGTTACATATCTAAATTTGAAAGCATTATCCCCCGGAGTTAACGAAAATTCGAATCCAACCACTTTCTCCGCCCCCTGATTCTCCTGTGTCAGCGTATATCGTTTAAAATTATATATAGTTAGATTTTTATCGACAGCCCCTTTTATGAATGGAACCAATACATCAAACTCTCGCGTATCTGGTTTTGGAATATAAACGACAGGGATGTGAGTATCTTTAGGTTCGGATGATAATACCCTATCCTTTACATGGTTTAATAATTTAGTAAACGTATCACTTACCTCACTAAAACTCCTAATAACCGGATTGATAGCCTGTACTCCACTCTCCCGCACCCATGCATTGATGACATATCGATTTCCCGGTTGTGGCCTGAACAGTTCACATCCCACTAACGAAGGAAGAGGTTCATTAAAAATTCGTACGGTTACCTGCTCTCTGGACGTACTAATACAACATCCCAAAGCTCCGGGAGTACAGTCTCTACCTGTTTGCGCAGCATAATACACTCCTCCATCTATTAATACTTCTGATGATGAGTAAGCAATCCCTCCAAAAGGTGCATCGTACCAAAGGATGTTGCCTCCTATAGCTCTAAGGTCAGAAATATGTACGGTTTCATTCTCATTGATATAGAATGCCTGATTTCTATTCGTGACCACAGGTGGTGGCACATCAAAAACAGCTACTGAAATGCGCATTCTCTTACTTTCATTTTCTGGTGTTGCAATTTCTCGCTGTGAAACAAAATATACCCCCTTATCTACTAAACCTTCTGCACTCTCATAGGTATCTGTTCCGGTCGCATTTTTATACCAAACCAGCTCATGATTGCTCAATACCATAAATCGCTGTGATAAATCGGCTATGGTCGCATCTTCTGATTTACAAAAGGGTTGCCAGGCATCTCCTTCTGGTTCGAATACCCCAACAAATACAGTTACTGCAAACCGGCAACTGCCACTTCCTTGTTGTGCATAATAGCTTTTTCCATTTTCTAAGGCTCTTGTTGATTTTACAGATACTCCTCCGGATGCTTCTTCATACCATACTATACCATTTCCTTGAGGTTTTAAATCACTAATTGTTGGATTCTTTGATATTAAAAAGGCCTGATATCCTAAATCACTTATATCGTGTTGGGTAATTCCGTATTCATATTCTATTTTAATCGCGATTCTATCCGTTCCGGAGCTTTCTTCTGCCCATAAGATACTGTTCTCTTCAAGTTCTATATCTGAAGCTAGTGGGTTTCCACCGCTTTGTGTTGCATACCAGCTAGCTATACCAGAAAATGGCGAAATTAGATCTCCTACCTTAGGGATGTCCGTCTGAGAAATACAAAACGATTGTGTATTGTGAATTACTGGATCTACGGCATCTGCAAGTTTTATGGTAATGACATGCCGGACCAGGGTTAAATTTTCTATAACGCTATTGGTAGCTGTAAAATAGTAATCACCGATGTCATTTATGGTAATATTACTAATGTTTGTTTGACGTAGTGTAGTCGTTTTTACAAATTCATCTTCGTCTTTGTACCAATTATATGTATTATTACTACTTGTCAAGGCCTCAGTAAACAAAGTAGCCTCTCCACCTAGGGTAACTTCAATAATCTCTCTTTTATCCACCATAGCCTGAGGTGCATATACATACGTACTTAGGTTATTCCTATACGCTGGATGTTCTGGTTCGAAGTCACTAAATACAAAGCGGTTATTCTGAATCTGTACATCTGTATTGGGTACATTAAAATCAGGAATCAAACGAGGTAAATCCCCTTCGAAACTATTCGCATCCAGATGTACACTATATAAGCCCGAAATTGCAGTGATTGTTCCCGGTATACTCCCAGAGAAATTATTTTCTGATACCCAAAAAACTTCTAACTGAGATAGGTTTCCTATTTCATCGGCAATGGTACCTTGCAATTCGTTTTCTTGTAGTTTTATTTCCTTAAGAGAAGGGATCGCCCATAATCCAGCAGGAAGAGTTCCTTCTATTTTATTAACACTTAAATCTAAATAGCTAAGCTTCTGCAATCCTCCAATAGTAGATGGAATTTCCGAAGAAAATCGATTCATTCCTAAATCCAATACCTCCAGACTAGTCATCCTATCAATTGAATTCGGTATCGCACCTACCAATATATTCTCTCTTAGGTTTAAGGTTTCTAATCCTGATAAACTTGTAAGTGCAGAAGATAACTCCCCAATGATATTGTTTTGAGACAGGTCTACTACTTTTAAATCTACTAAGCCTTGTATAGAAGGTGAGATTTCTCCTCTCAGGTTATTATTTGGTAACTGAATTGCTGCTATCTTATAATCCGAGGTAACTGTAACCCCATACCAATCACATACTTTAGAGGTGGGGTCATTAATCAACCAGGGTTGGTTTCCCGCTACTGTATTGATCCATCCATCTCCGTTAGTAGTTTGATAAAAATCAATCAATGCCTGTCTGTCTTCTGCTGATACATCGCATGCTCCTGGTTCTACTATTTTTATTGTAACAACATTACGCTCTAGTAATAAATCATCCACCACTGTATTGGTAGCTCTAAATATATATTCTCCGGCATCTTCTAATTTCACTTTGGATATAGTATACTCTCTATCTTCTGCTCCGTCTATTTTATTATACGCATTGTTTACTTTCTTATACCATTGGTATCTATTATTATTACTACTTAAATATCTATTAGGCAATGTGATGGGTTGATCTACCTCTACATATATGGTTTCTTCTTTATCTACTTTGGCTTGAGGAGTGTACCTAAAGCCATTATTGCCTAGTTTTGTTTTGTATACATCAAATTCTGCTTCAAAATCAGAAAAAACAAACTTATTATTATACATCAATAAAAACCGTAGACCACTAAACTGTGAAAATTCTGATGGAATTTTACCACTCAAATGATTAGAGTGCATATTGAGATTTGTCAATCTATTCATATTTGACATTCCAGAAGGGATATCTCCGGTCAATTCATTCGAGGCAACTACAAAACTTGTCATTAAAGTTAGATTCCCTATATCCGCAGGAATAACTCCTCCTATTTTATTATTGAAAATATTAAAATGTGTCAAATTAGTTAATTGGGTAATACTTTCCGGAATAGTACCTCCTAAACCGTTATTCCCTAGTTGTAATTCTTTAAGATTAGTTAAATCCCCTATATCAGCCGGAATGGCACCATCCAGATTATTAGAAAATAATTTAAGTATTTGTAGGTTTCGAAGATTTACAATACTGTCAGGAATTCCCTTATTCAAATTATTAACGGATAAATCAACATGTTCTATCCCCAAAATATTCCCTAAACTATTAGGAATTATTCCTTCCAATTCATTTGATTGCAGCAATAGAAGTTTTAGGTTTTGAAGTTTACCAATATCCGATGGAATAAATCCTCCAATATTATTAAACGCTAAAATCAATTGTTCCAAGTTTGCTAGATCCACTATTTTTTCAGGGATATTACCAGATAAATTACAGCCAGATATGTTAAACTTTACGAGGTTGGTTAATTTTGCTATATCATTTGACAAAGCCCCTGTTAGTTCTTTATTTGCGTCTATTCTTATTTCTGAAAGATAGATTAAATTGTATATGCTTTGGCCTAATACACCATTTAGATCATTGCTTCCTAAATTAAGTTTAACTACTTTTCCATCTACTACGGTAACCCCGTGCCAATCACATACAGGTGCATCTGTTAACCAATTGGTATTATTTACCCAATTAGCACCATTGGTACCGTTATATAAATCAATCAGTGCTTGTTTTTCTGTATTTGACACGCCACAGGTATCTCCTTCTGCAAGTACAGTTACTGAAATTGGATTACGTCTAATGGTTAATCCTGTAACTGTAGTATTGGTTGCTTCAAGAAAATACATTCCTGAATCTTCGGCTGTAGGATTATTGATTACCAAATCCTTGCTATTGGCATTTTGTATTGGCAATCCATTCTTAAACCATTGATATTGATTAGCCGTACTGGATAATTGCGTACTTGTTAATGTAATCGTACCACCTAAATCATAGTTTTCTATTGTTGCTTCATCTACAGCGTCTTGAGGGTTATAGGTAAAATTTAACGCATGATACGTGCTAAACTGTGCTTCAAAATCATTAAATACAAAATTATTATTTTCTATGGCCAAGGTTTCTAATCCCGAAATTGAGGCTATAGATACTGGAACACTGCCTTGAAGATTATTTCCCTGGATATTGATCTTTTTTAAGGATGGCAATGCGGTAAATACATTAGGAAGTATCCCTAAAAGGTTATTATTGCTAAGGTTTAATTCTACCACTGTATTATTCTCCACCACAACACCATACCAATCACATACGGCAGCATTGATATCTTCTACCAACCAGGGCTGATTGTTTGCTCTCGTATTTGTCCAATTTATACCATCTGTAGCTCCAAACAAATTAATTAATGCCCGACGTTCTGTAATAGGAATGTTACAGTCATCTTTTACTTCTAACGTAATCGTATTACGGGTCAGAACAAGATCATCGATTATACTATTGGTTACTACTACATAATACTGTCCTGCATCTGCCGGTGATGCGTTTTCTATAGTATAGTTTCTGGAAGTAGCTTCCGGAATCAATACACCATCCTTATACCACTTATAGGTATTGCTTGAACTAAATGGTGCTGAGGACAGGAAGATATTCTTTCCTACTGTAACCATCTTAATTTCTTCAGTATCCGTTTTGGCCTGTGGTGCGTAGGAATATAATGTATTTACATTTTGGAGGTATCCCGGATGTTTACTCTGAAAATCAGAAAAGATAAAATTGTTATTATCAAAAGTAAGTGTTTCTAATGTAGAACTTGGTGCTACAACAAATGGAATCGTTCCCGATAACTTATTAGAACTTAACCCCAAAAACTCTAACTGATTTAAACTAGTTAACTGCGGAGGTATATTCCCTTCTAACCTATTATTGTTTAAATCCAAACGAACTAGTTTGGTAAGAATTCCTAATTCTTTAGGTATTGCTCCGGATAACTGATTATTTGACAAATTTAAAATAGTCAGGTTTGCCAAATTACAGAACGCAATCGGAATCAGACCTGTCAATGTCCCATTATGACTTAGATCCATCACGGTAAGGTTTGATAAACTTCCTAATGTTGGTGATAATACGCCACTTAGATTATTATGATGTAATGACAAATATGTCAATTCTAATAAGGCTCCTAGCGAAGATGGTATTTCTCCTGTCAATATATTTGTATTCAAATCTAAAGATGTCAGATTCGATAAACTACTCATGGAAGAAGGAATCGTTCCTTGCAAGGCATTATTCTCCAGATTTAATTGTGTTACCTTTCCGTCTACTACTGTTACCCCATACCAGTTACATACTGGGGTATTTGGGCTCCAGAGTTGGTTATTGGCCAGCGTATTTGTCCAATTTGCCCCATTGGTTGCATTATATAAATCCAGCAATGCTTGTTTCTCGGACTCTGAAACTCCACACGTATCTTCTTCAACTACTACTGCAATCGAATTACGTGTTAAAGCTAAATTGTCTACAATGGTATTGGTCGCTACAAAATGATAGACTCCTGCATCTTCTGGTTGGGCTTCTGTAATCACTAAAATTTTATCCGATGTCCCAGTAATTTCTTCTGTCGTTCCATTTACTGTTTTATACCATTTATAGGTGTTATGTTCACTTGTTAATGCAGTACTGGTTAATGTAATTGAAGAATTGGGGATTACATATTTTGTTTCTACCTCATCTACCTTATCCTGAAAATTATAGGTAAAATCTTGCCCTAATTTTGTTTGATAGGCTACAAATTCTGCTTCAAAATCAGAAAAGACATACTTATTGCCTTCTATTCGCAATTCTTTAAGTCCTGTTATTTGATCAAACCGGGGAAGCATTCCGGAAAAATTATTCTTTTGAAGCTCAACCGTGTTCAAATTTGGTAATGCGGCAATTCCATTTGGTATAGCCCCTTCTAACATATTATCATTAAGATACAGCTGTTTTAAACTTGTTAATTGTTGATATACTGCCGGAATGGCTTCTTCTAATTCATTTCCTCCTAAAGCCAAAATTTCTAGATTCGTTAAATTTCCGATATCAGCAGGCAAGGTTCCATTTATTTGATTTCCTGTAATATTAAGGCGAGTTAAGGCTGTTAGTTCTCCTATTCGATTTGGAATTGTCCCTGTAAAATTGTTAGCTCCTAGCTCTAGATAATTTAATGTTTTAAGGTCTCCAATAGTGTTAGGTATTGGACCAAAAAACTCATTGCCTTTTAGATGAATACGTAATATATTAGGTAGGCCTAATAACACTTCCGGAAATGATTCGGCATATCTATTATTTTCTAAGTTTAATACCTGTAAGGATGTTAACTGTGAAAATGTAGTAGGAAGTTGACCAGATAAGGTATTCCCCTTGACATTGAAAAGTATTAAAGTTTCTAAATCTCCAATAGCTACTGGAATACTACCCGATAGATTATTGTTTTCCAAATTTAATTGAGTTACTTTTCCATCAACTACTATTACTCCATACCAATCGCATACAGGAGTATTCACATCCCAAAGGGCGTTATTGGCAACCGTATTTGTCCAATTATCTCCATTGGTACTGGTATAAAAATCTAACAACGCTTGTTTCTGAGATTCTGAAACACCGCAAGTATCTACAGGTTCGTTTCTTTCTGTAATTACTAGTGTTATTGGGTTTCTTGTGAGTGTATAGTCGGTTATTTTACTATTCGTAACTGTAAAGTGATACACTCCCGCATCTGTATCAGACGCATTGGTAATCACTAAATTTTTATTATCTGAATTAGGAATTGCCACATTATTTTTATACCATTGATAGGTATTATTAGTACTTGTCATAGTACTAGTAAGGGTAATTGATTCTCCCTTAGCGATAGCTATATTTTCTTCTTGATCTACTTTAGATTGTGACTTATAATAATATCGTGTAAAATGTTCTATATAGTTTGCATGTTCATCTTCAAAATCTGAAAACACAAATTTATTTCTCCATATAAGAAAAGTTTTTAGTTTTGATTGTTGTGCTACATTTATCGAAATTGGTCCATTTAGCTGATTCCCTTCAAAATCCATATAGGTAATATTAACCATTTGATTAAAAGAAGTAGGAATAGCCCCCGTTAATTGATTTTTTCCTAGCAGTAGTGTATGCATCTTTACCATATTCCCCATTGCGTCAGGAATTTCACCACTTAACTGATTTTCTGTCAAATACAACCTTGTCATATTTATCAGGTTCCCAAAAGAATCGGGTATCACTCCTGTTAATTGGTTTTTATGTAAGGAAAGTGAATATAGCTTTGTTAAATTTCCCAACGACGTAGGAATAGTTCCTGTTAACTTATTCTCTGATATTGTAAAGGCTCCAAGATTAGACATATTTCCTAACTCAGTTGGCAATTCTCCTTCTAACTCATTCTTATCTAAATACAAAACACTAAGATTAGACAAGTTTCCTAAACTACTAGGGAGTGTTCCTTGAAGTTGATTAGATTCTAAGTACAATACTTTTAACTGTTGAAGATTTCCAATATCTAAAGGAATGAAACCACTTAATTGATTGTAGTTCAATGACAATCTTTCCATCTTTATAAGATTGGTCAAGGAAACCGGGATACTCCCAGTAAATTTACTTCTCGAAAGATCCATATTCTTAAGGTTCTCCAACTGACCTATCGCATCGGGAATCCCTCCAGAAAACGTATTTCTAGATAAAACTAGATCTGTAAGTCCTGATAAATTACCTATAGAAGCAGGAATGGTTCCTACTAGTGTATTTTTGTTTAACTGAAGCTTGGTAACTTTTCCTCCAGATACGGTCACTCCATACCAGGTATCCACGGTAGAATTGGGGTCATTAATCAACCAGGGTTGATTGTTTTCTACCGTATTTTTCCAGCTTGTTCCACCCGTAGCATCATATAAATCGATCAATGCCTGTCTTTCCTGAGGAGAGACTTGTGCTATTGATTCAAAACTTAGTAATATGAATAGAAGGAAGTTGATCAAATACCCAAAAAAGTGACTTTTAAAAACACAATTCTTAATTCCTTTTATATTTTTAACACGTTTCATGTAAAGTATATTTCTTTATTATCGTTTTCTGTGAGTTCTATTTAATATCCATTATGAGGTTCCCATTCTCCACCATCTCCTCCATCACAATTCTTAGCCTCTGATCTCCAACGAAGTTTTACTTGTTGTAGCTTATGGATATTTGGATTGTATAGTATTTCCCCTGTCTTTTTGTGTTTTATAGAAAAATCTATTTCTGCTTCTAAACCACTTTTCCCGCTCTCTCTTTCTCTTAATCCTAGATCCATAAATACCGTTGCCCTACCTCTCACATCCAGTTGTATATGTGTGTCTTCGTTAGAGTTATACGTATCTTGTATTTGAGAAGACACTGTGAGAATACCGTTAATAAAAGCCCCGAAACCACTATCCTCGTAATGTAATATTTTGGAACTCCATTCAATAGTATCATTGGGATTTCCTAGAATTGTAAATCGAACCCTTCTGGCATTACAATATTCATATGCTCTCGCATGTCCATTATCATCCCTTCTATGATCTAATCGATAAACCCACTTTAAAATCTCTACATTAGTAATTTGGGGAAGCGCATCCTCATCACAGGCATCACCAATACCATCCCCGTCATAATCATATTGATTATTCCAAACATATGGGCAATTATCCCTATCATCTGGATGTGTATCATCATCATAATCATCATCCTCTGGTAATTGGCCTATCAGATTACGTTCTAAAATTGCCTGGTCATTTGCCGGAACCAGTATACTATTTCTTCCACTATGTGATAGTTCATCGGTGACTTGTATCCCTTGTATACCATCTTTATCCACCGAACTCTTAAAATTAAAATGTGCACTATCGGCATGTTTAAACATATAGTCCTCAAATCCATCCATCCCTATATCCCGATAGCGACTATTGGATGCTACTGCTGTCGGTAATGTATAATTATATCCGTATTGTGCAGATGAATACCGGTCTAATGCATCTATATTTTCTACTTCTGCTCCGAATGGACTGTATTGGGTAACCTCACTGGCAAATGTCCATTTGTCGTCTGCGGATGCCGATTTTTTCCAACCGCCATTTGTTAACAGGGCATAATAGGGTGTAAACTCTTTGAAATATCCTTCACTACGAGTATTTGCTTTGTTCGCGGTATTCTCGACTACGGGGCTTCTTTCTGTTAGATATGCATAGGAGCGTTTTGCCCTCCATTCTCCCTTGGCATTATATACATATGGGTTGAATGCGTTCTCAAAAGGATAATCTGCCTGGGAAATATCTTCTAATCGATCTCCATTTAAAGATTCCGGTGCAAATTCTAATTCACTTTCGCACTGACAATTCCAGAAGTCATGATATTCTACTGCACTGGCATTTACAATTCTGGAATTATCGGCAGCTGCTGTTCCTTCATCTAATTTAAAGGTATTGTTATCTATCTTGGTTATATAATCACCATTCGCAACAATAGGATTCTTCATCATTGTGATTGCTCCCATTTTTGCCATTTGTTGGTTGCGGTATCCCGAACGAATTATCTTAAAATCAATAGTATTACCAAAATCACTACTCACCATATTTCCGTATCTATCCATCAGCAATACTCCATTTGTACTATTAAAACCTACTACCCACAATCGTTCGTGCTTCTCACCATCATCCGCAAGAATTTCATCCCCAAGCGTAAAATATTCTTTGGCATTTGTAATCGTATAATAGCTTCCACTTTTTGTCAATGTTCCTGCTGCCCCAATATTTGCTGCTGCCTGTCCCATATTTTCATAGCTCCAATATGCCGGAAAGTTGAAATTATAGTATTGGTCATCATATTCATTAATTGTCTTGGTCAATAAAATTTCTCCTGTTGTGGCATCCCAAGCTTCATTAGTAGTACGAACCTGTGATCCAAGATCCCTTGCTATTTTCTCTTTTAGTATTCCTGTTGTATGAATTACCTTAGTCGTGGTCGTTGTATGTAATGTGCTTGTATTCTCGGAACGCTCCGGGAAGCCTGTAGGAATGATAACCGGGAAAATCCCAACAATAAATCCTGCCACATTACCTTGCACCCCAAAAACTGTCGATTTTGAATAACTTTCCCTAAAATCTGTGACAACATCATATTCTACTCCTATTTCTTTTTCACCTACTGTACCATCTTTTGCTATGGTAATCAGATTATTGTCCAACTTACTCACATCATTTTTATCTGTACTATATATATAGTTCACTGACGAAATAGATTCTCCCAACTCATTAAACACATTCTCTGACTTAGGTTTGGCATTCATATCATTGGTATGTACTACAAATCCCTGTGATAGTGTTAATTCGGATTCGATCTTAACCTTTAATCCTAATAAGCTGTATAATAAGTTTTTTAACACTTCATTTTCATTAGATCTCCAATTAGCCGGATTATCGATATCTGTGTAATCTGCTTTTGTTGGAAAATCTTTGGAAGTAAAAAACTCTTTCACCACTTTTCCGGTTGCATGTCGTTTGATATCTTCTGAAGGGGTGTAATTTTTTACGGTTACTCTACCATACGTAACTTTAGCCGATGGGAAAAAGGATTCTCCAAATGGTTTTTCTACGTAGTTTACTTCTTGCGGCCGTTGCTTATCTCCTTTATTATAAAAAGGTTCTATAAATGGGTTTTCTTTACTCCCAAACGGTTCGTAGGTAGCAACTCCGCTGGAACCTCCATCGGTAAGGGTATACTCATACAACTGCCCATATTGCTTGGCATATCGATCCAGATGTTGCGAATTTCCTGCAATATTTACCATTTTATCCCATTGATCCTGTAATAATACCCGCTTTACTCTTGCTCCCCCACCTAGTTTTGCGTGATCCGGATATTGTAAACGAATCCACGATTTTTGTGGAATAAATCGTCTGGCCACTAATTCTTCATTTCTCAATTTTCCGTTAGGCCCTTTGAATATTTCCGTAATGGCTCCGATACTCTTTGCCAATGCTTTCCCGATCTTTTCAGTTTCATCGCTCTGCGTATTTAGCCGTAGTCCGTATACTAATCTGTTCAAATGTTTTCTCCCAAAATACCATCCTGCTTTAGATATAGGATTTACCAACTTATCATTGTTACCACTCTTTCCTTCTGCATCCGAAAGGATCATAGGAATTGCTACATTCTTTTTCCCTGCTACCGTAGAAGAAAAAATATTGGCATTGCTAAAAACACTTTTATCAATTCTAAAATATCCGTTTACATAATCAAACTCATTTTTATTATAATTGGCTGAGCTACGCCCTCCGGATTTGGACATATTAAGCATAAACTTAAAATAGATCGGTTTATCCAGGTGTTCGCCTAAATACTTTTCTTTAAACTCGGATATAGTATTTATTTTTTCATCCACTTCTACAATCAAATACTTTGCTTCTGATGAGACTCCATAGGCATCTGGAGAATAAAGCCTATCACTATAATTTGTGATATTATTTTGTGTACTTGCTCCGATGACTTTAAACATCTGCATGGCCTTCTTGTCTTGTACGTATTGATAGTCATCGCTCTCGTACGTTATGTCTAATCTACCTCCTGATGGTAATCCAACAGAGGTCAATGACCAGACGGTCGCATATATATCTTGTTGTTCTTTATTTTCCTGATCCACAAAAGGGAATTCAGGTGCTGGAATTTCCGAGTCATTTACATTACAACTTCCTGAGTTGGGCTTGTAATTCCCCCAGATATCATACCCTTTTAAGTTATAATCAGGATTAGAACGTTGATCCTGTATCCAGTTACCCTGAGCATCAAACTCTCCTGTACCATAATTAAATACATAAGGGGTATACTTCCCCATTTTAGAATCCCTATAGGTAAAATACACCTTCTTTAAGGTAAGCTTTCCTCTTTCATTACCTGAGGTTTCAAGATTATTATCTATCTCTTTACACTGGGAATAATCATATTGAAAATGTGCTGTTTTGATAGGGCTGGCTGCTGATCCATTTTTCTCATAATCCGGTTTGGCATATAATGAAATCCTATCGAGCTTCTTCATATAAGCGGAATTACTCCCCCCATTACCATTGGCTCCAATGACTCCACGTCCATCTTTTCGATTCGATAAATGAAAAACTGCTACATGAGTTTTTGTTTCTATCGTATTGATATACTTTAACTCTTTTTCTCCATATACATAACTTCCTTTTTGATCTCCATTATCAGAGTTTAAGCCTGCATTATAAGAAGCATCTTTATAAGGAGTACGCCATTGATACTCACTTATTTTTTCATAGTTAAATTTTGTATAGGCTCCAAAATCATCATCTGTAGGTCCATCCCCGGTTCTGTCTTCGTAATCTGATGATAGCACACTTGATAATAAATAGGTATGTGCATAGGCTGGTGTTGCTATTTTATTAAAATAGTTATCTACTCCACTTTTATTACTTGTGGTATTTTCATTGGCATTTACATTTATCCTTACACTACCTGTTGTACAGTTTCCTGCTCCATTTACCGAAAAAGAAACTTCTTCTTTTTTTATATTATAAGCTGTCTCCCCATAAACATAGGTAGAACCATCAGGTTCTACTATTTTCATACCTGCTTTATGATGCCCCTTGGCATTAGGGTTTACCTTAAAAAGTTTAAGATCAAAATCATTCACTTCTTTTACTTTTACTTCCTGAATAGACTGATTTCTTTTTTCTCTTTCCGTTCTTTGGATTGGAGCATTGAATGATGTTTCATCATAATTGTATACAGTTCCCTCATTAAGGAAGTTTTTTACCCTAAATCGGTTTGCGGCATATTTCCCATAGCTATTTTTTCGAATTCCTGTATTTCCAATTGTATTTCCTCCAGGTTGGTCAATGGCTAGTGCCATTGCTTTATACCCTCCCAGTTTACTTTGGAATATTTCTTTTTCCTGATCTACAGTCAGTCCGCCAATTGACTTAAAATACACTTTTTCGTAAGCAGGGCTGTTTAGTTTTCTTTCTTTTAGATACTGGGTTGCATTCGTTTCCCATCCACCGGTATGGCTTTCTGATGGAGAGCTTTTATAATCCAGTCCTACGTGGGCAACACCTCCAACTTCAATTTCGATGCCTCCGTTATTACTATCACTCTCATCTGTTACCAATTGATCATATACATAACTTACCTGACTTCGATAGGGACGAAACATTCCATTAACCCCTTGTCCATTTATGGTATATAAATCATAGGTATAATTTACAGAAGGTAATACCCGAGTATGTTTACTAACGATATCTTCTTTTTCCCTGTTAAAATCTAAAATATCGTTTGCTGTAGCATTTTCGGTGTATTCGTAGCCATATGATTTTTCTACGCTTGTAATTTGTGCTATACTTTGCTCCGTACCATAAGCAGTTAATCCTACTTCCCCATCAATTCCCCATAATGTACCTCCTACAGAAACCCCAAACGTAAGCCCTGTATTTTTATAAGGTATTCTTTTTGTAGGTGTAAAACTTGTATTTAGAAATGAGATACTTCCTTTGCCACTCAAACCTAGGTCTATTCCTCTATCACTTTCAGTCCTTTGATCATAAATATTTATATGTTTAGTAAGCGCTGCACTCATATTAAAGGCTACCAACCCTTGCCTGGAATTTATAGGTACTCCAAAACTCAATGTCCCTCCAAATGCATTATCACAATATTTACTTCTATTTCTATTGATTGTACTGATACTGGCATTAGGTACTACAGTGACTCCATCGGTTGCAGAAGATGTTAAATTCATTCCTACACTGGCATGTCCGGCTATATCAAAATTAAGCCCAAAAGAAGGTTTAAAGGAAATACCATTATAATTATTATACTCTACATTTAGACCTATACCTGCCCCTACTTTAATCAAATTATCTTTTACCTGTTTACTTACTTCTTCATTCCCAAAGAACTGGGCATTTACGTCTACAGTCATCCCAATTGTCTTATTGGGTTTCATATTGTTTTCATAGGTGATCTCATCTCCATCAAAATCATCTGGTATTCCCCGTACCTGTCGATTAATCTGACCGACATTAAGGTTCCACCCCAAGCCTACCCAGCTTGATTCCTGATCCATATTAACACCCTGGTTGTATGCCAAGTTTAATGGGTACCCTCCTACATCCATTATTGGAATATTATAGTTAAAATTACCAGAGGAAAGATTGACCATATCCGAGGTACCAATAGGAGTAAATGAATTAAATTCGGGTTGACTAGGTCCACTGGTCAATGCCCATAATTGCATAGGCTGTACCATCTGTACAATCAACTGGATTGCCAAATAACTTGCGACTACCTTGGTGACTTTACTTTTTCGTATTGTATTAATCATATCACTAACTGTCTTAGAACTTTTATAGTTTTATAGGTGTTTCTGTAAATTTAAATTTCATCAATCCGTTATCAAATAACTGGTCATCATAGATGAGTTGTATGTTTTCTCCCGAAGGAATGTCATTAAAATGAAGTAAGATTCTTTTAAAAGGTGCTACCTTAAAATTTCGTTCGAAAGTTGCTCCCGAACAACGAATCGTATCATTGGATTCCGTTACTACCATAAAATCTTCTTGTACCTTAAAAGACATATATTTTACTGAAGCTTCGTAATCCTTATTCGTATAGACTGCTTTTAACAGATCATCTTCTTTCTCTTGATGGAATTCTACCTCAACAATCCGCTCTCGTTTAAGTGATTTGTAGATAGAGTCTATTTTTTCTAGATCTTCGTTTCCTTCATTTTTTAGGATATAGTACTGTAATGGTACTTCTGTAGCTTTATAGGAGATATCTGAAAATATATGTGAAATGGATTTAGATTTCCATCCGACTTGTTCTAAATTAAATAGGCGTTCTTCTATTTTGGAATCTGGGGTTTTCTTTTCCTTTTGACATGAAAAAATAACTGTAAAAAAAAGTAATATCCCTATTAGTTGCAGCCCCTTATATGTGAATCGAAAATGTATTTGTCTAGTTCCCTTCATACTTCTCATTTACGTAGATCAATACTTCTTCTGTAATATCAATTCCCTCTTGAGCATACATAATATTTCCTGTTCCCTGAGTTCCTAAAACAATTTTATATGCTTTTGTTTCGCTATACTCCTTTATATATTGATTTAAGCGATTCCAGACTTTTTGGCTCAGGTCTTTGGAGAAATACTCGTTCATCTTTTTTAACTCCTGATCTTCTGATCTCAATTGGGTTTCCAACTCTTGTGCTTTTTCTTCATTTTGCTGCTCTCTAAAAATGGAATAGATAGAATACAAACTATCCAGCTTTTTCTTTTGAGTATTTATTTTATCTCCATTGATCTTCCCTAAATCTTTAGACATATGAAATCCATTAAACAATTGTACATTGTCTACATATACAATTTCGGGTGTAGAAGGTTTAAATACATAAAAGGAAAGTATCGTTACTACGATCACTAATACTACAAGAATACTTACTATAATTTTACTACTATTTTTATTCACGATGGTATGGTTATTTTTTTTGAAGGCGTAAATGTATGCTAATACCGTAAGAAAGATGTGCTAAATTTTATAATGTTTTTTTCTCTAAAAATCACATTCACTTCTATTCTTAAACGAGGTCAACACTGCATTTACAACTCATTTTCAAACACATACACTCCACACTCTATCATTCCCTACTGACTAAATGTAATGGTATACATGAGTTAATGTTTTAAGTCTTTGATTTGTTACAGTGTTTTGATGTTTTTTTTGAAAAAAAATAAACCCAAACAATGATTATAGATATTTTCGGCTATTATTGGAAGTAGAAAATAGCTTTTGGAATGAAGTTTGTATAGTGTTAAGGTAGCTAGTAATTCTTTAATTTTATCAAGTATGCTTTATTCGCAGTTTTTCTTTTTTTTAATCAACCTCTGTGTTAGTCTTATCACTGCGAAACGTATTATTCTTTTCTCTATAGAAATGGCTGATTTCTCCAAAAAGGCATTACTGCCTGTCTATACAATCTTTACTGATATAATTTCTACCAACCAAATCAAAAAGCATCATACTATCCTTAGATTTGATCGTCCTTTTTTTCTGACTGAAAACAGCATCGACATTACAGCAAAAAAAGAACAACTCTTTGATCC
The DNA here is from genome assembly GCA_947498455.1 of uncultured Aquimarina sp. GTDB lineage: Bacteria > Bacteroidota > Bacteroidia > Flavobacteriales > Flavobacteriaceae > Aquimarina. The sequence goes on from CANMKK010000019.1 coordinate 29,282, forward strand.
ATATCTGTAGCAAAAAGAACTGTCAAACTCCGAAATTTTATAGCCAAAAACTCGTTTTTTTTGCCAAAAAAAGACCAAAAGTCACCTTGACGACTTTTTTTTTGCACTTGATGACTTGATAAAGTCGTCAAGATGAAAAAAAAAATCGCCTTGATGACCTAAAATCTTCATTTTACACACACTTTTCCATCTAAAACTGGGTTGTTTTTTATTCAATTAGTAATAAAAAAAGAGTGAAAAAAGTTTGAATTTTCCCTTAAAATTAACATCAAATTAATTAGATAAAAAGTTCTTTTCACCTACTTGGAACCCATCAACCAAACAATTAAACTGTGCCAATAACTAGTGAGGCAAATGTTTTAGTAAAAATCTAAATGATAGATACCACATTCTTTTCCCCATGTTTATGCATGTAGCTTTTAATAATCTTTGTAGTATGATAGGTATGGTTCTGCAATTGCAAGAAAGCTTCGCAATCCTCTAGAGTAGTAATTTGCTCGGTATCATTAATAAATCCGTACCCCTTATACACACCATCCTGGATCATTACAAAGCTTTGCTCATCGATGGTCCTTCCATTCTCTCTGATAAGGTAACTTTTTTTAGTGTCTTGTAAAGACTGTAGGGCTTGCTGCACCCGTATATTGTACAATGCTACGGATTCTACTCCTTCACAAATACCTTTACAGTTTTTGATCTTGTAATGCGAGCATCTTTCTGTAGTACTTTGTAGACTACAATACCTAGGGCATAATGTATATTCTGCACACAACTGCTCTAATTTTTGGACAGCACTATCTCTACTATAAAATATATCAAACGAATCATTGGTCACTGGAGACCTATCAATCGCTAACTGAGTTACTCCTTTTCTATTTATATATGAAATAATACGATAGGGTGCTACTGGTCTTTTTTGCGCACTATTGAATTTAGGGTAATACTTTTGTATTTGTTCTGATTCCAATAACAATGCGATTAATTCATTTCCTGTAATTTCATAATCTATAGCATATGTAGCCTGACATAATGCATATTCTTTGTTCTTTTTATCATAAAAATGACTCAGCACACGCTTCTTTATATTTTTAGCTTTCCCTACATAAATTACTTTTCCTTTTTGATCTCGAAACAAATAGATTCCTGTATCTTCTGGCAATGCATCAATCTCTTCGGCAGGTAGATGTGGAGGTAGCGTAGCCTCTTTGGAACGTGCATTCAGGAATTTGTTAATTAGTATACAATCGGGATCTAATTCTAAAATACGCTGGAATAATATAACGGTAGCATCTGTATCTCCTTCTGCCCGGTGTCGCCCTTCTAATGGAATATGTAAGGAAGAACATAACTTACCTAGACTATAGGATAACATTCCGGGAATCAATTTTCTCGATAATCTAACAGTGCATAACTTTTTACGTATAAAATTATATCCCAAATTCCTAAACTCTCCCTTAATAACATTAAAATCAAAGTTTACATTATGTGCTACAAAAATGGCTCCGTTTGTCATTTCTATAATACGATCTGCAATCTCATAAAACTTAGGAGCATCTCTTACCATATCGTTATCGATACCGGTAAGACCCGTTATAAAAGGGGAAATAACACACTCGGGATTTACCAATGATGTAAACTTATCTATTACCGTGCTACCTCGTAATAGTACGATGCAAATTTCCGTAATGCGATTATCTTTGATACCTTTTCCTGTGGTTTCTACATCAATAACAGCATATAACTTTTCTGACATTACACGTTTTTAAAATACAAATCTAATAGAAATAATCGAAAAAAAAATGGAATTTTTCCTTTTTGCTTGGAATTTTTCCTAAAAAGAAACTCTCCTAAGTGGCTAGGAAGTTTCAAATTGTATTTTCTTCTAGTATACTTAAGGCTATGGTAACTCTATCTTCTACATCTCCCATCCAATTTTCTTTAATTAATAAAGCTTCTAACTCTTCCCAACTGAGCCCTGTAATCTGCTTAAAAATAATTCGTGTCATCCCGGCGAAACTATTGATCTCATGCCCTTCGAAAAATAAATTTACAGCTAGGATACGTTGTAATATACTCTTAGGTTCTGCTTCCAACAATTGTAGCGAGTTTGCCCAAACATTGGATGCTTTAATTCCTCTGATTCTGGTCAGACTAATACGATGTAACCCACACACTCTTATGGTTTCTAAACCTCGTTTACTTCTATCTCTAGGTTTGATAAATCCCGAAGGTGCGTACTCAAAATATTCATAAGGATCGAGGTTCTTTTCGAAAGGATTGATTAGTAATGGTTGCTCCCTTCTAACATCTATTTTTTCAGGGTTTTGAAACTTATATTTATGATGAGACCGTTCTCTTCTTGGCAAAGAAACCGGAAAAAGGGCACTTTTATATTTTTGATTACAAATAGAACACGATAATAAGTAATTACTCCATTCATAAGCCAGCCACCAATACCCATGTTCGGTGACTTCAGGTTTTTTCCTTCCTCTTAGATTTCTTAAATTTTCGAGTTCGGTACCTTCTGCCTCTAATTCCTGAATCACACTTTTAGGGCGATAATGCTCTACATCTCCATCATCGGAAACCTGAACTTCACAATATCCACATTTTTGATGCTGTGATTTCATAAAGTACTTTTTTAAACCTTGCCAGAAATTTTGTTGGAACTTCGGCCAATTATCACTTTCTGGATGTCCCAATTCATCTAATAAGGCGTCGCTTTTTTCTTTTATCCCATTGGGGCGTCGCGGTCGATCAAATGCTAACATATCAAGACTTTATTTGGTTTCTTATTCGATTTGCTAATTTATCACGTAACTCCTTATCTGCTTCCAGTTTACTGATACTCTCTGATTGTACTTCTTTTACAAAGTGTAAATATGTATCTAATTTTGTGTTCCCAAAGGGAGTTTGTAATACAGTACGTTCCAATTGTGTTTCAATTTCTTTAATCCGTGCTTCATCTGGAGTTTCGCTAAACATTTCTGTACTATGCTCTTCTATTAATTGACTGGTCCGCTCATCGGTGGTATGATCCATATAGAACCATTTTCCGGTGAGTAAAGTTTCTAATGACATCCCCTGTGGGATATCTTTTTGTACAATAGCTATTTCCTGCGTCTCTTGCTTCTTATTCATTACCCATACTTCTCCATCTCTTGCACTTCGTAAACAAAGGGGATCATGAGTACTGATTACAAAAATTGCTCTTGGAAACACCTGATGTAATAGAGAAACTATTTTTATTTTCCATGTTGGGTGCAAATGATTTCCTATCTCATCTATAATTACCAACCCTTCTGCACTAATCGAGCTATCCCAATATAGGGACAAACATCTAAGGATATATAGGGCATACCCAATTACCGAACGGTGCCCATCACACATATCCTCTATAGATTCTGGCCCATTCCCGACGTTTACCGTAAGTTTACCATTTTTGCGATGCACCAAACGCTCTTTTCCAATAAATTCATCAGAGATCATTAACATATCTATAATGGCTTTGGCCGCTTCATCAAACTGATGAGTGTTTACTTGTTTGGTATTACCTAACCAAGGCTGAATATCCGGATAGATCACATCGTGTCTGAACAATCCTAAAATCCGTGTTGAATCGTCACTAAAAGAAATGGTTTCGCCGGATTCCGGTAGTCTGCGTATAGATCCAATGCCTACACAAGGTTTCACCATGTTTTTACGGTTCGCCATAATACCTTTTTTGGTTATTTCTACAACGACAATATCTTTTTCATCTGTAAACTTGACCCGGATACGTGCTTTCTTAGCTCTGGAATTTCTGCGAATCAATTTACCTGGGTTTCCAATATGTAAATGTTGTAATTGATCCTCTCCCATCATCGCCAAGGAAATTGCTTGCAAGATTGTGCTCTTACCTACTCCATTCTCTCCTATCAATAAAATACCGTTTTCCCGTTCTCCTTCTGATGGAGGTGGAATCTCCAGTTTTACGTATTCGATACATTTGTAGTTCTTAATATCGATCCACTCAATAAATCTGGAAAATTTTAGTGGAGTATCAGTATCTGTAGTTATTTTTTCTATATCTATCTCATCAATAACAGCTTCATTTTTGTAGGCTATCTGATATCCTTTAAAGGTTTCTTCTTCTGATTCTTTACCTGCTAATACTTCTATTGAATGTATACTTTTTGATAAGGCTTTAAAAATTAATTCGTACTGATCTGGATTAAAATCTTTAATCAACGTTTTATTCATTGTAAACCATCTCGCTATCATTTGTCTAGCTAATCCTAAAAATGTACTATCATCTTCTAAAAGTTGAATTAAATCAGTAATAACATTGGAATTAACTCCTTTAGTAAATGAAATACTGGCTGTAGCATTATTAATATACTTTATAAGCTGTTCCCTAGCTTCTACGAGTGCTTTTCTATTAAGTTGTAAACGATCAACAGTGTATTCTGCTTTTTCTGTTAATGGAATAATCCCCCCACCTATATCATACTGAAACTGGAGATCCGTATATGCATCTGGATCACAAGGGTTTAAAAATAATGACTCTTCTGTGGTCATATATTTCTGTAACTCTTCGTAATTATGATACAGTTCAATACTTGGTGCTTCTAATCGTTTTCCCAAGACTGGAAATGCATTCCCTTTATTACGTTTGCAAATAGCGCAGCTTAGATATATGTTAAACCACTTATAGGCAAGCCAATAATATCCTTCTTCAGAGGTTTTTTCATCTGTTCCAGTCGTTGTAGATGTAGGTCTAAAATGCTCTAAGTCCCACTTGTCGAGTCTCGATTCGCAATAACAACATTTATCATTAAATAATTCTTCAAGTTTTGGCCTTATTCTATGCAACACCTTATAATCTGGTTTAAATCTTGCTTGCCTGAATTTATCAGGTTCCTGAAGGCGCATTAAAACCTCTTCTTCATAATACTTATTATTACCTTCTAATAATTCTTCCGGAAATGTGACACTATCTCTATTTACATAAATCATACGGCATGTTATTTAATTTCTTGACAAGTAGTTAAAGGTATTTTCTCTTGCAATAAGATCAAAACTTTCTTCATCCAATAAGGTCTTGGTTTCTATAAACAAATCTTTATCAGATTTGTGATTACGAACCACATAGAAATCAGTTCCAAATAAAACGCGGCTTCTTAACTTATTTTTTCCTGTATAGTGTGTTGCTTTTTTATTTACTATCGGTTCTGCCATATACGCCTGATGTTCTGTAGCATAATCCTCATCCTTCTCTAATGTATACTTAAGTAATGGGTAAATTGAAGGTTTGCTGATGATATAACTTAAATCCGCATATATATTCTCGTAATCAATCAATAAACTACAGATGATAGAATACCAATCTGCTTTATTCCATAAATCGTTTAATTTATACCAGGAAAACTCTCCATTAGAGTTTTCCATAAATTTAATAGCTTCTTTCGGGTCTCTCATTAGTCGCTGACTAGAACTTCTTCTATCTTGCTCCATATACCGAATCCATTCTTCTTCTCCTCCATAATGTGCCAAACATATTTTTAGATTAGAAAGTGTACATTCTAAGGTGTCTTCTGTTTCTGAATATCCAAACAGTTTTCTAACTTCACTATCTGTATCTGTAGTACGCAATACCATTTTTAGTAACTTTTCCTCTACAAGACATAAATAGTTTAGTGGATGCGTGAAATTAATCTGAAAATCAACATTTTTAGGATAGTTTAATAGCATTGGCTCATATACATTCCTTTTATATTCTTGTTTAAAAATCGGGTGAAAATTCCATTCTTTTTTCTTTTTCCCTCGGTAATAGATAATTCCTTTTACACAATGTGTCATAATAGGAATGTTGTTTTCTGAGGCATACCTCCAGATAGGTAGTAAATGTTCATCAAAAGGATAGTATCCAATAGCCGGATATATTTTGAAACCGCTAAAACTGCGGTCTTCCATGTATGTTTTGATAAAACAGGGTTTTAAAACCATTTTCCCTTGCTTTACTTCATAATCAAAAAATGCTTTGCCTTCTTCTTTTATTCTTCGTGGATCGAGAAATACGAAAGGAAAATATGCTTCTTTAGGTCCTGTTTCATCTGGTTTTTTGACAAAGTCCCATAATTCGCGCATCTGATATTTATAGATCTCGCTAAAATCTGTTTCATTCCAATTTTTAGTAGCTATAAAATCATCCTTTTGTCGTAGTATCTCTTTTGTCATTTTAGTTTTTCCTGCGCCCATATATTCCATATCCATTGGTAAAATCACAATACTGGATTCGGGTGGTAATTGATGTAGCGCACGTAGTGCTACTCGATGTTGTTTTTCATAAAAACTAAAGCGCCCCAATAAATAATAACGGTCTAAGAGTGCCAGTACTTTTTTATTCAATACTTTTTTTATGATTGGAAAAATATTTTTCACAATAAAGAGTATCAACTTTCTACTCCAGTGTACAAACCATACGACTAGAATTACCCATGCAATTTTTATGATCGTTGGTAATTCATAAAACAAATAACACTTAGATAAATACACTTTTAATTGTGCTACATATTTTAGTGTTTCTGGGTTCACCTCCATTAAGTAGGCTATAAATTCTATGAAGTAAATTCCTGCAACTATAGATAACCAAAGTCCAATAAGTTTATAAGGGATATTAAGATACCATCGACTGGTAATAAAAAAGCGCCTATTCATTCTTTTTCTCTCTCCACGCCTCCCTGCATATATTGCTTCCCATAGTTTATGTCTTTCTTCTTCTGTTTCTGCATTGGCAAAATCATTCTTATATTTCAGCTTATAGTAACGTTTAAATTGTCGGATCATCCATCCTGTATGTATTAAATAGTATAGAGGCCAGGGTATGATCGTTTTAGCTAAATAAGGAGGTACAAAATTCCCAGTAAACACATGAGTATGTGCATTGATAATGCTTTTTTTTCGGGTATTAGTAGGCATATTAGTAAGATGTTAGTGTGTATAATCAGTTAGTTTTATTTCATGAACTCATCTTGACTTATGAAAAATAATAGAGCGTATATCAAGAAATTTAGGGGTGTTATTCTTGTTATTAATTTGTTTTAGTTTATCGATGAACTCATCTTTAAAACACTATCTTCTTCAAATTCATAATAGCACAAAGGCTACCTTTTTCGGTTAAAAACCACAACACATGATAAGTTCGATAGTAAAAACATTGAGGTCGTACTAAAATAGGGAAATTTTTCTATTGTTTTACCGTACAAGGTCAATTGATTCCTGAAAACTATTGAATATAACAATATGTAATATTATACCACTAGTGCGTGAAAGTATGAATTAAAAACATTGCTAAAATCAGATTAAAATTTAAAAAATTAACATTAAAGACAGGTTTTGAAAACTTATCGCACGTGATACAAAAAGGATAATTTCTTAAATTTTGGCGCTTTATATTTACTAAAGGGTAATATCTTAGAGTGGTATTGTCTACTGATTACTTAGCATATTATGATATTGCAAACTTCGTAGAACTGACTGTTTCTTGTATTTTCTTAAGTGCTTTGAGCACTTTGTTAGGTGGGTTGAACTCTTTTTACTGGTTACTCTGCTTCAACGAAGTTGCAAATTTCACAGAGTAAATACACATCGTATCTATTATTGATTTAATTTCCATGAAAAAAATAAAAACAGGGTATGAGTATTCCTTTTGAATTTCTGAATGGACATAAGGAATATATTTAGATCGCTTTCAATTCTTTTGATTTTTGTGATATACCAAAAGGAAACTCACATACTTTGTTTTATAACTGCCAGAAAGTTTTGCAGTAGTAATACGATTTACGCATAAAACTTTCGCATATAGTTCGTTTCTTTTGCACTATATCTGCGTTATAAAATTCAACAATAGCTATACTTCGGCGCAGCTCAGCACAAGTGGCTATTCTTTAATTTTATGCCTTAATCTAGTACAAAATAATTCAAACTCCTAATACGAATTTATTATCCATAAATCGTATAATTTATTGGCACCGCCAAAGGGTATAATACCCCGAGGTAGTTTACTAAAAATTAGGATCTCAAGGAGTAGCATCTAATCAAAGTTCAGGATCTCTATTGCCTCAAAAAAACGAGAATAAAGCACATATTTCGGACTATTACGTTTAATTTTTACTTATTAAAAAAATGATATTAATAGAAAAAAGGCCTGAAATCATAGTTTTCAAGCCTTTCTCATATATCCATTTTATTTTCTTTTATAGCTACTCTTCCTGCTCTATTTCTTCCTCCTGAATAGCCCGTAATAATTTGTTTTTTACATCTTCATCATCCAGATAGTTTAGTAAGGCTTGTTTAAAGTAATCTTTTCCTCCATATCGGACACCTGATTCTTCTACAGTATACCCTTCTTTAAACATATCCCCTTCTCCGGTTACCAACCATACTGGATTAACTTCTGTATACAGTTGTAGTATCTTTTCTATAAAATCTCCACCAATATTACTATTTGCAGTTTGTAATCTGTGCAAATATCCTGCACTCGCACCAATAGATAGGCTAAAGCTTCGTAAACTCATTCCCAAATGTGCAGAAAAATCTACAACTCTATCTATAATTTTACCTGATTTATCCAAAATATTAACTATTATTTGTATATGTACAATATTATATATACTTTTGTATAACAAAACTATAACACATTATTCACAAAGATAATTATACTGATAACACTAGCCAACTTATTTATGATCACAGTTGAAGAACGCGCTGCTATCTTAAAAGTTATTGGAAGCAAGCACATCAAAAAAATACAAGCATATCTTATTCAAAACAAGATTCTAACTCCTAATAAAAAATATTATTCTAAGACAGTTATCTCATATATTCTATCCGGTGAAAGGGAAAATGAAATTATAGAAAATGCCATCTTTGCTTTTGCCCACCAACGGATGCTCGAACAAGAAAAACAACAGGAATTGCGGGATTTATTAGTCTCTAAGCAGAAATTATAGCCCAAAACCAGAACCTCGTCATGATACCTTGTTTATATTTTACTTAGATTTGCCTGTAAAGCACTAGAAATAACAAGGTATTTTGGACGAGAACAATTCTCACTTAAAAGATATATCCTCTATTCAGGATATTGAATATATTATACGCGAATTCTATGGTAAGGCTATAGAAGATCCAGCTATTGGTACTTTTTTTACGGAAATAGCCAGAATTGATTTAGAAGATCATATTCCTCATATAAGTTCATTTTGGCATCAACAATTGTTCTATACTGGGAACTATAAAAAAAACGTGCTACAAATCCATAAAGATTTACACTTAAAAAAATCAATTACAAAGATTCATTTTGACACTTGGCTTGCTTTATTTACTGCCACTATTGATAAAAATTTTAGGGGACAAAAATCTAATCTCATGAAAACAAGAGCGCTGTCTATTGCTACAGTGATACAAATAAAATTAAGGTAGAAGATAATGGATCGGCTATTATTCTTATTTTTATGCCTTGTAATTATCCCTTAATTATGTACGAAGGAAAAATTCCGCATAAGCGGTACAGAGAAACATTATTTTTTTTAAAAAAACATATCCCAACTCCTACAACTATTCTTGATCTTGGTGTGCATAATCCGTTTGTACCATATATGGAAAAACAAGGGTATAAGGTAATGAATACTAAAGGGGAAGATCTGGATCTACACACAGAAGCTGTAAAAACTGATCGCGCAGAAGTTGTGACTGCTTTTGAAATATTAGAACACTTAGTGTCTCCATACACATTACTTAAGGATATTAAGGCAGATAAATTGATTGCTTCTATCCCTCTTAGGTTATGGTTTTCTTCTGCATACCGGAGTAAAAAAGATCCTTGGGATAAACACTATCATGAGTTTGAAGATTGGCAATTTGATTGGTTATTAGAGAAGGCCGGTTGGGAAATTAAAGCTACTAAAAAATGGACTAACCCTGTAAAAAAGTTTGGAATAAGACCCTTGTTACGATATTTTACTCCTCGTTACTATATTGTTTATGCAGAAAGAAAATAATATGTACTAATCATCTTCATTTTGAATATCTATATTGTCATACCTGCACATAATGAGGCGTTACTAATACCAAAAACTCTTACCTCGCTAGTGAACCAGACTTTTCTACCTAAGAAAATTGTTGTGGTTAATGATAATTCTACGGATTCTACTGAGAAGGTGGTAAGAACTTTTATGGATACTTATAGTTTTATTGAGATCGTGCATTCCGACTCTTCTGAACAACATCTACCTGGCAGTAAGGTTATAAATGCCTTTTATAAAGGCCTTGATTTCCTTGATGACCAATATGATATTATATGTAAATTCGATGCAGATCTTATTTTTCCTGATAATTATCTAGAGAATATAGTCTCTCATTTTAGCAGTAATGAGAGGATTGGCATGGTTGGTGGTTTCTGTTATATTAAAAAAAAACAAAATTGGATTCTGGAAAACCTGACTAATAAAGATCATATCCGGGGGGCACTTAAAGCATATAGAAAACAATGTTTTTCTGATATTGGTGGGTTAAAAGCTGCTATGGGCTGGGATACAGTTGATGAATTGCTGGCGCAGTATCACAATTGGGAAATCAAAACAGATGATTCTCTAATGGTTAAGCACCTGAAACCAACAGGAAATACTTATGATCGAAAAGCCAAGTATAAACAAGGAGAAGCTTTTTATAGTATTCGTTATGGTTTTTTGATTACACTAATTGCATCTGTAAAACTTGCCGTACTAAAAAAACAACCTCATCTGATAAAAGATTACCTTATTGGGTTTATAAAAGCCTGCATACAACATAAACCATATCTGATCAGTAAACAGGAAGGGAAATTTATCCGAAATCTACGCTGGAAAAAGATCTTAAATAAAGTGTTCTAAATAATCTTAAATTATATTTAAAAAAAATTACTTGTATAATTATTTATTTATATTTAATGCCGTCGTAATGATCTAAAAACTATTCACTTCCTATAATTCACGTGTATAATTTAGGTATAGAAACGATTCTTTGTTTTAGAAAATATTAAATAACAACCCAATTATATGAGATATATGAAAACCAATGTTTTATTATTAGGATTATTAACCTTGTTCCTAATTTCCTGCCAAAAAGAAAAAGCTCCAGTGGATTATGTTCTTTTTTCTGGAAAAATTCTCAATTCAAAGGATAAAGAGGTAATCGTTTACACAAATAACAAAAGCTTCGAAAAAAAAATCCCTATTAATCCAGAAGGTGTATTTAATGATACTTTACGTATTGAAAATAAAGGATATTATCGTTTTAATATTGGCTCCGAGAGTACTGCAATACATTTAAAAAAAGGAGATGAATTAAACGTATCCATAAATACTACTGAATTCGATGAAAGTATAGTATATACTGGTAACGCTTCGGAAATCAATAATTATTTGGCAAAAAAGTATTTACTGAATGAAAAACTTAATGGCACACGAGAGGGAAAAAAAGCATTATTCCTTAAAGAAGCAAACGAGTTTAAATCAAAAATATCCGAATTTGAAAAAGAAAAGAATACTCTTCTAGCTTCTTATACAACATTAGATCCAGAATTTATTACGGAAGAAAAAAAGTACAACCATTATGATTATTTATTTTCATTAAATAATTACGAGAATTATCACAAGTTTTTCTCCAAAAAAAATAATTATCAAGTTCCTGAGGGATTCTTAGACGAACTTAAAAATATCGATATCGACAACTCTAAAGATTTCAATAACTCTATATCTTATCAAAAACTTAGTTCTTCTATATATAAAAACTTGACAAGTAATCGTGCTAAAAAAGACAGCATTCCTTATTACAAGGCTTATATAGAGGATTTAAGCCAAATTAAAAGTCCAAATATTAAAGACAATTTCTTAAATAATATAGCTCATCTTTTGTCTCCATCAAATATCAATCTTGATGATTTCTATAACTTATTAACTAATGCTTCTACAAATGAAGATTTTAAAAAACGAATCAAACAAAAGTATGATAAAATAAAGGTGTTAGCGAAAGGGAAACCTTCTCCAAATTTTGATTTTGAAAATTACAAAGGAGGTAAAACTTCTTTAGCAGATCTTAAAGGAAAATATGTGTACATTGATGTATGGGCGACCTGGTGCGGTCCTTGTAAAGCCGAAATACCGCATCTTAAAAACATTGAAAAGCGATTTCATAGCAAAAATATCGAGTTTGTAAGCTTGTCTATAGACAATAAGAAAAACTATCCTAAATGGAGAAAAATGGTAGCGGAAAAAGAATTAGGAGGAGTTCAGTTAATTGCCGATAAAGATTGGAAATCGCAATTTGTAGTTGATTATGCAATCAATGGAATACCAAGGTTTATACTTATTGATCCAGAAGGTAAAATAGTCAATGCAGATGCTCCCAGACCTTCTAATCCAGAGCTCCTAAATCTTTTTACAGAATTAAAGATTTAAAAAAGATAATTTCCCTAAACTCTAAAAACAAATTATTTTTTCTACTTTGGTCTATATTATTAACCTTTAATATATTTCATCATGAAAAAAAAGAGTCTAAAGTTATTAAAACTTAACAAAAAGTCAATTTCTAAATTAGGTTTAACAAAAATTGAAGGAGGTAGAGGGACGAACAACGATTGTGATTTGGAATCTTTCCTTCCAACCTGTCCTGCAAAATGTTGGCCATAAAAATTTAGCGAACTTCGGTTCGCTTTTTTTTGAGATAAACCTGTTATGTCCTATCGATTTATATGTATATCTTTCTATAGAATTTAGGCAAAGACTTGTTATGCTTCATTAAAAAAACAAAATGTGGTTTTAACGAAAACGACTACTCCAACACAAATGACAGCACATTGCCTGTAGCTCCATTAGGAAATGTTATCCCTAATAAGGCCGAAATGGTTGGTACTATATCAGGTATGTTAGTTGTATTTGTTGTACTCCCATGCTTGATCCCTTTACCAAAAAATAACAACGGTACGTGCGTATCATAGTTTAACCCACTACCGTGAGTAGATCCTGTTTTAGAATATATGATAGTGGCAGGGTTTAATACTATAACTACATCACCGCTCCGCTTCTGATTATAACCTTTCTGAATTAACCCAGCAGTACCTGAAATATAATTCGCTTCTTGTAGTTGTGTTCTGGTAAATACTTTATCTATATAATCTTGTTGCAATACAAAATGAGCAATTACCTTTTCTAACTCTTCGGCATTCACCTCATTTTTTTCTAGAATATCATAGGCAAAGAATATCTGGTCGCTATATATTTTTTCTATCAATCCTTCTACTTTAAACTTTTCTTTTACAAAGGTTTCTATTTTCTGTACAAAGGCATCTTCATCAAAATAACCTGAGGGTATTTTGAGGCTTTTAAGATAGGAAGGTACGTGTACAGCTCCGTGATCCGCAGTAAGAAAAACGGTATAGTTTCCTTTTCCTACTTTAGTATCTAATGCTGTAAAAAAACGTTCTAAATCCTTATCTAATCGCAAATATGTGTCTTGTATTTCTTTGGAGTTTACTCCGAAATTATGGCCTACATAATCTGTGCTAGAAAAACTAACGGTTAATACATCAGTCGTATCATCATTCCCAAGTTTCTCTCCATCTATCGCTGCAATAGCAAAGTCGGCAGTCAAACTATTACCATATGCAGACATTTTTACAATATCAAAACCAGCATTCTGATCTTTTAATGTCGCAAGATCATATGGAAAAGTAGCTGTTTCCTTTCCCTTATACCCTCTTTCAAATTGATTTTTATCTTCTCCGCTTTCTGTATAGGTGTTTATATTATAGAGCGTATTCCATACCTTTAGATAAGAAGATGCCTTTCCTGAATCATTAAATTCTTGTACCCAATTTGGCAAATCATTTCTATAATATGTGCTTGTAATCCATTTTCCTTCATTCTTTCCTCGAAACCAATATGCACCATTAGCAGTATGACCTGCTGGTAATATCGCACCCCTATCTTTTATTGCTATACCAATTGTTTTCCCTTTTAATTGGGTGTGTAACCTATTTTGATCCCCTAAGGTCGTTGTTTTCATGCGGTGGGGAGACATTCTTTCTAATTCACTATTAGACCCCACAGCTTTTACACTTGGATCACTTGCACAGTATATAATTTCTTTGCCAAATTTATCATACCAATTATTAGCAATAACACCATGATTTTGAGGTGTGGTACCTGTATAAATTGATGCATGCCCTGGCCCAGTAAAAGTAGGGATATAATTAAAATGGTTATTTTTACAATTGTATCCTTCGCGAATCATTCTCTTAAACCCTCCTTCTCCAAAACGGTTATAAAACCTAGTGAGGTAATCATACCTCATTTGATCCACTACAATACCAACTACGAGCTTTGGTGATGTATATATTACTTCTTTACTGTTATCATCTGATTTTGAATTCTGAGATATACATTTAATTGAAAAGAAGATTATCGTAATAATTAGAAGTATATTTTTTATCATTACCTTTTTAGTTTAGTTTGGTAAAAATACTATTTATGTAAATGAAAAACTTTAATAGAAGGTTAAATGCTGTCGCTGTTTTTTTTTCTATTTTAGCCCTTCTAATGTAAGATATATGTTTTATCTGGACGATATTGGTCGTTATTTTTTAATGTTAAAAGGGGTCTTTAGTCGAATGACTAAAGGATCCGTTATTAGAAATCTGATTTTTAAAGAAATAGATGACCTCATCATTGGTTCATTAGGAATAACGGTATTCTTAGCTTTTTTTATTGGTGCAGTAGTGGCCATACAAACGGCTCTTAACCTAAACAATCCTCTAATTCCTAAACAATTAATTGCATTTGCATCTAGACAATCTGTTATTCTAGAATTCGCCCCAACTTTTATTTCTGTTATTATGGCAGGTAAAGTAGGATCTTTTATCACCTCAAGTATTGGTACAATGCGAGTTACTGAACAAATCGATGCTTTAGAAGTTATGGGAATAAACTCTCTTAATTATCTTGTTTTCCCTAAAATTATTGCGATGTTAATGTATCCTTTTGTAATTGCCATCGCTATGTTTATGGGAATTTTTGGAGGATATGTAGCGGGTGTTTATGGAGGTTTTGTTTCTAATAGCGAATTTATTAATGGGTTACAGGAAGATTTTATTCCTTTTCATTTGGTATATGCATTTATAAAAACCTTTATCTATTCTTTCTTACTGGCTACCATACCTTCTTTTCACGGATATTATATGAAAGGAGGTGCTCTAGGTGTTGGTAAGGCAAGTACTTCTGCTTTTGTTTGGACAACAGTGGTTATTGTGATCACTAATTACATATTAACACAATTACTACTAAGCCAATGATAGAGGTAAAAGACATACATAAAAGTTTTAATGGAGAAGAAATCCTAAAAGGGATCACTACAAGTTTCGAACGTGGTAAAACAAACCTGATCATTGGTACAAGTGGTAGTGGAAAAACAGTATTCCTAAAATGTATGTTGGGATTATTTACTCCAGAAGAAGGTACTATTTCTTATGATGGCACTACCTATTCTGATCTAACTACTCAGGAACAAAGAGATCTAAGAGAGCAAATGGGCATGGTATTTCAGGGAAGTGCTTTGTTTGATTCTATGACTGTAGAAGAAAATGTGATGTTTCCATTAATGATGTTTACCAAACAAAAAAAGGAGGAAATGCGAGAGAGAGTTCATGAAGTGCTTGATCGTGTTCATTTAGAAAATGCTAATAATAAATTGCCTTCTGAAATAAGTGGAGGTATGCAAAAGCGTGTTGCTATTGCAAGGGCGATTGTTACCAGACCTAAGTATTTATTCTGTGACGAGCCTAACTCTGGTTTAGACCCAAGAACTGCAATTGTTATCGACAATCTAATTAAAGAAATTACAGAGGAGAACGATATCACTACAGTAATTAACACACACGATATGAACTCTGTGATGGAAATCGGAGAAAAGATTGTTTTCTTAAGAAAAGGACATTTAGAATGGGAAGGTGATAAAACTCAGATTTTTAAAACCGATAATGAAGCCGTTACGGATTTTGTATACTCCTCTAATCTATTTAAGAAAGTACGGGATGCACAATTAAAAGGGTTATAAATCAGTAATGCTATAGGGATTCAAGATCGCTGTAACTTCGAGAAACAAGAGTCAGGACCAAATTTAAAAATCATAAATTTCAGTACTTTAAAAAGTAAAAACAACCCTCCTCAAACAAAAAATATCAGAAAGCTCTTATTCTAAAAGGCTTCAAGAAATAATATTCTTAGTTTTTTTTAAAAAATAGTAATAGCAATTTTACTTCACCAATAATGTATCAGCCTTCAGTTCTGATGTAATCCATTCTCTAAGGTCTTTATTACGCACCCCATCTAGACTATCAGAAACTTGAAACTTCCATTTAGGAAAAATTACCTTCAGGGTGTCTACTTTCATAAAATTAGACTGTAACACTCTTCCATACCCCAGTTCCAACAAATCTGGAAAACGAATTTTGGCATCCTTTGCTACAGAAATAAAGGAAAATGATGCTGGTACAGCTCTATTAGCATCTTGTAACAGCTTGTCTTTCTCTGCGATTTTTGATTTTAATTCTGTTATCTGCGTGTTTAGTGCCTCATTAGTGTTTTCTAATCGATCCAATTCCACGATTGCTCTATCATAGGCCTTTGATACCTGATCTATTCCTCTTGCTTTATTCCCTCTTACGGTCAATTCAAAATCACTAATGTTTTCGTAATTTTTAATTTCATTCTGTAAATCACTGGCTGTTGCCTCTGTAATTTCTCCATCGAAGAACAACTTCAATGTTTTATTTTTATAATTATATATACCCTTACGCAGGTACAGGTTCTCGTTCGCCTCTATTTCTGCTAGCATAAATTTTTCATAATCTCCTCGCGCCTGACTTTCATTGAGCGTAATCAAAAAAGTATAGATAGCAGGAATCATTACTAATACAGCTACAGAAGAAGCAATCCTTGCTATACGTTTACGCTTTGCAGAGTTTGCATAACGTAACATTGGGAATTTCAGTAATTTTAGTACGATAAATGTAGCTAAGGCTATAAAAATAGTATTTATAATAAATAAATACATTGCTCCTCTAGCATATTCAAATTTCCCTATAGCCAACCCAAATCCAACTGTACATAATGGAGGCATTAAGGCTGTAGCAATTGCAACTCCAAAGATTACACTTGCAATGGTGCCTTTTTTTGTTCTTGCTATAATCAATGCTAATCCACCAAAAAATGCAATCAACACATCTCTAATATCGGGTTTGGTTCGCGCTAATAGTTCCGAAGATTCTTCTTTAAGAGGAAAAATGAAGAAAAACAACCAAGCAGTCAAAACACTTAGCACTACCATCACTCCAAAATTGATCAATGATTTTCTTAACGTATCTATATCATTTACCGCAATGGACATACCCATTCCTAATATAGGTCCCATCAATGGAGAAATTAACATTGCTCCAATCACTACGGGAATAGAGTTAGCATTAAGTCCAATAGATGCTATGAATATAGAACATATCAAAATCCAGGCGGTAGCTCCCTTAAAAGGGATATCCGCTTTTATAAGCTCTATAGTACTTTCCCTATCTGTATCATGACGAAAATCTAATAATTCTTTTAGAAAAGTGGATCCACTTTTAAACAATCCTTTGGCATCTTGTTTTATAGCTTCTTTTTGTTGCCCTACTTTTTCATCCTGGGTTTGCCCATTTCCCTGAGTATTTTCTGCCATAATTAACCGTATTTTTCTCCGTACGTATCTTTTACTTTTTTAAGTACTTGTTTTATATCTTGTTCTTTCTTTTTAGGATAAATCAAAAGTATCTCTTCTTTATCTACAATTATATAGTCATTCAGCCCATCTATCACTACAATTTTATCGGTTGTAGTCCTGATCATATTTCCAGAAGCATCTTCTGCCAATACTCTAGAATTGACTACTGCATTTCCTCCATCAGTTTTATCCAATTTATCGTACAATGATCCCCAGGTTCCCAAATCATTCCAATCAAAAATTGCACGAAGTACATAAACATTCTCTGCTTTTTCTAAGATAGCATAATCTATAGAAATGTTATCAGCAAGCTTATAATTTTCAGCTATAAAATCGTTCTCCTGCTCAGTATTATAGACAACCGACCCTTTCTTAAACAAAGCTGTCATTTCTTTTTGGAATTTAGAAAAAGCCTCTATGATTGCAGTAACGCTCCAGATAAAAATCCCTGCATTCCATACATAGTTTCCTTCTTTTAAAAATTGCTTGGCAGTTTCGTAATTAGGTTTTTCTTTGAACTGAGCTACTTTCTTGATTCCTTCTACTCCTTTATCGTACTGAATATATCCGTAGCCCGTATTGGGAAAGGTAGGTTTAATCCCCAGTGTCATCAATATATTGCTATCTGAACATGCTTCAAAACTTTGTTTTAAATTATCAATAAAAGCATCTTCATCTTCTATCCAATGATCACTTGGCGCTACGACCATCACAGCGTCTGGGTTTTCTTTTTGGATTTTTAACGATGCATACAGAATACAAGGTGCTGTATTTCTCATTACCGGTTCTGTTACCACTTGTCGCTGGGCGACTTCTGGTAATTGTTCTAATACTAAATCATTATATTCTTCATTCGTTAGGATAAATATGTTCTCAGGTGGAACAATTTTTGTCAATCGACTAAAAGTTTTTTGAATCAAAGTTTCACCGGTTCCAAGCATATCATGAAATTGCTTTGGGAATTCTGCGGTACTTACCGGCCAAAATCTCGATCCTACTCCTCCTGCCATTAATATGGCGTAATAGTTACTGTTCATAATTAACTTAGTAATTCCACTTCGGCATTGGGGTTAAATAGGTATACCCTACCCGTATTTAGTTCTACACATTCATAGCGTTTCACACGTTTATTTCCTTTCTGAAATATCTTCCCGTTATACAATCTAAACTTGCTTCCTAAGGGTATTTCAAATATATAATTTTTATCGTTCTCTGGATCGAATTGTTTTAATGCTAAGGACAATTTTTCATCTGTATCACTACTTGCCTTTGGGTTCTTAAAATGTCTTGCAATTAAAGGTACTAATTTAATTGGAAAAACATCTGGATTAATATATGGCAACATCAATTGCTGAAATGTTCTTTTCCACTCTATTCCATGTGGTTTTATGTAACGTCCATATTTTTCGAACGTCACCAGATGTGCAATTTCATGGATTAAAGTAATTAAGAAACGATATTGATTTAATGAAGCATTTACAGTAATTTGATGTCTTCCATCGGACATCTTTCTATAATCACCGTGTCGCGTAACGCGTTCATTGACTATTTTTAGATGCACATTACATTTTACAATCAGCTCAAATGCTGGTTCTACTGCTCGTTCCGGGATATATCTTGCCAAGATTTCCTTCATTGCCGCAAAATACAAAATTAAGCGCAGCTGTGCGATGCGCTTAATTTATATTTTTACTACTTTTTAAACCAATTGAAATAAATAATAGATAATATTCCTAAAACTATTAAAGGCCAAATATAAAACACTATCAAGACTAAATATTCTAACACACTCCAACCAAACACTATTCCTTCTTCAGCTTTATCCAAAAAACCTGGAGAATAGACAATTGGCTCTTCTTTTGGCACCACATTTTCGTATACATCAAACTGTATCGTGCTATAAGTAACTTTATTGCTTAAGTAATTTAATCTTCCTTGAGCTACTTCTATTTCTTCCTGAATTTCCTTTAATTTTTCTTCTGTCAGTAATAAATCTTCTACGTTCTTTGCCCTTCCCTTTAATATATCTTCATACCTCTTTTTTACTTCTTTTTTTGTTTTTAATCGAGACGTAATATCCATATACTCTTCAGTCACATCGATTGTTGTAATGTTTTTATGATCTACAAATTCTGCTAACTTGCAAATACTATCTAATGTTTTATCAAAGTTTTGTTGAGGAACTCTTATAGTAAATCTATTCTCTTTTAAATAGTTGGTATTCGTAAAACGCTCGTCTGAAATATACCCTTTATTATCTTTTGCTATTTTTTTTGCCAATATTGTAATTAACTCTACACTACTAACTTTAATTTTACAATTTGCATTTTTAATAATTTTTAACTGTTTTTCCGAAGTAACCTCTCTTTCTTTTAATTCAATTTCATTCTCTATCTCAAAAGCATTTAATTTAGAAGTCTCTCCAACCTTTTCTAATGAAATGCTTTCTTTTCTAAAATTGGAATTCCCTTCTTTCGAACAAGAGAAATCCATAATTACTATGATTATCAGAAATAGTTTTTTAATAGTTTTCATATCTTTCTTTTATTTTGTTACACTGAAAACAAACATATCATAAGAAGATATTGGTATATTGCAAAACACTTGTAAAGGATTTGTAAAGTGTTTTACAAAAGAACAATCAACTGATTTTAAGCTTCTAAAACAATCAATAAAAAAGATTACATACTATTTGACAAACTTAAAAAAGCGGTTGCAAAACAGTTTTTAAAGAATCATGTTGGGATTCATAAGGATATTTCTCTATGGAAAGGGCAAGACATCACCTTATTTCAGGAAGATCTACACAATCGTGTTAAAGGAAGTATCAGCGAGAAATCTTTTTACAACTACTTCAAGGCAGCAACAGAAAAACTACCCCGTATAGATATTCTCAATATGCTTTCGGAATATGCTGGGTATAAAAATTGGAATAATTTTAAGGCTGAAAATGAAGTTGCAAAAGTTGACATGCCAAAAAAGGGGAAAAGAAAATGGATATTATTACTGGTTTTCGGTACATTTCTTCTTAGTTCGGCATATTTTTTAATCCCTAGAACTACTACCTTTTCATTCTGTTTTATGGATCAGGATCGAAATACAACTATTATAGACATTCCTATTAATATTACTATTTTAAACGACAAACAGTCTCCTTTTTATATTAAAAGTGATAGCCTTGGATGCTTTAACTGGACAACAAAGGATAACTTTATTCATTTTATAATTACTTCTCCATATCATAAATCCGATACCATTTTTAGAACAACTTCTTCTTTATCCAATAAAGAGCAGATTAAGGTACATACCGATGATTATGCGCTAATGCTTCATTATTATGCTAACGGAAAAGTAGAAAATTGGAAAAAAAGAAGAACCGAATTAGTAAGAATGATTGCCAATGATGCCATTATCTTTCAGGTACTACCTTCGGGTTTAGGAATTGAGATATACACTAAAAATGAATTTATTGACAAGATCACAACCCCTACCAAAAGCCTAAAAGGTATTGAAATAATTGAATCGAAAAGATTGAATGAGCAAATTGTTAAACTTAAATTCAGAATAAAATCATGAGGCTATCCATATCTCTTATTCTACTATTACTTTTTGTGAGTTGCGCTAAAGAATCAAAAAGTGTTAATAACATGGAAGAACCTACTTCCGATGAGATTCTGGACTCGAAAAAAGAAGACACATTCTATTCCCTAAAAGAATCGTACTCATCATTAATCACTGAAAAACTGCAAGATTATCTGGACACGCAATCTTTGACAAAAAAACACCCTGAGTTTAAAACAACCAATAAAACAGGTGACTTATTCGAAGGTAGTACAGTCACAAAAATTAAAAGCATAGAGTTCATTGGTCAACCCGAGAAAATTTCTGATTCCATTCTAAAATTAATTACAAAAACTAGTTTTGCAAATATGCAAACCGACACTATTATCTCATACATTACAAACTCTTCTATTGTTATCGATGGAATACGTTTCAAAACCTCTAAGGTAACTTTCAGTACATACAATACTATTGATAATTAAGTCCTGTATTGCATTTTTTACGGTATTACACCATTAAAACACTTACAAAACCATTTTATTTGTGCTTTTCAACCTAAATAACATCACACTTATCGAATATTATATACACTCAACCTGTTGTTAATCAATATTTAATACTTTTATCATTCAAACAAAGAAAGTATTAATGATTCGTTAAGATGAAGAGGTATATATTTTTAGCAGTATTTTTTATAAGCAGCATTTCTATTGCCCAAAATCAAAGGGAAAACAAAGAGATAAAAGTAAAAGTAGAGATAACTACTGAACAACAAAAAGAAGAAGAAAGTAAAAAAATAAAAAGTCTAGCAGAACAACGTACAATTACATTACAAAAAGAACTTAATCTTAATAGCTACGCTAGTAGCAAAATTAAAAAAGCAATAATCAAGTATTCTATTAAGGCTAATAAAATTATTCAATCCAATATCTCTGCTAACGAAAAAACTAAAACCTTAAGCAACTTAGTATATTTCCAAAACGAAGAGTTTAAAGAATTTCTTACTGTCCATCAGTTTTATCAGTATATAAAAATGTATCAATAAGAAACCTAAAATCTCAAGATCATTGAGCTTCGGAACGCTCAGCAGCTACAGTGATAAATGTGAAGAGAATACACAAAAAGTATCTTAGCTTAATTAGGGGTTTATTTGACACCAATTAAGGTGTACTGCTAGAAACCTGAAGCACTTTTCCGTTATAGAACTTGTTTCCTGTAAGTGAAAATTCTTTTATATATGATGCCATATCTAATGCTGATAATGGTGCCTGATAACCAGGAAACGCTTCTTCTAACATCTCGGTTTGTACTGCTCCCAGTGCCAGCACATTAAAGGAAATACCGCTATTTTTATATTCTTCTGCCAATAATTCACTCAATGTTATTACCGCTCCTTTACTAGAACTATATGCTGCTAAGCCAGGAAATTTCATACTTCCTTGTATACCTCCCATACTACTCACGGTTACTACATGACTTCCTGACACCATAAAGGGAAGCACTAGACGTGTAATTTCTGCTACACCAAATACATTAACCTTATATACTTCCTGAAATTCATTTGTCGAAATTTCACTAAAAGGTTTGTTCAGCAATTTACCCGCATTATTGACAAGAACATCAACCTGTTTCCAGTTCTCCTCAATATAACTGATCATTTTTTCATGATCAGATGGACTACAAATATCAAATGAAAACGTATGAATATTTTTATGATCTAGTGCCTTTATTGGATTTTCATTTCTAGATAACGCTAATACTTGATACCCTGCATCAGCATATAATTTGGCTAGTTGATACCCGATCCCCCTACTAGCACCGGTAATAATAATGTTTTTCATAGATATTTATAGAAACTGAAAAAAGTTTTAAAAATTATTTCTTCGCTTTTAATTTGATCTCCTTATCAGATGTATTAAGTATTTTTGTAATAACAGGAGCACAATCATTGATGAGTTCTGCCATAAAATCAAAGTTAATTTCAGACACCTCATCGTCTACATGATGGTAGTATGAATAATTCGTGAAATCAAATGTTGAAATAGTCTGACAAGGAACATTAAACTCTTTATAAAAAGGGTAATTATCACTTCTACGGAATAATTGAAACTCTTTTGCTTTAGGCAAGAAACCTATTAATTCATTTCCTGCATATTCATTCATTTTATGAGCCATATTAGACATCTCGTATCCCGTGATATATGCTTTAAAATTTTTATCATTTAAGGGCACGCCTATCATTTCAAAATTTACCATTGTATATAAATTGAGCCCCTTTTCTTTTAGCTCTTTAGCCAAATGCTTAGATCCCAACAACCCTTTTTCTTCTGCTCCGAATAACACAAACAATACACTTCTTTTATTAAGTTTATTCTCTGCAAAATGTTTTGCCAAAGTTATTACTGCCGTACTACCCGCAGCATTATCATTAGCTCCATTTGCGATAGTATCTCCGTTAATTTCCTCTCCCTTTCCAATATGATCAAAATGTGCCCCAACGATTACGAATTCATTTTCTAATGCAGTATCGGTTCCTTTTAAATACCCTACAATGTTATACGTTTCAACACCTTTTGCATCAAATACATTTCGGTAAGATTCAAAATAAGGCGCAACTCCATATTTCTTAAACTCTCCTTCAATGAATTCTGCGGCTGTTTCTAATCCTTTACTTCCAGTATCTCTCCCTTCTAGTTTATCACTCGCTAAAAAATTCATTATCCTATCAATCTCTGCAACAGAAACATTTCCTACTGGGATAGCAATTTCTATTTTATCAATTTCCTTGTGCTCATCTTGTTTTTGAGATTGAGCAGTCGTCCCTTGCTTACAGTTGATAAATAAAAGTAATATAGCCAAAAAAGTGATCTGCCTCATTTATATAGTATTTTTAAGATTTTTGCTAAAGATACTTAAAAGCAAATTATTTTATCACACATTCATACCCGCTTTTATTTTTACAAACTGTAATAACATAATAGTTCTGGCACCCCTTAATTTCTCTATTTGTAATCATATTATACGATTTACGGATGGGAATTTCGTAAAAATAATTACAAAGATTTTTCGCTAGATTGATGAATCAAATTAGAGAATAGCCATAGCTATTGTTTAATTTTATGAAGAAAATATAGTAGAAAAAGAATGTGATTAGATGCGAAATTTTTATTCGTAAATCGTATTATACCAATTCAACTACAAAATGACGCATTCGAACTTGTTCGTTTTCTGTTCTATTTTCTTATATTTAATAAAAAATCCCACTTCTTAAAAGAAGTGGGATTCAGATTTTATACTTGCTTGTACATAGTACACCTATGCCAGCATTGTCACTGGATTCTCCAGATACTGCTTTAATGTTTGTAAAAATTGTGCTCCTGTAGCCCCGTCAACGGTTCTATGATCACAAGCCAAGGTTACTTTCATCGTATTACCTACAACAACCTTACCTTCCTTTACCACTGGTTTCTCTACGATAGCACCTACAGATAGAATAGCGGAATTAGGTTGGTTTATTATAGACGTAAACTCCTGAATTCCGAACATTCCTAAATTAGATACTGTAAATGTACTTCCACTCATCTCCTGTGGCGTTAGCTTTTTATCTCTAGCCTTAACAGCCAAGTCGCGAACTTTAGTATCGATTTCCATAATATTCATATGATCCGTAAAAGGCAAAACAGGAACAACCAACCCATCTGGAACTGCAACAGCCACACCAATACTAATATGTTTATTATATACCGTAACATCATCTTTCCATGATGTATTTACTTGTGGATGTCTTCTCAATGCCATTGCACAAGCCTTTACTACCATATCATTAAATGACACTTTGGTGTCCGGAAGCTCATTTATAATCTTACGAGAAGAAATTGCATTGTCCATACCAACTTCTATAGTTAAATAGTAATGAGGTGCAGTAAATTTAGATGAAGAAAGACTTCTAGCAATTGCCTTACGCATTTGCGAATTCTTTACTTCTTCTATGCTTTCTTCTCCGGCAGGTGTAAATGTCTGAATTGCGGGAGTTGATACTACTTCTTTCGTTTTGGCAGGCTCACTCTTTGCAATTGCAGGGGTATATGACTCTATATCCTTTTTAGTTATTCTACCATTTTCTCCAGTACCTTTTACTTGCGAAAGATCAATATTTTTGTCCGCTGCAATCTTTTTTGCTAATGGAGATGCAAATATTCTTCCTCCAGAATTTGCAGTATCAGCTGTAACAGTGACTGCTGCCACTTCTTTATTTTCTTCTTTAATAGTTGCTGTTACATCAGTAGATGACGCTACAGCGCCACCATCTTTAATACTTGATATATCAGTTCCGGCAGGTCCTATAATAGCTAATAATACATCTACAGGTGCTGTTTGTCCTTCTTCTATCCCAATATGAAGTAATGTTCCACTATAAAAGGATTCAAACTCCATTGTAGCCTTATCGGTTTCTATTTCCGCAAGAATATCACCTTCCTCTACTGTATCACCAACTTTTTTTAACCAGGTAGCTACTGTCCCTTCTTCCATCGTATCACTAAGGCGAGGCATCGTAATTACCTCTACTCCTTCAGGAATAGTATTTGCTGTGGCAGCAACAGAAGTTACTTCTTCCTTTTGTTCTTCTTTGGCAGGTTGAGCTGATGGCGAAGAACCTCCATTTAACAATCCTGAAATATCTTCTCCTTCTTCTCCTATAATTGCTAGTAGTTTATCTACTGGAGCCGTTTCTCCTTCTTCTATTCCTATATGAAGTAAAGTTCCATCGTAAAAAGATTCAAACTCCATTGTAGCCTTGTCGGTTTCTATTTCTGCAAGAATATCACCTTCGCTAATTTTATCTCCTTTTTTAACAAGCCACTTCGCGACAACTCCTTCTTCCATCGTATCGCTCAATCGCGGCATATTTATTACTGTAGCCATAATCTATTGTGGTTTGTGTGATAAAAACGGATAATCTTCCTGGTCATATACTACATCGTACATTACATTCTTATCCGGGAATGGTGATTCTTCAGCAAATTTCTGACATTCACTTACTTTATCTTTAACTGCTTTATCAAGGGCAGCAATCTCATCATCACTCGCATATTTTTCATCCTTAATGATATCCAGAACTTGAGTAATTGGGTCAATTTTTTGGTATTCTGCTACCTCTTCTTTTGTACGGTATTTCTGAGCATCACTCATAGAATGTCCTCTATATCTATATGTCTTCAGTTCAAGAAAAGTTGGTCCCCCTCCTGTTCTTGCTCTGGTAATTGCTTCATCTAGGGCTTCTGCCACTTTTACCGGATTCATAGCATCTACTGGTCCACAAGGCATTTCATACCCTAAACCTAGTTTCCATATGTCGGTATGATTTGCAGTTCTCTCTACTGATGTTCCCATTGCATACCCATTATTTTCTACACAAAATACAACAGGCAAATTCCATAACATCGCTAAATTAAAAGATTCATGAAGAGATCCTTGACGAGTCGCTCCATCTCCCATAAAAGTTAAGGTCACTGCATCTCTTTTATGATATTTATCTGCAAACGCTAATCCTGCTCCTAATGGAATCTGACCTCCTACGATTCCATGACCTCCATAAAAACGATGTTCTTTAGAAAAAATATGCATTGATCCTCCTAAACCTTGAGAAGTACCTGTACCTTTTCCATACAACTCTGCCATAACTCTTTTAGGATCAACTCCCATTCCTATAGGCTGTACATGGTTACGGTAGGCAGTAATCATCCTATCTTTAGTAAGATCCATTGCATGTAACGCTCCAGCTAAAACTGCCTCTTGACCGTTATATAAATGTAAAAATCCTCTTACTTTTTGCTGGATATATACCTGAGCTAGTTTATCTTCAAACTTTCTCCAGAAAAGCATATCTTCATACCACTTTAGGTAAACTTCTTTGGTTATTTTTTTCATTTAAAAATATAATAATATTTCAAAATTAAGTCAGAATATTCCTGACCTCTCTAAACAATTATGGCACTTTTTAACGTCTAATATTCCGATTAAACGAAAAGCAAAAATAATATATTCATTACTAAGGAGAAAGGAGTTTCTCTATAAAAATGCATAAAATGTTATAAATATGATTTATCAAAGATAAGCGGCAATAAATTCGCTAAAGAATCAGATTTAACCACTTTCCCTGTTTCTCCCATAAAAAATATTTCTATAGGCTTCTTCTGATTGGACTCATACTCTGCTATAGCCTGCCGACAGGAACCACAGGGAGGAGTAGGTGTAAGTAACTGATACTTTAAGGATTTTGCTGACAAGGCCATTCTTACCACAGGAACTCCAGGAAAATTAGCTCCTGCATAATACATTGCAGTTCTCTCCGCACATAAGCCAGAAGGATAACAAGCGTTCTCTTGATTATTACCTAAAATCACTTCTCCATTTTCTAATAACAATGCTGCACCAACCAAGAATTCTGAATATGGAGCATATGCTTTATCTCTAATCTTAAAAGACTGTAACATCAATTCGCGAGCTTCTTCTGACAACTCCTCTATCGAATCATATATCTGTAATGTAGATGTTATCTCTATTTCTTTCATCCAATTCTCTATTTATACAATTTACGAATAAAACTTTCGCATATAGTTCGTTTCTTTTGCACTATATCTGCGTTATAAAATTCAACAATAGCTAAGGCTATTCTTTAATTTTATACCTTAATCTAGTACAGAATAATTCAATCTCTTTATACGAATTTCTTATCCATAAATCGTATTAGAAATTATTTTATACTAAATCAATGCCAACAAAACAGCACTCACAATGTACTATAAACACAAAAAGTATCAAACATAACTGCTTGATACTTTTTATTTTTTTTTCTAAGCTAAACTCTTTCTTACTACCTGTCGTAATAATCATCTCCAAAGTTAAACGAAAGACCAAAGCGAAGTGTACCTTCTAATGGGCTTCTTACCGCTGAAGTAGAGAATAAATATGATAAGTCTATATTTACTATCGTATATTTAAAACCTGCACCTAATGACACAAACTTACGAGCTCCTTTTTCTTCACTTTCATTAAAATATCCTCCTCTAAACGAGAATACATCTTTATACACATACTCTGCTCCTAATGACCAGGTAAACTCTTTTAATTCTTCGCTAAATCCATCTGGCGCATCTCCCCAAGAAGAAAAAATAGCACCAAAAGAACTAATATCTTCGTAATCCTGAATTGCCGTATTTTGTTCCTCTTGTGTTATCTCTCCATCTCCATTAGTGTCTGGATCTAAAGGAGTAGGAACTAGCAGCTTTGCAAACTCTAAACTAGGCGTAATTCTATTATACTCGTCTAACAAGAAATCAAAACCAGCTCCTAACCTAAAAGTGGTAGGAATAAAATTCTCTTGCCCTGCATCATCGTACTTTAGCTTAGGTCCTATATTAGAAATGTTCAATCCAGCTCTCCATCTTCCATTAAACGAATTATAAGCTGTCTCTTCACTTTGGTAATATGCAGAAACATCAACCCCAAAACTAGAAGCCGCCTCTGCTTCAGAAACTGCATCAAGTTTTAAATCTGATCTCAAATAACGTCCAGCAATACCCATTGAGAAATTAGGACTTAATTGTAATGCATATGATACATCTATAGTAAGTTCATTAGGTTTCTGAATCAACCCTAAATCATTAGCATCTGTTCTAAACTCAATCTCTCCAAGACTAAAATACTTAAAACTTGCAGCTACTGCACTTCTTTCATTAAACCTATTATAATACGTAAGATTCCCCAAACCTATATCGTTTACTAAACTACTTAGATAAGGCGTATAATTAACACCTACCCCTTGCTGCTTGCTCACAAAAGCATATTTTGCTGGATTCCATTGTTGTGAAAATGCATCTGGCGCAGTAGATACCCCTTGATCCCCTAAACCAGCAGCTCTGGCATCCGCAGCAATTAATAAAAATGGAACTGCTGTAGTAATTGCTCTATTTTGCTGGGCCTGTATTTTAATGTTTGACAATGTAAAAAAGACAAACCCAAAGATTATGATTTTTCTCATGTTGAAAATTAATTTTGACAAATATATAGTTATTTAGTGATTATAATATAACGAGTTTTTCAATTTTATCTACTCGCTGATTTGTTAACGTTGATTTTACCGAAATCTTATATACGTACACCCCTTTTCCTAGTTTATCACCAAAATCATCTCTTCCATTCCACTGGATATCCTCTCTATAACTAGTCTTTCCGGACAGTGATTGATTCTTTGTCCAAACTACTTTTCCTGACACTGTAAACACCTGAACTTGCACTTCTAACAAATCGCTAACAGCACTAGAATGCTCAAACCAAAATTCTGTTTGATTCACAAACGGATTAGGATAATTTAAAACATTCTTTAACGTAAATCCTGAATCCTCTGCCACTACAAACTGAATCTCCTGTGTCGATGAGTTATTATACACATCCCACCCTTTAAACGCAAGCGTATGCAATCCCGGTTCTAAATCCCTAAACTTAAAATTAACCACTCCTTTAGTAAAATCATCTACCTCGGTCTCATAAAAATCATTCATTATAAAAGGGTTAGACTCATCTCCATCTAATATTCCAGAAATGTCATGACCTATCCCACTTGCCGTATTGATACCATTTTCATCCTGAAGTTTCGCAATAAGTATCGGAGAATCATTTGTCACTCCTCCCGAAATAAAATTTTCATCATTCATGAACAGTTGTATTTGAGGCCCTACATTATCTTCTGGGGCGTTTTCATTCAATCCCCCTATAATAATTGATTGATCAACACCTGCTTGATTCTCCAAAACCCCTGTTCTAGCAGCATAAAAACTTATCCTTCCATTACCTTCTGGAATACTAATATCTTTCGGAACAATAAACTCGAAATCAAAAAGACCATTAGTTACCGAAGCTTTACCTCTAAACACAATCTCTCCTAGGGTTTTAAAATTTAATTTAATAAGTTCTCCCGCACTATTTCTCGTTCCATCATTTGCTAATGTCTCTCTATCAATCTCTTTATCATATATTGTGGTTTCCAGAATACCATTATAATCTGATAACAACACCCCTGATTCATTCACTACTTCACCAGAAATCTTAACCCTGCTCAATGCTTGCAATACATCGACTCCCTGAGTGACAGGTACATCATTGATCGCTGTCAATCGCACATTAGGCTTAGGTATAGCCATTTTCATTGCTGGATCACCAAAAAAGAAAACCACTCTCCTATTAGAATTATTGACAAATGAATTTTTCATTTGTCTAACCGCCTCTGCCACTGACAAATATTCTGAACCTTCTGGAAATAAGATCTCAAATAACCTATCGTTTACAGAAATCCCAAACGTTACAATCACATCTCTTGTTGTACTTATTAACCCAACAGTACCTCCTTCTGCATTCCAGTATGTAAGCTCCCCTGCAGTTTCCCTACAGGGATTATCAAATTTGGTAAATTCGCAAGTAACTGTAATAAATATTGGATACTTATTGGTATTCCTTAGTTCGGTTGCAGTGGATTTCGTATACACAAACTCCGTCGACAGTCCATCTTCTCCTCCGTGTCCAAAATAATCAATTGCAACAGCCCCTTTTTCTATTTCATTTGATATTGCTTCATTTACTTTAGGATATCGATTTCCAGATGAAGATGATTCTTGCTGGAACGCATCAGAATATATTTTTGTAACATTCACAGACGGTTTCCTTTCATTAAGCTCCACACTTAACTCATCAAGATTTCTCTGAATTGTTTCCTCCCAATCCCTGTCTACATCATCTGCAATCAACAAAACAGAATTACGCCAACGCCCAAAAGATTGTTCACTATCATAATTTATGATTTTAGAAACCATAGCATCAGCCAACTGAGGAGTATCTGCCAATATTCTACCCACAGCAATATCCAATTGATCTGCAGCTGTCATTAACCCTTCTTCCGGATCAATAGAGCCAAAAAAATCATCTGTTGCAAAAGAACTTACCAGCGAAAAACTATTTAAACTTTGAAAAGTAGGAACAATATTAGTATTCGTACAGTTTTGTGATGCCAATCTATCTTTAAAATCAACAGAAGCATCCCCTAACAAACACAAATACTTAAGCCTATTAGATGTATCTGAAGCATTCTCATATACATAACGAACTAAATTTCTAATAGCCGCAACATCTTGTTTACCACTGCTAAACTCATGATAAATCTGATCTAACGTGATCACTTTTACATTATAATCATTGATATTTCTATGATGCTCAGCCAATCGATTAGCAGCTGACAATAACGAATTATGGGTAATTAACAAGTAATCTACATCCCTAAACTGCCCTTGATTATCCAGAAATATAGTTCCTTTAATATTTTGATTATCTACACTTGCGGTCTCATCTATTTGTGGCACGAAATAATCTTCAGGAACAATGGCTATATAATTCCTTAGCGCTCCTAAATTTGCTTTAAAACTTATAACTGAAGAAGCATTATTAGCAATAGAGGATATGCTCTCAGGATTTGTTACATCCCATACTTGTGATATGGAGTTAGCATTGGATATATTATATTGTCCTATTCCAACTGTAGCAGGTCCTTCTTCATAATAGAATGCCATTTGCGAAGTTGATCCCATAAGTGCTCTTTTCGCTTTTACACTGATAAAATCCAGATAACCTATAGCAGATGGATTACCATTATTATTATAGGACAAACCCACTGTTATTTGATCAGAACTTGAAGACACCTCTTGTGTAATATCTCTTGCCGAACCAAACGAAGTCCCTGTTGTTGCACTAAAGCTTAAAACTCCAACTTGATCTCCATTAAAAAGAACATTCATATTAGACACCGATCCAGAAACACCAGCTGCAAAAACCCTAAGCTCAATTGGCTCAGATGTAATTAAATTTGGAAAACTAAATTGATAGCTTCTGGTATTCTGAATATCAAATGAATCTCCAAACCATCTTCTTCCTACCTTTACTATACTGGTTTTATCTTCTTCAAAAAACTGATACTCTGTAAAGGAGTTGATCTGTATGGTTGCAGCTTCAGATGGCTCTACATAATCGGAAACTCTTTTCCCATTTGTACCTCCAGCGGTAATGTAGTAATAAGATCGATCCGCATATAAGTTAATATTTGTTGTATTTTCTGCACTATACATCCCTTCTGTACCTTCTCCATAAAATAATATATAATCATTCCCAGAAAAATTTCCGTCTTCACCTCCAAATACCTGTATTGCATTCTCCCGTAAATCAAACTCTGTGTTTTCCTGATTCATCAGCGGCAGCATTTGCCCACCATTACCATATATTTTTATAGTAGCAGGATCAATAGATGAAACATCCATTCCTAAATCATTTAAAAATCCAGGAGTAATTCTAAAAACACCGGTTTTATCGACATAAAATCTAAACCAGTCGCCAGAAGCCAAAACAGAATTACTTATAGGCATTCTCTTCGACAAAGACTTATTTATTGCTTGTTGATAAACAACATCCAAAGAAATTACTTTTTTAAACCGACTTCCTTCCTTTATTATAGGAGAAAAGCTCACGAAACCAGTTCTTTTACCCCTTGCACTAGCAGACTTAACAGAGTACTTAATTTTTTCAGGAATAAGATTTACATCAAGATCTTTTAATTCAGATCTAGAAATATTTTTATAAACAATATTTTCAAGCCTTGCTGTATTAGAATTAATTTGTCCTGATTCATTCCAACTATGCACATATTGGATTCCTTGGTCATCTAAAAACTCGAAATTCTTTTCATCAAAGCCCGGAATTGTATATGAAGTAGTAGATGTGCTTACTATTACATCTTTCCAATCAATTGTAACATTTATTCGTTGTTGTGCAAAAATTGTAGCCGAAAACAACAGCACATATATAATCGTAATTTTCTTCATCATAGCGTATAACGAGTTTAGCACACATTTAGTGTTTCAGAAATCTCGGTTTTTCTTCAAAAATAATAATAAACGCAAAAATATTGCGTTAAACCAAAGTCACTAGTAAAAACATATTTTTTTTGCTATTTAATATTATTTTAAAAATATTAGGGTAAATTTAACGTTAATTATTATATTGCAAGCCCTAATTTCTACTTTAACGAACTTAAAATTATGAGAAACGCGTTAGTTTTGAAGTCGCTAATGGTACTTACCATTAGTAGCCTATTACTTAGCTGTAACAAGACAGATTACGGCAACAGCTCAAGAGCCACAGGCTGGAAATACAACTCCAAAGATGGTGGTTTTCAGGTAAATACAAACTACAAAGAACAAGAAACTGGTCCAGGTTTAGCCTTCGTTGAAGGAGGTACTTTTACCATGGGACGTGTACAAGATGATGTAATGCATGATTGGAACAACACGCCTACCCAACAACATGTCCAATCCTTTTACATGGATGAAACAGAGGTTACTAATATAATGTACCTGGAATATCTTGATTGGCTAAAAGGCGTTTATCCTCCTATGGAAGCCAAATACAAAAATAT
The DNA here is from genome assembly GCA_947498455.1 of uncultured Aquimarina sp. Classification (GTDB taxonomy): domain Bacteria; phylum Bacteroidota; class Bacteroidia; order Flavobacteriales; family Flavobacteriaceae; genus Aquimarina. Next base: position 63,177 of record CANMKK010000019.1, read on the forward strand.
TTATCACGGAGCACTACCTGATACATTGGTATGGAGAAATCGTTTAGGTTTTAACGAAATGATGTCCAATAATTACCTACGTCACCCTGCATATGCAAATTATCCTGTAGTAGGAGTTAATTGGATCCAGGCTGTAGAATTTAGTAAATGGAGAACCGACCGTGTAAACGAAAGAATTCTTGAAGAAGAAAGATTCATTAGAGAAAATGCTCCTTTCGAAGATGTTTCTGCAGAAAGCACATTCAACACCGAAACGTATTTAAACGCTCCAACCCAAACTTATGGCGGAAATGATGAAGCTACAAGAGGAGGAAGATTATCAGAAAGATACGAAAAAGATAATGACTCTACTGGTCTATATATCCAACGTAAAGACGGGTTGCTTTTACCACAATACAGACTTCCTACCGAAGCGGAATGGGAATATGCAGCCTTAGGACTTGTAGAAATCAGAAGTTACAACATCTATAGAGGTAGAAAAAAATACCCTTGGGATGGTCAATACACCCGTTCAGGAAAAAGAAGAACACGTGGTGATCAATTAGCTAATTTCAAACAAGGAGATGGTGATTATGGTGGAATTGCAGGATGGAGTGACGACGGTGCTGATATTACAGCCCCTGTAGCATCATATGAACCTAATGGATATGGTCTTTATGACATGGCAGGTAATGTAGCAGAGTGGGTTGCCGATGTATACAGACCAATAGTTGATGACGAATACAATGATTTTAACTATTACAGAGGTAATGTATACACTAAAAATGCAATTAATCCTGACGGAACTGTTAAAATAGCAACTACAGATTCTATCATCTATGACACTCTAAGCAATGGAAAAATTGTAGCAAGAGTTTTACCAGGAGGAATACTTCAAACTCCTGTTGATGAAAACGAAACTTACTTAAGAGCTAATTTTACAGAAAGTGATAATCGTAATTTCAGAGACGGTGACAAGAGCTCTTCTAGATATTATGAAGGATTCCAAGATGAAAATACACCAAATAGAAGAATGTATAATTCTCCTATCCACAAAGTAGAACCTAGTGCCGAAGACAGCACTCAGATGGACAGAAAATATGATGAATCAAGCAACAGAACCACCATTGTTAGTGACGAAGTTAGAGTCTACAAAGGAGGTTCTTGGAAAGACCGAGCATATTGGTTGGATCCAGCTCAGAGAAGATTCTTCCCTCAAGATATGTCTACAGATTATATCGGTTTTAGAAATGCAATGTCTCGTGTTGGAGAAAAAGCTAAACAGAAAAAGACCCCTAAACACAGAGCACCTAGGTAAAAAATATTAAAGTTCGTTATTAAAAAAGCCCTGTACAACATTGTAGCAGGGCTTTTTATTACATATAAAACACAATGGAAATAGGTCAAATTCATCAACTATTTTTAGAAAGCAATGGCATTTGCACAGATACTAGAAAAATCAAAGCCAATACATTATTTTTTGCTCTAAAAGGAGACAACTTTGATGGAAATCAATATGCACAGCAAGCGCTCGATAACGGAGCATCTTACGTGATTATTGATGATCAAAAAATAACCAAGACTAAAAAACATATCTTAGTACAGAATGTTTTAAAAACACTGCAAGACCTTGCTTCTTTCCACAGAAGATATATTGACATTCCTATTCTAGCTTTAACAGGAAGTAATGGAAAAACCACAACCAAAGAATTGATAAACCAAGTACTTTCTTGCAAGTACAAAACTGTTGCAACAATTGGAAACTTAAACAATCACATTGGCGTACCTCTTACATTGCTATCCATGACAAGAGATACAGAAATTGGAATTGTAGAAATGGGAGCAAACCATATTCATGAAATAGAAAACCTAAGCATTATAGCTTCTCCTGATTACGGATACATAACAAACATAGGAAAGGCTCATCTAGAAGGTTTTGGAAGTCTCGAAGGAGTTCTACAAGGTAAAACAGAACTATATAAGCAGCTAAGAAAATATGACAAGACAGTATTCCTTAATACCGAAGACGAAAAGCTAACCAATGCCTCCAAAGGAATCAAAACCTACACCTTCTCTAACTCGACAGAAAGTAATGTAACAATACAATTAGAATCAACAAACCCTTTTGTTCATGTTCGTTACCAAAATGAGATCATAAAAAGCAATTTAATTGGCTCTTATAATTTTACCAATATTGCTGCTGCTATAACCATCGGCAATTATTTTAAAGTTCCTTTTGAAAACATTAAAAATGCAATCGAGTCATACACCCCATCAAATAATCGTTCACAAATAATCACCAAAAACCAACTTACTATTATACTGGATGCATACAATGCAAACCCAAGCAGCATGAGCGCAGCTTTAGATAATTTCGAAAAATTAGAACATGATTTTAAGACCGTATTTTTAGGAGACATGTTTGAATTAGGAGAAAATGCAGCACCAGAACACCAAGTAATTGTAGACAATATAGCAAACACATCCTTCAATCAAATACATCTAATTGGTCAACACTTCTTTAACACAAACACTAAAGACCCACGTATACACACTTATAAATCATATGATGATTTCGCGCAACAATGGCCTCAAGTAATACAACTCAATAACGCAATCCTTATAAAAGGTTCTAGAGGAATGAAACTAGAGCGCATACTAGAATTACTTTAACAACCAAGAATCAGGTATTAAAACATAGATTTACCATAGCATCACTAAATCTTGTAATACTATTTAATAGCCATCCATATTATAAAGATTTTATAACATAGAAAAATCTGAATAGGCAGTCTACCAAATAAATCCAAAAACAGGTATCAATTCTTAAGTATACTTCTAGAAATCACGATTCTCTGTATCTCACTAGTTCCTTCATAAATCTGAGTAATTTTTGCATCCCTCATTAAACGTTCTACGTGATACTCCTTTACAAAACCATTACCTCCATGAATCTGAACTGCTTCTATACTAACATCCATTGCTGCCTGTGAAGCAGCTAATTTAGCCATAGCCCCAGACAAATCGTAATTCTCATGATTATCTTTGTCCATTGCCGCCTTATACACTAACATTCTTGCAGATTCTATTTGCGTATACATATCAGCAAGTTTAAAAGCAATAGCCTGATGATTCATAATTTCAGTACCAAATGCCTTTCTAACTTTTGCATACTCCTTTGCTAACTCAAATGCTCCAGATGCAATCCCCAACGCCTGAGCCGCTATACCAATGCGCCCTCCTGCTAATGTTTTCATTGCAAATTTAAAACCAAAACCATCTTCACCAATGCGATTTTCTTTTGGCACCTTTACATCATTAAAAATTAAAGAATGTGTATCACTACCCCTTATCCCCAATTTATCTTCTTTAGGACCAATTTCAAAACCTTCCCAACCTTTCTCTACAATAAATGCATTTATTCCACGATGTTTCTTTTCTTTATCAGTTTGAGCTATCACCAAATAATAATCCGCAGTACTACCGTTTGTTATCCAATTTTTCGTTCCATTAAGCACATAATGATCCCCTTTATCAATAGCTGTAGTTTTTTGCGAAGTTGCATCACTCCCCGCTTCTGGTTCAGACAAACAAAATGCACCGATAGATTCTCCTGTTGTCAATTTTGTTAGATATTTCTGTTTCTGTTCAATAGAACCATATGTATCAAGCCCCCAGCATACCAAAGAATTATTAACTGACACAATAACTGAACAAGAGGCATCAATCTTGGACAATTCCTCCATGACAAGCACATATGATAGGGTATCCATCCCACCTCCTCCATACTCAGGAGAAGCCATCATACCCAAAAAACCCAATGCACCCATTTTCTTGACTTGTTCCGAAGGAAATTCCTGCTTATCATCCCTTTCGATTACTCCGGGTAGTAATTCAGCCTTTGCAAAATCGCGAGCAGCATCGCGTATCATTAGTTGTTCTTCAGATAATTTAAAGTCCATATATAACAAGGTTTTACTGTGCGTGCATAACACGTGAATTGCACTTTTTAATGAAAATAAACCGACATAATCCCAATATCGTTATTAATTACACAAATATAAATTATAATATCATAGTTTTACTGTTTTTTCCATTTTTTGTATTTCTGCTTTTATTCAAAAAACAAAGTTTCTTAATTTCCCTATTCCCATAAGATTAATTCTATCATATTTTTTTTTCAAATTGAGTTTTTAGCTATTTAGTTTTTTATATTTGCGAAGTCACTTTTGACATATATTCAATTTATTACAAATCTATTTACTATGACACAGCTTTAACTACTTTTTGGGAGGCATATCTTAATTAAATCAAGAAATAGTACTACTACCTTAATAGTAGCAGTTGTGTTTAATAAATAGAGATTATAAAATGAAAGAATTATTAAAAAAATACGAGAATAGAACTCCTGAAATTGTTTTTAACTGGAAAGATTCCGAAACTGAAGCAGAAGGATGGACTGTTATTAATTCACTTAGAGGTGGTGCAGCTGGCGGCGGTACCAGAATGCGAAAAGGATTAGACATGAATGAAGTACTCTCTTTGGCCAAAACCATGGAGGTAAAATTCACTGTTTCAGGTCCTAAAATAGGAGGCGCTAAATCTGGTATTAATTTTGACCCTAATGACCCTAGAAAAAAAGGAGTCTTAGAAAGATGGTATAAAGCAGTCTCTCCCTTATTAAAGAGTTATTATGGTACTGGAGGGGATCTTAATGTAGATGAAATCTATGAAGTAATTCCTATTACGGAAAATTGCGGAGTATGGCATCCACAAGAAGGAGTTTTTAATGGACACTTTAGACCTACAGAAGCTGATAAAATTAATAGAATAGGTCAATTACGTCAAGGAGTTATAAAAGTATTAGAAAATACTACATTCTCTCCCGAAACTTCTCGAAAATATACTGTTGCTGATATGATTACGGGCTATGGTGTCGCTGAAGCTGTAAGACATTATTACGCTATATATGGAGGAAGTGTAGTAGGAAAAAAAGCAGTAGTTCAAGGTTTTGGTAATGTAGGGTCAGCAGCAGCCTATTACTTATCAGAAATGGGAGCGAAAATAGTTGGTATTATCGATCACGCTGGCGGTTTAATCAATGAAAAGGGGTTTTCTTTTGAAGAAATAAAAGAACTGTATCTCAATAAAAAGGGAAACAAATTGTATAGTGAAACTCTAATTCCTTTTGAAGACTTAAATAAAAAAATATGGTCGCTAGAAACAGAAATATTTGCTCCTTGCGCGGCTTCTAGATTAATCACTAAAGATCAGATTACTCAAATGATAGAATCTGGTTTGGAAGTTATTTCCTGTGGTGCTAATGTACCCTTTGCTGATACAGAAATATTCTTTGGTCCCATTATGGAATATACGGATGAACAAGTTAGTTTGATACCTGATTTTATTTCTAATTGTGGCATGGCAAGAGTATTTGCCTATTTTATGGAGCGCAGAGTACAAATGACCGATGAAGCTATCTTTAAAGACACTTCCCAAACAATTAGAGAAGCTATACAAAACATATATAACAAAGATAAATCCAAAACTAACATCAGTAGAACGGCATTTGAAATTGCGCTCAAACAACTGATATAACAATAACAAACAATACATATATTATGCTAAAATATTTCTTAGGCAATAGTCCAAAATGGTTTAAATTCGCAATTATAGGATTTCTCATTTTCAATGTGTTCTCTTATTTTGCTTTAGGTCCTATGATCACATCATGGATTTTTATAGGAGAATTTATTTTCACTTTAGCGATGGCATTGAAATGCTATCCTTTGCAGTCAGGTGGCCTCTTGGCTATTCAGATTTTAGCTCTAAATTTAACTACACCTAAAAATTCATATCATGAAGTAGAGCAAAATCTAGAAGTAATCTTACTACTAGTTTTTATGGTTGCTGGGATTTATTTTATGAAACCTTTACTAATGTACATTTTCAGTAAAGTATTTACCAAAATTAAATCAAAAATGTTTCTCTCATTACTATTCGTATTCTTAGCAGCGGTATTATCAGCTTTCTTGGATGCATTAACAGTAACTGCAGTATTGATTAGTGTTGCTGTTGGTTTCTATGGGGTGTATCACAAAATCCACTCGATGCCTGTTTCGGATTTTGATCAAGATGGAACTTTAGATCGTAAAGAACTAAGTGGAGAAACATTGGAGCAATTCAGAAGTTTTTTAAGAAGCTTGGTAATGCACGGTGTTGTAGGAACTGCACTGGGAGGTGTTTGTACTTTGGTAGGAGAGCCTCAAAATTTATTAATAGGAGAAAGATTAGGATGGGATTTTATTCAATTCTTTCTAAAAATGGCTCCTATATCTATTCCAGTTCTGATTGCCGGATTAATAACTACTATAGTTTTGGAAGCCACAGGATCTTTTGGTTTTGGAGCAAAATTACCAGAAGTTGCAAGAAGAATCATCGAAAATTATACAGATGAAGAAGATGCTAATAGATCAGACAAATCTAAATATGGACTCATTGTACAAGCTGTATCTGCTATACTATTAATTATAGGGCTCGCCCTACATCTTGCTCCAGTTGGTTTTATTGGACTAGCATTAATAATAGTACAAACCGCTTTTATGGGTATTACTGAAGAACATCATTTAGGTAAAGCGTTTGAAGAAGCACTCCCTTTTACCGGTTTATTAGTAGTTTTCTTTGTAATTGTTGCTATGATCCATGATCAACATCTTTTTACTCCTATTATAGATTGGGCCTTATCTTTAGATACAAGCAAACAACCTTCAATGTTTTACGTCGCTAACGGAATATTATCTATGATTAGTGATAATGTTTTCGTGGCTACAGTCTATATAGGAGAGGTAAAACAGGCATTCGACAATGGTGCTATTTCTAGAGATCAGTTCGAGAAACTTGCTATTGCAATTAATACAGGCACCAACTTACCAAGTGTTGCAACACCTAATGGTCAAGCTGCATTTTTATTTTTGTTGACTTCATCATTAGCTCCATTAATAGGATTATCTTATGGTAAAATGGTAAAAATGGCGTTCCCATACACAATTGTTCTTGGAGGTATTGGTTTATTAGGAATAATTTATATCTTATAAGTATCAAAGAAAATATACTTAACCTAGAGAAATGGCGTTAGTATACAAACACTAAATTAACAAATATAGCACATGACCCATTTATTAACGCTCAGTACTTTGGCTCAAAAAACTAAGGAAATAGACCCAGAAGCTGAAGAAAAAACTTTATCCATAATTGATTTACTCCTAAGTGGTGGAACCGGAGGAGTAGTTATCATAGCGATACTTTTTGTATTGTTATTTGTTGCTGTTTATATCTATTTCGAAAGAATTTTTGCAATTAAGGCTGCCTCTAAGTATGATGAAAGCTTTATGCACCAAATTAGAGATAACGTTGCCAGTGGTAAAATCGAAGCAGCAAAAATATTATGTGCACAAACAAACAATCCAGTTTCTAGATTAACGGAAAAAGGAATATCCAGAATAGGAAACCCTTTAGAAGATATTAATACAGCTATAGAAAACGCTGGTAGATTAGAAGTATATAAGCTCGAAAAAAATGTAAGCATCCTTGCAACTGTAGCTGGAGCTGCCCCAATGATTGGGTTTTTAGGTACGGTTATTGGTATGATTTTGGCATTCCATAATCTTGCTTCTAGTTCAGGAAGTGCAGATATGGGATCCTTAGCAGAAGGTATTTATACTGCAATGACTACCACGGTTGCAGGACTCGTGGTTGGTATTGTGGCATATATTGGTTATAATCACGTAGTAGTTCGTACGGACAAAGTGATTCATCAAATGGAAGCGACTGCAGTTGATTTCTTAGACCTACTAAACGAACCTGCTTAATATGAACTTAAGAGGAAGAAATAAAGTAAGTCCGGAATTTAGTATGTCGTCTATGACGGATATTGTATTTTTATTGTTGGTTTTCTTTTTATTAACATCACCAACGATAACTCCGGAGGCATTAGATCTAGTTTTACCTAAGGCCAAAGGAAAAAGCTCTAATGTTCAGAATATTTCTGTAAGTATTACCAATAAACTACAATATTACATAGACAATGAACGCGTTACCCAAAGTAGATTAGAATCTACCTTAAAGTCGCGTTTATCAGGACAAAATGAACCTACTATTATTCTTAGAGCTGAAGAAGGAGTTCCTATTGAAAAAGCCGTAAGTGTAATGGATATTGCAAATAGAAATAGATTTAAGGTAATATTAGCGGTAAAGCCCGATTAATTAATGCTAAAATTAGATACGAAACATAAAAAAAAATCTTTTATAATTACCACCATACTTCATGTGGGGATTATTTTACTATTATTTTATTTAGGACTTAATTATTTAGATCCAGAACCAGAAAGTGGTATTGCAGTAAACTTCGGAACAACCATTACAGGATCTGGAGATGTACAACCTACAGAAGCTATTCAATCTTCTCCAAAACAAACCACTCCAGAAACAACTCCTGCAGAACCTGAACCAGAGCCGGAAACTCCAGAGATTATTGAAGAAGTAGTTACTCAGGAAATTGAAGATGCTCCTGTCGTAGAGGAAAAACCTAAAAAAGAGCCCAAGGATAAACCTACTGAAAAAGTGACAGAAAAACCCATAGATAAGCCTGTAGAGAAAATAGAAGAAAAAAAGCCAGATCCCAAACCAGACAAATCCACTCTAGATATTTTAGACAGTTTTTCTAATGCTCCGAAAAGTGATGGAACCGCTAAGGGAGGTGAAGGAGATGATACCAAATCTGGTGACAAAGGAGATCCTAATGGCAACCCTTATGCTAATAGTTATTATGGACAACCAGGAAATGGTGGACTAGGTGGTGGTATTGGATACGGACTTAATGGAAGAGGAAAAGCTACGGGATCACCTACAAAGCAAAACTGCAATGAGTCGGGACGTGTAGTAGTGAAAATTACGGTTAATAGACAAGGAAAAGTTATTCAGGCAATCCCCGGAGTCAAAGGAACCACTAATAGCGCATCTTGTCTATTAGCACCTGCTAAAAAAACAGCCTTATCATTTAAATGGAAACCAGATCCAAAAGCACCAGCAAAACAAATTGGCTTTATTGAAATTACTTTCAGTTTAGGAGAATAAACAATGAAATATCAGGAAACCCTTAATTGGATGTTTGCCCAATTACCCATGTATCAGCGCCAAGGTGCCAGTGCATATAAAGTAGACTTATCCAATACCATAAAATTAGCTTCTTATCTAGAAAATCCAGAAAAACGATTTAAGAGTATTCATGTTGCCGGTACCAATGGAAAAGGTTCGACTAGCCACATGCTTGCTTCAATCTTACAGGAAGCAGGATATAAAGTTGGTTTATACACTTCTCCTCATCTTAAAGATTTTAGAGAACGCATTAGAATTAATGGAGATAAAATTGAAAAGGAGTATGTTATAGACTTTATAGATACTCACAAAACCTTTTTCGAAAAGAATAAATTATCTTTTTTTGAAATGTCTGTAGGGTTAGCGTTTCAATATTTTTCTGAATCCGAAGTAGACATAGCGATTATCGAAGTTGGATTGGGTGGACGACTTGACTCCACCAATATAATTACTCCAGAAGTATCTATCATTACAAATATTAGTTTAGATCACACTAGTTTTTTAGGAAATACCTTGGCCGAAATAGCTACAGAAAAAGCAGGTATCATTAAGAAAAATATTCCTATCGTAATTGGAAGGTCAACTAATGAAACGACCAATGTATTTATTGAAATCGCAAAAAAGCTTCAGAGTCCTTTATATTTCGCTGAAAAATTCGATTGTGAATTATATCCTTCCGACTTAAAAGGAAATTATCAACAAGAAAACATTAGAACTGTATTACAAGCCATAGATTTAATGATTCCAAAAGGTTGGAATATCAGCAACGAATCTATAAAACGAGGACTTAAAAATGTAGTAAAAAACACTCAACTTTTAGGAAGGTGGCAAATATTACAACAAGAGCCTACCATAATATGTGACACTGCTCATAATGAAGATGGATTAATCGAGACCATGAAGCAGTTAAAATACGAAACATACAATCAGCTTCATATAGTTTTAGGAGTAGTAAATGATAAAGATCTAGATAGCATTTTGCCATTATTCCCAACCGAAGCACGCTATTATTTTTGCAAACCAGAGATCTCAAGAGGTCTTGATGAAAAAATATTACAAAAAAAATCTGCCAATTTTAATTTAATCGGTAACAAGTATGATAGTGTAAAATCAGCATATCATACTGCTATACAGAATGCTACACCTAAGGACATCATTTATATTGGCGGGAGCACATTCGTAGTAGCTGAAATAATTTAATTTTTTTTTAAAATTCCTTTGGTAGACTATAAAACTATGCTATATTTGCATCCGCAATCAGGAACAAGTATTGCGACAAACAATAAAGGGCGCTTAGCTCAGTTGGTTCAGAGCACTTGGTTTACACCCAAGGGGTCAGGGGTTCGAATCCCTTAGCGCCCACAACAACAAAAACTCGAAGCATTTGCTTCGAGTTTTTTGTATGTATATATTTACAAGCCATGATTCCTTTATTCTACACTTTAAACGAATTCTACATTTTTCACACCTCTAAACTGGGCTCTGAATGCTTTTATCATTGCATTAAAGGATTCTGCTGATGCATTTGTGCTTCGGTTTATAAAGTAATTCAAGATAGACCTATAGTTAATTGTTATTGTGTTGGCTATCGTATTAAATGCTTTAAACCCTGTTTGCTACACATCTTTATACCAATGTGCTAGTTTAGTATAAGCACTTTGTATAGAAGTTTGTATAGAAGTAGCTGTATTGAATATATTTCCTAACCCTTGCACTAGCTCATATGCTTTTTAGTGTTCTTTTTTTTACTCATCACTTTTTGTTTTTTGTAAGTCCCAAAACAGTCCTTTTTCTATTAGCGGTATGCGAAACCTTTCTATAGATGCATCACTATGTTCTTTTTTAAAGATATCTGCAGCCTGTGCTAGAATTTTTGGATAATGATCAGCAACATTGTTACTCTCTTCTGGGTCTTCTTTTAAATTGTATAATTCTACGGTGGGTTCTTTTTTATCTTTTAAATGTTGCCTTATTACTTTCCAATCCCCTATTCTAATAGCAACTTGTCCTCCATATTCCGGATATTCCCAAAACAAAAACTCGTGCTCTTTTTGGTTAGATTTACCTAACAGCTCAGGAAGAAAACTTATACCATCTGTACTTTCACTAATTTTAAACCCTGTTAATTCAGACAATGTCGCCATAACATCGTAATGCGAAGAAATATGATCCGTTTTAGTCCCTTCTTTGATATATCCAGGCCATGATGCAATCATGGGCACACGAATCCCTCCTTCGTAAACAAAACCTTTTGCTTTACCATAAGCTTCTCCATAAGTACCAGAACTATTGAAGAACTCTCCATCTGTTCCTCCAGAATAGGTTACCCCATTGTCTGATGTGAAAATGATCAAAGTATTTTCATACATCCCCTCTTTTTTCAAATAGTCGATTAACTTACCTACATTTTCGTCTAAATAGGAAATCATAGCTGCATAACCAGCTCTAGGGTTTTGATGTGGATAGTAGCCTTTTTCACCCAAGTAAGGTTTTTCTTCTCCAAATTTGTTTTTATAATACTCTTCCCATCTTTGAGGAGCCTGGATTGGATTATGAGGTATGGGTGTTGCCCAATATAAGAAGAAAGGATTTTGTTTATTATTAGAGACAAATTGTATCATTTTATCAAATATCAAATCGGGTGTATATTCATTTAACCTATAATCAGCATAGCTTTTAGGGTCATTAATATCTTTACCCAAAGCTATTTTCTTACTAGGTTTAATAGTGTCATTATTTAGATAAACTCTTTTTTCATTTTCATATAAATGAACGGGGTAATAGGTATGCGCTTGTCTTTGGCAATTATATCCATAAAAATAATCAAAACCCATCTTTGAAGGTATTGCCTGTGTATGAGGCGCTCCTAGCCCCCATTTACCTACCATACCCGTGGTATATCCTTTTTCTTTAAGTAATGCTGGAAATAAAACTGTGGATGCTGGAATGGGTCTTTGTCCTTCTAGTGTTGAGTCTTTTATTACTGCTTGGTAATCCCAAACGTCTCCTCTCTCTTTCCACTCATCATTCCCTCGAATATATGAATGTCCTGCATGTTTCCCTGTTAACAACATATATCTGGCAGGAGCGCAAACCGGAGCACTTGTATAATGCTGTGTAAAAGTCATCCCGCTTTTTGCCAGAATATCGATATTAGGAGTTTCAATCTTTTCCTGACCATATACACCCAATTCTCCATACCCCAAGTCATCAGCGAGTATATAAATAATATTGGGGGACTGATTTATTTTATTTTCCTTTTCGGAAATTTGCTTACAGGAATAGTATGAAGTACAAAAAGTAATAAAACAAAAGAGTTGAAATAAACGATTCATATCAATGTTAGGTAAATTGGTTAATATTTTTAAAACATTTCTTTTTTAAAGAAAATTGTGAGAATTTGTCATTGAAATTCCGGGTTTAATTCATTAGGTACTGGAGCCTTTGTTCTCGTTCGCCAATTTTTCAATTCTTCATATAAAGATTTTACTTTATCCGGATATATTTTGGCAAGGTTTTTACTTTCTCCTATGTCAGATTCTAAATTATATAATTCAAAAGCATTGTCCTCAAAATAATGATGTAATTTCCAATTTCCTTTTCTGATTACACTTCCGGGACGTGTTCTGAACAATGTGTCTCTGGCCTGATCTTTTTGGGGATTAACGCCTTGTAAATAAATTGGAAAATGCCAAAATAGAGGTCTTTCTGCTATTTTTTTATTCTTAGTTAAAAGTGGCAGTAACGATACTCCATCTAAATCATAATTAACTGTATCATTGAGCACATCGGCAATTGTAGGGAATATATCTAATCCAGTAATTGGATCATCCAAATTAGCGGGTTTCATGTTTGCTCCCCATTTAATCATAAAAGGAACTCTTATTCCTCCTTCATAATAAGCCCCTTTACCCGCTCTTAATGGGAACTGTGATGAAACATGTGCAAGACCTCCATTATCCGAAGAAAAAATAATAATCGTATTTTTATCTAATTTTAAATCTGTTAGAGATTTGAGCAACTTACCTACATTCTCATCCATACTCTCTATCATAGCTCCATACTTGGCATTATACTGGGGATTCTCTTTTATTTTATTTTTATACTTAGTGACTAAATTCTTTTTACCTTGAAGAGGGGTATGAACCGTAAAATAGGGTAGGTAAAGAAAAAAGGGAGTAGATTTATTTGTTTTTATAAAACGAATAGCTTCTTGTGTAAGTCTATCTGTTAAATACTCTCCTTTTTCACCATTAGATAAATTTTTATTTTTGTATGGACTAAAATAAGATCTGGGATGCCCCTTCAGGTTTCCTCCAATATTGAAATCAAATCCTTGTGATCTAGGATCTTCTCCTAAATGCCATTTACCTATTGATGTAGAAACATATCCCTTTTCTTTTAAGATTTCGGCAATGGTGATAAAATTTTCTTCCAAAACTCCCTTATTCTGTATAGGGATTAATTTTCTATTCTTTGATTTACCTCTTTCTGATGAACCCACCGTATATATGCCATGCTTTGGCGTATTTTTGCCTGTTAAAATACAGGCTCTGCTCGGAGCGCAATTTGCAGCAGGCGCATAAGCATTAGTAAACACGGCAGCTTCGTTTGACAACTTATCCAAATTAGGAGTTTCATATATTGGATTTCCCATAAAACCAAGATCACTCCAACCCAAATCGTCCACCAAAATAAAAACAACATTTGGTTTGTCCATTTTCTGCGTCTGATGATCTCTATTATTCATATCACAACCAACCAACAATATACTTACAAAGAATAATGCCCAAGTAAAGCCGTGATATCTTTTTGGAATTTGCATTATTAGTTATTAATTTTTACAATCTTTCTAGATATTTCGGAAGTTCCTTGTTGTACGGATAATATATATACTCCAGATGGGACATCATTGGTCTTTATTTCAATATTTCCTTTTGTTGGACTCTTGGTATGCTTTTTACGTATAACTTTTCCTGACAAATCATAAAGAATTATCTTAAGTTCATCAGTAAATGGCACTTTAATACTCAGATTATCAGTAAATGGGTTTGGGTAAATCTCCAATACCTGATCCAACAAATTGACTTCATTAAAACTTAAAGTATTACCACTCATAATGGTAGTAATTTCATTGCTAGTAAGTGCTCTGGAATATACTCTTACATCATCTAATGCACCTTGAAACCCTCTTGCAGAAGGATTAAACTTTTCGCTCGCTACCAAAAGGGGTGCTTCAGAAGTTACAAGAGTCCCAAAAATATTATTTGTACTTACCTGCACACCATCAACATATAAAGTATTAGTCCCAGCACCATCATAAACAGATGCAACGTGATGCCATGTACCATCTGCTATATCAGTTGTACCATTGTGCCCTGTACCCGAAACTTCAGTCCGAAACTGACCTGAAGCATTTATAATAACCGAATATTTAGCCCGTGTTCCAGTACTACCCATAGATACTATCCCCTGATAGGCATTTACATTCGTTTTAATCCAAGCTGTAACCGTACGAGCATCATTACTAGATATTGAAAAATTATTTGTCTCCTGTAAAAAACTTCCAACTCCAGATGTTGTAATTGCCGAAAAAGCTTGATCAATATGATCATTTTCAAACACTAACAAGTTAGGGTAATTAGTAGCAGTTAAGTGTCTTGCATAACCTGAAGAATCTAGTAAATCGTTATCAAAGTTATAATGGGCTTGTAAGTCTCCTCCAGCAGAAACGGTAATATAATTGTTAATAGACTTTATATCATTACCTGCACTATTTGTGACCTTAAGGGTTACCAAATATTGACCCGGTGTGTTATAAACAACATTAGGATTAACATCTAAGCTTTCTGTGGGCTCTCCTCCTTCAAATGTCCACTCATGTTTTGCAGGATTGTTAGTTGATGTATCGTTAAAAGTAATAATTCCTCCTACTAAAGTAGAGGTATTACTTACAGAAAAATCTGCAACCGGAGAGTTAACTACCACATCGCTTAATGCTGATCTCCAAAAACCTCTCCCATCTGTAGCGATTGTTAAAAAACTATCATTACGTGTAGTTCCATAATAGATATCCATTCCGGAAACTCTTATTACTGGAAGTCCGTTTGAATAATCGATCCAGCTACTCATGGTAGCATCTTTATAATAAACCCCCATATCGGTTCCGATATAGATACCCTCATTACTTAATTTATCATACACCATTTCAAGCATGGGGATATTAGGCAAACCATTTGATATATCTGTCCAAGACATTCCTTTATTAGAAGACTTATAAATTTTATTACCTCTTAAAATATAAACTAGATTTTCATCAGTAGGATGAGTAGCAATGTCGGCAATAGAACCTGATCCGATCAAATTAGCAGTTATATCTGTAAATGAAGGTGATGCTGCCCTTACATTATCGGATCTGTAAAAAGTACCATTTCTTGAAACATACATGATGTTATGGTTTGCATCTGCTTGCTCAATCTTTTGAATTTTGGTTGACCCTCCAAATGAGGATATTTTATCCCAGACGGTCGATGAATTTGCTGTACGGGCATTATTAATACGCTCTACCTCAAATAAACCTGCATATAATATATTTACATCGCTTTTATCTAAAACTCCGGTACCTGTGTACTCTCCTCGATCGGCAGTAGTGGGATTAATACGCTGAAAAGAGCGTCCTCCATCCGAGGATCTATGAATTTTTTCATATTTAAAATGATAGGCATACGTATCATCAGAATAATCAAATAATACAGTGGATTCATCTCCACCCCATGGACTTAGCCATCTTCCATCTTTGTTTAACTTGATACCACCATGAAAAGTACCTCCAGCAACATTTTCTTTATTTTGTTGACTTTGCGTACATTCCCAAATTTCGGCAATAGGCAGTCCATCTGTAATTTGTTGAAATTTATCTTCATTATTCAGAAAATAGATACCTCCATCATTTACAGCAAATAAGGTATTATTATGGGGCGAATGAGCCCAGGTTAGTTGATCTAGGTGCAATCCTCCTCCATCTGTAGTAACATTATTAAATACCTGGGTCCATGTAGTACCTCCATCTATTGATTTCCAAGATTTCACTCCTCCAGCATATAACAAATTTGCATCGGTAGGATCAGCAACTATAAACAAGTTGTAACTTGGTTGACCTCTCGAAAGTCCTCCAGTATCGTCATATCCTATTATATTAGGTGTACCACCCGACCTCTTGGTAAAAGTGACTCCAGAATCAGTTGACAAATAAACCCCATCAAAAGAATCGTTTCCTAAATGATCTTTACTATTTATGACATACACATAATTGGGTTGTGCGGGAGTTACTGCAATTTTCATAAAAGTACCATCACCAAAATCAGCTGTGTTTTCCGACCAGGTCAATCCACCATCAACGGAACGAAAAAACTGAGAAAAGTTTATGGTAGAACCTTGGGTTCCTCCATTTGTCCCAGCATACATGATACTAGGATCTGTAGGATGTACTCTTAATTCTTCTACTTTACTTGCAGCTTGAACTAAAGTAAAGGTAGTACCTCCGTCTGTTGACCTGTAAATACCATTTTGATTACCTGCCAGAATAATATTTTCATTATCTGGTTTTATTAAAACTGCATTCGTTGCTCCAATACTTAAGCCGGTAGTGTTCCATGTAGCACCATCATCTATTGATTTTAAAAGCCCTGTGGCTGTACCAATGAAAATCGTTGTAGGTGTAGAGGGTAACACTTTTGAAATACGCACATCATTAGGTAATTGGTCTGTTAACGGATCCCAAGTATCACCTGCATCCAAAGTTCTAAACAATCCACTTTTAAAACATGAAACATAATATGTGTTAGGATCTGTAGGATGAAATTCTATATCTTTTACCCGACCACCATCTCTCTTCACCCCATTACGAGGACCCACATTGATTGGACCATAATTGAACCACTGTCCTAGCTGTGTAAAATTTGCTAAAGATCGCATCCTTTGAAATTCTTCTATTACTTTGGTATAGGGAATTACATTACCATAAGTATCTATACGTTCGACATTTCTAGTATACCATCTTTCAAATTGTTTAGATTGATCTCCCTTAAAATGAGCATGATGTTTCCAATAATCATCAAATGCTTTTCGTGCTTCAAAAAGATTTACTCCAGGTGTTTCCATCATTTCAATCCAAACAGGGTAGTCAGAATCCATTTTTTTCTTCAAATCTTTATGCGCTCCTTTATAAGAAAAAAATAGAGTTATAACTGCAAGTGAACCTAGTAAGAAAACTTGCAACAGTTTCTTTATATTTTGCTTAATTAATTTCATAAACTTCATATTTTGCTTAGTTACTTTCATATATTCACCACTTATGGTATATCCACAATAAATAAAAATTAAGTCAAAAAATTATCTCTATTTGACGAAACCCATAAAACAATAATGACTTTGCTTTTCGAAACCTTACATATTGTGATACAATGGATTAAAACTACCTTAGGTTTTAAAACATAAGGACTCAGGAAAGTGAATCCTTACGTTTTAGAACTCAGACTAATTCAAATAATTCCATTTTATTGATTATTGCTTAAAATCAAGATACCTCCTGCTGATACTACTGATGTATAAATTCTAACATCATCCATATTACCATCAAATACATTACTACCAAATTGGGAACCTATCTCTACTTCTGTTTCACCACCTACACCAGTATTGATGATATCGGTTGTCCATAATGCATCTTCATTACCGTCGACATACAACCTTACAGTATCCACTCCGTCAAATACATGAGCTACATGATGCCACTCGCCATCGTTAATCGTTGTAACGCCATTAATACCTCCACCAGCAACTTCATAGCGAATTGTACCATTAACATCCATTACGAAAGATGCTCTACTACCTATAGCCTGTGCTCCCCAATGTGTAATGGTTTTACGAGTTGTACTGGTAGTCTTTACCCAAGCTGTTACGGTTCGTGGGTTTGTACCGTTCACACCGTTGTATCCTGAGATGGTAACAGGATTGGTTCCGTTAAACACATAAGAACCTTCACCTACAATTCCGGTATCGAAAGCTGGTGTACCAGTTGAAACTCCTGCACCTCCTATCGAACCTTCATTCAATAATCCATTCTCAAAGTTCATTCGAACCGTTAATTTTGGTTGAGCAGCCAGTATACCTATTTCTCCAGCATCCACTGCTGTATCATAAATACGCACATCATCCATATTCCCATCGAATATATTACTGCCTAATTGTGAACCTATCTCTACTTCTGTTTCACCGCCTACACCGGTATTGATAATACCGGTTGTCCATAATGCATCTTCATTACCGTCGACATACAACCTTACAGTATCTACTCCGTCAAATACATGAGCTACATGATGCCATTCGCCATCGTTAATGGCTGTAACACCATTAATACCTCCACCGGCAACTTCATAACGAATTGTACCATTAACATCCATTACGAAAGATGCTCTACTACCTATGGCCTGTGCTCCCCAGTGTGTAATGGTTTTACGAGTTGTGCTGGTAGTCTTTACCCAAGCTGTTACGGTTCGTGGGTTTGTACCGTTTACGCCGTTGTATCCTGAGATGGTAACAGGATTGGTCCCGTCAAACACATAAGAACCTTCACCTACAATTCCGGTATCGAAAACTGGTGCACCGGTCGAAACTCCTGTACCTCCTATCGAACCTTCATTTAATAATCCATTCTCGAAGTTCATTCGAACTGTAATAGAGGGATCTAAAGGTTCTGATGTACTTTTAACAATAATATACCCTTCTTTAGTGATCTCATCTGTCCCAAAGTCATTCCTTACTTTTAAGTATACCTTAAATTCGCCAGGGATTGGATACTCAACTGTTGGATTTTCCTCAGTTGATTCAGTAGGATTAGCTCCTTCGAATCGCCATGTAAATAATTTAGCGTTTCCATTAGACTGGTTTGTAAAAGTAATCGTCTCTTCTTGATCAATCTCTGTCGTTGCGGCAGAAAAGTCAGCCTGGGGCAATAACGACGGATCTACATTTGGTTCTCCCTTAAAATACCCATCATCAAAAGTACAGCTTATAGCAACGAATACGAATGCAAGTACTCCGAAGGTTTTTTTAAATTGTTTATATAATATTTGTACATCCATTTTATATTTTTTTAATACTTATATACTTAGTTTTCTCACAAAACTTAAATTAATATCCTGGGTTTTGTTTCAATTGTGGGTTGAGTACTATTTGATCTGATGGAAGTGGATACAAATAATAATGTTCTGGCCAAACAGAAGGCACTTCTGGGATTAGTTGTACATATCCCTCAGCATCGTTGTTTTGAATTGGTATTTCAATAGTATGATCTGATTGTTTTACCCATCTTCCTAATTTTACCTGAGTGGCGTATTCCATTTTTTTCCAACGTCTCAAATCATCTCTTCTATATCCATCACCCATTAATTCAACAGCCCGTTCTCTACGTATTTCCCAAAGAACCGGATCTACACCCGGGTCTCGTAATGGATCCCAATCCCCTGTTATACTACCTAAGTCAAGAGGTGCTACTCCACCTCTAGCACGCAGTTTATTTATTGTCATCTCTGCAATATTTTGATTGAATTGCCCCACCTCAAAAGTAGCTTCTGCATAATTAAGCATTACTTCACCTATTCTAAATATCGCCATATCACTAACATCTCTTGATGAAACTCTCTCATTATGATCATTATATATTTTCCAGAACCTGAAACCATTTCCTGTTTGAGTTGGTGCTAACAAATCAAAGTTTGGCACCGCTCCTGTTACACGTCCTGACCAGTTTCTGTCTGGTAACTCTTTGAAAGGAAATCCCCCCGTAATAGCTTCCAAAACTGGAAAATACTCTTCGTCTGCCGGATTACCTGTAGAAGTAAAAGTTTGACCGCCATTACCATTAACACGATATGGGGGCGGTGTAATAACTAGTAATCTATCATCTCTATCTCTAAATTCGGCATATGGATCCCTATCTCCTTGATATTGAATATTCGAGGGATTTCTAACGGGCATACCGTTTTTTGTTAAGAACTTATCAACCCCTTTACGTGTAAGGTCATGTTGATTACTTGTGGAACGACTATTAGTTGACACCCAATGTGTTAATTCATCAATTACATATGCCTTATAAAGTAATATTCCTGTAACTCCTGCTAAATTCTCACTATTATATATTTGGTCATAACTTGGATGTAAATCTGGATATTTACTGATTAAATCAAGTGATGTATCAATACAAATATTTAAATATATATCCGCGTCACCAAGATTATGATACTTTCTCCATGTTCCTTCAAATAATGCAAATCGTGACAATAGAGCTTTAGCAACATCTGAGTTTACAGTATTAGACCCATCGCCATCCTCTTTAATATTATTTACTGCAAACTGAAGATCTCTTAAAATATTTTGTGCTACTAAATCACGACTATCTCTAGGCCCATAGAGAATATCTGTATCGTTTTCGGTTACTTCATTTTCTATCCATGGAACTCCGCCATAAGTACTGTAAAGCCTAAAAAATTCGTGAGCTCTAAAGAATAGTCCGATACCGCGCCAATGTGCTATTTCTGCCTCAGTCATATCAGAATCATTCAGACGATCCAACATAATATTTATACGCCTTATATTTATGTAACTATTATTCCAAAAATTTGAAGAAGAAGGTATTTGACGTGCATTCCTTAAATCTGCAGGATTTACGGATGATACTCCGCTTTGCATTAAATCACCTAACAAATCGCGATTTACTTGCCAGATAGTACTTCTTCCATAACTTTCAAAAAAGTCATAGAACCCCCAGGCATACGTTTTTACATTATTGTAATTAGAGAAAATAGTAGCTTCTGACAATTCGTCTTTAGGTACAAAATCTAGGTCATCATCACAAGCGAAAACCATAAAAAACAAGGTTATACTCGAAATCAAAATTGTTATTTTAGTTAAGTATTTCATCATTGATTCGTTTTAAATTAAAATGAAAGATTAAAACCAATAGAATATTGTGCCATTATTGGATAGCGTCTTAAAATATTCACAGAATTTTGATCTGGCTCAAGGCCAGGTGGCAATCTATCAAAAGTATGGATATTATTTCCCGCAATAAATACCCTGAAAGCATCCATGTCTATTTTATCTAAAAGCGCTTTATTGAAGTTATACCCTATAGTGATATTTTGTATTCTTAAATAACTCTCATCACTTAAATATTTAGTTTGGATACGTTGGCTATTGCCATAATTACTATCATTATTGCCAGCCTGGGCATTGCCATACAATCGTGGATAAAAGGCATTTTGATTATCAGGTGTCCAATAATCAAGTTGGTGTTCATAGATATGATCAAACAAAGAAGGGTAAGGAAAAATGATATCTCGATCAGAACCTGATCCTCTCCAACGATCACGTTTCCCTACACCAGTTAATACAAATGAAAGGTCGAAACCTTTATAACCTACATTTCCATTAATTCCAAATTGATAACGTCTTGTTGTATTTCCTATAACTGTTCGGTCACCCATACCGGATTGAATAAGACCTTCACTATTAGTAATAGGATTACCATTACTGTCATACTCTACAATTAAAGTATTATTACCTGTACCAATCCAGCCATCACCATCAAGATCTCGATACTTTACATCTCCAGGATAAGGTACAGGTGCTCCAAATATTCTTGGCACTGTTGACTTTAATTGACGATTACTTCCAGATAAATCGGCATTTAATGTACCTTCCACAAAATCATTAGCTGTATAATACCCTTCAGTCTCGTACCCCCAAATATCACCGATCTTCATCCCATTATAAAAAGTGTTATTGAGTCCTGACTGACCAATATTCATCAATAATTCTGGATTTTCATAATTAGTAATTTCACTTTGATTATCCCAAACTCTAACACTTATACCATATGAAAAGTCTCCTTTTTTATCATTGTATCCTAATTCTACTTCCCAACCGATAGTAGAAAGGTCAGCCGCATTTTGTAAAGGTAAATCAGTCCCCAAAACTGCTGGAACTTCCCCGGCGGGTCTTAACATTCCCAATGTTTCTCGTTCATAAATATCAAATGATGCATTAATACGATTCTTTAAAAACGCTATATCAATACCTGCATTTTTTGTTCTTACTTCTTCCCATGTAAAATCATCACGTATCAATTGAGCTGGCAGAAAAGATGTATATCTTAATTCGGAATCTAAATTAATCCATTCAGTACTGAATGGGCTATAACCTGGAATAGTAGGATAGTAATCATTCAAAGCTCCAGTTTGTAAGTTTGGGGTAATCTGATTTCCAATTATCCCATAAGAAACACGAGGCTTTAATAAAGATATGTAACCCACATTCTCCATAAATGTTTCTTTTGCAACATTCCACGCAAAAGAAGCAGATGGAAGCCATACATAACGAGAATCTGATGCAAATCTAGACGAGCCATCATATCTTAAATTCGCTGTTAAAAAATAACGCTCATTAAAATTATAATTGAGTCTTCCAAAATATCCTACTACGCCCCATTCGTAAAAACTATCTGAAATATCAAAATCTGAACCTTCAGCGAGTTCAAATGAAGGAGTTGTAGGATCTATCAACCCATTTCTTCTAGCAGAGAAAAATTTAAATCGTTCGCTCTCTCTATTAAAACCCAATAATAAATCTGCATTATGATTTCCTTTTGCCAAATTGTACTTACCGTAGATATTAAGACCACTGTACACTCGATGGGATTGACTATTCGTCAAACTTGTATTCTGTGCTGCCGTAGCTTCAGTAGCGGTTGGATTAAATCGAAATGTACTATAATAACGTTGACCATTATTTACTGCTTTGGTAGAGAATGAATTTTTCTGATAGGTATATTCGCCTATTAAAGTAAAATTATTAAAAGGTTTATATTCTAGTTTTTCAAAAAGACGTAGATTATCATTTTCTACAATGGTTGGGTCTGAAAATCTTACAATATTTCCTGGGCTGGCAAAAGGCAACACCTGACCGCTACCGTCGTCGAAAAACCCCGTAGGATCAAACATACGAAGTTGTAGGACTTCATCATATCGCTGATTCGGTCTGCTTTCGCGACTAGAACGGTATTGTATATCCGAAATCGAACGAAGATTAGAGGTTATGTTGGCATTTAAATTTGTCGCTATATTAAACTTCGAGAAACTGTCTTTGTCCGTTATAATCACACCATCTTCAAATGAATATCCAAGATTTACTCTATATGCTATTTCACTACCTCCACCACTCAAAGTTAGATTATTTACTGTAGAGTAACCAAAATTATCGATATAGTCGCCTACAATGTCTGAATCTGCTAAGGGATAAAATTGATTTTCAGAGTTTTCAAAATGTATTGGATATGTTTCTCCACTTACAGGGTCAGAAACAAGGTTTAATTGACTAGGGTTATTATCATATTGCCCTAATAATTCTATCCATCTATCAATATTTTGCCCCGCAAAATAGTTGTTATCTCCTATAAAATCTAATGTTTCTACAAACTGTCTCGTAGTGGCTTTTTTAGGAGAATCAGTAATTCTAGACACACTTGTTATTGATGACAGGCTTATCTTCATTTTTTCATTACGCTTTGCTTGTTTTGTTGTTATTAGAACCACACCAAAAGCAGCACGTGAACCATAAATAGCTGCAGCAGAAGCATCTTTGAGAACAGAAACAGATTCGATATCCCTTGGGTTTAAGTCGTTAATATTTCCGGGCACATTATTGATAAGTATTAAAGGGCCTCCTCCATTGATAGAGGTAAAGCCTCTAATATTTATAGAGGTTCCTGTTGAGCCTGGTTGGCCTGAAGTTGATACCACATTCAATCCAGTAGATGCTCCCTGTAATAATTGTGCAGCATTAACAATTGGTCTTTCGCCTAATAACTTTTCAACCGCCACATTAGACAGAGAAACTGATACATTAGATTTTTTCTGAGTTCCAAAACCTACTACTACTACTTCGCCTAATTGAGAAGCTTCTTCCTCCATAGCTACATTGATCGTATTTCGGTTGTCTATAGGAACTTCTTTTGAAGCAAAACCAATATAACTAAAAATCAATATACCGTCGGGAGGAGCCTGAATGGTATAATTTCCATCAAAATCTGTAACAACCCCATTAAGAGTTCCTTTCAATTGCACTGTGATTGTAGGCAAGATTTGTCCTGACCCTAAATCTGTTACGGTACCCGAAACCGTAATATCTTGTGCGTTTAGTATTCCGGTAATAAAGAATAGCACAATGCTTAGTCTTTTTAAAATTTTTCTCATACTATAAAGGGTTATAAATGTTTGGTTATTTTAATAATACTTCTCTTATTGAAGTTCAGTACTTTTTAGTAGGTTTCTTTATTCCAGTTATAGGGCTTTCTTTTTATCCAATTTCCTCTAGTAAAATCAGGGAAATCTTGAGGTTCACCATTATTTTCTATTGAGCGTTCAGAAAGGGGGGTAACACAGCTCCACGCCGCTGCATCGTATGCATCCAAGGGTGGCGCTGTGTTTTGTTTTGCAGATTCTACAAAGGCATTTATCACAAAGAAATCCATTCCTCCGTGTCCAGCTCCCTTAGCATAATCTCCATATTTTTTCCACAACGGGTGATCATATTTTTCCAGCCATGATTTCATATCTTCCCATCCATGACCTTCGCTAACATTTTCTATATGAATTCTTTTTGTATGATAATCAAATTCTGCAATACCGTTTACTCCTTGTACCCTAAAGCCTAAAGAATAAGGTCTAGGCAAATTACAGTCGTGAGTTACTATAATAGTTTCTCCTTTTGCAGTTTCAATAGTACTAGTAATGACATCTCCTTGTTTCCATTTTAACTTTGCATTCGGATGATTCACTCCTCCTTTTGGATGCTTAACAATATAATTATGTAATCCTATTGCTTTACTTGCATGAGATGTCAACGACACAAAACGATTTCCTCTATTGATATCTGCCATTGTTGCAATTGGCCCTAAACCATGTGTTGGATATACATCTGCATTTCTTAATAAGGAATGTTGTGTTCGCCAGCTTGCTTCAGAAATTCCTTTTGTTCCAAATTCAACCCCTCCTCCATAAGGTTTTATACCGTCATTAAATTTAACGTGCCGTAAATCATGTTGATAACCACATCTAAAATGAGCTAATTCTCCAAAAACATTTTGTTTTACCATGTTTAAAACTGCTAGCACGTCTCGCCTATAGTTTACATTCTCCAAAATCATTAGATGAGAGCCCGTTGCTTCGTGTGTATTTACCAAGTCCCAACATTCTTCTAGAGTATTAGCGGCAGATACTTCAATACCGGTAAATTTTCCAGATTTCATTGCATCTACTGCCATTTTTGTATGCCATAGCCATGGTGTTGATATAATGACCGCATCTACCTCTTCTAATTGTAAAAGGTTTCGGTAATCATAGTCATCTTTACCAAATACTTTAGGTTTATGTTTTCCTGTCTTCTTAATTTTTTCTAAAGCTATTTTTATTCTATTCTCATCAATATCACATATGGCTCCAATGACTACATCATTTCTGAATAGTAAATTGTTCAGATGATTTGTTCCTCTTAAACCGACACCAATTAACCCCACATTAAGCTTAGAATTATTATTTGATCTCCCAAAACCAAAAGCTATACTCGGGCTCACACAAACTCCCGCGCTTACAACTGTAGTTTTTTTTATAAAATCTCTTCTTGAATCCATAAAAAATATTTCAATTTTATTTTTCTATTTAAAAATTAACCTCAACTCTCATTACCAAAGATCATATATACTTTTCAAAATAAGGGGAGGTATTTTTGGCTAATACCTCCTATTTTTTTTGAAAATCTAATTTTATGAAAAATATATCTATACTTTTTGAAAAATATACCTACCCTATTTAAAAAGTAAAAAATCAAAAAAGTGTATGAAAACTCTTATCTTGCTAGTCATCTGATCAAAAGCACTATTTATGAATTACTCATACCCCATTATTCATTGATTTGTTTAAGCCAACATAAGATTATATCTGCTAAACTTTATAAAATAGTAGTGTTATTTTTATTCCCTTTAGTTTTATATCCTCAAGAGAATTCAAATTATGTTCATATTGATAAAATAGATAAAAACACTTTTATAAATCTAATCAAAACGGACTCATTAGGGTTTATATATCTTTTTAATAGAAATGGTTTCTACAAATACGATGGAAATAATTATACATTTAATTCGTTTTCATCGATTCTAAAAAATGATTTATTTAATTCCAAAAAAAACTTAATTACCACGGTTAACAAAAATCTCTTCTGGTTGGCTACTCCAAATGGAGATATTGCTGTCATTAACACCTGCTCATTTCAGAAAAAGATCAGTTATAATAATGTGTTGAACAAAACGTTGGGGCTTACATCAATTTTTCACGACAAAACGCAGCTGTGGTTAGGCTCTAATCAAGGAATACTATACAGGTTCAATGAATCAAAAAAGCAATTAGATAGTACTACTAGTGTGCCCACCATAAAGGGATTTAAACAATCTATTGAAAGTTTAGCTACTTCTTCTACAGGCTTAATCTGGATCAGTACTGATAAAGGAAAAATCTACAGTTTTGATACTAACAAAAAAATCATAGATAAGTTAAAATTACCTTTTGCAAATACCATCAATGAAGAGATTAGAATTACTACTGACCATAAAGGTTTGTTATGGATTGCTACCGAGCTAAATGGTTTGTATTCTTATAACTTAAAAACAGCTTCTTTTAAACGATATGATGACAAGGTAAGTTCATATAACAAACATAGAAATCCTATGTTTATTTCAATATTTGTTGATAGTAAGGGGATAATTTGGAGTGGCACAGATGGAGACGGATTATTCCGTATCGATACTAAAAACAAAAAGGTTACCAGATCAACATACAATAAGTCAAATAAGTTTTCTCTTAGAAATAATACCATATTGGATATTGCAGAAGATCTTCAAGGAAATATATGGCTTGCATTAAAAGGAGGTACGATTGATGTCTTGGTAGCAAATACCAATCATATAAATTATATAATTGGCACAGAGGATCAAGAGCCTGCTCCTGTGTTATCCATGTTAAAATCATCAGATGGTTCCTTTTGGATTGGAACAGATGGAAAAGGATTAAATAGAATCTTGCCTAATTCGACAAATGTTCAATACCATGAAAATGCATTAAGAAACAAAAAATTTATTGGAAGATATATACAGGCATTGATTGAGGATAATGCAAAAAATATTTGGATAGGTACATATCAAAATGGTTTATGGACTTATAACTTAGATCAACAAAAAATCAACAAAGTTAATTCTACAGATTCTTTTAATCGTTATTCTTCTGATATCAGGACTTTATTTAAAGACTCTAAAGGAAGAATCTGGGTTTGTTCTGGATTAGCTATTCAGATATTTTCTGAAAAAATGGAAGTTTTAGCTACTTTTGATTATGACTCACACGGATTAAACGGCAACGTTTCTCAAGCTATTACTCAGGATGAAAATGACCATATTTGGATCAGTATTAATAATAGTGGGCTTTTTCAATTTATTGAAGATAAAAAGAACTTAGCACATTCTAGCTTCAAAAAACATGAATATTATTCGGATATCTCAGATCATAATAAAAATTATAATATTATAAGTTTACAGCCTGATTTTAATAATCACTTATGGATTGCTATGGCTTCTGGAGATCTTGTAAGGTTTAATACATTAACTAAAAAAACTGAATTATTTAAGGATGTAAAAGAATTACAAGACATAGTCATTAAAAGTTTAATTGTTGAAAACAAACAAAGTTTATGGTTAGCTAGTGATAACGGGGTACACCACTTTAACACAAAAGAAAATGAGATAAGATCTTATTTTAAAACAGATGGTTTTATAGATGAGATATTTTTCAGACGAAGTGCTTATAAAGATAATTCTAATGTATTTTATCTTGGTGGTGAAAATGGAGTTAATGCCTTCAGGCCTTCACAAATGAAGAAAAAAGATAGTAAAGCCAAATTATTTCTCACTTCGCTGGAGATATTAAATAAACCTGCTGATTCGATCATTCCCAAACAACTAATTGATGGAATAAATAATACTAAGGCATTCTCATTAAATGCATCGCAATCTTCTTTTTCTTTACAATTTGTTGCAATTGATAATATTCTAAACTCTAATTATCATTACACCTATAAACTTCATGGTTTTGATAAAAATTGGATAGAAGCCAAAAAAGATCTCGTAGCTACCTATACAAACTTACCATCTGGCGATTATACTTTTGAGGTAAAGGGAGGAACAAAAAAAGATGTTTGGAATATTCCTTCCAAAACTATAATTGTTAGTATCAAACCCTATTGGTGGAAGTCATCTATAGCATATTCTGTTTATTTATCAATTATCTTCTTCTTAATTATGGTTATTATCTTTTGGATCCGAATGAGAAATAAATTGATCAGGGAAGAATGGGAGCATACAAGAGACGCAGAAGTTTATGCTCACAAAATGAATTTTTTCGCAAAAATGTCACACGAAATTCAGACTCCTCTAACATTAATACTTGGACCAATAGATGATATGCTCTTAAAAGCAAATAATAATGGAAACCTTCTATTAAAACAAAGATTGACACTCATAAAAAATAATGCAAAACGACTCTCTAGGATATCTACAGAACTGATGACCATTAGAAACAAAGAGTTAAATAAATTAAAAATATATGCATCTAAAAGAAATATTGTAGATGATCTTAAACAGATTGCCATATCTTTTGAAGAACAAGCCAGATTCAAAAAAATAGATTTCATTAAAAATTATGAAGAAAACGAGATCTTAATATGGTATGATAAAGAAAAAATAGAGCACGTATTTTACAACTTGTTATCTAATGCTTTTAAATTTACTCCAAGCGGGGGACAGATCAAACTATCCGTATTATTAACAGAAGATAAAGAAGCTGTGGAAATAACGGTTAAAGACACTGGACCAGGTATACCCGAAAATGAAATCATAGATATTTTTGAATTATACTACCAATCTGGTGTTGGAAAACAAGTAAAAGGTTTAGGTATTGGTTTGGCATTATCTAAAGAACTAATTGATCTACATCATGGTAATATAAATGTAAAATCATCTATAGATGATGGAACACACTTTACCGTAAATCTCTCAACTTCTGATCATATTTTTAATGACCAAGAAAAACATGTCGTTATAGATAACAATAATGAACCTAATAAAAATTATATTTTAACTAACACTACAGATATTCCCAAAAAAAAGTATACCATCCTAATTGTGGAAGATAATGTGGATATGCAATTATTTTTAAGAGATCTACTAAAAGACCAATACTTCGTTATATTGACCGATAATGGTAAGCAAGGTTATCTACTTACAAAAGATAATAAACCAGATCTTATTTTAAGTGATGTAATGATGCCTGAAATGAATGGTTTTGATATGAGTAAAAAAATAAAAAAAAATAAAACCACTTCTCACATCCCAATCATACTACTTACGGCTAAAAACACTGAAAACCCTAAACTAACGGGTCTAAAATCTGGTGCTGCAGTTTACATTCAAAAACCATTTAACTCTCACGAATTATTATTGAATATTCATAATGTTTTAAGGGATAAGGAAAAAATTGTCAATCAATACAAAACACAAAAAGCACTGGAACCTGAATTAAATAATTTGCAGTCGAAGGATCATATTTTTATTGAAAAAGTAGCGGCTGAATTAAATACTCAAATAGAAAACTCTAATTTCAAACTAGAAGAGCTATCCAAAACGATGCATATGAGTTATTCATCAATTTTTAGAAAGTGTCAAGAAATAACAGGTAAGACACCTCTTGAAATCCAACGTTCATTAAAGCTCAAAAAAGCTTCAATATTAATATTAAAACACGGTTATCCCATTGCAGAAGCTGCATATAAAGTTGGGTATAACGATGCTAAATATTTCACCAAATGCTTTAAAGAAGAATTTGGAAAATCTCCCCTGGCATTGAAAAAAGAAAAAAGACGCAGTTAGGTTTCTAAAGTTTATGAAATCAAACAAGTAGCAATCCGGATTAAACGTAACACTGGTTAGATGTACAAAATTTCAAAACTATCAGAAGAAACATTTGATGCTATAGTCATTGGTACTGGAATATCTGGCGGATGGGCTGCAAAGGAGCTATGCGAAAATGGGCTTAAAACCTTGGTAATAGAACGTGGAGATATGGTGGAACATGTAAAAGACTATGTAACGGCCAATCTTAATGACTGGGATTTTGAAAATAGAGGTAAACCATCTCAGGCAGAACTAAGCAGACAGTCTAAACAACATCGCACTGGTTTTGTTACACACAAAAGTACACGGCATTGGTTTGTAGATGATTTAAAACATCCATACAGCGAAAAAAAGCGTTTTGACTGGATACGTGGATATCATGTTGGTGGCAGATCAATAACCTGGGGTAGGCAAGCATTAAGAATGAGCGATCTTGATTTTGAAGCCAATGCAAGCGAAAATATTGCAATAGATTGGCCAATTCGTTATAAGGATATAGAACCATGGTATAGCTATGTAGAAAAATTTATAGGCGTATCAGGAGAAAACCTTGGGCTTTCCCATTTACCGGACGGCGATTTTTTACCTCCAATGGAACTTAATTGTGTAGAACAGGAGTTTCGAAAAAAAATTAGGAAACATTATCCAGACAGATTCTTAACAATTGGAAGATTTTCTAATTTAACAGGTAACAGCCATTTTGAAGGCAGGGCAAATTGTATGTACAGAAACAGATGTATGCGAGGTTGTCCGATAGGAGGATATTTCAGTAGTAATTCGTCAACACTTCCTGCTGCGGAACGTACCGGCAATATGAGCCTTAAAACCAACGCTATAGTACACGAAATAATATATGATGAAAACAAAAAAATAGCAACAGGTATAAAAGTAATAGATGCTGTGACTAAAAAACAAACAATCTATAATTCTAAAATTATTTTTTGCTGCGCTTCTACTATAGCTTCGACAAGTATTTTGTTGCAATCTACCTCAAAAAGATTTCCTGATGGATTAGGTAATGATAGTGGTGAATTAGGACATAATTTGATGGATCATCATTTTAGAGTTGGAGCTACCGGAATATATCCTGATTTTGATAAAAAAACTTATAAAGGTAGTAGACCTGCAAGTTTTCATATACCAAGATTTAGAAATCTAAAAAAAGGAAAAGATGAATCAGTTAAATTCTTGAGGGGGTATTCTTTTCAAGGAGCCGCTAGAAGAACAGATTGGCGAAGAGCCATAAAAGAATTGAGTTATGGGTTAGATCTAAAAGAAGAACTATTAAAACCTGGTCCCTGGCGCATAGGAATAACTGGGTTTGGCGAATGTTTACCATATCACAATAATAAAATGATGTTGGATTATACAAAAAAGGATCAATGGGGCTTGCCTACAGTTATATTTGATTGTGAATTTAAAGAAAATGAACAGTTAATGCGTGAAGATATGCAACAAGAAGCTATTAATATGCTTAAAAAAGCTGGATTTAAAGATGTAAAAGGCTTTGACACTTCTTTCATTCCTGGACATGCCATTCATGAAATGGGAACAGCCAGAATGGGTAATGACCCAAAAACCTCTGTGTTAAACAAATACAATCAAATACACGCAGTCCCTAATGTTTATATAACAGACGGATCGTGCATGACATCTTCCGGAAATCAAAATCCTTCTTTGACTTATATGGCTCTCACCGCTAGAGCTGCAAATCATGCAATAAAACAGTTCAAAAAAAACAACTATGGACAGACGACAAGCAATTAGATATTTATCCGTAGCGCTTGGCTATTCAATTACGTTGCCTTCAATTCTAACTATTACTAATTCCTGTAAAAATGAAGATACAAATCTTTCGATATTAGAATTTTTAAATAAAGATCAAGGATACCTTATTAAACATTTGACGGATATTATTTTGCCAAAATCTGAACAATTAGGAGCGAAGGACCTGAACCTATTGCGTTTTATAGATAAAATTCTTTTAAAAACAGCATCAGAAAAAAATCAAGAATTTTTCAAACTAGGATGTTCTAATTTTGAAACAGTTTTTACATCTCGATATAAAAAAAAGCTAAAAGAAGGCACTAAAAAAGAATTTGAAGCATTGCTAGGTCATTACTTTGATATCCCTAAAACAAAACAAAAATTAATATTCCAACAACTTTCATTAATACATAAAAAAACTTCTTCTGCTATAGCAGAAGAACTTCTTATTTATAAATTTTTGACAGATGTACGTTATTTAACCTTGTTAGGGTATTATAGTTCTCAAGAAATAGCAGAGGGAGTACTACAAAAAAATGTGAATTTAGGTTACTATGAAGCCTGTATAGATTTATGATTTCAATACTATTTTTTTCTTTTGTTTTTTCTTTGCTTTTAGATTTTTATAGATTTTTTCAAAACCTGTTTCCGGTACTTCAATAACTACTGTATAAATCCCTTTAGTAAATACTTTAGGTATAAACACTTTGGTAATTCTAATTGCATATATTAATTCACCGTACATATCATAAACTTTCATAACAGGTAAATAATCCCCACTTACTCTAAATTCGGGAAGCCAAAACTTTGCTTTCTTACCATAATTATCCAGTTGGTTAATGATTTTTGGCCATCCAGGGTATTGACTCCCCTCTAAAGTAGGGTTTATAAAACGTGGCCAACATTCAGTTTTTATCGTACGTTTAGCTTTATTAAAGGTTACCATTCCATAACCATTAGCTCTATTATGAATAATCTTTGGCTCCTTATGCTTATTATGTGGATTAGCAATCGCATGTACAGTAATCTTATTGCCAAATCCATCCTCATGATTTCCTGTATATGCAGGATTATTATAACTATGATTAGAACTATCTATATCTGGCCAAAATCTTCTGGGCCAAATATTATTTAAAGCGGGTCCGGCAAATGCATACCCTGAGTCCTCATAACTATCCACTCCGTATTGGGCAAAAGATCCCAGATGTTGATCGCCTGCTATATGAAAAGCAAATGATTTCCTAATAATTTTAACAGCCTTATCTCTTTTATTTTTTGGCCAGCCATTGGAGTCCATGTCAACTGTTGGTCGATCTCCTTTGATGTACTCTCCTTCTTCGGGGATGTACAATGATGGAATAACGGCACCTGTTTTTGCTTCCTTTGGCAAAGTAGCTATGTTTGCAAAATTAGTTTGGGACAATACTACTTTCATTATAGTTTCGTTGTTCCATTTTTCTACCCAATCCTCCAAAAACTGTTCTTGTCTTTTTCCTAACAAATCGGCCTTTAGATGCCCATATTTTTTTATATCAAATTCGTCATTTAAGATCCAGCCATTTTTCACCTGAGCTTCTTTCGGTAATACATGATTTGGTGCTGACTTAAACTTCCTATCTTCTAAGATAGCAAAACTTATACCTGCATAATTCCAATTGGTATAATAAACGCCTATATTTTGTTTTATAGGAGTTGGATCATATGGATCAGGTAAGTGGCTTGTCTGCGTAAATTGCACCATATTCACCCATTTGGCAGGCATTTTATATCCTCCAGAATCCTGAGCAGAGGCACCATAACCATTTGTAATATCTGCTTTTTTACCTTTTTCTCCCCAAATATTTCCATGATATACATCATGGTCATCCGGTATGATTGCACAGGGGCGATGTCTAAACAATTCGCGATATGACCACCCAAACATCATCCATTTACGTAAATAGTCTAGACAGATTTTGTCAAAATCACCAGAAAATTGCGCACCTAAACCTCCAGTCCCTTCATAAAACTGATCTCCTAAAAATAAAACAATATCAGGGTTTAGTTTATTTACATTTTCGATGATATCAGTGTCTGGAAAACCGTAATGAAAATTGCAACTAAACACTCCTGCCTTAAGTTCTTCTTGATCTATGGGCTCACGTGCGATAGTTCCCTCATATAGGTATCTATGGATACCGTCTTTCAAAGGAAGTTCCACACTTACTCTATAAGGGATTGATTTACGATATTCCCAATTATCAATAACAAAATTGATAGCTCTTCCCGAATGAGAGAGTGATTTGGTATCAAATGTTCTCCAAATACCATCCACTTTACATTCTAAATGTATTTGATGATTTTTTATCTCTTCAAATGGAGATAATTGTGCTGTAAGCTTAAGTTTATTTTGATGTAAGGTGTATTGAGCAAAACAAATGGGGCCATAAATCTGGTCTGGTCTATGAATAACCCCATCTGCCTTGATTGTCCATTTATCGAAAGCTACTGATGCTGTTTCTTTTACTTGTCTTTTATTTCTGAAATTTGAAAGTAACGCAAAATTACCTTCCAACTTTATAGCTTGCATTACAATTCCGGATGCTTTGAACAGGAGTCTTTCTTTCTCACTTGAATAAATAGAGACAGTTAAATTGTAATATTCCTCACCTTCTGGTATTGCTTTAACAACAAGAATAAATGACTTAGGTATTTGCAATAAACCTGTGTCTAATTCTTTTTTATCAATCATCAATTTTCCTTTAGGAGTAAGCCCTATATCAATGCCTTTTCCAAATACTGCAGCCGATCTATAGTCATCAAAAACTCCTTTTGCACCTAACCTCATACCCACGCATCCATTTTCCAAATCAGAAATCTTGGTATTTAATAGTTCAATAGTTACGGAGACTTCAATCCTCCCTGGTGTAGAACCTTTTTGTACAGTAAGTAAATGTAATGTTCTATTTTTATCTGTTACACCAGAAATAACCTTGCCATTTTTTATAAACCAATCTTGTAGTCTGTTTCCCCAATATTGTGGACCAACCCATTTCATATTTGGCCATAGATCCCAATCACTGGTATATTTGATGGATTCTTTAAACAATCCTTGTATAGTATTTGTATAACCGTACAAACCCAATGAAGGCAAGAATGACCCTAAGAGTGTAGTTTTTATATATGTTCTTCTATCCATCTTTAACCATCATTTCTATTTATTCAATTTAATTATGAAAAATCATTTCACCTTAAATTTCAGCATTTTTAGACCAGTCTAATTTGATATAGTTTTCTTCGAGATATTTCTTAACAATTACGATATCCTCCTTAGAAGTTAGGTCGGGCACGTGTTCTGAAAAAGAAATACCAATTACCGAACTTGGGTAATCTTGTAGCATGTTAAGTACTGCAGTGGGAAGTTCCTTTTCATTCCGTTCAGGATGTACTGGACAATTCTTTACATACTCAAAGAATCTTTTGCCATTAAACCTGAAAGCATTCATACTCACTCGTAACTTTCCGGAAGTGTCATGATATTTTTCTACTTCTTCTAATTTTGGTTTTTCGATAATATCTAACAACTCTTGTTTTTTATTTAGCTCAACCAAAGCAAATCTAGATATACGTTCTGGTGTATAATCCAATGCATCACGGGAGTAACTAATAAATGCATTCTCTGTTTGTGTAGTTCTTAACGCTAATAATGCCTTCGAAGAATACAAATTATCACTATTACAAACCGAATAATACTGTTGGTTCAGTTCTGGGTATTGTTCGAGAGTTTGATATAATGCATCTGCTGTTCCGAATGGTTTTATTCGACCTTCGGGTACATACTGAATTGCAAAAGATATAGAAAGTCCATGAAAATTATTTTCTGAATTCTTTTCTCCATAAAACTCTTTAAACAACTTACCTTCTTCACTGATTACTATATAAATATTCTTATATCCGGCAAGTTTGGCATTGAATAGCACATAGTCCATTATGGGTCTTCCACTTGCTCCAACTGTGATAAGGCCTTTACTCCTATTATTTGCCTGAAATATTTCTACTTCTGTCAGATTCTGATTTTCAGTTTCTTTTTTCATTCTTGAAGAAGCTCCTCCTGCCAAAATGATTAAATTATCATGCATTGTCAAAATGTTTTTTTCGTGTTGTTTTTTGTACTATTTATAATGCGTGCCCCGGTATCCACCATTACACTATAAGCATCTCTGGCTCCAGCTAATTTTATAGCATCAATTATCTTGTCTTTTTCTGTATTTGGTGCTAATACCATAATACTGCCTCCACGACCCGAACCTACAATCTTGGCTCCATAAGCTCCTGCATTTTTTGCCGCATTTATCATTGCGTCTATCCTAGGCACCGTGATCTTCAGAACATCACGTAGTATCTGATGGTGTTCATTAATTAACCCACCAATGATTGGGTAATCTAATTTTTCTTTTTTGAGTTCTAAAAAAGCTCTTTGTGTAATGTCATGATTGGTAATAGCTGCATACAAATATGGTTCTAAGTTATCCGGCAAGCAGTTTAAGTATTTTTCTAGGTCTTGTTTTTTCGCATTTCTGATATCGAAATTTTTGTAAGTCTCCTTTACCTTATTAATAGCCGACCAAACTTTTTCTTTTAGCTCTTGGAGCACTCCGATCGTTTCCTTAGGAATACCTGACTCGGCAATAATCAAACCTTCAATTGGTTTATGCAACACATTATACATCAAATCTTCTCCTGTTTCGAGATATAAAACATTCCCTAAACCTATACTATACTGATCCATTTTACCTCCAGGAAAACCATGTTCCATCACCTCGGCTTCAAATGCTATCTGTGAAACTAATTCAGGCGTTATCAACATACTGCTCCCAAATGCTTCTAATAAAAATTTTACCCAAGCCACTACAACTGCAGATGAACTGGAAACACCAGAGTTTATCGGTAAATTTCCTGAAATTAAAATATCAAATCCCCGATCTGGAATACAATCATACCTTTTAAGAACTTTTATAGCAGAAAGTAAATTATCTCCTTTTTTAACCTCTACAACTTCTTCATAAATATCTATAACCCTTTCCTCATTAATATCAGGTTTTTTGATATAAAAAAAATCCTTATTATTCTCTTTTGCTACTATTTTAATATACTTATTAATTGCGCACGCTATAATTGGCAATCCAATATAGTCTTGATGATCCCCGAATAAACAGGTTCTTCCTGGTGCCAAAGAAATAATATCTCTATTCATGTTTTTAAAAAGCTATTAATCAAATAAATACACAAAAAAAGAAAATCATTTTTAGTGTTTTAACTTGATATCATCGATACGAATATAGACTCTAATTTTTTGAAAAACAATAAAACATACAATAATGTGTTCGAGCACATTATTTTTGTGTTATCGAACACACTCATATTTCGAATATGCTTATCTTTGAATTACTAAATCATTAAATAACACGTATTACGTGGCTATAAAAAAATACACCATAAAGGATATAGCAGCACTTTCTGGGTTATCCAAAGGTACTGTTGACAGAGTATTACACAACCGAGGAAAAGTTTCTCAGAAAGCCCTAGATTCTATAAATAAGGTTTTAAAAGAAATTGATTATCAACCAAACATAATTGCCCGAAGCCTAAAAAAGTCTAAGGCCTATCGTATATGTCTTATAGTACCCAATGCAAAAACAGATCCATATTGGGAACCTTGCACCGAAGGGATAAGAGAGGCTTTCGAAGAATATAAATCTTTGGGAGTTTTTATAGAGACACATTTTTATAACCCTAATGATACCAGTTCATTTACCTATACATGTAACAAAGTACTTGAATCAATACCTGATGCAGTTATACTACCTCCTTTGTTTTATAAACAAACTCTACAAGCTATTCATAAATTTCATTCCAAAAAAATCTTGGTAGCTACTTTTAATGATAAAATAAGCTCTGAATTAGTAGAATGTTATGTCGGTCAAGATCTTTTTCGTAGTGGTAAAATAGCGGCTCGACTCCTGGAAGCTATAACACCAAAAAAATCAGAACTCACCGTAATACATATTGATGAGTCATTTAATAATGCTTTGCATATGCAAGAAAAAGAAAGTGGTTTTAGAAGCTATTTTAAAGACTTAAAGGAAACCAATATTTCAACACTCCATATAAAACAACCAGATATGGATAAAACTTTGAATAATCATTTGTCGAATAATCATATCAAAGGATTGTTTATAACCACTTCGAAATCATTTATGATTGCTCAAGCCTTAGACAGGATTAAAAGAAATGATGTAAAACTTATTGGATATGACCTTTTAAAAGAAAACATTATGTATTTAAAAAATCAAAAAATTGATTTTTTGATACATCAAAATCCAAAACAACAGGCCTATCTCAGTATAACTCATATAGCGGACTATCTTTTGTTCAATAAGCAAATTCCATCAGAAAAACTATTACCTATAGACATTATTAATTCTGAAAATGTTGATACATATTTCTGATTATCTTCCTAAATATTTTTTATATAAAATGGTTTCAGAGTATCGTATTACACCTAATATTACCATTCTCTAACAAGCGAAAAATCGTTATAATTATTTTTACCAAATTCTCATCTGTAAATCGTATTAAACCTTTTCCAATTTTATTTTTAAATTATCTGGATACATTGTAAATTCAAACTGTTCTGTTACCTCTTTTGGGTCGACTGATAATGTAATATTAAAGTTTTTACAGATTGCAGAAACTAAAATTAGCATCTCATTAATCGCCAGATATTTTCCCGGACAAAATCGAGCTCCACCACCAAAAGCTTTAATGACCTCTGGTGAATGATTTCTATATATCGGACATTCTGATTTTAGCCATCTTTCAGGGATAAATTTAGCAGCATTGGTAAAATACTTTTCTTGTGTTTGAGGCACTTTGGTCTGAGTAATAATTTTTGTTCCTTTAGGAATCATAAGGTTCTCTATGACCACATCTTCATTGGATTCTAAATACAATTGAGGTGTAGTTGGTTTTAATCGAATAGTTTCCTGAATCACCGCATTGGTATAGGTCATTTTGGCTAATTGCTCAACTGTTTCTGAGATTTTATCCTCTCCATATACTTCTATAGCTTCTTCTCGAATCTTACTAACCACCTTTGGATTCTGCGATAAATAATAAATAATCCATGAAATAGTATTGGACGTAGTATCTTCTCCAGCCAACAACATTGTAAAAATATTTCCATAAATTTCTTTATCACTAAAGCCAGTTTCTTCGCCTAAAACTAATAAAGCCTCTAAAAAATTAGTAGGTTCTTTTTTTAACGATGGTGTTTCTTCCAGTTTTCTCTTAGTCCTTTTTATGAAATCATGAACAATACTCTCGATTGATCCTATAGCTCTTAGTAGTTTTTTATCCTTTTTTCGTTTCATAAATCTCCATAGAGGTACTGGAGCCGTAATACGTTCATTTATCATCGGAAAAATTATTTCCAAATGCTTCTGAAATTCATTTTCTCTATCCTGAATCGCATTAATATCATGACCAAAAGCAATTGCCGTTGTAATATCGATTGTAAAACACATTGCTTCTTTTCTAATATCAATGATCGTACTATTCTCAGAATATTTTTCAAGTTTTTGAAGCAAACCTCTCGTTTTGTTTATAAGAACATAATGAAACCCTTTGATTTTTTGTGCATTTAGTGCTTCTGTCACAGGCTTTCTATGACGTTTCCAGGATTTGCCCTCTGCATTAAAAACACCATCCACTCCCATCTCTATCAAGATTTCATTCATTTTAGACAATCGTCTAAATTTATCTGGTCTGGATTTTAAAATTTCATTATTGATCACGGCATTTGCCGAAACTAATAATTCTTTTCCCACAAAGTTGATTCTAAACAATTCTCCACATTCCTCGACCCACTCCTCTAAAACTTGATGCTTGTTTGACGTCTGAAATTTAGGCAAATGCCCTAGGATTAAATGCCCCTTAGGAGAAGGCAGTTTTTTTATACTCGTATTCTGTTTATCTATAACCATGGCTTTAGGTTGATTATAATAAATATTGTTTTTACTATTTAAGTTAATACCAAATATAAACCTATCCTTTTTCACCTAAACATGCTTTTGAAGCTTTATTTGGCTCAAACTTTAAGAAACGATAAAGTAGCGCAACTAACATAAAAGCAATATGAATATTTTAAAGTAGGATTAAGATCACTTTTTTAAAGTTAAAAAATTTAAAAAATTACCATTTATCGAAATTATAGTGTATTTAAACTGCTTATTTGCATAATTTTACATATATTTAAGCGCCCCAAATCCATAAGAACTATGAAGAATACCCTAATTCATAAGTACTGCCTATGCTTTATATGCATACTATTATTTTATTTTACCACAAGTGCTCAGCAATACGAAGAAATGTCATTTTCTGAGTTAAAGCATGTGATTACACATACAGAAGATCATTTAAACTCTATAAGTAGAGTCAATAGTATGAGGATCATAGAAACAATCATTGATATTTCTGAAAAATTCAATTCTAATCAAGAATATTATTTAAAAGGATCCTCTTATAATTTACTTGGAAAAATTCATTTTTCTACTAAAGAATACGAGGAAGCCCTGAGAAACTATAAGATTGCTGATTTATTCATAAAAAAGCTCGATGGATTACCAGAATTAAAGGTGGACATAAATAACAATATTGCCATGGTTTACTTAAATGGGTTTAATAAACCGGGCAGAGCTCTTAAGAGAATAAAACACATATATGAAAACTCAGATGATCTAAATACATATTCAAAACATATATTAGAACTAAACCTTGCGAATATTTACATAAAAACAAAACGTTACAAGAAAGCCTACAAGTTGCTTGAAAAATGTAAAAAATATTTTAGCAGTAATGAACAACACGCTTCTAAATTAGCAATAACCTATACTAGTTTTGGTGAATATTATGGGTTTACCAATAATTACAGTAGGGCTATTAAATATTTTGAATGGGCCGCTTCAATTGCAGAAACAAATCAATTATTCAGGCAGGCTATGACAATATATAAGAAGTATGAAGATTTGTTAGTCAGAATAGGTAGGCCAGATAAGGCATATATTATTTTGAAAAAATACACGAAACATCATCAAACTGCATTAGAAACAGAAAAATTAGAAGCCAATCAATATAAAAAACAACTAAGTGTAAGTGAGGAAAAAAATACGATAGAAACTCAAAAAGCGCAGCAATCCAAAACAATATCTATATTTACAATATCACTACTACTACTATGTCTAATCTTATTTTGCTTCTTTATATATAATCACAGAAAGACAAAGATTCTTGGAAAATCACTCGC
The DNA here is from genome assembly GCA_947498455.1 of uncultured Aquimarina sp. Lineage (GTDB taxonomy): Bacteria > Bacteroidota > Bacteroidia > Flavobacteriales > Flavobacteriaceae > Aquimarina. The sequence continues at coordinate 104,528 of CANMKK010000019.1, forward strand.
ATTAAGGAATAAACAACTTAAAATTTCAAAAGAGAAATCTGATCGTCTAGCCGCAGTAAAAACAAAATTCATCTCTACTGTAAGCCATGAGCTTAGAACTCCATTATACGGAGTTGTAGGTCTATCTTCTATTCTAATGGAACGTATCAAAGATGAAGAAAATCACAAGTTTATAAAACTTATGAAATTTTCAGCAGATCACTTACTCAATCTTATCAATGATGTACTGCAAGTGACTAAAATGGAATCATATGAAATACATCTCGATGAATCTCCCTATAATATCCGAAATCTTGCGGATGATATTAAAAATTCATTCGAGTATCAAGCAGATAAAAACGGTAATACTTTACATCTTAATTTTGATCCCGAAATACCTGATATGTTAATCGGTGACTCTGTTCGTCTATCTCAGGTTTTTATCAATCTTATAAGTAATGCTAATAAATTTACCAAAAATGGAAACATTTGGCTGAATTTTATAAACCCTGTTATTACCAATAATATGGTGGAAATCACCTTTGAGATAAAAGATGATGGAAGAGGAATACCATTAGAAAAGCAAGAATTAATTTTCAATAAATTCTCCCAAGCTGATTCTAAAGATCACACTACGGGTACAGGTCTTGGCTTGCATATTGTAAAAAACTTAGTCAATCTGCACGGTGGTGATATTAAAATAAAAAGTTCACCTGGCAAAGGATCAACATTCTATTTCACCATCTCTTTTGAAATTGATACAACCTCCGAAGTAAACGGTATATCAAACGAATCTAGTAATTGCATACCTATATCCAATACTAAAGATTATAATATCCTAGTTGTTGAAGACAATAAAATAAATCAAATTGTAACACAAAATGTTCTTAAAACCAAAGGTTACTCTTCTGAGATTGCCGATGATGGGTGTATAGCAATAGATATGGTAAAGAAAAAAAGGTATGATCTTATATTAATGGATTTAAATATGCCAAATATGGGAGGAATGGAATCTACTAAAATAATTAGAGGTTTTAATACAGATGTACCGATTATTGCTCTAACTGCTTCGGATACTCAAGATACTGTGAAAATAATACTTAACCCAGAATCTGGTTTTAATGATTTCTTAAGAAAGCCATACAAAAACGAAGAGTTCTTTAGAAAAATCGAGTCACATATAACAAGTACAATCTCAAAAGCTTCTTAATCATTACTATTACACTTCTAAGGATAAAAGGCTATACCAGTTGTTGTTTGAATTTACTGGAAAATAAAATAAAGATTTTTTTGTTTCAATGAAAGAGAAAAATTAAGCATAGCAGGGCTACGGTTTATTTTTATTCTGAAATTGAGGCACAAAAAAGAACATTTTATTACGGTAATCTCAAATGACAAATGGTATTATACGATTTATGGATAAGAAATTCGTTTAATGAGTTTGAATTATTTTGGCTCTATGTTGATTTGAGTGGGTAGTGGACTACCTAGTAAATTTGGGACTATTTTTTAAGCCACATTATTTAATTGTTTTATTTTAATTTTTAGTTCCATTTCTACTGGAGTTAGATAATCTAAACTAGAGTGCAATCTTTGGTTATTATACCAATGAATATATGTGTCAACACAGCTGTGAACTTCTATATAATTGTTAAACTTATATCTGTTAAGACATT
>CANMKK010000020.1 GCA_947498455.1 uncultured Aquimarina sp.
ACTTGTACAGATGGTATTCAGAATGGAGATGAAACGGGAGTTGATTGTGGAGGATCTTGTGAGCCATGTGCTGTAGAGCCTACTTGTACAGATGGTATTCAGAATGGGGACGAAACAGGAGTTGATTGTGGAGGATCTTGTGAGCCATGTGCTGTAGAGCCTACTTGTACAGATGGTATTCAGAATGGAGATGAAACGGGAGTTGATTGTGGAGGATCTTGTGAGCCATGTGCTGTAGAACCTACTTGTACAGATGGTATTCAGAATGGAGATGAAACAGGAGTTGATTGTGGAGGTACTTCGTGTGCGCCTTGTCAGCTTGAGTACTGTGAGGATACAACAACAAGAACTTCTGGTGAATATATTAGTAGAGTAGCAATAGGAACTATTGATAATGCTACTGCGCGTTCTGCTAATGGGTATGGAGATCATACTTCTTCTGGATCAACAAACTTGGCTAAAGGAAGTACTGCAGCTATTACAATAACACCTAATTGGGCAGGAGCTGGTCCGTATAATGAAGCATATGCGATATGGATTGATTATAATCAGGATGGGGATTTTACTGATGCAGGAGAAAGAGTATATACAAAAACCCCTTCTCAGGATACACCGATTGTAGGTAACTTTACAATTCCTAATACAGCCAAAACAGGTAATACTAGAATGCGAATTATAATGGAGTATTTTAATAATACAACTAGTTTACCGGAGATATGTAAGACAAATCATAATTATGGTGAAATAGAAGACTATATCGTAAATATAACTGAAGGATCAGGAGAAGATACACAAGCTCCAACTGCTCCAGGAAGTTTGACTGCTTCTAATATAGGAGAAACTACAGTTACATTGAATTGGACAGCTTCTACTGATAATACAGGAGTTGAAGGATATGATGTGTATAGTGGAGCTACAAAATTAGCAACAGTGACTACTACATCGTATAATGTGGCAGGATTAACAGCAAATACAGGGTATACTTTCTCAGTTAAAGCAATAGATGCTGCAGGTAATGAATCTGTTTCTAGTAACTCAGTAAATGTAACTACAATTCAGGAGGCAGATACACAAGCACCAACAGTACCAGGAAGTTTAACTGCTTCTGATGTTGCTCAAACAACGTTAACATTAAATTGGACACCTTCTAGTGATAATACTGGAGTTACAGGGTATGATGTATATAGTGGCGCTACAAGATTAGTTACTGTTACTACTACGTCATATGATGTCACTGGACTATCAGCTGATACAGCATATACATTTTCAGTTAAGGCAAAAGATGCTGCTGGGAATGAATCTGCTTCTAGTAATATTGTAAATGTTAGAACGACAGGAGTAATCGTGCCAACACCTACTTATTGCTCAGCGACAGGAAATGCAGGGCCAGAAGGTGTGTCTAACGTTTCTTTTGCGGGTATTAATAATGCATCGATAAGAAATGCTTCGGGTTATGATGATTTTACATCTATATCTGGAAATGTAAGTATAGGAACTAGTTATGAACTTAATGTAGATATTATTGGGTATAGAGAAGGAGTAAATGATGAAATATATGCTTGGATTGATTGGAACATTGATGGTGATTTCGAAGATGAAGGAGAATCTTTTACACTCGCAAAAACGACAGGATTAGCAGGTAATGTATCAATAACAGTACCGACTACAGCAACAGTTGGAACAGCAAGAATGCGTATATTGGTTTCATATTATGATAGCGAAAATAACCCTTGTAATACAGGTTCAAATAATGTTCGTTATGGAGAATACGAAGATTATAATGTGGTTGTTAATAGTGCTTCTGCTAAAACAAGTATAATAGCAAGTGAATTTAAGATGTATCCTAATCCGTTTAAAGATACATTTACAATTGATGTTTCTAGCGTAGATAGCGATTTTACAGTAAATGTTTATAATATATTAGGAGGATTAGTAGAAAGTAAAGAATACGGAAAAAACACTAATAAGGTGACGTTAGGTGAGCGTATTGAAGCTAGCGGACAGTATTTTGTTACAATAACTACAAATACATTTAATAAAACACTTAAAATTGTGAAGGCTAAATAAATATTCATACTGATGTATTTTATATAATCTGAAAAGATTATTGAAATGAAATCAACAAACAAAAAAACTCGATAAACAATTGTTTATCGAGTTTTTTTGTTTGTTAAATAATTATAAAGTTGCTCATTTAAAGGGGGGATGCTATATGATTTACGAATGAAAATTTCAGATCTAATCACACTCTTTTTCTATTATATTTTTGCATTTATAAAAATATATTCTACATTTGTAGAGTTAATTCTAGTTATGTAGAGATATGCAATTGTCAAAAGCGGAAGAACAGTTAATGAAATATCTATGGAAGTTAGAAAAAGCTTTTATGAAAGACTTGCTTAATTCTTACTCCGAACCTAAGCCTGCAACTACTACAGTTGCTACACTGTTAAAAAGGATGAGCGATAAGGGTTTTGTTGGTTATAAATTATATGGAAAATCTAGGGAGTATTATCCACTGATAAAAAAAACAGATTATTTTTCTAGACATGTAAATGGTTTAATTAAGAATTTTTTTAACGATAGTAGCACTCAGTTTGCATCTTTCTTTACCAAAGAAACTAACCTTACCAAAGAACAATTAGAGGATTTAAGAACAATAATTGATGACGAAATAAAAAAGAAATAAGAATGCTTTTACTATTATTAAAATCTAGTATTTGTTTGGCTGTTTTCTTAGTTTTCTATAAGCTGTTTTTAGAAAAAGAGAGAATCCATGTTTTTAAACGTTTTTATTTGTTAGGGGCTTTATTTTTTGCTTTTGGGATACCACTAGTTACATTTACAGAGTATGTAGAAATTGATTTTCCTCTTGAAAATATACAGCCAATTGTATTGGATACAGAAATGCTTCAACAAGAGAAAGTGTTGGAAGAGCCAGTGAATTTTTTAACAATAGTTGTATGGGGTGTATATGGAATAGGTGTTTTGTTATTTGGTTCAAAGTTTATTATTAATTTATTTCAGATTATTTCTAGAATACGAAGAAATCCGAAATATAAGGATAGTAGGGTAACTAAAGTTTTGTTGTTAGACTTAATAGAACCTCATACTTTTTTTAATTATATATTTTTAAATAAAAACAAATTTGAGGCTAAACAGATACCTAAAGAGGTATTGCTTCATGAAGAAACGCATGCAAGACAAAAACATTCTCTAGATATTCTTTTTATAGAGCTATTCCAAGTACTATTGTGGTTTAATCCGTTGATTTACTTATGTAAAAAAGCGATACGTTTAAATCATGAGTTCTTAGCTGATAATGCAGTTTTAAATCAAGGAATAGAATTATCGGTGTATCAACAAATTTTATTATCGTTCTCATCAAACGAAAAGCAAACTTCATTGGCAAATGCCATAAATTATTCATCAATCAAAAAACGATTTACAGTTATGAAGACAAAAACGTCAAAACAAGTTATCAGAATTAAAATAGTACTGTTGTTACCAGTATTAGGAATGTTACTTTTTAGTTTTAGTGACAAAGAAATTATAGAAATAGAGAAAAGGAATGCAGAACGAACACAAATAACAAACATAGAAACTAAAAAACCATCTGTTGTTTATTCTGAAATAATAACTGGTAAGGATCAAAATCAACAAGAAATAACACCAGAGCAAATAGCAGCATATAATAAGTGGGCAAAAGAATTAAATAATAGTATAAAAAATGGGAAGGACATCAGGGTTCATAAAGAAGAGGTAGATCGTATGAAAACCATTTATAACATGATGTCTCCTAAGCAAAGAAAAGAAGCCGAAAGGTTCCCGAATGTGCCAGCACCGACTCCTCCAATTACTCCAAAAATAGAAGAGAAAAATGAAGCCCTAGTTGTTCCAGAAGAAATATCAGAAGATATAGAAGTTTATATAGATGATCCCGAAATAGAGACAGCTATTGTGATAGACAAGGAAGGATTAGAAGAATTAGTAAGAGAAGTAGAGAAAGAAGCTATAGAAAGAAGAGACCTGATCATAGAAGAAGAAATAGAGACCCTGAATGCCATAGCAGAAAACGAGGCAGAGATAGCACATGAAATTGCTGAAAAGATGCAGATAGAAGTTCGGAGAAAGTCAGGGGAAATATCGAGAAAGGCAGCATTATTGGCTAGAGAGCAAGCAGAAAAAGCCAGAGAAATAGCAATGCTGCGAGCAGAGCTGGTCAGAAAAGAGGCTAGAGAAGCTAGTGAAATGGCTAGAGCACAAGCAGAGCTTGCACTGATAGAATCTAGAGAAGCTCGTGAAATGGCAAGAGTACAAGCAGAACTTGCTCGTAAAGAAGCTAGAATGGTAATAGAAATTGAGAGATCTCAATTAGAAAAAGAAAGAAAAGGAAACCTCGATAAATCCAGAAATAAAAAACTTGAAAAACAACTGGAGCGCGCCCAAAAACAAATAGAAAAAGGAAGAAAAAAACAAAGAGAAGCAATTAGAAAAGCACGGGAGGCGAATATAGAGATTAGAAAAAAGGAAAGAGAAGCAATTAGAAAAGCTCTGGAGACACAAAATAAAGCGACAAAAAAACGGAAAGAAGCTCTTAAAAAATCGCAAAAACAAAATTAAAACAAATCCGAATTATCTATTAAATTTTAAAAAAACCTTGCATTAGTGAGGTTTTTTTATGCAACATTTATTTGTAAATCAGCGTTCTAAGTAGTATTATATTCAGAATTTCAATCAAAAAACCCTTAGATTATGTTAAAACGTTTTTTTATTATTTGCTCAGGAGCTGATGCTGATATTTTGGCAAATAGCTCATCAGGAGAGCAGAACAAGTATGCAGGAATTGGAGCTACTGTTTTTTTTACAGCAATAATGGCTTTTATTGCTGCCAGCTATGCACTATATACAGTATTTGATAATTATTATTTAGCAGCTTTTTTTGGTAGCGTTTGGGGATTGCTAATCTTCAATTTAGATCGGTTTATTGTTTCTACTATCAAGAAGAAAGATAGTTTTATGGATGAATTATTGCAAGCTTCACCAAGAATAGTATTGGCAATAATTATTGCTGTTGTGATATCAAAGCCTTTGGAGTTAAAAATCTTTGAAAAGGAAATAGATAGGGTGCTATTAGAGCAAAAGAACGACTTTACATTGGTTAATAAAGAACAAATAGCAACTCAATATACACCTGGGATAATAGCGATAGATTCTGAAATTGGTAAATTAAAAGAAGAGATAGCCTCTAAAGAAACAGAAGTGAATAATTTGTATGATACATTTATTGCAGAAGCCGAAGGTAGAGAAGGAACAAAATTATTGGGTAAAGGCCCCGTTTATAAAGAAAAAAGAGAAAAACATGATGCGGCTTTGATTGCATTAGCAGAGTTAAAAAAAACAAATACTGATAGAATTACTGCTTTAGAAAGCCAGAAAATAGAATTAGTAACAGAATATGGGGAAAAGGTAGATGCCTCTCAACCGATTATAGATAATTTTGATGGTTTGATGGCTAGAGTAAATGCACTGAATGAACTGCCGTGGCTTCCGTCTTTTTTTATTTTTCTACTATTTCTGGCAATAGAAACTTCACCTATTTTCGCAAAACTATTTTCTCCAAAAGGAGAATATGATTTAAAAATGGAAGATGCCGAAGGAGAAATAAGATCTTGGGTGACTCAAAAAGCAAATCAAAGAAAGGTTCTATTAGAAACGGATCATTCTATTAATGATAAGGTATATGATGATATAAAAGAAGACGATGAGTTATATCAATATAAAAAGAAAGTGGCAAAAGAATTAATGAAACAGCAACAAGATGCCTTTTATAAAAGACAAACAGGTGTTCTATAATCCTGATAATGATATTATGTTAGTTCTAGTAGATTTAAAATGTAAAAGGTATTAGGAAGAGTTATCGCTTTTTTATCACATTGAGTTTGTCGAAGAGCTTTGAAAACGAAAGTTTTAAAGGTCTTCGACTGGCTATTATTCTATTATTTTTTCTTTACTTGCTCCAAGCCAGTATTCAATGAAAGAATCAAAGGCGAAAATTAAAGTTATAATCAGAATAGTAATTCCAAAAGTGATTAATCTTTTTTTAGTAGAAATATTTTTCTTTGATTGAAAGTTAGTAAGCTTAGCAACTGTATTTTTAATTATTTCTTTATTAAAAAGTATTATTAAGAACAGCATTAAAAGAACTATTATTGCGTTTGCTAATGCTGGATAGACATCAAGAAAAATAATATCGAATATAATTATGTTTACCATTATTGGTAATAATATCAATATTCCTATCAGTTTTGTTTTATTCCATAAGAGAAACCAAGCACCTAAAAGTTGAAAAAGACCAACAAACAAAATATAAAAATAGGAGTGCCCCATAAATGTCCAAGCCAATGAAAATCCACTTGCCTCGCCCAATGTTGTACTTGCAATTTCATCAGGTAATTTCCCTTTCATATAGAATTGACCACCTAACAATTTGGAGAGCGCATAAATATTAATAATAATAAAAACGCACTGCCGAAATACAAGTTCGAATGTGGTCTTAAGATTAAATGTATTCATAGTTACTTTTTTATTGAAGTATTTTTACCTTGAGATTAGTTTAAGAATGGAAATGCGGGCTGATACCTTGCAGATTTTCCAGTATGATATCTTAAGGTATTAAATATTACAACTACAAAGTTTAGAAAATACATTACGCTGATGGTTATAAGTATCTCGGCAAAAGAAATGGTTGTTAGTTCGATTTTTGGGGCAGTAAAAAGGCCGACAATTAATAAAAATAAGAGTAATGTCCAAGATATTTGAAAATTTAAAATACATTTTCCAACTGGGTCTATATCCTTTATCTTATCTTTTTTTGAAGTCCAAATAATTAATGGAATTAATATACCAAGTAATGGGAATGCTATAAAACCTAGTTGTGACAGGTTTAGTAATAATAAAGCTTTGCTATCTTCGATAATTTGCCAATCTATCAGTTCGTTAGGTGTAACATTTAAAGCGCTAGATAATCTTTTGATAGAATCTCCGGTAGGTTGGGTTTCTCCATTTTCAATTCTTTGGATTGTTCGTAAACTTAACCCAGAATTTTCTGCCAAAAGTTCTTGTGACATTCCGTTTCGCTTTCTTGATTCTTTTACTCTTTTTGCTAAATCTTTATTCTTCAATTAAGTGATGTTTAATTCTTGAAAGCAAAGCTAAATAAAAGTATTAGCAATGATGGCGTCATCTATATGACATCTTTACGACATCTCTGTATTTACTACCAATCTAAGGGAGTTTTAATCGTTTTAAAATTGTTTTTTATTATCCTAAATCACTAGTGTCCGAAAGCATGAATTAAAAAGATTGCCGAAATCAGATTAACATTCATAAAACATTAATGTTAAAGACCTGACAGTTTCCAAAACCTGTCTCACGTGATACAAAAAAGATAATTTCATGGAATTTAGTGCTTTACCTACCATTTTTAAAGAAATTTCAAAAGTTTTTGTGGAGTTTTATCAAACTTTCGGATGCCACTGATCCTAAATATGAATTTTTAGTTGTTTCAGAGCTTTTGCCTGCCAAACATTTATTCGTAAATCGTATTACTAGTGGTGATATGAGTAAGATTTTGGAAATTGCTCTTAACACCTGTATCCTTTACCGTAACATCAAAGTTTTGGGTATAAGAAAATCAAAAAAAGACTGCCTTTTCGGGCAGCCTCCTATTTTTTTAATTTTCTCATAAGTAGTTGATTTCCCTACTTATTGATTAGAATTTTCTATCTGGGTTGTATATATTAAGATCTAAAGAAGTCTTTTTATCTGAAATAATTTCAGAAACTAATTTTCCAGTAGCAGGACCGATACTCCAGCCCATCATTGCATGCCCTGATGCTATAGTTAGGTTGTTACATTTACTAGATTTTCCGATATATGCCATCCCATCTGGAGATACAGGTCTTAATCCGCAAGCTACATTACTTTTTTCTTCTTCCGTAATGTTTACCTCAGGGTAATATCTGTTTGCCGCATTTGCAATAGCATCTACTCTAGCGGGGTTGATGTCATGGTTGATTCCTGCTACCTCCATAGTTCCTGCAAAACGAGTAAAACCTTGCATAGGAGTTACAGCTACTTTAGCTTCTGCTAAGATTGCGGGAGTAGTAATGCCTAGATCTCGTTTGGCATTGATTCTATATCCCTTTCCGCCTTCTAATAATAATTTAATACCTAATTTTTTACTTAATAGTTTAGACCAGGATCCTGCAGCAAGTACGAACTCATCCGCTTTATAAGTAGTTTTGTTGCTACTTACAGAAGTTATTTTTCCGTTTGTTACAGCAATGTCTTCTATCTTTTCATTTTTATGAAATACTACTCCAGCATTGGCTAGGTATGTTTTCATCTCCTCCATAAATACATTAGGAGTGGTGTGTGCATCACATTCATATAACACAGCTCCTTTTGCATTTATTTTCACATTAGGTTCTAGCTTATGAAGTTCTTCTTTAGAAAGCTCTCGTACTGGTAATCCAGCTTTTACAGCGATATGTCCCACTTCTGCTTCTTCTTCTAGCATTTTGTCTGTCTGACAAAGCATTAATAAGCCTTTTCTTTCTAATTGAAACTTAAAATCTTCTTGTTGTTTAAGCTCTGTAAATAAGTCTCGGCTAAATAGATTGATATCCCTAATTGCAGGAATGCATTTTTCTACATTTTTTGGGGTACAAGATTTATTAAAAGCCCAAGACCATTGGATAAAATGAGGGTCTAGTCGAGGTTTGATGTACAGTGGACTGCTAGAATTAAACATCCATTTAATTCCTTGTTTCATCATACCTGGAGCGGCCAATGGTATAATATGACTGGGGGTTAAGTATCCAGCATTTACATAGGAAGCACCACCATCCATAGATGATTGGTCTATTACGGTTACTTGGTGACCTTCCTTATGTAGGTAATAGGCAGAACATAATCCTATAATCCCGCCACCTATAACTACTACTTCTTTTGTCATTTTTTCTGTTATATTACTTGAAATCCATGTGCGTATGGATCATCTTGATCATCAATAATTATGGTGTTGTAACCATATACTTTTGCCCATCCTTGTACGCTAGGGATGATACTTTTTTTGCCATCTAGTTCTGTTTCTTCTTCTATTCGTCCAATAAACTTGGATCCGATATAACTTTCGTGTACAAATTCATCTCCTTTTTTAAGTTTCCCTTTGGCATATAACTGCGCCATGCGAGCAGAGGTTCCTGTTCCACACGGAGATCTGTCTATTGCTTTATCTCCGTAAAAAACGGCGTTTCTACCTGATGAAGTAGGATCTAGAGGGTTTCCTGTCCATAACATATGACTAACATCTCTGATTGTCTCATTTTCTGGGTGAATAAAGTAGTCAGGATATTTTTGATTGATACGTTCTCTTACTACTTGTGAATATTGGATCAGTTTACTAGCAGTAAAGTCGTGTACTCCGCTAAAGTTTTTTTGTGGGTCTACGATGGCATAGTAATTTCCTCCATAGGCAACATCAAAAGTGATTTCCCCTAATTCCGGACATTCTACTGTAAGGCCTTCTGCAGCTAAATATGATTTTACATTTTTTAGCTTCACCCAGTCTACTTTTTTACCAGTTTGCTGATATTCTATTTCTACTAATCCTGCTGGAGCCTCCATTCTGATCTTCCCAGGTTCCTTAGGTGTAACCAGTCCTTCTTCTACAGCGATGGTAATAGTACCTATCGTACCATGACCACACATTGGCAAGCACCCTGATGTTTCGATAAATAAAATAGCAAAGTCGTTTTCGGGATTATGAGGTTCAAAAAGAAAGCTCCCACTCATCATATCGTGCCCTCTAGGTTCATACATCAATCCTTTTCTTATCCAATCATATTCTTTTAGGAAATGCTGGCGTTTTTCGCTCATTGTCTTCCCTTCTAGATTAGGTTTTCCCGATGTAACAACTCTTACCGGGTTGCCACAAGTATGGGCATCAATACATTTATATGTTGTTCTACTCATTTTTATTATCGTTTCTTTTATCCTTTTTATTTCACTTTTTTGTATCCCTTTAATTTATTGTTCTTTAGAATTACATGAAATTATTTTTTCTCGAATAACTTTATGGAACTCTTTGATATCGAAAAAAAGACGCTAACCTATGATTTGTTTTGTCTATCTTAAAAGAATATTTTGTCTAATTAAGAAAACTTACTGACCTGTCTCTGTAATAATTTTACCAAAAGATAAAGCTGCGTTATTAAAAAGATAGTAATTACATATTAGCCTTGTTTTCTGAGTGCTTTAATTTTTACTTTAGGTAAAACAATAGTTTTGCTAAATCCTCCTAAAAGCAAAAAAAACCTAAAGGATATGAGAAAAAACATATCCTTTTAGGTCTTAAGTTTAATTGTTGTTTATTGTAAAGCTTTCTCTATTTTTTTTGCAGACAAAACCTATATCAAATAATAGTACTCCAAGGATGTTATAAGTTTTCATATTCTTGAAGAATTATTGTGGATAATAGCTTCATCTCTACAGAGTTTTACTTTGCAAGTTCTAGTACATCAGAGTTAGACTGTTTGTTGTCTACCAATCTATATATACTACTTGGGTTTTCATTCTTTAGGCCTTCTGGTAATAATTCATCTGGCCAATCCTGATAACTGAAAGGTCGTACCCATCTTTTAATCGAATTTACTCCTACTGCAGAAAATCTAGAATCTGAAGAAGCAGGGTAAGGACCACCGTGTGTCATCGCTGCGCAAACTTCTACTCCTGTTGGTACACCATTAAAAATGATACGTCCTACACGATTTTGTAATGCATCTACGATTCCTCCCAGGTTTTGGTATTCTGATTTTTCAGCAATTAATGTACCAGTTAATTGACCTTCAAGGCCATTGATAATTTCAATTAATTCTGCCTCGTCCTTACTTTTTACAACTAACGAAAATGGACCAAATACTTCTTGATGCATTTTAGGGTTTGCTAAGAAATCTTTTCCTGCAACAGCTGTAATTTGAGTAGGAGCGTAGTTAGGTTCTACTTCTCCATCGATAGCTCCAACAACTTCTACTCCTGATTGTGATGATACAGAAGCACCGTTTTTAACAAAATCTTTTTTGATATTAGGATGTAGCATACATTGCGGTGCAATGGCAGTTGCTTTTGCTCCTAAGTCTTTGATGAAATCTCTTGTTTCAGGGCTATCAATTGTAAGAATTAATCCAGGGTTTGTACAAAATTGACCCGTTCCTAAGGTGATAGAATTTGCATAAGTACTAGCAAGTTCTTCGGCTCTATTTGCAATAGCTCCTGGAGTAATTAACACTGGGTTGATACTTCCCATTTCTGCAAAAACAGGAATAGGCTCTTCTCTATTTGCTCCTAAATTGAATAAGGCTCTACCTCCAGCGATACTTCCTGTAAATCCTACAGCTTTTACTTTAGGATGTTGTACAAGAGCGGCACCTACTGTTCTACCACCACCAGTCATATTCGAAAATACTCCGTTTGGCATACCAGTTTTTTCAGCAGCTTTTATAATTGCAGATGCAACAAGCTCACCAGTTCCGGCGTGCATAGAGTGAGATTTAACTATTACTGGGCAACCTGCAGCTAGAGCACTAGCAGTATCTCCTCCTGCAGTAGAAAAAGCAAGTGGGAAATTACTAGCAGCAAATACAACTACTGGTCCTAATGGAATATTTGTTTTTCTGATATCTACTTTAGGAAGAGGAGTACGATCTGGATCACCAGTGTCGACAACATTTTCTCTCCAAGCTTCGTTAGAAATTAATTCCGCAAATGATCTTAATTGAAATACAGTTCTTCCTCTTTCTCCTTGAGCTCTTCCTTCTGGCAAACCTGATTCAGAGGTATACATCTGTATCAGCTCATCATCTAAGGCTAAAATCTCGTCTGCGATAGCATTTAGAAATTCTGCTCTTCTAGCTCCAGATATATTTCTATATTCTTTAAAAGCCTCATGTGCCAATTCTGCAGCTTCATTTACTTCATCTAAAGTAGCTTCAAAAAATTCGCAATCGTTTTCTATGTTTAACTTCGGGTTGAAGGTTTTTTTAGACACAGAGCCCGATGCGGATAATTTATTTCCGATATAATTTTTTCCGGTTATCATATGGCAATGTTTTTTAATTTTGAATTAGGTTTATGGTATAAAAAGGCTTTAAATATAAGCAAAATTTTGGGGCAAAAATCTGTTTTATCCAATTACAGAATTAAGTTCTTTGTAATTAGGTAATGTTGGTCTGTTTTTAACACCAGTTTCTATAATATCAAGTACTCTTTTACGCTCTTCTCCGATCAAAGGTAGTCTTGGTGCACGTACATTTTCTGTACCAATTCCCGTTGCTACTTCAGCAAGTTTGATATTTTGTACTAATAAAGAATTGATATCTAATTCTAATAATGGTAAGAACCATCTGTAGATATCACGAGCTTCTTCGTATTTCCCTGCTCTAACCAATTCATAGATAGCAACAGTCTCTTTAGGGAAAGCACATACCAATCCAGCAACCCATCCATCTGCACCCATTAAAAGGCTTTCTAATGATAGTGTGTCAACTCCAGAAAGGATTTTTAATCTGTTTCCAAATCTGTTTTTGATTCTTGTTATGTTAGAAAGGTCTCTTGTAGATTCTTTTACAGCCTGTATGTTTTCTTCTTCTAATAATTCTTCAAACATATCAAGTGTTACTTCGATACCATAATCTACAGGATTGTTATATACCATAATTGGTAATTTAGTACTCCTTGCTACTTCTTTGAAATATACTACAGTTTCACGGTCACTAGCTTTATATCTCATAGGAGGTAACATCATAAGTCCTGATGCTCCATCTTCTTCAGCTTGTGCAGCAGCTGCGATAGCTCCTTTTGTAGTTTGCTCAGCGATGTTCATGATAACAGGTACTTTACCTTGTACGTGCTCCACAGCAGTTCTCACTAAAGTGCTTTTTTCCTCATCACTTAATGTACTAGCCTCACCTAAAGTTCCCCCTAAAATAATACCATGTACACCTGCTTCCAACTGTGCATCTATATTTAGTTTAAACATTTCCAAGTCCAAAGTATCCTCATTAGTAAACTTTGTAGTTACCGCTGGCATAACGCCGTTCCAATCTATAATCATGTTCTTAAAAATTTTTATCCAAAGATATTATGAATTTATTCTTTAGAATGTTTGAAAATTATCGTATAATTGTACTATATTAACCCTTTTTTAGGATATTAGTGTAATTATTATTAATATTGAGTCATAATCCATCGAAAATGAAAGTTTTACCCTTTAAAATACCAAAATCAACAACTGATACTTTAATCGTTCAGGAAGATAAGGAAACTATTTTTTATGACAAATTTCATCAACATGAAGAAATCCAAATTTCGATTATTATGTCAGGTGAGGGAAGTTTGATAGTTGGGGATACGATAACAGATTATAAACCGAATGATATATTGGTATTTGGTAGTAATGTTCCTCATGTGTTAAAAAGTGCTTTTTCCGAAGAGGAATCTTATATGATTTCTATTTTCTTTACGAAAGATTCTTTTGGTAGCACGTTTTTTGAACTTCCTGAGTTCGAGGAATTATCTGGTTTTTTTAGAAATTCTGTATATGGTATTAAAGTGCTTTCTAAAAAGAAAAAATTAAAAAAAGAATTCATTAAGATTGTAAATAGTGAAGATAGATTTGATAGGTTTTCGATTTTCTTTAAAGTTTTGAAGCTTTTAAAGAATGCTAATACAGGTACTATATCTTCTTTTATTTCTAAAAGGACATATACGGATAATGAGGGACGAAGAATGGCCAGAGTATTACAATCGGTGATGAATGATTTTAATAGAGATTTTTCTTTAAAAGAAGCTGCAGATTTGGCCAATATGACACCGAATGCTTTTTGTAGATATTTTAAACAAAGAACAAATAAGACATTTTTTCAATTTTTGATTGAAGTAAGAATTGAAAATGCTTGTAGATTAATTTCTAAAGAATCAGATATGACTATATCTGAAGCTTCTTATAATAGTGGATTTAAAAACTTATCCAATTTTAATAGAAAGTTTAAAGAAATAAAAGGGATTACTCCATCAGAATATAAAAAGAATTTACACGCTTTTAGTTTTCGTTAAGTTCAAGGGTGTACTCTTTTAAAGCATCAAAATACATTTTTGCCCTAATGTTTAAAAAGAAAGCTAGTCTTAATAGTATGGACTAGCTTTTTTGTTTTTGGACATGTTTTCAATAAAGAAGAAGACGATATCGGTTATTTTGATGTTTATTGGCATCGCTAAAGGGTATAATACTCCGAGGCTTGCCCCGAGGTAGTTTTACTTGGTATTACACTATTCCCATTTGTTTTAGTAAGAAAGAAGCATTCATATTTTGACAAATACCATTTTTAAATTTATAATCGAAATATAATTGGTCATTGATTATCTGAGCATCAAAAAATTTGTTTTCTACTTCATCTAATTCCGAAGAAATTTCACAAAGGCTTAAATCATGTGTGGCTATTATGCCTGTAGCTTTCTTATGAACTAGTTTTTCTACAAATTTGCGCGAACCTGTAGCTTTGTCTTTGCTATTGGTTCCTTTAAGAATTTCGTCCAAAATGATAAAATAGGTGTCATTTTTCAGAGCGTCTACAATACGCTTAAGTTGTGTTAACTCAGAAAAGAAGTAGGAGGCATCATCACTAAGAGAATCAGAAGTTCTCATGCTGGTAATAAGTTTAGTAGGTTTGTATACGCAGGATGAAGCACATATTGGTAATCCAGTATTAGACATGATTATCTGTAATGCTACAGTTCTTAGGAACGTGCTTTTTCCTGCCATATTTGCTCCTGTAATAATAAAAAATTGCTCCTCAGCGATAAGAATATCATTATCTACGCGCTTATTAGTATTTAGCATTGGGTGGCCTAGGTTTTTGGCATCCAATATGATTTTATCAGTTGTAATTTTTGGGTAAATGTAGGATGGGTTATTAAAGGCGAAATTACCAAGAGAATTATAGGCATCAAAGAAAGCAATGACCTGAAACCATTGATCTACATTATTCTTGTTCGTAGCGATCCATTTTTCGATGCGATAACTCTGCATAATATCCCAAAGTAAAAGGCCATTGGCAAAAACACCATATATCATGTTATTTCTTTGATCGAATGCATCAAGAATTTTAGCAAATTGTTTTAGGATTTTAGAAGCTTTTCTTTGATCATTGATAACATTTTGTTGTTTTTCTTTTAGTAAATCTGAAGTAAAGGTCATACTTTCTATACGATCAACTAACTTATAATATTGCTCGAATGTATCTTTTACCTTATTTGCATCACTATACAGTTGGTTAATTTTTTTGAGCTGTGATCCTGTGATAGCTAGACCTATAAAAAACCAACATAAAAATATTTGGAAAGTAATAATTTCTAAAAATAATAAAACAACTAATATTGCAGAAATTCCTGAAATGATCCCAGGGAGAATTTTCATTATTCGTGGAACAAAGGAGGTATAATTTAATAGCCATTTCCTAATTGAGGATACAGGTACTGTAACATCTACAAGAGAAGCAATAGCGCTGAATTCTTGTCGCCATTCTGGTATTTCTGATATGTTTTTTATAGCATCTTGCTTTCTTTTAATATCATCTATAGTGTTGCTTCTTAGAATAGCGGCAAGCTCTTGTTTTCCTGCCAATGTTGTTGTACGATTGCTATATTGAAAAAATGACTTGTTACCAAATAAGTCAATATCGTGGCTATACGCGTGCGTAGGATCTATAAATTCTTCGCCCGTATCTAATTTAGAATAATCCCCTTTAAAAACATCTAGCTCTAATTGATTTATTCCAATCAATTTTTGGAGTTGGTTTTTGGTATATACAAGATTACTGTGTCTATTTATCAAAAAAACAAAAGCGGTAAGCCCAATTAGAATACTACCTATTGTGATCTGTGTATTAGGATATCCGAGATATATGCTTACTATAATGCCTACAAACACAATAAGTCTAATCGAACTAGAGAATACAAGTTTCTTTTTTATACTGTTTAAAGATAGATTGTAGCTATCTATTTGTGATTTATAAAATTCTTTTGGGTTGTTCATTGTCATCAACCTTTTTTGTAATTATTATTTAAAAAAATCAAAGATGAAATTGATAATGCTATCATCATTTGACATGTTTTCTTCTTTACTTATCAGTCAATTAGATACTTTTTTTTCTTTTATTTCAAAAAGATAACCTCCGCCACTAGTTAGTAATTGTTTTATTCCTTTGGAGACTACTTTTAGTTGTAAACTTTCGGAATAAGCTATAAATGCATCTTCATCAACTGATATTGGATTTTTGGTATCTAGCTATTTTTTCATAATTCTTCTATCTATCAGATAAAGTAATCCACTGTCTATGGTGTGAAGCTTGATATCATCATTAAGCGGGGTTTCGTTTCTAATTCAGATGCCTCATCAGCAGATATCATTCTTTCCTTTTTTGCTATAAAACCTTCTGCCTGGTTAAGATGTACTTCTAGATAAGAGTTGGAGTATGCTGAGATTTTAATATTCATTAATAATTTTGATTATAATTCGCTTAGTTCTTGTTTTGCCTTTTTTGTTAAACCACTAACAACTATGTCGTAAGAGTGATCTATTAATTCGCATAACATATTAGTAGCTAAACTTCCAGAAAAGTTAACAGTGTTCCAATGTTTTTTATTCATATGGTATCCTGGTTCTATTTCTGAGTGATATTCTCGAAGCTCTACAATGCGTTCTGGGTCGCATTTTAGGTTTACACTAAATGGAATTCTATCCAACCCCGTGAGTGCAAACATTTTGCCCATTACTTTAAAAACAAGTGTTGTCTCATTAAAAGGAAATTCTTCGGTAACCCCTTTTTTTGATAAACAATATTCTCTGAATGCTTCAATATTCATTTCTTACATTGATTTATGGATTTACTTACTCATAAATATAGTTGGGTCTGGAATCTCTTTAAATCCAAATTTCTCATATAACCTGTATGCATCGGCTGTAGCCAACATCCATTTTGGGATATCGCATAGTGTTTCGTGCTCCATGATTGTTTTTATCAATTGTTTGCCATATCCACTTCCTTGGTGTTTTTTGATAATAAAAACATCCATTAAATAGGCAAAAATAGTATAATCTGTTAGTACCCTAGCGAAACCTATTTGTACATCATCTTTGTAAACGCCAAAAGGTAGAGAATGTTCTATTGATTTTGATACATCTTCTTTTGTTCTTCCTTTTGCCCAATAGGAATTGGTTAAAAACTCATGAATGAAATCAATATTTAGTTTTTCTTTTTTTGTAGAGATTACAATACTCATTAATAGTTATTCTAATTATTCTAAAAGGTTATGATCAATATTTTTATCGATTTCCAGAGAAGTATAGTCTAGAGACCATCCAATGGATTGTGCTACCGATTCCATTAGGGAAATTGCTGTCAACAATTCTTTTCCGGCAGCTTCTAGTAATCCGCTTTTCGGAATTTTGTCTATAATATATTGTTTTGCTTCTTTATTAATCTCTGTGAGATCCGTAGAGGTCATTGGATTAAGCCATCCTTCTTTTTTATCGTAATACTTAAAATCAGTTTCTATGGTTAGTAGTTTTGGGGATGGAAAGTGAGAAAGAATTATCCGTTTATTTTTAGTGTCACTTTCTAATTTTATCTGGGATAGGTCAAAACCTACATGTGCTTTGGCATCTATAAGTATGAGTGCTTTTTTCTTACCTTTAAGAAGGCTAAAAAATTTTTCTTTTACACTTTCATAATGGTAGATTTCTGCAAAATCACCTTCTACAGTTATAAGTTTGCAAACACTCCGTATTTTCTCCATCAAAACAGTGGATTGCGTATGTATTCCAGCCCTTTTTTTTACAGCATTAAATCTCGAAAAGATAAAATATGCCAGTATAGCGCCTGTTAAAAGTCCGATAAATAATAATTCCATATTAATGTTTTTTACCAATCTTTCCGAGATGGGTGTACTTAAACCCTTTTTCTGATTTAAGATCATAACCAAAAACCCGGTCAAAGAAGGTGCGAGAAAATAAAATAATTCCGAATAATATAAAAATATCTTGAGTTTTAAATACTTCTATTGTGGAGGTTCGTATCGCCAACCCTTTATAATGAAATATATTGTGACTGATGCTTCCGGGTTTTGGGGTAACTTGATATCCTAACATTCCAATATTGAGAATCAAAAATAAAGCCAAGAATAACCTCCACGGAAAAGACAATAGACTGGATGCATATATTCCTAATCCCATCATAGCAATTTCTGTAAGTCGTAAGGTTATTTTCATTAAGCTGTTTTTATTTTGTATAAAACTGGTTTGCTAGGAGAAGCATCGTTTTCGAATGAAGGAATTTGCAAATTTAATAAGTAGGTTCCATCTTTTATGGTATTGTCAATATATACCATTTCTGTAATTGTGGCTTGATGACGAATTGCATTAGGGTAGTTCCAAAATGCTTTATGAGCAAGTAATTTACCGTCATCTTTTTCTTTGTCGACAGATGGTAAATCAATTAAAAGATGATTAATCCCTAATTCTCTTATAAAGATAGCGGCTTCTTCGGATAGATATGGCCAGTTCGTATGGGAGTATTGTTTGGTTAGTTTTTTATCCGTATTTGGGAGTGTTCGAATAATCAGTGCTTCTATTTGATCAGACTGAATGGCAGTTTTAATTTGATTTTTTGTAATGACCTGGTCGTTTCCCTCTTCTATTGGTTGTATAGTAATAATCTCAGCAAGGTAAAAGAATTGTTGTAAACTGTCATTAATACTATGGAATTCATTAGAAATATGACCAACACATTCGGTATGTGTCCCATGAGCATGTGGGTTAAAACTAATGGTATTGAAATTTGTTGAAGCGCCTTCAGAAACTTTGCCTATCCAATCACCGTCTTTAACAGGTTCGATTTTTGGTTCAGAAATATACCAGGCATTTACATTTTTTTTAGATGCTTGTAATGGTATTGAAATATCTATTGGTTTAGATAAATCAACTTCATATCGTATGTTTTTATGATTTATTTCTGCAATCATTACCTTGTTTTAGATTGTTTATTGTGGTGCAATAATCTATTGATATTTCTGTGGCTTATTATGTGTATCTAATTTAGGAAGAAAAGATCACTTGCAATACCGTCACTTAGGAATTTTCCTTTTTTGGAAACAAATAATACATCTTCACGAAGTACTAATAAACCTTCATCAATATGTTTTTTAGATAATAAAAGGATATGTTTTTTATAATGTATCCCGAAATCACTTTCTATTTTAAGCAGCGATACTCCCCAGATGGTTCGTAGTCCAGTCATAATATATTCATTATACTTATCTGTAACGGAAAGATCTTCTATTTCTTTCGGTAGTTCATTTTGCTGAAGGGCTTTTAGGTATTTACTATTATTACGAACATTCCAGCTTCGTTGATTTCCGTTATAAGAATGAGCAGAAGGGCCGATTCCTATATAGTTTTTTCCTTGCCAATATGCGGTATTATTTTTACTATAATACCCAGCTTTTCCAAAATTAGAGAACTCATAGTTTTCGAATCCGGCTTTTTCTAACGTTTCAATCAGGATCTCGAAATGTTGTTGTGCCAATTCATCTTTTACAGGAGCCATGGTTCCTTTTTTTATAAAAGAAGATAAAGCTGTACCTGGTTCTACTGTTAGGGCGTAACTAGAGATATGAGGTACTCCGGATTCTAATGCTATATATAGGTTTTCTTTCCACCTTTCCATGGACATTCCCGGGACTCCATAAATGAGATCAATCGAAATATTATCAAATTTTTGAGTTGCAAGTGATAGGGAGTGACGCGCTTCGGTAGCATTATGGGCTCGATTCATCATTTTTAGGTCATCATCAAAAAAAGATTGTATGCCTATACTGAGTCTGTTTACTTGTGTTTTTGCTAGAGAAGTTATTTTTGCCTCAGTTAGATCATCGGGGTTTGCTTCTACAGTGATTTCTGCTTGGTCAGAAACCAGATAATTCTCATAGATAGTATCGATGATGAATTTTACTTCTGGAGCCTCTAAAATACTGGGAGTACCTCCACCAAAATAAATAGTTTCAATAATTTCCTGATCCTCTATTTCTGTTTTACGTAATTTAATTTCATTACAAAGCGCAAAAATCATTTCATCTTTCTTCTTTAAAGAAGTCGAAAAATGGAAATCACAGTAGTGACAAGCTTGTTTGCAAAACGGAATATGAATATAGATGCCAGCCAAATTAGTTTTTATTTAGAAAATATGATTACTAGTTTTTTCTTTTGAGACCCTTAACATACTTTTGAGAATCTTCTTTAATTACTCGGAGGTCGGTATTTTCTTTTTTTAGAATTTCAATATTTTTATTAGTGATAATTTCGTGATCAATTAATAGGTGAGTAAGCTTGGGTAATTTTGCAACTTCAATAGGAATGCTTTTAAAACTGTTATTATGAACCCAAAGAGTGCGGATATTTTGAAGATCTAATGTCTCTATTGGAAAGTTTTTAAACCTATTAAAATCTAAACTACAAAAGTTTAGATTTTTTAAATTTGAAAACTCACTGGGTAAATTAAGAATTTCATTCGATCCTAATGATAAATGTTCTAAGCTTATTAGCTTACCAATTGAGAGGGGGATTGTTTCGATTTTATTATACCCTAGATTAAGGTATTTTAAATTAACTAGGTTTCCAATATCTTTTGGTAAGGTTCTAATTTTACAAGCATTTGCGGATATACTTTTAAGTTCGGAACATTGTGCTATTTCTTCACTTAATTCAGATATCCAAGTGCCGGAAATGTCAAGTAATTCTAAGCATTTTAAATTACTAATTGATTTTGGCAAGTTCTGAAGCTTGTTGTTACTACTTACTGATAATAATTTTAATTTGGTTAATTGACCTAATTTCTCATCTATTTCTTTTAAATAATTCCCTGCTACATCTAAAACTTCTAGGTTAGAAAGAGTATAAATATTTTCAGGCAGTTTTTTTAATTTTAAACGATTTAATTGTAAGATTTTTAAATTTGGAAGTCTTTTTAAATCTGAAATAACATTTTCTATATCTGAAAATTTGTTTCCAGATATGTTTAGTGCTTGTAAATTTATGAATTGAAAAATTTCAGGAGGTAACTTTTTTATGTTTGTATAGCTTAGGTTTAAGGCGAAAATTTCTTCTTTTTTGTTTAAGATTCGACTTAAATCTTCTATTCTTTCTATATGTGAAAGTTTTTCTAATAATTCTGATCTAAAATAGTTTTTTCCTAAAAAAATGTCTAAATCTGAACAATGATAGTTTATTATTTGATCAAATTGACTTAGTGTTATTTTAGGAAACTGAAAATTAGAAATTTCTTCGAATATGAGTTTATCATCTATAATAGTTTTCATTAAGTCTTTATTTTTTTTAAAACCTCTTGTTTCTAAAAATCCAGTATCCCAGAGAGCTCCTTCTTTATCTCCAGAAAAATATTTTGAAAATATAAGGTAGTAGTAATTATTTTGAAGATCTTCGTAATTACCAGGAGATTTTAGTCTTTCTGCATATGTAGAGATTGCTAATTCAAATTTTTTGGCAGCAAAAGCACAATTGGCCTTCCAAGATAATAAGAAAGGGTTTTTGCCTTTTAGTGTTATAATCGAATCAATATCATTTAGTGCTTTTTGGTATTGTTTATTTTTAAAGAAAGCTTGGAATCTTAAATAAAGTGCTTTTTCATCATCCTTAATTATTTCTAAATATTTATTTAAATCTGCAATAATTTTTTCTAAATCTTGAGGTGTAATATTAGTTCTGGCAAATGCTCTGGAGAAGTATGGAGAGCCGTTTTCTGGGTTTCTTGAAATTACTTCGTTAAGTAATTCTAATGCATTTTGCCAATCTTTATTTTTTATCGCCAATTCGTACTTTTCTTCTAGTTGTTCATTGCTTAGAGGTTGTTTGCAGGAAAAAAGTGCTAAGATGATAAGGAGGTAGAATGTTTTTCTTGTAATCGAATACTTTATAGAGCGATTATTATTCGAGTTATATAAAAATATCATTTCTTCACTCTTTTTTCATTTTGTTTTACAAAAGCTGCCCAACCTGTATAGCTTTTACCAACAATATTAGCTCTACCCATATTATAAAAATGACATACTGCGGCGGCGAGACCGTCTGTAGAATCAAGATTTTTAGGTAGTGTTTTTAGTTGTAACAGGCTTTGAAGCATTTTCGCAACTTGTTCTTTAGTAGCGTTTCCATTACCGGTAATTGCCATCTTTATTTTTTTTGGAGAATATTCTGTAATCGGAACTTCTCTACTTAGTCCAGCAGCCATAGCTACTCCTTGTGCACGACCTAGTTTAAGCATAGATTGTACATTCTTACCAAAAAAAGGGGCTTCTATAGCAATTTCATCCGGATGGTAGGTGTCTATAAGTTCTACCGTACGCTCAAAAATTAGTTTTAGTTTTAGGTAATGATCGTCATATTTGGATAATTGCAACTCATTGAGTTGCAAAAAGGACATTTTTTTATTTATAACCTTAATTAACCCAAATCCCATGATGGTTGTTCCAGGGTCAATTCCCAATATTATTTTTTCGTTTTCCAAACTATAGAATGAATTTCTACAAAACTAAGCAATTCATCTGTTTTTTGTTGTCGATTCTTAGTAGATGTGATTTCTTCTAAAAACTGATACAAGGTTTTTTATGATTGTATCTAATATCTAATTCATAAGAATAACGATAGGTAGTTTATATTTGGAGGTAACAGGAATGCTTCGGGCAATTGCAGGATCTACATCTGGTAGGGTTTCCAGGCTATTTTTTAGTATGTTTTTAAAATCTGGTATTTGAGAACTAATAATCTCTGGGATAACAAAATCTTCTAAGATGATTTCTTTGTCCTTGGTAATAATTAAAGGAACCCAAATAGTATCATTAATTGGTGTTGTAACCTGGATTTGGTGTTCCGTAAGATATGTAGAAATGTGTTTAATTATGGTGTTTTGAAAACAGGTTTTGGATTCTTCGGGTTCATTCCTGCATGGCACAAATAATGGTGGTTTTTCAATTTCTGCATGATCGATATCGGATAGTTTTTCTTTAAAAACTTTTTCACGATCTAACTTCTTGACAAATTTAAAGTTGTCGCAAGAAAGATGAATGAAAACGAATGCCCATATATACCAGAACCCCTTACTCATGGTTAATTTTTATGGAGCCAAATTAGATATTTTTTTTGAGTTTAAAAATTAAGAAATTTTATATGTGCATTTATACATTCAGAATTACTTAGGGTTTTATTGTTCTCCATTCTTCTTATTGGTTTTTATCCCTAATCCTAAGGTTAGTATTAGGGATAGTTTATTTAGTTAATTTAAAAAAGGCAACAAGTGAAAATAGGATTATTGGTCTTTAGGTAAATCGAATTCCATTGCATACGACGGAACTTCAGTTCCCTTTGAAGTCCTTCTGATATGAAAATCTAGAATATCATTACTCTTTTCTGTTGCAATTTCATTTTTAAAGTATGTAGTGCATTTTCCATTTTCTGTTTTCTCTGTATAGGTTTCACCATAGGTAATATACAGTTGATATTTCCCCTCTGGGATGTTTTTGGTATAGGATTCTTGATTTTTTATAAGATGTATAACTCTTACTGTTTTTGAAGAATTGATATTCTTGACTGCTACAATTACTTCGGTTTCTTTGCCGTTTTTTAGTTTTAAATAATTATCGATAGCTTTATTGTATTCTGAATTTTTGTTTGCACAAATAGGCTCTGTACTGTTTTTTGTGTTATGATGTTTTCCAGAGGTGGGTAAAGAATCGTCAGGTTCAGAAAGGCTGATCTCTAGATTATATGAAGGGACATGAATACCATTGTCAGTTTTTAGTGTATAAAAATCAAGAATATCTTTTCCTACCTCGGAAGTTACTTTCTTTTTGAAAAAACCGGTACATTTCTCATTGATTGGTTCCTCTATATACTCATCACCATAATCTACATCTAATCGATATTTTCCTTCAGGAATGTTTTTAATATAGTATTCTTGATTTCTTACTAGGTGTATCTTTCTAATCGTTTTAGAAGTTTCAATGGATGTGATATTGATAATCACTTCTGAGTCTTTTCCGTTACTGATCTTTAAATAATTGTCCAACTTTTTGTCGTATTCGGAGTTTTGGTTGATGCAAGGAGGTTCGGCATCAGTAATTGAAGAAGATTTAGTATCAGGAACTAAAGAAGATTCAGTAGTTTTTAAAAAAGATTCATTGGTTTTAGTATTGGCAATAGACGTTTCATTGCATGACGTATAGGTTAGTATCCCGGCAATTACAGGTGTTAATAATAAGTATTTGAACTTGGCAATGGATTTGGATTTGGATTTTTGTAACATAAAGATTCGTTTTTTAATTAATGATTGATTGAAAAAATGATTGGCAAATGGAATTTCTTGAGTTTGAAAGGTAGCGTTTAATAATTGTTCTACGTAGGCTTTCTTATCTAAGGTATTGATGGCTATTTCATCTGCTATATATTCGTGTAATACGGTGATCCTAGATTGAAAAATATATACTAAGGGATTCCACCAAAAGAAAATTTTTAAAAATTCAAAGTATAGTTGATCTAGGGAATGTTTGTGATTTATATGGACAATTTCATGAATGAGTATTTGTTCTTTTTCTGTGTCAGTTAATAAGTCTCCTAGGAAAATGGTATTCCAAAAAGAAAATGCCTGTCGACTGTTAGGAAGAAGAATGATCTTATTATTAAGGTCAATTGTTTTGAGTGAAATATGGTAAAATGTTAATAGTTTTCTTAACTTAATAATTAGGAGTAAAAAACTTATCCCCATGCCTATGCAATATATAATAAGCCACCAATCCATGCTTTCCATAATGGGTTGTTCTATTGATGATATTGGAGTTACTGTAATTTCTGGCGAAGCTATTGTGATAATGCTTTCTAGTTTTTGAACATAAACCTGAGATTGTGGTGTATTGAAATAATCTAGTTTTATAAATGGTAAAACCAAGGATAGTAATGGAGTACTAAGCAGGTATAGTCTATTCCAAGTAAAAAAAGTGTCTTTCTTATGGAATAGATCATATAGAATTAAAAATACTAATTGAAAAATGATGGTTTGTAATAAATAGTGCAGCATGTTGATTAATCTTCTTTGTCTAATTCCTTTAAAATTTGTTCCAGATCCTGGACACTCATGTCATTCTTTTTGACAAAAAAAGATACCATGTTTCTAAAAGAGCCATTAAAGTAATTATTCATCAATTTATTTAATGATTGATTACTGTATTCTTCTTTTTTTACTTTAGGGAAATAGATGTATCCTTTTCCTTTTTTGCGATGTGATACGAATTCTTTGCTTTCTAAAATTCGTATGATTGTAGAGATTGTATTATATGCTGGTTTAGGTATTGGCATGCGGTCTATAATAGAAGCGACATTGGCTTCTTCTAATGCCCATAAGTGTTGCATTACCTCTTCTTCTGCTTTAGTGAGTTGTTTCATATACTTGTTATAAAGTTTTATAATTTTTTATTTAATTTTTAGGATATATAAATCTCCATCATATTTATTGTCGAAATTGGAATACAGCATTTTGCTAGCTTTTTCTATAGTATTATATCTATCTAAGTATACATAATGGTATGAATCTTTGGGGTTCTTAAATACTTTGGGATGTAATCCCTGAGCTTTCATTTTTTTTATGCCCCTTTTTAGATATGACGTTTTTTTAAATATATTGGTGATTAGGTAATACCCCTTTTTTACATCGTTTTTTTCTATAGAGGAAAGGGATTCAGTCAAAATATCATTATCTGTTAAGTCTAGTCTTTGTATAACTCTGTTCTGTTCTTCCTTTTCGTTATCTAGATGAATTGCAACAGGTAAAGAATATAAGACATTTACTTTTTGATCATTTATCTGTCCGGGAATCATTTGTGGTAAAGAACTAATAACGCGTTTTACTTCTTCTTCTATTTTAGGTAATGGGCCTCGAACTTGAATATTTGTTATCATTCCTATGGTATCGATGGTAAACCGTGCATAAAAACGATTCTCACCTGTTAATCCAGCTTTTTTTGCGACATCCATATCGAAATTTTTAAGAACGAAATTTTTAATCTCATCAGACACACATTTTTTCATAAGCTTACGATTACTAATATCTTTGCAATTAATTGTAGTTGGTAGTAAGCCTACTTCAGAAAAAGGAACGGTTTTTAGGGCAGAATCTTTTTTCGTTTTTACTTTTTTCGCTTCGGACTTTTCATTTTTTTTTGGTGCCCGAATTGGTGTTTTTTGTATGTCAGTTTGTTTTTTGGTGGGTATATCGGATGTAGTATCGATAAAAGTTTTGTTCGATGATTCTGTAGAGAAAGAACTAAAAATAATCATGAACCCAAGAATAGGAAGAATGAAAAGATATTTGAATTTTGCAATGGATTTTGTTTGTGATTTCTGTAACATACGTATCCTTTTTTTGATTGATGAATGGTTGGTGAATTGATTTGTGAATTTGATATTTTTAGTATCGAATGATGTGTTTAGTAATCCTTCGAAATATTGTTTTTTTCCTAATATCTGTACGCTTTTGATATCGGCAATAAATTCGTGCAGTATAGTACATCTGGATTGATAGATGTAGATTAAGGGATTAAACCAAAACACTATTTTTAATAATTCAAACCATAATAGATCCAGAGAATGTTTTTCTGTAAGATGAATAATTTCGTGAGCTATAATTTGTTCCTTTTTTTTACTGGATATTTGGTCTCCAAGATATATGGATTTCCAAAATGAATACGCTTCCTTACTATCGGGGATTATGATTATAATATATTTTCCTATCTTAAGATGTTGCGATTTTTTGTGAATTTGATATAGTAGTGTGCTTTTTCTTATAAAAAGAAATAAGGAAATAAAAAGACCTAAAAAATAAATTATAGTAAGCCAGTTAATATGCTCTATTGTAGAGGTAGATGAGATCATTCCAAGAGCAGGAATAACTGTTTCATTGGCTTGGTCACTAATAAAAACAGTTGATAGATTTACAACATATTCTTCCGGGATATTTTCTTGAATTTTTCTAACTTTAATAAGAGGTATGATTAAAGAAACTGCTGATGATAGTAGAAGATATACTCTATTGATATTAAAAAATGTATCTTTTTTATGAAAGATATCGTAAATGACTAGAAATACTACTTGAAAAAGAACCGTTTGAAGAATGTAATAAGTCATTTTTAAATAAAAAGGTTAGTTTTGAGAAACAAATATAACTAAAAAAATAGTTACAACTATTTTTTTAGTTAATAAATACCTTTTTCTTTTATGTAGAAATTTATTTAGCTTGTATTGTAGCGTTTGTATAATTCAAAATACAATGATACTATAAGTTTGTGACAGTATTACGAATTTCGAATTTTACTAGTATATTGTAGAAATCTTCTGAAATTGGCATGGTATCAGAAACTAATGAAGCTGGAATAATATCGGGAAAGGATTTTAGAGCTCTGATTGTTTCTTTTTCTAGTTCTGTGGAAAACCCTTTTACCTGAATATTTGTAATTTGCCCTTCTGAATTAATTTTAAATCGGGAGTATATTCTATTGACGCCTGGTTTAGCTGAGGTGAAAACTGATGAAACATTGAATTTAGAATTCACATACTTTTCTATATCCTTACAAACACAATGTTTTCTTACACGTTCAATGGTTTTGTCTTTGCAATTTCGAGTTGTATAGTTTTGAGAATAACCACTTAGACTAATGAGTGTTATAAAAATAACTAGTGATATAAATTTCATGATATAGAAGGGGTTTTAGTTTTCTTACTCTCTTGTTTAGAAGTTTGTATTTTTTTGGGTCTGTATATAGATGGTTTTGAGAAATTAATATTCTTACATAATGAGGTGTCCAATTTAGAAAGCTAAAGATGATTGATGATGGCAAAAATATGGGTGCGCAATCGATTAGATGTTACGTTAAGTTTAAATATAAGTAATGTATTACTGGTCTGATTTTAGTAACAAAATAGATCTTTTTAAGTCTAATTAAGTAATTATGGATATAGTATTAGTAGTAATAGGGTTTGTTTTGTGTCTTATCGGAATCATTGGGAGTTTTCTTCCAGTACTTCCAGGTCCATTTACCTCTTGGTTAGGACTACTATTGTTGCATTTCACAAATGCAATACCTCAAAATTGGACATTTCTGGGTGTGACCTTAGGAATTGCAGTTTTTGTATGGGTATTAGACTATATTGTTCCCGTATGGGGTACAAAACGCTTTGGAGGAACTAAATATGGTATGATTGGTAGTTCAATAGGGCTTGTTATTGGCTTGGTGTTTTTTCCGCCCTTTGGGATCCTGATAGGTCCATTTGTAGGAGCTTTTATTGGCGAATTAATCAAAGATGGTACTAATTCTTCGAAAGCGTTAAAAGCGGCCTTTGGTTCCTTCCTAGGGTTTTTGGCAGGTACGTTTATGAAATTGATGGTGTCCATAGTTTTTTTAATACTATATATACGTAAGGCTATAGAATACTGGAGTGAATTATTCTAGATGATGATTATCACGCTTTCTTGTAAAAAACAAAAAAGAGTGTTCTCACACTCTTTTTCTTCACACAAATCATCTTAATTTAGGGGCTTATCTAAAATTAAAACTCACTTTTATTAAAAATTTCCATCTTAGGGGGTAGATGAAAATATTAACTCATTATTATGATGTAAATATACGGGTTTTTTTTAAGTAAGCAAATATTTTAGTCATTTAATCTGTTAAAATTGTATTTTTAACATATAAAAAAAAGTAAAAATACATTATAAGTAAGATAAATACTACAAATTTTATAGATTATCTAAAAAAAGCCTCTCCGTTTTTCAGGAAAAGCTTCTCATTGGTTTACTACTAAACCACCCACGATCAGTCGTGGGACAACACAACATTTTTAATCGCAAAAAAAAGCTTCAATATATATTGAAGCTTTTGCAATCTTGCGGTCTGGACGGGACTCGAACCCGCGACCCCCTGCGTGACAGGCAGGTATTCTAACCAACTGAACTACCAGACCGTTGCTTATTGCGGATGCAAATATACACCTCATTTTAGTTCTCACAAACCTTTTTGCAGTTTTTTTTAAATTATTTTTTGTTAAATCATGTAAATTTTTGTCTCTCAACCAGATAAGTTGTGATAATTTTGTCAAAATTTTTAGTGATATCCGCTTCTACATATTTTATTCTGTATTGGGAGCATTTCATTTTTAGTTCATGAAAGTAAGAAGAGACTTCTTTTTTGTAATTTTCTTTAATAGTATCGGCATATAAATTTATAAATTCACCTGTCTCTACGTCAACAAATCGTGTTGGTCGATTTGTGAAATCAAAGTTTAATTCTTTTTCACTATCAAAAGTGTGAAATAAAACAACCTCATGTTTATTATATTTAAGATGTCTAAGAGCTTCAAATAATTTTTCAGGGTTCGATGTAGCTTGAAGCATGTCTGTAAATAGAAAGATGAGTGATCTACGATGAATTTTTTCTGCAATCTGATGTAAAAATGTATACGTATCCGTGTTTTTGGTGTCCGTATGATCCGTTACAATCGAACTTAATTTGTTTAAAAGCATTTGATGATGTCTTTCACTTCCTTTCTCGGGAGTATAGTAATCATATGTGTCACTATATATACTTAAGCCAATAGCATCACGTTGTTTTTTAAGTATGTTCATTAGGCAAGCTGTTGCCAATACTGAAAAACTCATTTTATTTAATGAGTCTAAATGATGTTCTTTAATTTTTGGATAGTGCATAGAAGAAGAATTGTCTATAATAATATGACATCTTAGATTTGTTTCTTCTTCATATCTTTTTGTGAATAATTTATCCGTTTTAGCATAAAGTTTCCAATCGATATGTTTTGTGCTTTCTCCATTGTTATATACTTTATGTTCTGCAAACTCAGCAGAAAATCCATGAAAAGGGCTTTTATGCATCCCAGAAATGAAACCTTCTACCACCTGTTTGGCTAACAATTCTAGATTAGTAAACCCTCCAGTTTTGTTGATTTCGTTTTGAATATTCATCTTTTTTGACTTCAGTTTATGAAAAAAAGTAGCTATTAATCCATGTTCTTATATGAAATTACCATAATCTGAATTGAATTATTTTAGGTTCAGGCAAAAAAGAAAATTCAGGGATAGCACTTGTACTGAACTAGGTCGAAGTAGGGCTGTCGATGCATTTTATTTTGAAACATGTGCTAAAAAGAAACAATTTTAGTTGGTAATATCATTTGAGAAATGATATTAATGCAACAATATACATATTACTTAGCTATTATAAATAAAAAAGGTTTGACATTGTCAAACCTTTTTGAAGTGTATTTTATTGTTTTCTTAGATTAATGAATCCAAGGCTTCTGCATATACATTTTTTGGAGAAACCCCAACTTGGCGTCCTACAACTTCTCCATTTTGGAATACCAATACAGTTGGAATATTTCTTACGCCATACTTTGCTGCAAATTCTTGATTTGCATCTACATCTACCTTTCCAACGACCGCTTTTCCATTGTATTCTTCGCTGATTTGTTCGATGATAGGTCCTACCATTCTACAAGGTCCACACCACGCTGCCCAAAAATCAACTAATACAGGCTTATCACTTTTAAGTACTACTTCGTCAAAAGTAGCATCTGTTATCTCTATTGCCATAGTTATAATTGTTTAAAATTCTAGTTTATTATAATCCTACAAAATTAGTCAATAATTCTGCCAAAGCTTACAATCATAGTATTTGTTTTGTCTATCGTAATATCGATTTTTCTGATACTAAATTTATTGAGTTTTTATGAGGTTATGTAGAGATTAAGGGGCTTAAAAAAATTAATTGAGTTTGTAATATACAGAATCATTCTCCAAAGCTTTTAATAGATCGGGGGAGATGTTTACTTTTTGTTTTCTACTCGGCATATGAAGCTTTAGTTTTTCGGACATTTCGAATATGACAAAGTTTAATGTATGATTTCCGCTATGTTCAGTTAGTAATTCTTTTAGGTAATCAATTCTTTGATCAGAAAGCGTATTAATGTCTAGTTGTATAGTTAATTTACGGGCATAAGTCTCCATTACATCGTGTAATAATTGAAAGCTATTGAATTGTATTCTTGGATCTCCCTTTTTTCCTGTATCACGATTTACCCATCCTTCTTTGATAAAAGCTTTGGCATAGACAAAAGTGTTTTGAACTAAAAACGGACGGTGTTTAAGATAGTCTTCTCCGAATATTCTAAATTCGTGTGCAGTATTGTAGTCTTCAATAATAAAAGTTGCCCATCCTTTACCATTTTTCGAAGTACGATGTTCTACACCAGTTATTACTCCTCCAAAAGAGATTTCTCGATTTAAATTGTTTTCCATTTCAGCAAAATTGGTAAGAGTGCCATTGCAGAAATATTTCATTTCATATTTAAAGTCATCTAATGGATGTCCCGAAAGATAGATTCCTACCACTTCTTTTTCTCTAGCCAGTTTCTCCATGGTTCCCCATTCTTCGCAGGGAGGGACTATAGGTTCAGGAATCTGTACATCGCTTGATTCGCCAAATAGGCTTACTTGGGATGAGTTCTCGTTTTCCTGGTATTTAGAGCCATATTTCATGGCTTTTTCTAGAAAAGTAATATCATCACCATCCTTATGAAAATATTGTCCTCTATGCGTTTCGACAAAAGAATCAAATCCACCAGCTAATGCTAAACTTTCAAAAGCTTTTTTGTTAGCAGCTCTTAGGTCAATTCGTTTGGCCATATCAAAAATTGATTTGTACGGACCATCTTCTTTTCTGTTTTCTACAATTGTGGCTACAGCTCCTGTTCCAACTCCTTTTATTGCTCCCATTCCAAATCGTACAGCTCCATCTTTATTTACAGAGAATTTACGATAAGATTCATTTACATCAGGCCCTAGTACATCTAATTTCATACGTTTGCATTCTTCCATAAAGAATGTGACCTGTTTAATATCATTCATGTTATTAGAGAGTACAGCTGCCATATATTCCGCTGGATAATGCGCTTTTAGGTATGCTGTTTGGTATGCTATCCATGCGTAGCAAGTGGAATGAGATTTATTAAAAGCATAGGCGGCAAATGCTTCCCAGTCTTTCCAGATTTTCTCTAATTTATCTTCTGCATGGCCTTTGGCTGAAGCTTGAGTAATAAATTTAGGCTTCATTTTATCTAGTACAGCCTTTTGTTTTTTACCCATCGCTTTACGAAGAACATCGGCTTCACCTTTTGTGAAATCGGCAAGTTTCTGAGATAGTAACATTACTTGCTCCTGATATACCGTAATTCCGTAGGTTTCTTTTAGATATTCTTCACAGGCTTCAAGGTCATATATAATTTCTTCAGTTCCGTGTTTTCTATTAATGAAACTTGGTATATATTCTAATGGACCAGGGCGATACAAAGCATTCATTGCAATAAGATCGGCAAAAACCGTTGGTTTTAGCTCCTTCATATATTTTTGCATCCCAGGAGATTCATATTGAAACACTCCTACTGTTTCCCCACGTTGGAATAATGCATATGTTTCTTCGTCATCGAGAGGGAAGTTTTCTGGATCTAGATCTACATCATGTTTTGCTTTTACGATCTTAACGGTATCTTTGATTAAAGTTAATGTCTTTAATCCAAGAAAATCCATTTTTAGTAAGCCTGCATTTTCTACAACAGAGTTATCAAACTGTGTACAATACATATCAGAGTCCTTAGCTAAAGCTACGGGAACGAACTTGGTGATATCATCTGGGGTAATTATTACTCCACATGCATGGATTCCGGTATTTCTTACCGAGCCTTCTAATACTCGTGCTTGATTTAGGGTTTCGGCTTCGAGATCACTTCCTTCTGCGATATTGAGCAGTTCATTTACTTTTTCTAATTCATCACTTCTAAACTTTTTCTTAAGTATGGCTTCGTCTACACCAAATATTTTTCCTAGTTTGGACATATTTGGAATTAGCTTAGCTATTCTGTCGGCATCACCAAGAGGGAGATCTAGTACTCGCGCTGTATCTCTAATCGAAGACTTAGCAGCCATAGTACCATATGTAATAATTTGTGCAACCTGATTTGCACCATATTTTTCAATTACATAATCCATAACCCTACTTCGTCCTTCGTCGTCAAAATCAATATCGATATCAGGCATGCTTACACGATCCGGATTAAGAAATCTCTCAAAAAGAAGATCGTACTTAATAGGATCCAGGTTGGTGATCCATAAACAGTATGCTACTGCGGATCCGGCGGCAGAACCACGTCCAGGCCCGACAGATACATCCATACCTCTTGCAGCTCGTATAAAATCCTCTACAATCAAGAAGTACCCGGGATATCCAGTTTTCTCGATTACTTTTAGTTCGAAATCTAATCGTTCATCAATTTTTGGAGTAATTTCTCCATATCTGATCTTAGCACCTTCATAAGTGATGTGTCGTAAGTATGCATTTTCTCCTCTTTTGCCACCATCAATTTTATCTTCTTCAAATTGAAATTTTTCTGGAATATCAAAAGCAGGTAATAATACATCTCTAGCCAGTACGAAAGGCTCAATTTTATCAGTAATTTCCTGAATATTGAGTATGGCCTCGGGAAGATCTTTAAATAGATCTTTCATTTCTTCAGAAGATTTATAATAATACTCCTGATTGGGCAGTCCATAGCGATATCCTCTACCTCTTCCTATCGGGGTTGCTTGTTTTTCACCATCTTTTACGCATAATAAAATGTCGTGGGCATTGGCATCTTTCTTTTCGCAATAATAAGTATTGTTAGTGGCAACAAGTTTTATATTATGTTTTTTGGAAAAATTGATTAATACCTGATTAACTCTATTTTCATCTTCTTGGTTATGACGCATGATTTCGATATATAAATCATCGCCAAATTCCTGATGCCACCATAGTAAAGCTTCTTCAGCTTGTTTTTCTCCAATATTCAATACTTTACTAGGAACCTCTCCATATAAATTACCAGTAAGTACAATGATATCTTCTTTATATTGTTTAATGATCTCTTTGTCAATTCGAGGGAGGTAATAAAACCCATCAACAAATCCAATAGAAGACATTTTGGCTAGATTGTGATATCCATTCTTGTTTTTGGCAAGTAAAACTATTTGATATCCGTTATCTTTTCTTGATTTGTCTTTATGATTTTCGCAGACAAAGAATTCGCAACCAACAATGGGTTTTATTTCTATGCCAGTTGGTTCTTCTCCATTTTCTATAGCTTCTGCATTTGCTGCTTGTACACCTTTGTTATGATTTGTTACTGCAGAGACAAAGTGAAAAGCCCCCATCATATTGGCATGATCGGTCATGGCTACTGCAGTCATTTTATGTTGGGCAGTAATTTTAACCAGATCGGGAATGCTTGTCGTAGATTGTAAAACTGAAAACTGGGTGTGATTATGTAGATGAGAAAAGTTTACAGCATCTAATGCAGCAAGATTCTCCTTGATTTCTTGTTGAGATAAATCTGAAGATACTTGTGTATTAAGCGCCTCTTGTATTTTTTGTGAGGCCTTTTTAAGATTTATGTGTTTTAAACCTATTAATTGAATAGGCTCTTTGTTTATTTCCTTAA
The DNA here is from genome assembly GCA_947498455.1 of uncultured Aquimarina sp. Taxonomy (GTDB): domain Bacteria; phylum Bacteroidota; class Bacteroidia; order Flavobacteriales; family Flavobacteriaceae; genus Aquimarina. The sequence goes on from CANMKK010000020.1 coordinate 34,781, forward strand.
AATTCTGGAAATAATCAGGTTGTACATCGAGCTCTTCAACGGTAAAAATTTGTTTGCGAATTAACTCAAGAAAACATCTTGTTGTTGCTTCTACATCTGCTGTTGCATTATGAGCTTCGCCAAATGCAGTTCCAAAAAGATGCTCATGTAATTCTGTTAGCGTGGGGAGTTTAAATTTTCCTCCACGTCCACCCGGAATTTGACATAATTCTGCGGTCGTTTCAGTACAGGTGTCTAGCACGGGGAGTTCTTGTAAATCGTTTTCTAGATTTAGACGATAGAATTCGGCTCCCATTATATTTACATCAAACCCAACATTTTGTCCTACTACGAATTTTGTTTTGGATAAAGCAATATTAAATTTTTCTAAAACCTCTTGCAGTGTTATTCCTTGTTGTTCGGCTAATTCTGTAGAAATACCGTGAATCTTTTCTGCATCATATGGGATATTAAAGCCTTCTGGTTTTACCAAATAATCCTGATGTTCGATACAATTACCCATTTCATCATGTAACTGCCAGGCAATTTGGATACATCTTGGCCAGTTATCTGTATCGCTGATAGGAGCATCCCATCGCTTTGGTAATCCCGTTGTTTCGGTATCAAAGATTAAGTACATAAAAAAAATGTTTTCCTGAGAGTTCTATCTTTATAAAAGATAGCATTTCCAAAAGTAATTAAAAAGCTATTTGAACCACAAGAAAGTTATCCAGAATTATCAACGTATAAAAAAAGCGTTCATCTTTACTTATAATAGATGAACGCTTTCGTACTATAGTTGAGTTGCAATTAATATCCGTAATCGAATGTTCCTTCTGTTACTTTTAGTCCTGATCTGGTTTCGAATTCAAAGCTACCACTTAGGCATTTTGTTTCTTGATCGTGTTCTATAATTGTTAATGTCCCTGATGTAGCGGCAGTTTTTTGATTATTAATGCTGTAAGTGGCGCTATAATCTCCCGATCCAGTTAAAGAATATTGTCCAGGTCCTGTATCTATTGAAAAAACAATTTCTATATCTTGTGATGCATCACTAGAGGTAATTCGTATCGACGGGTAGGGAGGAAGAATACCAAAAGGTTCTGCACTGTGATCGTCTGTGATCATATCTACACCATCAATTTTAGCCGTTAAAGAGGCGTTTAAAAGGCAAGGATTGATTTTTGAATCTGGATTTTCTAATTCTTGAACAAAATTTTCAATAGGTAATCTATAAAACCATCCATTTTGAAAACTCATAGATTTTCCATCGTGATTTTTTAGTTCTCGAAAATAAAAACGTCCGGAGATCTCATTGTCATATATCTCTGTAATTATAATTTCTCCATTGCTGATTCCTTCTTCGGATATAAATTTAGCGTCATCATCCTGAAAACTTACTTTGTTTATAGTTTGTTGTTGTTGTGCTAGTTTGTAAGTTCCCACTTTAGTAGAAGAAGTAGAGAAGCTAATAGCTCTATTGCCAGTATTTCCGGAAATCACTAAAGTTCCGTCATCGTGTATTACTGCTTTTCTAATTTCGGGCCTAAATAGCTCACCATCAATAGTAGCTTGTAGTGCCGGAGTGTTTACTTCAATATCGGTTGTGCAAGAATTGAAAATAAAGCAGATCACTGCTAGTAGTAGGGTAGTTTTTTTGATCATAGGCTTGGGGCTTTTATGATAGAACACTAAATAAAATTAAGATCTTATACTAGTATTCTGAGTACAAACATAAAATGAAAATTCGATTAAAACAAATAAAACAAGAATAAAATCACGATTAAGTAATCTTTTTTATCGACAAAAAGCACGTTAAGGTGTATTTTATCTGTAAAAAGTAAGTTTATGGATTACTTTTTTATTTTTTTATAGATTAATGGTAATGTGTCTGTTTTTTAATATATTGATTCATAGTGTTTTAATGATTTTATGTGTTGTAAGGTGCTATTGGGGTATAATTTTAGGATTAAATGATTCAATATTCTGAAAATTAGTTACATTTGCACCCTCAATTATAAATAGGGTCGAGAACCCAAAAATTAATTTATATGTCAGTAAAAATTAGATTACAGAGACACGGTAAAAAAGGAAAACCTTTTTATTGGATCGTTGCAGCAGATGCCAGATCAAAGAGAGATGGTAAATTTTTAGAAAAAATCGGTACGTATAACCCAAATACCAATCCAGCTAGTATTGACTTAAATGTTGATGGAGCTGTAAAGTGGTTACAAAATGGGGCACAACCTACGGATACTGCTAGAGCTATTTTGTCTTACAAAGGAGCGATGCTTAAAAATCATCTTGCAGGTGGTGTAAGAAAAGGAGCTTTGACAGAAGAACAAGCTGAAGAAAAATTTAATGCTTGGTTAGCTGAAAAAGAAGGTTCGGTTACTGCTAAGAAAGATTCTCTTGCGAAAGCAGAAGCTGATGCTAGACAAAAGGCATTAGAAGCGGAAAAAGAAGTTAATGCTAAGCGTGAGGCTGAAGCTGCCGAAGCTGAGGCTGCTGCAAAAGCAGAAGCTACTGCTGCAGAAGTAACGGAAGAAGCTAGCAACGAAGAAGAGTAGTTGTATTATAAACGAAACGATGAAGAAAGAAGACTGCTTCTATCTAGGTAAAATCGTAAGTAAATTTAGCTTTAAAGGAGAGGTGTTGATAAAACTCGATACCGATGAACCCGAAAGTTATGTAAAAATGGAATCAGTTTTTGTTGACTATAACAAAAATATGGTTCCATTTTTTATTGAAAAATCTTCTTTGCACAAAAGCGATTTACTAAGAGTTAAATTTGAGGATGTGGATTCGGAAGAGGACGCAGATGATTTAATGAAAGCTGAAATTTACCTTCCTTTACATTTATTACCTAAGCTTGATGGTAATAAATTTTATTTCCACGAGGTAATAGGTTATAAGATTATAGATATTTCATTTGGAGAAGTTGGTGTTATCGTACATATTAATGATAGTACTGCCCAAGCTCTTTTTGAGATTGATAGAGATGGAAAGGAGATTCTGATACCTATGAATGATGAATTTATAGATAAAGTAGACAGGGAGACGAAAACAGTTTACGTAAATACTCCTGACGGATTAATAGATCTTTATCTGTAAGTGTAATAATGACTAAGCCTTTTCGATTTAAGGAATTTACGGTGCATCAGGATCGATGTGCGATGAAAATAGGAACCGATGGAGTTTTATTAGGTTCTTGGATACCCATACCTGATGATGTTAATTCTATTTTAGATATAGGTACAGGAACTGGTGTTATTGCATTGATAGCAGCTCAGCGCTCCTGTGCAGAGATAATAGATGCAATAGAGATTGATGACAATGCCTACGAACAGGCAGTAGAAAATTTTGAAGCTTCTAATTGGGGAGATAGATTGTTCTGTTATCATGCTTCCTTTCAGGAATTCTTTCAGGAAATCGATGATACGTATGATCTATTAGTTAGTAATCCGCCTTTTTTTACTGAAAACTATAAAACAACTGATAATAGTAGAGATATTGCCAGATTCGAAGATGCACTGCCTTTTGATCATTTGTTTATAGGTGCTTCTCGATTACTTTCTGAAAAAGGAAAGTTTGGAATGGTTATGCCTTATAAAGAGGAAGATAGTGTAGTTGATATAGCCCAAAAGGTTGGATTGTTTCCTCATATGATTACTAGAGTTAGAGGAAATATGTCTTCCGACATTGTAAGAAGTTTATTATTATTTGGGTTTGATAAAGTGGATTGCAAGGAAGAAGAGTTGATTATAGAACGATCCAGACATGAATACACTGAAGAGTATATAGAATTGACTAAAGATTTTTATTTAAAAATGTAAATGTTTTTTTAAAACTACATTATAAATAGAAAGAAAAAGGAGAAATATAAAATCCTCCTTTTAACATTCAATCAAGCAAAGAAATTTATTTATACATAAAATATAAAGGCAAACTTCTTTAAGTTTTGGAAATCTATTCTTTTTTAGAAACCCAATTTCCTTCTGCGTCACAAAAAACTTCTAATGTTTCGCCGTTTTCTTTTGTTAATTCTAATTTGAACTCCGATGCATCTTCTTTAGCAGAAGCTTTACTAATTGTAGCTCCTTGATGGTCTTTGGCAACAGCATCAAGTACAGGTTGTGGCAAATTTTCAATAGCTAATTCAATATATTTTTCTTGAATAGCGATCTCTATATTTTCATCACTAGTGGTCTCTAGGGCATTTGCATTTATGTTTCCTAGTAAAAGGCTAAAAGTAATTACGGTTAATACAAATAAATTTTTCATTTCGTTTTAAGTTTTAATTATTCTTTATGTTTTATATGAAAGGAATAATTGTGCCATTAGGGATGTTTTTTGGGCACGGGTGTTATGTTGTTGAATATCAGTTTTTTATATAAAAATATAATTGGTGTTAAGTTATTCTAAAATGTGTGGAATATAAATATGAATTGCGGATTTGATACACAGAATTGTAAGAGATTTTAAGATTAAATATTGATATAATACGATTTTCGGATAAGAGTGTCGTTTACAGAATTACAGCAATTTTTCGATGGATTGATGAAGAAAATATAGTAGAACAAGAATACGATTATTTGTGCGAAATTTTTATTTGTAGACTGTATAAAGCTTTGATTAACGAATGTGTATAACCTTCGGTTTTTTTAATGTATATTATGACAGTTAAAAAATATAGCTTGCTTTTTGCTAAATTATTTAATTTTGGTTAATGTTCTCTCAGCAACATTTTTTTTAAATTAAAAATTAAAATAGAAACTAATGAAACCTGATCTATTCGAAGCACCAGATTATTATAATGTAGATGATTTATTAACCGAAGAACATAAGCTTGTTCGAGATGCAGCCCGGAGTTGGGTAAAACGTGAAGTATCCCCAATTATAGAGGAATATGCTCAGCGTGCGGCGTTTCCGAATCAGATTATTGGTGGGTTGGCAGAGATTGGAGCTTTTGGCCCTTATATTCCTGAACAATATGGTGGAGCCGGATTAGATCAAATTAGTTATGGGTTAATCATGCAGGAAATCGAGAGGGGAGATTCTGGTGTTCGTTCTACTGCATCGGTGCAGTCTTCATTAGTGATGTACCCTATCTGGAAGTATGGGAATGAAGATCAAAGAAATACATATCTCCCTAAATTAGCATCAGGAGAGTTTATGGGATGTTTTGGGCTTACAGAGCCTGATCATGGCTCAAATCCAGGAGGAATGACTACTAATTATAAGGATAAAGGAGATCATTATCTGCTTAATGGAGCGAAACTATGGATATCGAATGCTCCTTTTGCGGATATTGCTGTTGTTTGGGCTAAGAACGAAGAAGGAAGGATTCACGGGCTTATCGTAGAACGAGGGATGGAAGGGTTTTCTACCCCAGAAACCCATAATAAATGGTCACTTAGAGCTTCAGCAACCGGAGAACTTATTTTTGATAATGTAAAAGTGCCTAAGAAAAACCTATTAGAAGGTAAGAGTGGATTGGGTGCACCTCTAGGATGTCTGGATTCTGCACGTTATGGAATTGCTTGGGGGGCAATTGGAGCAGCCATGGATTGTTATGATACAGCATTGAGATATGCAAAAGAACGTATACAATTTGATAAACCAATTGCAGGAACACAATTACAACAAAAGAAGTTATCAGAGATGATTACAGAGATAACTAAGGCTCAGTTATTAGCTTGGAGGTTAGGAGTGTTAAGAGAAGAAGGGAAAGCAACTTCTGCTCAGATATCTATGGCAAAACGTAATAATGTGGATATGGCTATAAAAATAGCCAGAGAGGCAAGACAAATCCTTGGTGGAATGGGAATAACAGGAGAGTATAGTATTATGAGGCATATGATGAATCTAGAAAGTGTAATTACCTATGAAGGTACGCATGATATACACCTATTGATTACCGGAATGGATATTACCGGGATTTCGGCTTTTAAATAAGCGTTTTATATAGATAGTGAAAGTGTAACTATAACCCTGTCTCAGAGTTATAATTACACTTCCCTTCAGCTTGGTTATATTGTTTAATCCACAAACGGGGTTAATTTTCCTAAGCTTTCTTCGGTATTTTTTTTAAAAAATATCTCTCGTAGCTATATGGGAAGCTTTTTGTAGGTAGTTGGTTACTACTTTTTGATAATATATTTTATGAATGAATAATTTCCTGTGTTGGGTGAATAGTCTCTGTTTTCTCTCTCACATTTCTTATAAAAGAGCTATATAATCCCGAAGTATTTCTAAATGAATTGAGGTTATTTCTTAATTTTGCATCATGAAATATGACTTTATTATAATTGGTGGAGGAGCCGCAGGATTTTTTACAGCACTGAATGTTGCTGAAAGTAACCCAAAACTAAAAATAGCAATTCTAGAAAGAGGAAAAGAAGTGTTATCCAAAGTTCGTATTTCTGGCGGAGGACGCTGTAATGTAACTCATGCAGAGTTTATTCCTAAGGAGTTAAGCAAAAATTATCCCAGAGGAAAAAAAGAATTGATAGGACCTTTTCATACGTTTATGACAGGTGATATAATGGAGTGGTTTGACTCCAGGGGAGTTGCACTGAAAATCGAAGATGATGGGAGGGTTTTTCCAGTTTCTGATTCATCACAAACTATTATTGATTGTTTTTTATCCGAAGCTAAACGATTGCATATTCAGGTGCTTACAAATCATGCGGTGAAGGATTTTTATACAAAAGAAGGAGAATGGGAGATTGTAACGAATCAAGGCGATTTTCAGACTAAAAAAATAATGATAGCTACAGGTAGTAATCCCAAAATTTGGGATAAGTTAGCAGTTATGGAACATAAGGTGATAGATGCAGTTCCATCTCTGTTTACTTTTAATATAAAAGATGCTAGAATAAAAGACCTTCCTGGAGTAGCTACAAGTGCTTCTGTACGGGTGAAGAATTCCAAGCTATCAAGTGAAGGGCCGTTACTAATAACGCATTGGGGTATGAGTGGTCCTGCAATTCTTAAGCTATCAGCATGGGGAGCTATAGAATTAAACTCGTATCAATACGATTTTGCAATTATTGTAAACTGGTTACAGTATTACTCTCAGGAGGAGGTTATTAATGAATTAAAAGAATTAAAAGAGAGAACTCCAAAACAACAAGTATCTAAGTATGCCCAATTTCAATTACCTAAAAGGTTGTGGCAAAGTTTAGTTGTGGCTTCTGGAATAGAAAGTACCAAACGATGGGCTGATGTCAATAAGACAGAGTTTTTGGCATTAGGAGAGCAGTTAACTAAAGGTGTTTTCAGAGTCAAAGGGAAAAGCACATTCAAAGAAGAATTTGTTACTGCCGGAGGGGTTGACCTGAAAGAGGTGAGTTTTAAAACTTTCGAAAGTAAAAAGTATAAGAACTTGTATTTTGCTGGAGAAGTTTTGAACATTGACGCAATTACAGGAGGGTTTAATTTTCAGAATGCCTGGACGGGTGCTTTTATTGCGGCGCAGGCAATAGTTTCGGAGTAATGAATACATATATAGCATTATTAAGAGGAATCAATGTAAGTGGTCAGAAAAAGATCATTATGGAAGACCTTAGAGAACTATTCTCAGAGATAGGCTTTACTTCTGTTAAGACATATATTCAGAGCGGTAATATTATTTTTAGGAGTAATGATCAATCTCTTTCGGTTCTTGAAGAAAGAATAAAAGAAGGAATCTTATTACGTTTTGGTTTTGACGTATCGGTTTTGGTAATAACTCCAGCATATTTACAATCCATCTATGATAACAACCCGTTTAATGATTTCTTAAAAAAAGAAGTTGTTGCAGAAAAGAAAATGTATTTCACCTTTCTATCACGTGTACCAGATCAACAAATTCTTGCTAATTTGTCGATTAAAGTATCAGGTAACGAAGAATGCATAGTATCTGATCAGGACAAAGTAGTGTACTTTTATGCTGCAAACGGATATGGCAAAACAAAATTGAATAATAATTTTTTCGAAAAAAGACTGAATTGCAAGGCAACTACCAGAAACTTAAATACAATTCGAAAAATATTGGCTTTGCTCTAATACGAGATTCGATGATTAAAGTTATGATGATATTTTCTCTGCTTTATTAATCTCTTAAAAAACCTTTCCAGGAAATTTCAATTGCTTGATTAATGTGTTTGTCTAATAATTTAACCTTTTCATTTTCATGAATTTTTACAAGAGAAACTACATTACCAAAAAATAGCTCTTCCATTACCATCGCATTATATGCTTTGAATATTTTTTCACGTATTCCAGTTTTAAAATATTCCTCTATTTCTCCATAATACTGTCTGGCTTTATCCTTTAGAGATTGTGGAATCTCGGGAGATCTGGCTATTTGTTCAGAAAAAACAAAAGCAAGAGGATTATTTACAAAATAATGAAATAAGTTAAGCCACATTATAGAGAATTTCTTTTTTAGATCATCTTCAGGAACATTACGCATCACAACTGTACCAAAATCTTGAGTAAGCATAAGATATAGTTCAGTAATTATCTCTTCTTTGTTTTTGAAATGATGATATACGGTTCCATTGGCTACACCAGATTCTTTAATGATTTGTGAAAGAGAGGTTGCCTGAATACCCTGTTTTGTAATTAATTCTAAAGTAGTTTGTAAAACTATTGATTTTTTGTTCATAAATTTTTTTTCCTGATTGTTGGTTTAGTTAAGTTGCCATATACCAAAATTCAATGCAGCTGCAAAAGCAACCCACACGACATAGGGGATAAGTAGGTAAAAAGCAGTAGGGTTAACAACTTTAAACCATTTGATTGTAAATAATAATAGGATAAATAGGGCTAATATATCCAAAAGTGCAATCAAAGGATCGCGCATTCCAAAGAAAAAAATGGACCACGCAGCATTGAGTAAAAGTTGAAACCCAAAATGATATAACGCAGTTTTTACCCATTTATGATAAAAACCTTTACTCCAAACAATTCCTGCGGAAATTCCCATCATTATATATAATATAATCCAGACAGGTGCAAAAACCCAATTTGGAGGTGTAAATGATGGTTTTTCTATAGTCACATACCAAGTATCAATAGATGTTTGAGTTGCAATACTACTCAAAAAGCCTATTAATAAGCATGCTAATACAGCTATACTAATTCGCAGTAATTTTATTTTCATTAGGGTTAGTTAGTGAAATACTAAAATAGCAATTTATTTTTATTAGGTTACTTATAAAAGTCTATAAGAACTTATCTTTGCCCAAATTATTTTGAGGTATGGGTACGAATCTTCAGTTTATTTCTAAAATATATTCAATATTACCTGATAGTGGAACTATTTCCTGTGTATCACCAAGTAATATAGCATTAGTAAAGTATTGGGGAAAACGTCCTGTACAACTGCCGGAAAACCCATCTATAAGTTTTACACTTAATACGTGTACTACGAAAACAATGTTAAAGTATAAAAAATTAAATCAAGAATCTCACGATTTTAATTTTCAATTACTTTTTGAAGGAAAACCAAAGCCAAACTTTAGACCAAAAATCCAAAGTTTTTTTGAAAGAATTGTAGCGTATATGCCATTTCTAAAGCAATACGAATTTACGATAGAAACAAGTAATACCTTTCCGCATAGTAGTGGTATAGCTTCTTCGGCCAGTGGTATGAGTGCTTTAGCTTATTGTTTGGTACAATTAGAAAAAAAGATAAATCCCGAAATGTCTAATGAGCAGGTGATTCAGAAAACTTCTTTTTTGTCTAGATTAGGTTCTGGGAGCGCGTGTAGAAGTATTGAGGGGCCACTAACGGTATGGGGTGGGCATAAAGATATAGAGGGAAGTACTAATGAATATGCGATTAAGTTTCCATATCAGATTCACGAAGTATTTAATAAATATCAGGATACTATTTTATTAGTTGATAAAGGAGAAAAACAGGTGAGTAGTTCTGTTGGTCATGATTTAATGCACGGACATCCTTTTGCAATCAAAAGATTTGAACAAGCGAATGAAAATATAGCTAAGCTTAAGACTATTTTAATATCTGGAGATATAGATGCTTTTATTGAGGTAGTAGAAAGTGAAGCTTTGACATTACACGCAATGATGATGACCTCGCTCCCGTATTTTATTCTAATGAAACCCAATACGCTATCCATCATTAACAAAGTATGGGAATATCGAAAAGAAACAGGTTCTAAGCTTTGTTTTACACTTGATGCCGGAGCTAATGTGCATCTTCTCTATCCTGATTCGGAAAAAGAATTGGTAAAAGATTTCATTACTAGAGAGTTAGTTGTGTATTGTCAGAAAGGGCAGTATATTTGTGATGAAATAGGATTAGGTGCTAAATTGTTGTAACTTTATCCTAGAGGGTAAGACAAACTAGTTAAATAAGTAAATAAACTAATGAAGGGACCGCTATTTTATTCTAAAATACTTCTGTTTGGAGAATATGGTATTATTAAAGATTCTAAGGGATTATCGATACCTTATAATTTTTATAAAGGAGCTTTAAAAGTATCAGATCATCCAAATGAAGAGGCTATAAAGTCTAACAAAAGCTTGGGTGATTTCGTGAGTTATTTAAAAAGAATTCAGGGTAAAAATGTTGTAGAATTTGATCTTGATAGATTGCAAGAAGATATTGCTTCCGGAATGTATTTTGACAGTAGTATTCCTCAGGGTTATGGAGTAGGGAGTAGTGGAGCACTTGTTGCTGCTATTTATGATAAGTATGCTCAAAACAAAATAACAATTTTAGAGAACCTTACTAGAGATAAATTACTGAAACTTAAAGAAATATTTGGACTTATGGAATCTTTCTTTCATGGAAGTAGCTCGGGTCTGGATCCTTTAAATAGTTATTTAAGTTTGCCTATTTTGATCAATTCCAAGGATAATATAGAACCCGCCGGAATTCCATCACAAAGTGTTGACAATAAGAAAGGCGCTGTGTTTTTGTTAGATAGCGGAATTGTAGGAGAAACGGCTCCTATGGTTAGTATTTTTATGGAAAAAATGAAACAAGAAGGTTTTCGAAATATGCTAAAGAATCAATTCGTTAAGCATACTGACGCCTGTGTTGAGGATTTTCTTAAAGGAGATATAAAATCATTGTTTTCTAATATCAAACAGTTATCAAATGTTGTTTTAGATAATTTTAAACCAATGATTCCGAGACAATTTCATGCTTTATGGAAAAAAGGTATAGAAACTAATGATTATTACCTTAAACTTTGTGGCTCCGGAGGAGGAGGGTATATACTAGGATTTACTCAGAATTTTGATAAAGCACAATCTGCATTAAAAGATTATAAGCTAGAAATAGTATATAATTTTTAATAAGCATTACTAGCATGCTTTCTAGAAAAAATAAACTCATTCTTCTTAAACTACTGAGTTTGTTTTCTGTGGTACGCGGTTATAATATATTAATCATCGTATTAGCACAATATCTGACATCAGTATTTATTTTAGCTCCTAATATACAACTAAGGGATGTTCTTTTTGATCCGAATTTGTTCGTTATTGTTTTAGCATCTGCAGGAGTAATAGCAGCAGGGTATATTATTAATAGTTTTTATGATAAAGAAAAAGACCTGATTAATAGACCTCAAAAAACTATGTTAGATCGTTTGGTAAGTCAGCAAACGAAATTAACAGGATATTTTGTTCTAAATTTTCTTTCGGTTGTTTTGGCGAGTTATGTGTCATTTAGAGCAGTATTGTTTTTTTCGGGATATGTTTTTGGTATTTGGATTTATTCTCATAAACTAAAAAAAACTCCCTTTATAGGTAATTTAGTAGCGTCAGTATTATCCATCACTCCTTTTTTTGCGGTATTTATTTATTATAAAAACTTAGATGAGGTTATTTTTGTACACGCTACTTTTTTATTTTTAATGCTTGTAATGAGAGAGATGGTCAAAGATTTGGGGAATCTTACAGGCGATATAGCTCAAAATTACAGGACTGTTCCTATTATCTATGGAGAGAAAACTTCTAAAAAGCTGATTACATTATTGGTGATAGCTTCTGGATTGCCTATTTATTTATTGTTGACAGTGTATGAGGTCGGATATATGTACGTGTTTTTTTATATTTCTTTAGGCGTACTACTCATTTTTCTGATAGCTCTTTGGAAATCTAAAGATAAAACCCATTATATATGGTTGCATAATATCTTAAAGCTAATCATTGTATCCGGAGTATTTAGTATTGTATTGATTGATGTTGATATGATACTAGATAGGATTCTTTGGTAAAAAAAGAAGCGATTATAGAACATTCTATAACCGCTTCTAATAGCTTAAATATAAGTTTTTTAGTTGGTATCTGACTTATTATATAGGTTTTACAACTTTTAACTTCATTTTGAAGATTCTTTGGTCATTTTTAGATAAAGTAGAGCTTACCTTTTTGTAGTTCAATCTTGATTTTACAAAGTTTTCTACTATATCTTTATTAGAATCTACTGTAAGGATTACTATTTCGTTTTTAGCATTTAAAGTAAATTCGATATTTGCTACGATATCAGATTTTTCTATTTGGAAAGTAGGCTTTTCCAAAAGCTCAATAATTTCTTTTCTTAATTTTTGTTGAGTTGTTTCATTTGCGTTTTTGTCATTTGCAAAAACTGAAGCTGATGCTATGATCGCTACGATTACTACTGTGATTAACTTTTTCATTTTGTGTTCTCTTTTTAATTATGATTTATTTGTTTGTTTAAATTTTATGATACAAATGTAGAATGGATAGGCGATTTTTTTTGAGTTTGTACTTTATTAGAACGTAGTACTACCATCACCTTTAGGTTAAGAGAGATGTGTTTTAACATAAACTGAACTTTGAAAGATAAGTGCCTTTTATACAGTTACTTCATTAAAACATATGGAGATCGATTTTATTGATGAGAAATTGTTAGTATTCTATACTGGTTTTTTATGGATAATTCATTTTTGCAGCCTATCTCAATGTAAATTTATTGTTAAATCAAGGTTTTGCCATAGCGACAGGAGATAGACTTAAGTAGTTGTAAGTCAGATTTAATTAGCGCTAATTGTTACTTAACATAGTTGTTGAACTAACCCCTCCGGGTAGTTTTTCTTTTTCAAAAATAGGCTATTAATCTACTTATCTTACTTTGCTCATTAAAAATATGATATCATGACAAAAAAAAAGTACATTAATCGATCGCGCCTGTTTAGCTGTTGAATCATTTAATAGCTCCTACCGGTTATTAGAACGTCATTATGAGCTGAACGGCAAAAGCCAAAGTACCATTATCAATTATGGGCGTTGTTTAGCACATATGGCACTACATTTTGATTGTTGTCCCAGTGAACTGGATACCGAACAAGTACTAGACTACCTACAGTATTGTAAAAACCAGCACAAAACCCCTTCCGATAGTTTCTTTAAACATACGGTTTATGGTCTTCGGGCGTTGTACAAGCTCAAAGGGATGAAAGATAAGCATATTATTCTTCCACATCTCGAAGGCTCTAAAAAATTACCAGTAGTACTCTCTCAATGCGAAATCAAAACCTTTATTAACACCCCTAAATTGCTCAAACACCGTTTGATACTTTCTCTATTGTATGACTGTGGGTTACGTCGTTTTGAACTATTGAACTTGCAGGTTTCAGATGTGGATTTTGATCGAAAAATGATACACATCCGACAAGGAAAAGGTCGCAAGGATCGTTATGTACCACTGGGAAAACTGTTGGCCAAAGGATTACAAAGGTATCTACAAACAGAAGATCCCTCAGAGTGGCTCTTTACTGGCAATGACCGATCCGGAAAAACAGTGCCATTCTCTAAAGGAGGTGTACAATGGATCATCAGACAAACCCGTAAACAAAGTGGTGTCAATAAGCAGGTTACCGCTCATACCCTGCGCCACAGTTATGCCACCCATTTATTGGAAATGGGCTTGGATATTGTCAGTCTCAAAGAAGTGTTGGGGCACAGCTGTATTGAAACCACTATGATGTACCTGCATATTTCCAGATTGGGGAGACAACAGGCTTTCTCCCCCATGGATCGTATCTATCAGTATGATGTTCCTCTAAAATGAAACCTCAATATGAACTAGGAAAAATTCTACAGGATTATAAGAGGTATATTGAAACAGCATCATTCAACTCTTGGCAGAAACGCACCTTATTTGCACTGGCTCGTTGCCGAACTGTAGCAATGGGTGGGCATATCGATCAGTGCGCTGATCCAGAGTGTTCGAAATTACACCTTAGTTACAATTCCTGTAGAAATCGGCATTGTCCCAAATGCCAAGGACACCAACGCGAAATATGGATACAAAAACGACAGGCAGGACTATTGCCTGTAGGATATTATCATCTGGTATTTACCCTGCCCATTGAACTTAATCCCTTGGCATTGTCTGAACCTAGATTAGTATATGACACTCTTTTTCAAACTGCTTGGGCAACTCTGAATGGTTTTGCACAGACTCCTAATTTTTTAGGAGCCACTACAGGAATGATTGCCATGCTGCATACTTGGGGAAGTACTATGAGCTTACACCCACATCTGCATTGCATTGTTCCCGCTGGAGGTATTACCAAAAAGGGAGACTGGAAAAATGCTCCTAGGGTCAACGACTTCCTGTTTCCTGTCGAATCAATGAGCAACGTATTCAGGGCTAAATATGTGGCCGAACTACGGAAAAAGGGGATCGAGGATAAAACACTGTTTGATGAACTATTTAAAAAAGAGTGGGTAGTATATGCCAAAAAGCCGTTTGGAAACCCCAATAGTGTCATAGAATACCTGGGTAGGTACACCCATAAAATTGCTATTAGTAATCACCGTATCAAAGCTGTAGAAAAGGGAAGGGTTACCTTCAAGGTTAAAAACTATAAAAAAGAAGGAAAACCAGAACTCCTAACTCTAAAAACAGAAGAGTTTATACGCAGGTTTTCCATGCACATCCTACCCAAAAGGTTTGTACGAATCCGGCATTTTGGGCTGTTGAGCAGTACCTCAAAACGATTACACCTGCAGAATATATTGCAGCAACTGGGAGCTCCCAAATTAAAAACAAGGGCAGTAACACTACAACATCTGATATGCCCTACCTGTAAAAAGGGAACATTGAAAACCGTGTATCAGTTCGATAACAGAGGACCGCCCAATCATTGGTTAGAGAGACTACAAAGTCAAAAAAATAGAAGCCCCGAAAAAAGTAACGCAATGATGTAAAGGGATACCTATGCTCAAAAATGAACAAAACCTACTAAAAAACAGCGGCGAATGAAAAATAAACAGTAAGTCTACAGGTTAAAAAGAAAAAACACTTCAAACCAAGAGGTAAAAACAACACCTTGGCAAAAAAAACTCCCGAAAAGGGTAACACTTCCCAAAACCTAATCAACGAAAAACCCATAGTAAGCAAACCATACGGAATAGCAGCCGGGGATAGTCAACACCGTGTTCATATATGGGTGCTACGCACCATACGAACACTTAGTTGTTACTGTTGCGATACGTTCGGAATATACACGAATTATTTAAGTGCTAAAATTATAGTAAAGTAATCAATACATCCGCTTCAGTAAAGAATTCCGCGAGAGTTATATCTCGTATTGATTTAGATATTAAAGCAATTATTTGATTTATAAAAAATAGACGTTTGCCATTCTATGTGACCAATTGGGCCTAAGCCTTTAAAATCAATTTTTTTAAAACCTACGCTTGCAAGAAAGTCATATGCTTCTTGATACTTTTCTCTATCAGAATTATCCCAAATAATAATACCATCTTCTCGCAAAGCATTTAGACTATTTTTAGTACAAGTAATACGGTCTCGACCATCTATAATAATGATGTGAAACTCATCTTTGTAATCCAGAATTTTTTTACTGTAATCATCGTTTAAGTCTGAAAGTATATACGTAATATTAGTGAGTGAAAGTATCTTCTTTTTTACAATCTCATAATAGGTAGTATCGTGTTCTACAGATATAATATGTTTTACTCGTTTAGAAAACCATAATGTAGAATTACCACTTCCGTATTCAAATAGATTAAAAGAAGTGTTTTCTAATTTTTGGCTGATAAAATGTAAAGACGCATAAGTCATCCACGGAATAGGTTGACCATCTAAATCTACAGGTTCGTATAAATATCTGCTTAAAACCCAGCCTTTGGGTTTAAGATATTTTTTTGAAAGAAAGTAGATTTCTATTAAACCAGAAGTAAAAGAGAATTTTCTAAATATTTTTTTTATAACATCCATGTAAATATAGAAGTGAAATATAAACTAAAAATACAAGATAATCTTAAAAACATTAGATTTTTAATAAGACTTTTATATTTGTTATTTCATGATCACTTTTTTAGTCTCAATAGGAATATTATTTCTCATCAACTGTAAATAATACATCCCTTTAGGTAAAGTACTAATATTTAATGTAGTCTGATATGTTAATTTTAAAACAATTTGTCCTATGTTATTATAGAGTATCACAGTATCAATGTCATTATTTTTTGTTTGAAAATGAATAATACCATCTGTAGGGTTTGGATATAAAATTGTTTCTTGAGATGACATTGTAATTTCTGGAATACTTAATGTTTCCTCACATAACAGCATTACTTCATCTACTGTAAGCGCTTTATCCCAATATCTAAAACTATCTATTGCTCCTTTAAAATAATTTGCAGGTAATCCTAAATCTCTATCATGTCTACCTAAAGTACCAGAAGTATTTGAGTATTGTAAACTTCCTCCTGTTCCTGAATATCCTCCTCCAAATTCTACACAGTCCACATATATTTTCATATCATTTTGAGAATTTACAATAATAGCGATATGCTGCCATTCTCCAGTATCAATAGGTTCATTACTCACATAAGTTCTTCTTGTACTAGAAGTATAATTACTAGATCCATCCCCATAGTTTACAGCAAAGTTTCCTGTAGATTGCTGAGAGTTAAAATAAATACCAGTATTTACATCTTCTTCAAAAGAAGTATTAAAAACATCTCTATCATTTGCACCTTCACTGTCATAACGTATCCAAAAAGAAAAAGATACAGGCAAGTTAGGTTTTAAAGCAGTAAGATTAGGCAAATTAATGTAATCATCTATTCCGTCAAAAAGGAGAGCGCCATTAGAGTTTCCAAATCGATCTTCTACAAAAGACGCTCCAAAATTAGTAGCATCATAGTTATTATCACTAGCATCAAGAAAAGTATTGTCAAATGTATAATGAAGTAATAAGTTTTCAGTAATATCCTGACCAAAAACAGAAAAATATGTGAATAAGAATATTAAAAATATGAGCAATAATTTTTTCATGGTAGTAGGTTTACGTATTGGTAAATATATCAATTAAATTAATCTAAAAAAAATCTAATGAGTGAATATTACATTTTAATGAGTTAACTAGAAGCTTTTAGAATGCTTGCCAATGAAAAAACAGTAAAAAAAAGTAAACCTAAAAAAATGAAAAAAGCTTTATTAGAAGATAGTTACAGAGAAACAGTCCTAAAAATTTAAAAGCGTTTGCCCTGGAGTAAAGAGTAGAAATACTAATTATTTGTATATTTTTTTGTAATTTCGACTCCATTTAAATGAAGATGTTTCTTTTTATATGAACTTACTCTATAACATAATATACCATCCAACAATTAATAAGTTACTTCGTAATATTAATTATGTGTTGTCTCCAATATTACCTTCAAAAATAAAACTGTATCCTACTGGAAAACTTAAAATCCGCATGGGGTCAGTTGGTTCAATTTATTTTAAAACTAACCAAACCAGTTTTTTAACTCGTGAGTTATTTTGGAAAGGACCAGAGAAATTTGAGTTTACAAATATTTTTATTAAACTAATAAAAGAGGTAGATGTTTTTATTGACATTGGCTCTAATATTGGGTATTATAGTATACTAGCTGGGAAATTTAATCCTAATATAAGAGTAATTGCATTTGAGCCTTCAGAGGGAGCTATGATTTACGCCTGTGAGAATGTTAGAATAAATAACTTAGAAGATATAATTGAAATAGAACCATTAGCATTATCTAATAAAACTGAAGAATTAGATTTTTATAATGTAACAAACTCCAAATTCCCGACTATATATAATCTTTCTGGAGAACATAATCTTACGGAAAGTAAAAACAAACTTAAATATACCAAAGTTAAGGCTAATGGAATTGAACTTGATGTGTATGTGAAAAGTATTGATTTAGAGTGTGTTGATCTTCTTAAGGTTGATACCGAAGGTTCTGAATATCTAATTTTAGAAGGTGCTAAGGAAGTATTAAAAAAATATAGACCTATTGTTATTTGTGAAACGCTTTTTAATGTGATTGAAGATAAACTAGAAGCCATTTTTATAGAGCTTGATTATGAATTTTATAATCATTCAGGAAATGGACTAGTCAAAGTAAACTCTATTCAACGAAAAGAAGATAATGGAGTTAGAAACTGCTTTTTTGTTCCTAAGGAAAAAGTATCTCTAATAAAAGAATTTAGTTTTAGTAACTGAGTTTTATTTAGAGTTATAATTTGAGCAATTGTATATAACAATAGCTGTATGTTTTGTTTGGTGATAATCGTTTGCGAAGCGGTAGCGAAGACAAACTATTTGCCAAATGGAATATACATAGTTGTTGTAGTACGTTTTATTGGTCTCAAAAATAGTTAAAACTATGTACTTTAGTGCATTTGGCTTTAGCTTCTAAAAACTATTATCTTTGATTTATGGGAGGTCAAAGGTCAAACGATCATACAGTTTCAAGGTTGACAGTTCATTTGGTTTGGAGTACGAAATACAGGTATTCAGTACTTCAAGGCGATATTCAAATTCGCTGTCGTTCACTTCTGATTCAAATATGTGAATCAGAAGATGTCTTGATATTAAAGGGAGTAGTGTCCAAAGATCATATTCATATGCACATTGAATACCGCCCAAGTTTGAGTATAAGTTATCTTGTTAAGAAGTAGAAAGGAAGAAGTTCTCGAAAATTACAGCAAGAGTTTCCCATTCTAAAGCAAAAGTATTGGGGTCGTCATTTTTGGGCTATTGGCTATGGTTGTTGGAGTAGTGGTAATATTACAGAAGTGATGATAAATGAATATTTGGAACATCACAGAAAGCCTGAAGATGGTGATTCAAGTAACTTCATCTTATAGAAATGACCACTGGGTGGCTTTAAGTCACGAGCGTGAAACTATGGACTAGAAGTCCATAGTGGTTCATTTTCTTAATCAGATTTTCACATAACTAAGGCTATGAAAAATAATCATAGCGACATAAATCAAAAAAGCAACTTCGTTTTTTCTAAGATATTTTATCATCAAATTGGTATAAAAACATCACAAAGTTTTCTTAGAATAAGGAGTATTTTAGTTTTTTTGTTTAACAGGGTTGATATTTATGATCTCAAAACGTGGTCTTGCCCCTTTTTTATTGAATTGACATTATTGAGTCTGCCGAAATAATATGTTACCGAACACCTATGGTTTTGAGTAAGATTGGTATACGTGATACCGATTGAAGAAAGATTTTGGTTGACTTAAAAACAAAAAAAACGATTATAGAATTACTATAATCGTTTTTATATAACTTATTAATACTAAAGTTTAAGTTGGTCGTCTTATACCTTAAATTAAATAACTCTTAATTTCATTTTGAACATTCTTTGTTCATTATTTGGTATAGTAGAGTTTACTTTTTTATAGTTTAATTTAGATTTTACATAGTTTGCTACTATATCTTTATCAGAATCTACAGTAAGGATTACAATTTCGTTTTTAGCATTTAATGTAAATTCAATTTCGGCTTCAATGCTAGATTTTTCTATTTCAAAACTAGGTTGTTCTAATAATTCAATAATTTCTTTTCTTAATTTTTGTTGTACTGTTTCACCAATGTTTTTGTCATTTGCAAAAACTGAAGTTGATGCTAAAATTGCTACGATTACTACTGTGATTAATTTTTTCATTTGTGTTTTCTTTAGTTATAATTCTTTGTATTTGTTTTTATTTTACAGGGCAAATGTAGACCCTGCTCTTGGTTTTTTTTAAAGCTTGTATTTTATTAGAATGTTTTATTAATGTTACGTTTACGTTAATTAAGGCATGTTTTAACACAAATTGAACTTTGAGTAATAAATGCTTTTTATATGTTTACTTCAGCGATATATATGGAGATCAATTTTATTAGTGAGAAATTGTTAAAATTTTACCCTGACTCCATGTGAATAATTCATTTTTGGAGGTTGCTGTAATGTAAACTTAATGTTAAGTTGTGGTTTTGCCATAACGACAGGTTTTGGGTTTAACGGGTTGTAAATCAGATTTTTTGGCGTTAACTATTTCTTAACTTAACAGTTAATTTTCACAAAACAGGATGAATTAAGAGTGTTTAGTAATAATATTTCTCCCTTTTGATAGAATGGCTTAATAATGATTTTAAAAAAGTACTTATTCCATTATAATTGACGAATCTCTAGTATATTTCCAAAAACAGTATAAATGAAAAATGAATTACTTACGGTTGCATTGGCACAGATATCACCTGTATGGTTAAATAAGGATGCTACAATTAAGAAAATTGAAAGTTATATTTTAGAGGCGTCTTCAAAAAAAGCGGAGTTGATTGTTTTTGGAGAAACGCTACTTCCCGGATATCCTTTTTGGATATCGCTCACAGATGGGGTACAGTTCAATAGTACGGTTCAAAAAGAATTGCACGCACATTATGCTCAAAATGCAATAATTATAGAAAATGGAGATTTAGAATCCATTTGTGATTTGGCAAAAGAAAATGAAATTGCGGTTTATTTAGGTATTATCGAAAGACCTATCGATAGAGGAGGGCATAGTTTGTATGCCTCCTTAGTCTATATTAATCAACAAGGTCAGATCAAATCTGTTCATAGAAAACTACAACCGACGTATGAAGAACGGTTAACTTGGGCTCCCGGAGATGGAAATGGACTTCGTGTACATGCATTAAAAGCTTTTACAGTAGGTGGGCTGAACTGTTGGGAGAATTGGATGCCTTTGCCAAGAGTTTCATTATATGGACAGGGAGAAAACCTTCATGTGGCTGTGTGGCCGGGAAGCGATTATAACACCAGAGATATTACCCGTTTTATAGCGAGAGAATCCAGATCTTATGTCATTTCAGTTTCTAGTTTAATGCGAAAAGAAGATTTTCCTTCTACTACGCCACATTTGGATAAGATATTAAAAAAAGCTCCAGATATATTAGGGAATGGAGGTTCTTGTATAGCCGGACCAGACGGTGAGTGGATTATTGAACCAGTTCTAAATACTGAAGGTTTGTTAATACATACATTAAATTATAATCGTGTATTAGAAGAACGACAAAATTTTGATGCTGTAGGGCATTATTCTAGACCAGATGTAACACAGTTAAGTGTTAATAGAGAGCGACAAAGCACTGTTTGGTTTGATAAAGAATAGTTGTTATTTCTAAAAATGAAACGACTATCTTTGCAAAAAATGTAAGAGTATGAGTCGTGGAGATAATTCCGAAAAAGGTAGAGGCAAAGGGAGACAAGGGGGAAACCCTAGAGGGAAGTCATATGCCAGAGGTAACGCACCTATAAAAAAGAATGCTAACTCACCAAAGAAAATTTCGGACTCTAATGAAATTAGGTTAAACAAGTTCGTAGCAAACTCCGGTGTATGTTCGAGAAGAGAAGCTGATTTATATATTCAGACTGGTAGCGTATGGGTTAATGGAAAACCTGTAACAGAAATGGGGTATAAGGTAAAGCTAACTGATGAGGTAAAGTTTGATGGCCGATTAATTACACCTCATAAAAAAGAATATGTACTGCTTAATAAACCAAAAGGGTTTGTGACGAGTACAAATCCAGAAAAAACAAGAACTGTAATGGATTTGGTTGCAAATGCTTCTAAGAATCGACTAAAACCAGTAGGAAGATTAGAACGAAATACTACAGGATTACTTTTATTTACCAATGACGTAGATTTAGAGAAAAAACTTACGCATCATAAAAATGGGGTTCGTAAAATTTTTCATGTAGAGTTGAATCGAAACCTAAAGTTTGAAGATCTGGAGAAAATACAGAAAGGGATAAAACTAGAAGAAGGTTTTATACAGGTCGATGAAATATCCTATATAGAGGGAGCATCTAAGAATGAAATAGGAATTCAATTAATGTCTTCTAAAAATGGAATTGTTACCAAACTTTTTGAGCACCTTGATTATAGTGTGCTTAAATTAGACAGAGTAATTTTTGCAGGTTTAACCAAAAAAGATTTGCCGAGAGGTCATTGGCGTATACTAACAGAACAAGAAGTGATCAACCTTAGGATGATGTAGTATTTCTACTGTGAAAAATAGAAACGGGTTTAGATAATTTAATGTTATCTAAACCCGTTTTTTGTAATACTTTCTTCAAAAATCAGAGGCGATCAATATTTACTTAGTAGGATCTTTAGTTCATCATAATATTGTTTGGTAAGGTAGATACCATTATGTCCAGCTCCTTTAATCATAGAATATTCTATTTTATTAGGAAATAAGGCTTCTAATCGTTTTGAGTTTTCTTTAGGTTTGATAAGAAAATCTTTAGAGCCATGAAAAATCTGTATTGGACATCGAACCTCGTTTAAAAATTTATAAGTTGGAATCTTATAATTAATGAAAAATTGAGGAACCGGAGCAATATTTGCTATAAACTCATCCCAAGCGTAATAAGGAGCTTCTAGAATTAACAATTTTGGATTGTTTTTTGCAGCAGTATATGAAGCAAATCCCGTTCCTAAGGAAAAGCCTAAAACAATAATATCTTTTTCCTCATAGCGTGTTTTTACATAATCATATATCTTTTGAGCATCATTGTACAATTCGGATTCTTTCTTATAAAAGCTATCACTCTTACCATAACCTCTATAATCTACAAATAATATATCATAGCCATTTTTGGTGTATAAAGGAGCTCTTTCTCCCCATTCATGAATCGCTCCTGCATTTCCGTGAAAATATAATATCACGCCTTTGCTAATAGAATCGGTTTTAAATAATAAAGCATTCAATGCTACATCTTTTGCTACAGGAATTGTTACCTCCTTAAAAGGATAGTCAAATGTATAGGTGTAATCTTTATCTAAAATTTTGGGATTGAAAAAGAAGCGTTCCTGTCTAAAATATAAAAAGATATAAGCAGCTATAATCAAAATGCATATCGTGGCTATAACTCTTAAGAATCGCCTTCCAATTTTTCTGAAATTAATTTTCAATAGATGGATTTTAATGTGGTTTTGTTAGTGTTTCTAATTACTTCAAAAATAAAAATACTAAATACAATGCTATATTCTAATGAGACAAACCACAGATTTTCTTTAAAGCTTGGATACATATAGGCAGTGTAGCTTACTACGATAGCAAAAGACCACCATATAGGAAATCTGTAATTTGTAAAAATACAAAGCGCCAGTGGAACGGCTATATACCAGGGATGTATCGTAGTGGATAAGAAATAATAAGAAGAGATTGCTATAACCATTACCGTAATTAGCTGAATAGTGTCTTTGTTTTTTCTAAAAAAAGTTAACAATAGTAGGATTGAAATAATGATCAAAGGAAGAATTTTTCCAACGGTACCAATAATATTCCAACCAACAGTCTGATATCCTATCCAACGGATAATGTAGTAAATACTAGCATTAAATTCGAAATTCTGAAACCAGAGCCCAATCGTTTTGCTAAAATTGCTAAGAAATTCATTTGACAAAAAGGGTGAAAAGAGCAATGCTATTGTGGTAAGCACGATAAAGTAAAATCCTATTAATTTTAAGAATAGTTGTTTTAGATTATATTCTTTATCGTCTTGCTGTTCTTTATTGAGAATAAATTTCTGGAAAAAGAGTGGTAAAAATAACAAAGGAATAAGTTTTACAGAAATAGAAAGGGCTAATGTAATTGCTGCCCAATACCAATACCCTTTTTGTAAAAGATATAGCGACCATATCAGAAAAAATACCATCACGGCTTCAAAATGAAGATTCCCTGTAAGCTCTATAATAATAAAAGGATTAAGTATATACCAAAAGATCCTTTTTTCGGGTATGTTTAAGGTTTTAAGGAGTTTTTTTCCAAAGAAAAAAGTTCCAATATCGGCTAGGATTATAAGTAATCGTAAAACAATCACAGAGCCAAGAATACTTTTGTTGGCAAAGATTGCAGCAATGAAATAACAAAATTGACTAATAGGAGGGTAATTTGTATAGTGACTACCATTTAGTTGTCCCATTCCCTCATATAATTCTTTGGCTTGTGAGATAGGAACATTACCATTAGTTACCCAATCTTCAGGTAAGGATAGGTAAGGGTTAAAGCCTTCTAGTAACATTCTTCCATCCCAAATAAATCGATAAAAATCTTGTGATAAATTAGGAATGGCAAATAAAAAAATGATACGTACTCCAATAGCCATTCCAGTTAACAATGTGCTATTTTTAGGATGAAGCTGAATTATTTTATAGGAAACAAAAAACAATGCGCTCCATAAACTAAACATCGTTAGAAAATCTGTACGTTCTAACCGATAACCAAAACTCCAATAGAACAGGGCACAAATAAAAAAGAGAAATATGGAAAGTTTATGGTATTTCCAGATATTGACCATTACAACTTAGAAGTAACCGATTTAAAGAATACGAAACCAAATCCTAAGAAAAGCATGATGTGAAATAAAAACAATCCAAAGTCTTGTAGCTTAAATGCGCTATATAGGGCAAAACCAAAATAACACATAAGCAAAGCCTCTATAATGGTATTTCCGGATATATTCTTGTTTATATATTTATTTTCTTTCCAGGAATCTTTAAGAGAATTGATGTTAAACTTAGGAGTTCTAACAAATTCACTTTTCTTTCCGAAATGACCTTCTAATACCGCCATAGAGTTATGTACCGAAAACCCCATTGCAATAGAAAAGAACGTAAAAAAGAGTTTAATATATTCGATAAACTTCCAGAAACCTCCATTATGTATTTTCTTAAACGTATGCCAATAACAAAAGAAGAATATTACGGTACTTAGTGCAAAAAATGCAATTACATTAAAATACCAACTAAACAAGGGGTTATTGTTTTTAATATACATTACAGGTACGCTTAATACTGCGACTAGTAATACTAGTAAAAACATACTACTATTTAGTAAATGAAAAAAGCTATGAAACTTAGTTTTGAATGGAACCGTTTTGTCTTTTAGCATTTTCCAGTATAATTTCTGAAAATTTTCTGCTGCGCCTTTATTCCATCTGAATTGTTGAGAACGAGCAGCACTTATCACAACTGGCAATTCTGCTGGTGTTTCAACTTCTTCGAGATATTTAAACTTCCATTTCTTAAGCTGCGCACGGTAACTTAAGTCAAGATCTTCTGTTAAGGTGTCACCTTGCCAATTTCCTGCGTCTTCAATACATTTCTTTCTCCAAACTCCTGCAGTCCCATTGAAATTGATAAAATGATTTTTGAAATTACGACCTACTTGCTCCATCGTAAAGTGAAAATCTAATGCAAAAGCCTGAATTTTGGTGAGTATGGAATAATCTCTATTGATATGTCCCCATCGTGTTTGTACCACGCCTATATTTTCATTTTTAAAATATGGTATCGTTTGTAATAACCATTTCTTGCCTGGAAGAAAATCTGCATCAAAAATAGCTATGAACTCTCCTTTGGCAATTTTTAGCCCTTCCTTAAGCGCTCCAGCCTTGAAACCACTTCGGTCATCACGACGAATATGTTGGATATCCAATCCTGTTTCTTGCAATTTTTTTATATGACTTGCTGTAGTCTCAATGGATTCATCTGTAGAATCATCCAATACCTGGATTTCTAGTTTATCTTTTGGGTACTCTAAATGGGCAATATTATCGAGTAACCGCTCCATAACATATAACTCATTAAATACAGGTAGTTGCACGGTAACATATGGGATTTCCTGATCTTTGGTAAGATCAAACATAGGAGCATTGTCATTCTGTTTTCTAGACTTAAGATAGTTAAAAAGCAGATTGAGCT
The DNA here is from genome assembly GCA_947498455.1 of uncultured Aquimarina sp. Taxonomy (GTDB): domain Bacteria; phylum Bacteroidota; class Bacteroidia; order Flavobacteriales; family Flavobacteriaceae; genus Aquimarina. Next base: position 60,816 of record CANMKK010000020.1, read on the forward strand.
GAGCTAAACTGTATAAAAAAATGACTAATAAAGCCAATGTGTAAACAACGATGATAGCAATATCCATTACGCAAAGCTATATTTAAAAATCCAACTTAAAATCTTAACGCCTGCAAAGATAGCACCTTTTATGGTTCCTGAAACTTTTGAGACACCTATTCTCTTTTTATAGTGAACAGGTACTTCTGTATAAGAATACTTTTTTTTGATTGCTTTTAACTGCATTTCCACAGTCCATCCATACGTTTTATCCTGCATATTTAAGTTTATAAGTTTATCATACTTTATTGCTCTAAATGGTCCAAGATCTGTGAATTTTGCTCCGAAGAAAAGTTTCATAAGGCTTGTGGCTAGCCAATTTCCAAAAATTTGAGGAATCGTCATAGAGCCAGGTTCTCTTAGTTTTTTATCTCTGGCACCAATAACCAGATCAACATCCTGATAGATGATTGGTGCAATTATATCCGTTAACTCTGCGGGATAATCACTATAGTCTCCATCCAGAAACACAATAATATTTGGTTTGTTTTCTAATTTTGAAATATATTCTAATCCTTTAAGGCAAGCATATCCATACCCCATTTTTTCCTCTTTTAAAACGGTAGCACCATTTTCTAGAGCAACAGATTCTGTCTGATCAGTAGAATTATTACTAACTACGATTATTTCTGAAACGATTTCCGGAATTTCTCTTATTACATGTGCAATAGAACCTTCTTCGTTAAAAGCAGGGATAATGACTTTTATTATGGGATTCATTTATAGAGAGGCATTGGGATTGTCTTTTTTAAAACTAAAAATATCTGTCCACTCTCCTAGCTTCAGATCATTACTATATTTTTCCGCTTTAAAAAGCTTGTCATTTTTGTATAAAAGACAATACCCGTTTTTTTTATTGTTTTTATATTGATATTTTCTTGTAATTCTACTTTCCTTATCACTGGCAATATCGTAAATAATCCACCATTTCTCAGCTTTATTACTTATAAAATGTCCTTCTTTATATAACTGATTATGCTGGGAATAAAAATACCAGTATCCGTGTTTTTCATTTTTTGAAAACTTTCCTTTTTGATAAACCTTTCCGTTAGGGTAATAAAAATACCAATACCCTTCTTTGGTATTACCCGATTTCCATCCTTCAGACTTAAGTACTCCATTGTCATAATATTCATACTGATACGCTTTTGGAGTAGATAGTTGACTTCCTGAAAAAGAAAACAACAACAAAAACAAGCAAAACTGATGTATCATTATATTTAGATTGGTTTGTGTATTGCCTATTAGACGTGGTTGTTATATAAAGCTAACAATTTTTACATATAAAAATGATTAAAGAGTTTTTTTATGGTTAATATTCGATATAAGCATTTAAAAATCGGATTATTCAACTAGTTTGAAGGATGCTGATTTTTTCCCTTTTAAAGAACCGGCAAAGTTTGGAAATTCCTTTCGGATAGGTTCATATTCTTCATTAACGGCTTGTTCGTCCCATATTCCTAACATATATTTTAGGTTTTCTGTATCTTCAGGGTATTGTCCTTTATCATTCGTCTTTTTAATCCAATTATCTAAAGTAGTCCTATGTTCGGATAATTTTGCCTTATATGTAGGGTTAGTTGCCAAATTATGAATCTCATGAGGATCATTAGTCAAGTCATAAAACTCCTCTGAAGGTCTATTATCTTTAAAAATTCTACTTTGCAATTCATTTAATTCTCCATTAGCATACATTTTTCTAAGAAGTTGAGTAGATTTCCACTCATCCCTATAATTAGGTTGCATATAAGAACGATTAGGGAAGAAATTTCGGATATATTTAAATTGTTCTGTACGTACAGATCTGATTCTATCTATTGTAAAATCACAGCGATCTCTGAATGAAATCACATAAGGTCTAGATGTGTGATCTGAAGCAAATATATTTTCGCCTTCCATATAATCAGGTTTTTGAATCTCTGCCAGGGCTAGTGAAGTAGCACCAATGTCTAATCCGCTTATGAGTTTGTCATTGACTAATCCAGATTTGATAAGTTCGGTATTTCCTTTCCACATTACTATAAAGGGAACTTTGATTCCGCCTTCATACAAGAATTGTTTATGTCTTAAAGAGCGCATCCCGTGATCCGAGAAGAAGAAAACCACTGTGTTTTCTAATAACCCATCTGTTGTAAGTTGATCTAATATTTTTTTCACTTCGGTATCCGTAATCTCTAATGTTTCAAGATATTCTGCCCATTCCTTCTTTATAAGAGGTGCATTAGGATAGTAAGGAGGAAGTGCTATTTTAGAAGTATCAATAGGATTTTTTACCTTTTCTTTGAATTTTTTATTAAAAATATGTTTGCTTCCTTTTAATTGAATTTGCCCAAAGAAAGGTTGGCTTTTATCTGTTCTTGCATTCCAATCGGTTTTTTTTCCGGATTTTCCATATAATGGATGTTGATAATAAGGACCGCTATAAAGATCTTTTCTATTGTACCAAAAGTTATAGTCATCCTTACCACTATTAAACGTATAATAACCAGCCTCTTTAAATAGTTCAGGAATTGTCTTTATACTATCAGGTAATCGAATTGCAGATTCTTCTGTTCTGGAACTATGATGGTTATGGAGACCTAGTGTAGTAGCCATTACTCCCGTTATCATAGAAGAACGACTTGGAGAACATACAGGAGCCGGCATAATTGTGTTGGTATATCGAACTCCGTTTTTTGCCATTTCATCTAAATGTGGAGTATTGGCAAGTGCATTACCATAGCTTCCCATATCGGGAGATATATCCTCTACATATATCCATAGGATATTAGGTCTTTGTGTCTGTGCTTTTTCTTCTTTTTCAGCTTTTTTTTCTGATTCTTTTTTTGAGGAACAAGAAAATGTACCCGCTATTAGAAGAAAAACAAGTAGTTTACATAAGCTTATATTTCTGGATTTCATTTGTTTTTTTGTGTGAAGGTTATAGTAAAGATGAATTATTTTTTTCTTTCTAGAGAAATTAACCCTGAAACTGGCACTGAAATGGATTGAGTGTTTTTTGCAAAGTTAAGTTCACCTGTAGCTTTAATTTCTCCGAGACAGTTATATACATTATAAACATAATTACCAAGATTCTCCATTGTCTGGATTATTACTGTCGAACTATTTTTGGCATTAATAATATCGATCTTAGGAGGAAGATCGTTTTTTAAAGAAATAAACTGATCAGAATACAGCGTTATAATCTTTTTTTCATCATCGGTAGAGGTCAATGAGGGATAATGATTTAGAGGAAAAGGAGCCTCAAAATTTCCATCTAACAAGGTTTTTTGATTTTCTGTCCAATAGTTAAGATAGAATTGTATCATTGCTTGATGATCTTTAGGTATATCTTCTAGACGCACGGAGATCTGTGGGACGGAATACAAAACACTTAATAGTTGAAAAGCTGCAATTTCCACTTGTTCTTCATAGTGCCACATGATCATATCGGAATGCACAGCGGTATTACCACTTAGTAATCGAAGATCTGTAGTTTTTACTCGATTATCTAAAACAGAGTTAGGGCAATCACCAGCTCTAAAAATATTACCATACTTACGCATTAAAGGGCCTATATATGGTTGACGAAACTCGATCATAATATCTGGTTTGATTTTTGTAAGTTCAGATATAAGATCTGTCATCAATTTATCGGCAGCTTCATTTACAGATGCGTAGTCTCTTCCGTCAATAGCTTCCAGAACTGTATGTTTACGAGCAACCCAACGACCAATAAAATCGAGTTTAAAACCGTCAAGATTCCATTCTTTGAGAGCTTTGATACAGATTTCAATTACATGTTTTCTCGATTCAGGATAACGAGGATCAAGCTCATAAGCTCCTTGACCATCCCAATACCTTAAGAACTTACCGTCTAGTTTTTTATAAGCTTCGGATTTTTCTCCAACTAAAGGCAAAGCGTACCATAATAAAAATTTCATATCCAGCGCATGAACGTCTTCAACAAATTTTTTCATTTCAGGAATCCGTTCAGGAATCCAATCTCCAGTATAAGCATATCCTCTTTTACTATCTAATGTTTGCCAGCCATCATCTATGATGATAGATTCGAACCCCATCTCCTTGGCTTTCTTGCATTCTTTGAGTAATGCAATAGGATTCACTTTTTGATGATAGCTATACCAAGTAGAGTACATCGGTAAACGTGCATGTTCTGGCACATAAGCAGGTGTATATTCCTTTTTTGAAGCCCACCAATCCGATACTTCCTTTAAGGATTGGTAATAAGGTTGTTTTCTGTTATCAAAATAAAGTTCTATTTCATAGTGAGATACGGCTTTATGTTTGGTTGTGAATAAAAAGATGTGGTTATAAATATACCCATCTTCTTCTCGAATACTGGTTGTTAGTTTGGCGGTGTTTAATGCATCAGAAACAGCAAAAGTTAATCGATTTTGATCGTTACTCCCAAATAATGAAATAACGGGTGCATTTTTAGCCATAGAAGATGTTACATTAGATGGCCACCAATCGGGTAGTATATTTTTAGTAAGCCCACTTCTAGTACTCCAATGACCTACAATATCTTGAGACGGCAAAGACCATTTAAGCTCTAATTGCGGAGGCTGCGCAGAGGAATCTCTATCGAGTTTTAGTGTGACTACTTCTAATCCATTTTTAGTTTTTTTGGATTCAAGAGAAAGATCGAAACCATTTAGATCTCCTTTAATTTCTACTTCATAGGAATTAATAATGTGTTTTTTAGAAGTGTCCTGCGCCAGTAATATACAATTCAATCCAGAAATAACTATTGTCAAACAAAATATGACAATTGTTCTTATTTTATTTTTTGATAGGATGAAAGAAAGGTGGTTTTTAGAGAAAACAGACAAAAAAATATTGGTTACTGTAAAAGTGTTTTTCATAGGGCTATTATCTACTATTGAGATCTTTGTGTTTTTGGATTTAGTATAAACTTCTTTACTCTCTTGTAGTGAATACTACCCTAAAAGATGTTTAGTACATCATAAAAGTATAAAATATTTGTAGATAGAGATTATAGGATGGCATGTTAAATAATAAAAGTAATTTAATAATACGATTTAGGGATGATAACTTCGTGAAAATAGTTGCAACGATTTTTTGCTATATTGATGAAGTACATATAGTTGAAAAAGAATGTGATTAGATGCGAAATTTTTATTGGTAAATTGTATTAATATAGAATTAAAAAGCAGATAGCAATATTTATACATATCTCTATCTGCTTTTTTTGAAATGGAATAAACGATTAGTTTTTATTTACATAATCCATTAAATCTACATCATTTCCTAAAAGAATTTCATTAGAGCTGATACGTCCATCTAGTGAGTCATTTTCTAATTTTAATACACCTCTTGGGCAAACGGCAGAGCATATTCCACAACCAACACAACTGGCTCTTACAATGTTTTCTCCTTTCTGAGCATATGATCGGACATCAATTCCCATTTCGCAATACGTAGAACAGTTACCACAAGATATACATTGTCCTCCATTGGTAGTAATTCTAAATTTTGAGAATAATCGTTGTTGGATTCCTAGTATTCCTGCCATTGGACATCCCATACGGCACCATACACGATTTCCTAGAATTGGATAAAAACCAGTACCGATAACTCCAGAAAAAATAGATCCAATTCCGAAACCGTAAAAGGTTCTTAACGCACCATCTAAGCTATATGAATTTGTATTTAAACCAAAGGAAAAATAGGCTGCATTGACTTTAATCTGACTTAAATCAAAGAAGGAGATAAATATGAGGAAAGCTATGGTGATTATATAACCAGCAAGTGCTCCTTTTACAGCTGTTTTATTTAACTCGGTTCTTTTGTAATACATAATCCCAGTCAGTAATAAAGTAAGAAATGTTCCTACGCTGATAAGGAATACGTTTTTTGTAAACCAATATTTTGAAGAATCGTACCCTAGGTAAGTACTTATTACAGCAACTGTCATTACTACAGAAAAGACAAGTACGGAGTGTATCATCCATCGTTCAAACTTCCATGCACTTAATTTTTTACTGGATAGTTGTCTAAAAGAATCACCAGCGGTTTCGGCTAATCCTCCACAGCCGCATACCCAACTACAATACCAACGTTTTCCATATTTGTAAGTTAGTATTGGAGAGATTACGAATATGGATAGGATACCGAAAATAAGAAAAGCCAATCCAATAGTCTGAGCATTTATAAATTGATCCACTCTCCAACTATCAAATGCATAATAGTTTAATGGCCACATGTTTTTTAAATCATTATACGGAAGTGAAAAATTATCAGTGTTTAGACGTGCCATTAATTCTGGGATAATAAATGCGAATGCAGTCTGAAAAAACATTACACTTATGGTACGTAACTGTTCATATCGATTATGGCGATATTTCCAGATGAATTTTATTCCAAATGCTAAAATTGCTACAGTATACAGTGTACCATATACAAACCATTGACTAGCAGGATTACCACTTAATAATTTACTCAAGGGGTCAAAAAGTCCTACGATGCCCGTATTACCATCTGCATTAGCTCCCAATAAGCCTGGATAAAAGTAAAGGATTATATAAAATCCGGTTAAAGAAATTCCCGCAATCCAACCCCAAAACCCACGACTGGAAACACTTTTAAACCAAACTCCGTGATTTTTAATTCCTTCTAGCTTTCCAGAATACGATCCTTTACTGAATAATAAAATTCCTGATGTTATAGAAACAAGTGAAATGGTAAGCCATACACCTTGATTACTAAAATCATTGAATTGAGAAAGTAAGATGATTGCTAATCCAGCTAATCCAATTATAGTTCCAATTTTTTGTAAAAAATTGAGATGATTGGAAGCATCTCCGGTAAGAGACATATTTCGTTGTATAGTACTCATAATTTATGCGTTTACGGTTTGGTTATGATAAGCTGATAGTATTTCCTTGTAGAATGTTTTAAAGAATTCAGGATCAAAATTTGCTTCTGAGAGATGTTCCATAACGTAGTCCACATCTCTTTTTTCGTTAAGCCATGTATCAAAAACCTCGTGTCTCATACGAATGCCAAATGTATTTAAGCCAAGAAATTTGCGAGTTTGTTTATGATATGAAACCGTAATACATTTAGTATCATCAGGGTGGATCCAGTGAAACTGCGCTTCATATTCTTTTGGCTTTCCGAATACCCAACCATACGTTTGGTATTCTATGTCAAGGAATTTGGCACTATTAAACCAATGACCTGGTTTATATTCGATTTTATTTCCGCAGATGGTTTGTGCAACGGTTTCTCCCATCATTCTACCTGTGTACCATACTGCTTCGATAGGTCTTCTATTTCCGATAGGATCATGTTGTTCTGCACAATCCCCTATAGCATAGATATTAGGGATATTTGTTTCCAGATATCTATTTACTTTAATACCGCGTCCTAATTCAATTCCGGAATCTTTTAAAAAATTGATGTTAGGCGATACTCCAGCGGTTAACCCAACTACATTACAGTCAATAATTTCTCCTGTTTCTTGTATTACAACTGCTTTTACTTTTCCATTTTCATCCGCAATGATCTCTTTAAGATTCATTCCTAACCGTAGGTCGATATGGTGATTTTTTATATGTCTATTTATCATACCACTTTCTCCTGCAGGTAAAACGCTACTCCAAAAACTACTTTCTCTAACTAAAAAAGTTACTGGAATCTCTCTGGATCTAAGCATCTCAGCTAATTCGATACCTATTAATCCACCACCAACAATAACTGCACGTTTACAAACTTTGTTATTAGGAGCATATTTTTCAAGATTTTCGAGATCTTGTTTATGATACATTCCCATTACTCCATCAAGATCCTGACCTGGCCATCCGAATTTATTGGGTTTAGAACCTGTGGCAAGTATTAATTGATCGTAGGATATTGTTTCTCCGGATTGAAAGATCAATTGATTTTCTTGATGATTTACTTGTGATACCAATCCTTTTTTTAGAGTAATATTGTTTTTCTCCCAAAACCAATTTTCATAGGGCTGGGTGTGTTCGAATTTCATATGTCCCATATATACATACATTAATGCTGTACGAGAAAAGAAATAATCAGTTTCGGCAGAAATAATGGTAATTTTTTTATCAGACATTTTACGAATATGCCTTGCTGCAGAAATTCCAGAAATTCCATTGCCTATAATTACAATATGATCCATATACTATTAGGTGTTGATTAGTAAGGTTGTTTAGTGATTAAGAGGTTTTGGTTTGTAAGTCGTTTATAAATATAAGAACTTAAGAGAAGTATATAATTTAGAATAAATCTAAAAAACGTTGATTTTGTAAGGAATCTAAAAAGTATAGGTTATTATTTCTTTTCCGAAAAGGGATTAAAATAATAGTAATTTGTTGTAAGTAGCTTTAGTACCCTTCGACTGAATGGCTGTTGTGAAACGGATTTTAAGAATCTAAAAATTAGTTTAAAAATATAAAGATGAAAAATATAATTATAGCAATAATATGTATTACTACAAACATAGGATTCTCACAGGATACCGCCGAATTCTTTACTAAGGCAGATCGTTTTTTTAAAAAATATGTGTCTAATGGAACGGTAGACTATAAGGCAATAAAGAGTACCCCTAATACATTAGACCAATTATTAGATATAGCTGCTAATATTTCGGTTTCTGCATCTGATGCAAAAACATATCAGGCATTCTATATTAACTCATATAATCTTGCAGTAATTAAAGGTATCATACATAAGTTTCCTGTAAAATCACCATTAGATATCAAGGGTTTTTTTGATAAAACTACTTATACATTAGGAGGAAAAGAAATAACATTGAATGATCTAGAGAATAAATTACTAAGAAAAGTATTTCCAAAAGAAGCACGTTTTCACTTTGTATTAGTATGCGCTGGATTAGGTTGTCCACCAATAATTGCTGAGGCATACCAACCTGCTACATTAGAAAAACAATTGCAGCAACAAGCGGTTATTGCATTAAATAATCCTAACTTTATTAAGGTAAAAGGTGAAAAAGTTCAATTATCTCAAATATTCGAATGGTATAAGGGGGATTTCACTCAGAATGGATCGGAGGTTGACTATATCAACCAGTTTAGAAAAGAAAAAATCCCTGCTAAAGCTAAGGTTTCGTATTACACGTATAATTGGAGCTTAAACATAAAAAAATAATAATCGAAGTAGGGCTTTTAAATTATATACTGTTTATAATATAATAATCAAAACATGAAATTATCTAAAAATATTAAAATAGCATTTTTCCTTTTATTAACTGTGACATATGGTATCGCGCAGGATGATGATTCTGGCACGTCCAATGTACAAGAATATACACCTTCTAAACTTTTAAAAAAAGGACAGTGGGACATTAAATTTTTTAATAGTATTTATACTCAAACTGAACAGACTGACGAGAACTCAAAATCTAGAAAAATAGATAGACAAACTTTTTTTACAAATACAACCGAAATTTATACAGGAGTTAGTGAAAGTTCAAGAATAAATATAGGACTAATTGTTCAGGGTAGATCAAATACGTATGGTGGAGCTGGAGCTTTAGATGTACTTAAATTTGAAGACAATACTTTAGATGCCAGAAGCGGATTAACTACTATTGCTCCATCAATTAGAGTACAACCGTTTAAGAATATTGGTAATTTTTCTTTTACGAGTTCATTTTATATTCCTGTTTTCAAGGATGTGCCTAATGCACAATATTTAGATAAAAGAAGTTTTTTTTGGGAAACTAAGTTTTTCTATGACAAAACATTTGGAGGTAATAAATGGCAGATTTTTACCGAGGCGGATTTTGGATTTAATTTTGGAGAGAAAGGAGCAGATGCAGACCCGAATACAGAAAATATTGGAGAACGATTTGCAAATAATAGTTTGTTTCTACCAGTAAGTGCTTTTCTAAGTTATTTCCCGTCATCAAAGTCTACAGTTTTTATAAATGCTCAACAAGCTTTTTTAGTCGATTTAGGAAATGATTTTAGTCAGGATTATACACAATTAGGTTTTGGTGGTAAATACCAACTAACAGAAATATTCAATTTAGAAGCATCTTTTGGTAAAATTGTTAGAGGGAGCAACTTTCAAGGTCTTGGGCAAACATTTAGTCTAGGACTAAGAGCATTATTCTAGAATAATTATGTAAATAAAATTTGTACATTCAGCAGTATGAAAACGATTGAAAAAATTGCTATGAAAAAGTTTTTTATGCTGCTGTTTTGTACTCTTTCTGTAAGTTGTTCTGGGCAACGAACAGAGAAGATGAATGGGGTTAGTTTTGTAGGTGCTCCGAATGAGATTAATGAAACTCACATAAATCCGGTTGTAGAAGTACATGCAAATTGGGCAGCTGTGATGCCTTTTGGTTTTTTAAGAAATTTAAAAAACCCTAATGTTATTTTTAATATAGAAAGGCAATGGTGGGGGGAAAGAAAAGATGGCGCGAAAAAAACTATTGAGCTACTGAATCAGAGAGGTATAAAGGTAATGCTGAAACCCCAAATCTGGGTGTGGAGAGGTGAGTTTACGGGTAATATCTCCATGGATTCTGAAGAGAACTGGAAGATTTTAGAAAAATCCTATGAGGATTTTATTTTGTTATATGCTGAATTAGCTGAAGAGATGAATGTCCCACTTTTATGTATAGGAACAGAACTACATACATTCGTACAGAAGCGATCCGATTTTTGGAACAAATTAATAAAAAAAATAAAATCGATTTATCAAGGAGATCTTACTTATGCCGAAAATTGGGATCAGTTTCAGCGTGTTCCTTTTTGGGATCAATTGGATTATATAGGGATTGATGCATATTTTCCTGTTTCAGAAAGCAAAACACCTACTATCGAAGAAATGAAAATAGGTTGGAAAAATCATAAAGCCCAAATAATGGAACTTCAGTCTGCTGTGAATAAAAAAGTGTTGTTCACAGAGTACGGATATAGGAGTGTTCATTATACAGGAAAAGAACCTTGGAACGCTAGTGAAGAGGATGGTAATATCAACTTACAAGGCCAAAACAATGCACTAAGGGTTATATATGAAGAGTTCTGGGATGAGTCTTGGTTTGCGGGAGGTTTTCTATGGAAGTGGTACCATAACCATACAGAAGTAGGAGGTGAGCGTAATAATCGATTTACGATACAGAATAAACCTGCGGAAGATCTAATTAAATCTTTATATAAGGGTGAATAAGATGAATTATACTTATATAGTACTTGTTTTATGTTACATCTTATACGGCTGTAATGAAGAAGATGCTATCTCCAATGATAATTCTTTGGCTGCGATAGTAGCCACTAATACTATAGCGATTGATACCGTTATAGCGTGTGCCTCTTCATCCAAACTCGATAATCATATTGCTATAACCTATGTCTATCCAAGGGTAGGTACAACAGGTCTTAGTTACTATGAGACAATAAATGCTACGGTTGATAAAAATAACTATACCAATTATAGGAAGATTGATATAGAATCTTCGGATGTTTTTAATGGGTATATAAAAAAGTTTACAAGGAGTACAATGCAAGAAAAGTGGGTAATTATTACTTTTTTTGAAGATGGTATATTACACTTGTCAAATCCCATACGATTAAAACATCATACGAAGCCTACAGAATTTCTCAATATGGTAGACATTAATAGAAAAACGGAGCAAATGCCGATTTTTCTATGGAATGATGGTGTACATAAAGATAATAGAATATATTTTCAGGTAGTTTCGGATAATAAGAATGATTTACTCTCTGGAACTTATACTTTCGAAAAGCAGTTTCAATATTATAATCTAGAAAATGTGATATTAAATATAACTACAGAAATGCCACCACAATTACATCCAATGAATTCTTATAATTTTACTTTAATGGGCGTTAGTGAAGATAATTGGGTAAACTTATTTATAGAAAAAGGATTTACACCCTAATTGTATGAAGAATTTATTTTTAATACTTGTTTTATTTTTTTACGGTGCACTATTATCACAAAATAATAGGATTGTTGATATCAAAATCCAAGGCAATAAAAAAACCAAGGCATCATTTATTAAGAAAATTTCTAAGCTTAAAGCTGGGGCAATTTTAGACTCTATTGCTATAGAGGAAGATATTAAAAGAATTAAGAGGTTGCCATCTATTGCTCATGCGTATTATCAAGTGTTTAAGACACAGGAAGAAGGTAAATACAATGTTTTTTATACTGTGGAAGAGAATTTTACAATCATTCCAAGTGCCAATATTTATACGACTAATAATGATGAATTTGCATTTAGAATAGGATTGTATGAATTTAATTTATTCGGAAGTAATGTCACTTTTGGAGGTTTCTACCAAGATGATATCTATAGTTCGGTGGGAGTGAATTTTAGAGCCCCATTTTTATTTAGTCCTAAATTTGGATTAGCACTGAATTATCAGAACCTTACTACTCTAGAACCTGTCTTTTTGGATGTAGGGATAGCTGATTATAAATACAATAATACTTCTTATGAAGTTTTAGGACTTTATCAGTTCAATTTTAATCATCGTATGGAGTTAGGAGTTAATTACTTTAATGAAGCGTATGGTTATAAAACCGGAGCAACTAGCGAAGGTGTCCCGCAGAATTTTAATGTAGATAAACTATTGTATAAAGTAATTTATGAGTATAACAACCTGAATTTTGATTTTCAATATGTTTCGGGGTTTAGGAGTATATTTAATTTTCAATATGTTATTAGTACAGAATATGTACTGCCAGATTTTGTAATAGGTTGGAATGATTTTTTATATTATAAAAGAATTGGCAAGAAGGGAAATTGGGCATCCAGATTACGACTAGGACTAGCTACCAATGCCGAATCTCCATTTGCTCCATTTGCTGTGGATAATAATTTAAATTTGCGAGGAGTAGGGAATATCATTGATAGAGGTACCGGAGTTGTTGTTCTTAATACAGAGTATAGACATACATTGGTTGATGAAAACTGGTTTGTACTGCAAAGTAATATATTTGTAGATGGAGGTAGTTGGCGTAATCCGGGAGGTGATTTAGGTGATTTTGGAGACTCTCAGAATTTTAGGATATATCCAGGTATTGGGTTACGATTTATGCATAAACGCATTTTTAATGCAATTTTTAGAATTGATTATGGCCATGGTGTTACAGAGGATGCAACTCGAGGTTTGGTATTTGGAATCGGACAGTATTTTTGATCATGAAGGAAGTGTTCATTATTTATCAATATAAATTCTAATATTAAGAAACTACTTTTTCTTTGTAGTATCTATATAAATCTTCTGATGAAGCTCCCATCCATCTCCTCAGATGGATATTCAGAAAATGGTATTGTAATCTCCATATACCAATCTCTTCATAGCGCCTGGCAGAGGTAACTATGTATTCAGGAATAATTACAAATTGGTTAATAGTAAATAAACGATCTACCAAATCATTATCTTCATAAACGATATAAGATTCATCGTAACCATTAATTTCACTAAATAATGCTGAGGTAATAAACTGACTTTGATCACCGCCACGACAGCGCTTACTTTCAAACTGAGTTAACCAGCCTAAAAAGCGTAACCACCAATGATTAGAATCAAATTTCATTCTAAAACATCCTGCAGCATTTCCTTTTTTAACTTCATCCAGAATATATAAATCATAATTTTTTGGAGGAAAAGAATCTGCGTGTAAAAAATAAAATATTTCTCCATTGGCACTACTAGCTCCAGTATTCATTTGTATGGCTCTACCTCTTTCTGAGTTTATAAGACGTATTGTTGTTTTTTGATCTTTCGCAAAATTCGAAACGATTTCCTGAGAAGCATCTGTACTTCCTCCATCTACAATAATAATTTCTTTAAGATGCTGTATTGCAGATGAAGCTTTAAGCAAATGCGAAAGCAGCGCACGGATTGTCGCTGCTTCATTTAGAATAGGAATTATTATTGAAATTTTCAATTCTAGGGTTTTATAGTACTATAAAATTACTCATTTAAACTCCAATCATAATCCTTGTACCCTTTTTTGGGTTGTTTATCAATTTTGATTGTAGCATATTTATTAATAAAATCTTTTACTTTTCCATCTGTTTTGAAATCTTTCTTAAACCAAGAAAATATTTTTGAAACTTCTACAACATCTTCGGTAATGGTGTTTCGTAGGGGGTCGTTAATGAAATTTTTAGTTTGAGTTTCTAATGCTTCATTGACATTTTCTGAAGTATATGCTTTATTCCATACGATAGGACAAGAAAACGATGCACAGTTGATAGCAAAATGAATCCTAGGTTCATCTAGTTTTCTAAGAATTTTGTGCTCCAATTGATTAAGGCTATACCATTCTTCGCCAATTTTAAAGAATTTTTTGTCCCAAGGATCTTTTATATCTTTAATACTTTTAATAGGATAACTATCTATAATTAGTTTTATAGTATACGCATTATATGCATTGATCCAATATGCTAATTTTTCTTCTTTGCTCCATTGTTCTGTAGGTTTATTTTCTGATAATAAACTAAAGTATTTATATAATAAAGAGCTATCTCTCATAAAGCCTTTATAATTTACCTTTCCATCAATAGACACATTAATTAATAGAAGTTGATCCCAAATCGAATGATCAAAGACTTGCTGTGCTTTTATTTGAAAAGAAAATAGCACGAATATGAGTACTATTATTATTTTAGGTGTATTCATGTACTTAGGACATTTTGAGATTAATCGATACTAAAAAAAATCTTTGTTATATATTTTAATTTTAGTCTACAAATTGGAGTATGCCTTACATTTTTATACCAATTTAACCATACTCCTTCTGGTTAAAACTTGTTCGTTTTCTTAATCACATTTCCCATAGCTAAGGCTATGAAAAATAATCATAGCGACATAAATCAAAAAAGTAACTTCGTTTTATTTGATATATTTCATAATTAAATTAGGTTGGTATAATTCCCTACCGCTTGCCTTGAAAACAAAATGAAGGTTTCGGAAGCACATCTTATAAACTTGCTCCGAGCTTATTGATTTATAAGTAAATTGAGAGTGTTTAGGCTTTGTATTACTATATATTCGTTTTTTGTTAACAACATCCCCCTCCATCATAATGATATGTAGATTCACTAATAAATATGTCTTCTCTTTTTAAATCGGCCAAAGCTCCAGCAGTTTTATCACATACGGCTATAGGTTGATTTTTAAGCAATACGTGTCCTTTTTTATCATCAAAATAATCTTCATCACCAAAATAAATAGCCGCTTTGCCTGTAAAAATACAAGGGCCATCTTCTGGCATAGGGTCTTTTATTGCTGCTACTTCAATAGATTCAATATAAATGAGCTCATCAGTATCGTAGTTTTTCGGATCCAAGATGCGATATGGTTTACGGGCACGTATTTCTATTGTTCCAAAGCCTACGTCTGTCAGAGCCTTTACGTACTCAGCAATTGGTAGACTTCCACTAAGGCAAAGTGCCCTTAGGCGTTCATCATTTCTTAGAGTATCATTCATTTCTTGTTCACAGGTAGGGTCACTCATTACTAATCTACCGTGAGGTTTAAGTACGCGATACATTTCTTCAATAGCTTTTTTAAGATCGTCTGCTTTGAAAATATTGAACAAACAATTCTGTGCTGCTACATCAATGCTATTGTCTTCTACAGGAAGGTTTAAAGCATCTCCATACCGTAGGTCGACAAAGTTACTCTTAAACCAATCGTTTTGTTTTTCTGCTTCCTTAAAGTTTTTTTGAGATGCATCCAACATTTCCTGAACAACATCTATACCAATAACTCCACTTTTTTGTCTAGAGAAGTATGAAAATTGTAACAATTCCATACCTCCTCCAACACCTACATACAGGACTTTAGGATTATTAGTTAAATCTCTGGCATTAACAGTGCTTCCACAGCCATAATTCATTTCTTGCATTATTTTCGGGATTTTTAACCCCGGAAGTTCCCAAATTGGATTGGTAGTACAGCATAAACCTATATCTGGTGTTAATGCTGCTTCTTTATACACATCGTGAGTCGTTTCTAAATAGCTCATATATCTTTTTTTGTTTTCGTATTTTTAAAAAAAATAAAAGTTGCTGATTTCTTTATCAGAAATACAGGTCACTTCCTTATGTTTTTATCTAAAGTGATTTTATTAGTTTTTTAAATAAAAGAATCATTGCTGGCTCGGCTTTTCCTGCCATCTCTATGATTTCGTCAATGTTTACAGGTTTTAGGTTATCGGGATCACATTCATCAGTTAATACTGATACAGCAGCAACAGGAAGTTCAAGATGATTAGCAACAATGATTTCAGGAACTGTACTCATTCCCACAGCATCCGCTCCAATTATTTTTAGATAGCGATATTCTGCTCTTGTTTCTAATTGAGGACCAACAACAGAAGCATATACACCCTTATGGAGGTTGATACTATTATCTTTTGCAATTTCTTCTAATTTTTGATTAATTTCCTGATCGTAGGGAGCGCTCATATCTGTAAAACGGCTACCTAATTGTTCTACACCTTTAAAGGCAAGGGGAGAACCTCCCTGAAGATTAATGTGATCTTCTATAAGCATTAGTTCTCCTTTTTTAAATTTTAGATTAATGGCTCCAGATGCATTCGATACCAATAGTTTTTTGATACCTAATTGATGCATAATGCGCACAGGATACGTTACATCTTGTAGAGAGTATCCTTCATATAGATGAAATCTACCTTGCATTATAATTACATTTTTACCTTCTAATTTTCCGTAAATTAATTTCCCCTTATGAAACTCTACTGTTGCGGTTGGGAAATTAGGGATATGGTTATAGCTGACCTCTTTTATAATTTCTACTTCATCTAATAACTGTCCTAATCCGGTACCAAGTATGATACCTATCTCAGGGTTGTTAAATCCTTTTTCTTTTAAGTAGTCTGTAGTTTCTTCAATATATTTGATCATAGGTTTTGTTAACTTATTTTGATATAATTAGTTTCTTGGTTTTTATTACTAGTATTTTGATTTAATCCACATTGTGGAGTTTAATTCTCCGAGGCTTGCCTCGAAATGTAAAAACTGTTTTCACCTGAATGCCTCGAGCTTGCTCCGAGGTAGTTGACTGAGCTATCCAAAGACAACTCAATTGGAGTATCTAATGAACGGCTTAAAAATTTCATAGGATTGTATGTCTTCTACATAATCTATATCGTTTAACTCTTCTAATAATTTGGTTTTTACAGTTTTTAAATCATAGAGAGTGTCTTTTAAAACAGAGTCATTCCCCCAATTCTTATTGCTGAAAACAGCATTGATCATAGTATTTAACCCTAAAAGATAATAACCACCATCCTTAGCGGGGCCAATCACTGCATTATGGGTGTCTAAATGTTCAAAAGCTTCGGTTAAATGGTTTTCCTTTAAATCATATAAATCACTACCAATGATGACAATTTTTTCATACCCATTAGCAAAGCCTGAACTAAATGCATATTCCATTTTTTCTCCTAAATCGTTCCCTTTTTGAGCATGTTTTATATATAAATCGTTATCCCAAATATCGTTTTGCCTTATTTTTTCAGAATACCATACAGATTTTTTACAATTAATTTTTTTTGTGACAGCAAGTGTATGATTCAATAATATTTTATAAATATCTAATGCTGATTGATCACCAATACTTTTGGCTAATCGCGTTTTTACTTTACCTAGCTCAGGATTTCTGGTAAATATGATTAATAAGTTTTTTTTGATCATTTGCCTATTTTCAAAGTTTTTGAAAAAATAACTAACTCCTTGATGATTAAAAGAATCATTTTTCCAATACCGAATTTCATTCTTAATTAGAGTATACTTTTTTGCCTTTTAATAACCACTTTCCCCACTCAGAAGAAAATACGTGTACTTCATCTGTAGCCTCTTCTAAGGAATTAACTACAGGATACTCATTATTCTTCCATTCAAAAATCCCACCATATAAGTTGTAGATATTTTTATAACCAACTTTTTTTAATTTTTCAGAGATATCTTCCGAACGGATTCCTAGACTACAATACACTACAATTAAGGTGTCTTTGGGTATGTTTTGTTTCGAAATTAAATCCAAATTAAAGTTGTCATATCCAACATGAATTGCTGATTTTAGGTGACTTACTTCGTATTCTTCTTTTTCTCTGGCATCCAGTAAAATTGCATTGTTTTGGGTAGTTGTTAATTCCTTAACAGATATATAAGGGATACTTTCATTGTTATACTGGTCTAAAAGTGCATCAAGTGTATCTTGACTTATTCCAGAAAAAGAAAGTAAAGTATATATTACTGTTATAACTATTGTTTTCATTTTATAAAGTATCTCTGTATCCGTAATCAAATAAATGTTCAATCATGTTTTTAGAAAATAAAATCATTATGCCAAGATATTGTATGTCAATCCTTTCTTGTAATTTCACTTATTTTAGGTAGTGATCTATAAATAAAGTGTTTCTATGAAAGAATAGAAATAATAATGATATTAGAAGGGAAATTAAATTGAAGGAGAGCCTTTATTATAAAATGATAGCTCATGGCTTTTATAAGAGGTCATAAAAAGGTCAGTCGAAAATTTAATCGAAGAGCTCAATATGTTTTTTATAATTTTTGCTACGGTTCTAGAAAGAATAAAACTAAATCTAGTTACTGCTTTCAGATCTTCGATAGTGTCAATATCGTATAGAATAGGTAGTTTTGATAATGTAATATCAGCTTCCTCTATATATTGGGAAATAGATTTTATTAGTTGTCTGGATTGCCACGGAAGTTTTAGAAATTTATTTAGGTTAAATTGTGATTTATGTAACCCCAGGAGATAAAAACCTCCATCCATTGATGGTCCTAAAACAAGTTTACCATTTTGCAGATGTTTAGCACTTTCTAATAAATGGTGTTTTTTTAAATGAGGCGTATCATTACCAATAATCATAACATTTTCAAAACCAAGATCAAAGGTAGTATTTATGGCTTCAGTAAATCGTTCTCCAAAACTGTTTCCTTTTTGGTTTTTTTCTGAAAACACAAAAAAAGGTAATTCAGTACTTTTAACAACAGAAATCGTCTTTTTGGTAAGCTCCAAGAATAATTTTTCACCACCAACAATAGGTTTATGCTCTAGCTCTTTTTTAGCTGAGTTCGCAAAAACGATAATGGCAGTTTTTAAATTCATTTATAATTGTTTTTAAGCAACAGTTCCCTGGCAACTACTTCCGGCACCAGCAGTGCATCCATAACAATGTTGTGAAATAATAATATTTCTATTTTGAAGCAATTCTTCGCTATAATCACTGATGTGTTTTACTTTACTTGCGACTTTAAGACCCAACATTTGGTTAAAATCACAATCATATAGCCATCCATCCCAACTTATCGAGATGGTATTGGTACACATTACATTAGCAACAGCAGAAGGGTTATAGGCTTCTACCAGAGCATACATATAATCTTCATAGTTTTCTGAGGCAATCAAATAATCCAAAAACCTGCTTATTGGCAAATTAGTAATAGCAAATAAATTATGAAAAGAAATATCGAAATCCTCTAAGAGTGCTTTCTTAAAATCTTTTTCCATAGACATCTGATCACCAGGTAAAAAAGCGCCAGAAGGATTGTATACAAGATCTAACCTAAGATTACTTTCTGGCATACCATACCCTACATTATTTAACTCCTGCAATGCTTTTATTGATTTGTCAAAAACACCATCACCTCTTTGCTTATCTGTTTTGCCTTTGGTCCAATGTGGCATAGAAGAAACAACATGAACATTATGTTTTTTGAAGAAATCAGGAAGATCATAATATTTTTTGTTAGATCGGATAATGGTAAGATTACTTCTTACTATAAAATCCCTTATGCCAGCTTTACTAGCTTCTTCAACAAACCATCTAAAATTAGGGTTCATTTCTGGAGCACCACCTGTTAGATCTAATGTATGTGCTCCTGTCTTTTTTATAACATCAAGACACTGTAGCATTGTTTCTTTAGTCATGATTTCCTTGCGATCAGGTCCTGCATCGACATGACAATGTTCGCATACTTGATTACACATGTACCCAACATTGATTTGGAGTATCTCAAGTTTTTTTGGACGTAGTGGATTATGACCGATTTCGGCAATTTTATCAGCAAATTTGGGTAATTCTCCATTAGCAAAAATCCCGTTATTAAGGATTTCTAATTGCCTATGAGAATCTGCCAATTCATTGTTTCTTTTTTTTAGTGACTTTGTAGCCATATATAATTTTAGATATAAAACTCTGAATTTTTAGAGCAGTAATAATCTACATTTCGAGCTTATTAACTTTGTTCATCATCATGACACCGTGTACTAATGTAGCGCCACTTTTAATTGCTGCACCTACGTGTACTGCTTCCATCATTTCTTCTTTGGTAATACCTCTTTGTAAAGAGTCTTTAGTGTATGCGTCTATACAATAAGGGCATTGCTCAGTATGCGCAACTGCAAGGGCAATAAGTGCTTTTTCACGGGCACTTAGCGCTCCCTCTTCAAAAACTTTACTATAGTAGTCAAAGAATTTGGTACCTAGTTCTTCACTCCATTCTGTTATTTTTCCAAATTTCTTTAAATCTGAAGGATCGTAATACGTTTTAGACATGCAATATTGTTTTAAGTTGTTAGCAATTCACTATTAGTCGTCCAAAACTGCGAAAAACTTACAACAAATTTGTATTTATAATTAAAAAAAGGTTAGTTTTTTAGATATGAAGATAAAATAATTTTTTTTTCAATACACTTAGTTTTTAATTAGATTTTGTAATAGAATAATCATAACATTCTTTTGTGAAGAGAATATAAAAGGTTAAGCTGTTAATAAAGTGTGTTTTAACTTGATCTGAAAAGGTTTTGTTAGAGAATTATTCAATGCTCTAGTAATATTTTCTGTGTTTAAAACATCTCATTAGTATAGTTTAGGCAAGATGGGACTTGATTTTTGATATCATAGATCAATAAAAAAGCTTACTTTAGATTTCTTAAGACAATTTTTGATTAACAACTCTTATTCTTTGTGTATAAGAAATAGCTAATATTAAAGTAATGAGGAAAAAGGTTACACTTAAACAACTGGCTAAAGAACTAAACTTATCTATTTCCACTGTTTCTAAGTCACTAAAAAATGATTCGGAAATTAGCCTTAAAACTATAAATAGAGTTCATGAGTTAGCCAATTTTTATAATTATAAGCCGAATGCATTAGCAGTAAGTTTAAAAAGTAATAAAACGAAAACGATAGGTGTATTGATCCCTGAAATACTAAATCACTTTTTTGCCAAAGTTTTATTTGGTATTGAACAGGAAGCTTCTAAGCGGGGCTATAAAATCATCACATGTATTACTCATGAATCCTATAAAAAAGAAGTGGAATATGTAGAGATTCTAAATTATAGTAGTGTTGATGGTTTTATACTCGGACTAAGTCATGAAACACAAGTGCTCAATAAAATAGAGCACTTTATGGAACTTAAAAGAAATCAAGTACCTATGGTTATGTTTGATCGCGTGAGTGATGAAGTAGATTGTGATAAGGTAATTGTTGATGACAAAGATGCTTCTAAGACAGCAATTCAGTATCTTATAGAGACTGGATGTAAGAATATTGCTATCATTTCTACAATTTTTGATTTAAGTGTAGGTAAGCTGAGACTTGAAGGAGCTCGAGAGGTTATAAAGCAATATGATGATGTAACACTCATAGAACTGCCTATTGATAATATAGAGACAGAAGAAGAGGAAATAGAATCTTTTTTAAAGAACAATACGATAGATGCTGTTCTTGGGTTGGATGAAACAGCTGCCGCTATTGCTATAAATATGTCAAATAAATTGGGTTATAAAATACCAGAAGAAATTTCTGTTATAGGATTTACAGATGGTATTTTGTCTAAACACTCTTACCCGAAGTTAAGCACTATATCACAGCACGCAGAAGATCTTGGTGCGAGAGCAGCAATAATGTTATTAGAGAGATTAGAAAATAAATCTGAGAATTATATCACAAAAACAGAAGTGGTTAAAACATCTTTGATTTTAAGAGATTCTACCAGATAGAAAAAAATGTTTTTTATTGTTACAAAGAAGTCAAAATTTACCAATTACGCCCAATTGTCCAACACCGATTGTTAGATCCCATTTTATTTTAAACTTTTTTTCATTAGTATATGCGTATCGATTGTTCTTGTTAAGATAATTATCAATACCGTCTACAACTACGATACTCAGAGCAATACCTAGTGTAACATCCGTTAACCAATGTGCACCTTCCCATAGTCTTGATATTGGAGATAGTAAGCCTACGGCATATATTCCGCCTTTAACGTACGGATTTTCGAATTGTTTTGCTATAGCATATGCGGTAGTAAAAGACAATATGGAATGACCGGAAGGGAATGAATGATAATCAGCTTCTTCACTATAAAATTTGAAATCATCTTTACCTTTTCCGGTATAAGGCCTTGCGCGACCGACTAGTGTTTTGCTAATGGTTTGAATAATACCACCTGCAGTGGCAGAAGCTATTAGCAAGACACCAGTTTTTCTAACTTTTTCGTTTTTTGTAAATAACCCAAAAGCATATACTCCAGTAGTTAAACCATAGTTTACTAGTGGTTTGCCAAACCTAAATCCAGTTTCTCTTATAGCCCCAGGGATATCATCTCTTTGATCTGTGAAGAAATCGTTTGCAGGTTCGTCAATCAGATAAATAAGAGCAGTTCCAGCAACAATACCCCCAAAAGTAGCCCAATCTTTCCCTTTCCATTTAAAAGGTTTGGTATATGTATTTTTTATTCCTCCAAATACAGAAACACCATCGTGTTTTAGCATTTGCCAAGTAGTCAATTCCTGCTGCTCTGTATTTGAGTCCTCTTGCGAATAAACTGAAATCGAACAAGAAAGTATGGCGATAATTAAAATAAAGTAATGTTTCATAGGTTTGGTTTGGAAAACAAAAATAGCAATACTCATTATGATATAGAAATAAGCACAAGTATTAACTTTAAGATAATGAATTGTGTCTAAATTCAAACAAATTTCAAAATAAAAAAGGTATTTATGATATTGACTACTTATAGGTGTTAAAAGGAATTCCTATTTTTGGGAGATCACATAATTATCTTTTTTATAGGATGCATTTTTTTATTAAATCCAAAGTCGTATTTCAAGGCTTTTTGTTACTATTTTTAGTAGTGCCTATGAGTGCTATATTGAATGCTCAGGAAAATTCACTACAAGTTCCTGATAGTATAAAATATAAATCTTCGGAGGAATTAGTACAACTAATTAAAAAGTCAGACTCAGCATCAATCGATGTGTATGAAAGAGCTCTAGCTTATAAAAGTAGTACTCCGGATATGGCACAAATATATTTTGATTTAGGTCTTTTTCTATATGGGAAGGAATATTTCGAAAAAGCTATTATCCATCTGGATAAGGCGGCAACAATAGCTATAAGGTTTGAGAATTATAAATTATTATGTGCTATCTACGGAATAAAAGGACATACGTATCTCAGAGAAGGGGAAAATCAAAAAGCATTGGACACATATTACGAGGCCTTAAGTATAGCTGAAGAAAAGAAATATATCGATCGACAGGTTGTTGTGAATTCGGGAATTATTCTTGTGCTAAAAAGAATGAATCAATTGGAAAAAGCACAAGAAATCTCGGAAAAAATGCTGAAATCAATAAAAAAAACAACTTTTGAAGGAAAGATAAACCATGTTAGGATATTGACGACTATTTGCGATGTTTATCTTGATTTAGAGCTCTATGATTCTGTATTGGATTTTGCAAAAAAAGGTATTGAACTAAGTGAAAAACTAGATTTTAAAGAAGGGTGGGTTGATTTACATATTAAAAAAGGAATTGTTTTTTATCGCACGAATAGAATTAATGAAGCTTTTGAGTCTTTATTAAAAGCAAAAGATATGATGCAGAAGTATGATATTAGAAATCAATTTTTTCCTAGAACAAACATCAATTATTTTTTGGCAAGTTGTTATTATGAACAACAAAAGTATAAAAAAGCGATCGTTCACTTACATAAGATTCTGGACACCTTAGAAAAGAAAAATCTAAAGGTTACTCCTGTTATTCAATCTCATTTGTTACTAGCAAATTGTTACAGCAAAATTAATGAACTAGAAAAAGCTTGGTTTTGGCATGATAAGTATGTAAAACTTAATCTAGATTATCAGAAAAATAAAGATAAAACAGTAAGTAAGATTTATGGGATGGAAAATCAAAAATTTATATCTGAAATTAATGAGTTGAAAAAGAAACAGGCAGCAAGTGAAAAATTAAAAGTCAGCATATTTATTTTTACATTATTTATATCCGTATTAATTCTTGGTTTTGGGATCTGGTATTATAAGAAACAGAGAAGGAATAGGAAGGTTTTTTCTGAGTTAATGGTTCAGATAGATCGATTGAAAACACAAGAAAATGAACAAAACGAAGAGGTGAGAGAAGTTGTAATTGATGATGCCAAGGTAAGCGAAATTCTTAAAAATTTAGATAAAATGGAAGAGTCAGAATATTTTTTAAGATCCGATTGTAGTCTGAGATCCATCGCAACAAAAATAAAAACCAATACAACATACCTGTCTCTAGTGATAAAAGAGCGCAAAGGGAAAAAATTCAATAATTACATCAATGATTTAAGAATAGACTACGCGCTTAAAAGATTAAAAAATGATAAAAAATTCAGATCATTTTCCATAAGATCCATTGCCAAGGAAATAGGGTATAAAAGTGATAATTCATTTACGAAACATTTTAAAGCTAAAACAGGCCTTAATCCATCTTACTACATTAAAAAAATTCAAAATTTAGAAGAGCAGTTACAATAGAGGATATACATATTTCTTTTACTTAAATAATAGATAATAAATTTGATATACTGGTTAAAACAAATCAGAGTAAAGCTTAGTAAAGAGCTTCAGTTTAATCCACATTGTGGAGTTTAATTCTCCGAGGCTTGCCTCGAAATAGAAAATTTGTTTCTAACGAATGCCTCGCGGGCTTGCCCCCAATGTCATTAAGTTAAGAAAATTTCATATTGCATCCTTTTGATTTTTAGTTACTTTAGGTTTTTCTCTTCTTCTATATTTATTGGTGTCTCTTTGTTGATTTCTATTTGTTCTGATTGGCACTAAATGTTGTTTGAACAATATTTTTAGTTCTAGAATGATATCTTCCATATGGTTTTTAGAAAAGAACAGCTTTATGATTCTATTTTTTAAAAATCCATAAGATAAATTTGTATTCACTTTATATTGATATTTCTTTGCTTTATTTTGATTATTTAATTCATCTTCTAGATCGTTAACAATTAAAGTTTGGACATTGCTGATAAATAGAGCTGCATAAAAATCTTGTAGAATACTTTGATTGGAATAGCCTGAGAAATGTTCTACTTTTAATTTATTCTTCAATTCGTCATAAAATGTCTCTACTTTCCATCTTTTAAAGTATAATTCCTTAAAAATCTTATTAGGGTATCGTTTACTATTTACTAATGATGTGATGAGTAGTTCAGTTTCTCCGCTAGGTAACTTTACACGAATCAGTCTAACTTTTATTGCTGTATCCTTATGATAATCTTTCTCTGAGATATTAACATTTTTTCCTGGATATATTTCAACAATTTGAGAGGTTTTATCACTTTCCATAAAAGCTTTTGTAACAGCGCTAAAACTAACTTTGACCCTCATAAGATAATCAACATTCTTTTTACAATGCTCATAGATAAAATCATATGCAGGATATCCTCTATCATAGATAATAAGATCTTTTGTCTTGCTACAACATAAGTGTTGTAGTGCTAAAGTCCTTTCTCCTATATCTTTTGGAGAAAGAATTCCATCTAAGACATAATGGTTTAATACATTATAAAGTACCGATGCTCTAGCTTGAACTAAACTGGTTTTGGTCTGATTCTTTGTTTCCCCATAAATCCTTTTCAATTCCTTGGTAATAGGTAAGGTAATTGAAGACCCATCTACAGATAAAACTCTAAAGCCATTACATAACTTTATAGCACAATCATTATCTGTATAAAACTCATCAATGAGTATTGAGGATAGCTTTTTGAACACAGCAGGTTTTATCTTTTTACGGTATTGAACAAATGCACTCTTTGTAAAAGATTTAAAACTAGAAAGACCACACTCCTTTTTTAAATGGTCAACAAAGTTTTCTATTTCTATAGATAAACTTTTATTTAGAAAATTTATCATAATGAGCAAGGTAGTTGAAAAAGATTGCTTCCTAATTCTTGTAAAATCATTTTCTTGCGATTTAAAGGATTCTTGAAGTGAATTACTGAAAATCTCTTTCTGGATTTTCGAAAAGATAGAATATGGTGTTTTTTTTCAACATAATAAGTACTTGATTACTACATAAATATACGAAAAACCAATACGAAAAACCAATACGAAAAACAATAACAACTAATTGAAAGTCAAAATAATTAAATACTTAACTTAATGACATTGGGCTTGCCCCGAGGTAGTCGACTATAAGATTTTATTTTTTTAAGACTGTCAAATCGGATGATTTTTCAGAACGACCTCTCGACTATTTACGCTCTGGATAATCTAGGGAAATATTGTGTCAAAAACCACTCTGGATGACATAAATTTCACTATATCCGATCCATATTGAAGAAATTCATTGTTGTAAAGTTGAATTCAGATCGTTTTTCTAAATAAAATTGTAAATCACTAATAATGAATAATTTAATTTTAAAATTGTAGTAGGTTTTACTCCTCATTTTATCAAATTTGCGGAATTTTAGTTTTTTGAGCAAACAAATTCACTCTACATTAGCACCAAGATCTTATCACATAAAAAATCGATTTTTATAAAAGGGGGAATCCGAAAACCTTACAAAATAGAGTAGGTGCTTATTTGTAAAATAAAAACTTTTAACAATGAAAAAATCAATTTTAATAGTTGCAATCACTGCAATGGTATTTGCATCTTGCGAAAAAGATGAAGTTACATCAGAAGAATTAAATACAATACAAAAAGAAGAAGTAACGGATGATGTCTCAAAATCTAGTGGATTGTATCCTGTATATCGTTCGTATGCAGGAGCACCTTACACAATATATAGCTATAGGGTAAAAAATGCTGGATCTTATTTTGGTAGTAGCCAAGGGACTTCTTTTAAGTTAGGAGTAATCAATAGTCGTAGTGGGCTTCCTTCTGGAACAAGGCAATTATTTCTTTTACAAGAAAAGAATAATCGGGATTTTATGCTTACTACAAGTACAACCGAAAGAAATAATATAATGGGAACCAGAGCATGGTATGATCGTAGTTATAGTTCATCAAACGAGGATCTTGTTGGTTCAGGAAGGATATATGAGAAGGTATACATACATACTGGCCCAGGAAATGGTCGAGTAAAATTATATCGTTTTTATGATGGAACAGGACAATCAATACATCTTTTTACTACCAACTATAATGAAGGAGCTAGTAGAGGATATCGTCTGGAAGGAGTTGTAGGGTACGTATATAGATAACCTATAATTAAAAGAAAGAAATAAGAAGCCTAAAGTAAGTAAATCATTATGTAGTTGGGGCTATAAAGATAAAATATATTGAGAACAAGCTTTAGGCATCTTATTTGATAATTAGTTTTAATAGTAAATGTATTGAGGATAATTGATACCATTTTATTCGGAATATGTTTAAAATCAAATAGGATATAAACATTAAATTAAGAAAATGAAAAACAAAAGTAAAATAGGTCTAGAGAAATTTACCATTGCCAAAATTCCATTAAATGGTATGAATAAAATTAAAGGAGGAACTTGTGATCCATCACATATTGTGACTGACATATCTGTCTGATAATGCAACTAAAGATACTCCAGGTATAGATGGAGAAACATAATTGATAGATACATTATATGTCTTGTATTTCTAATTTTTAATATTTTATATTATGAAAACAAAAAAAGAAGGAAAAATTAATTTAGAGAAATTTACTGTTGCTAAAATTAGACGAAGTAATATGCGTATGGTTAATGGAGGCAGTAGCACGCCATCATGGATGGTAACTAAACAGTCTGATAATGTAACTAAAGATGTTCCTGGAATTGATCATGAACCATAATCGATATAGATTGGTTTTAATCACTTAAAAAAAATCGCAACAATTAGGGTTATCTGTTTTTATAATTAGGTAACACGTTAAAACAATATACATGAACAAATTAAATTTATTTAAGTCCTTAGAAATTGAGAAAAAAGGACAATTAGTTATTAGTGGTGGAAGTGAATGGGTAAAAATTCCTATATACAGAAACGGAAGAATAGTAGGCTATAAGGTTTATGAAAACGGTGCTTATAGGGGATATGTAGAGAAAATTCCTGGTTCTGAGGGTACCCCGTAATTTTTATTAGTATTCACTTTTCTAGTTTAAGTGTACGTACCTTAGGCATAATGTAAGGGTGAGAGTAAGAAACATTCTTACGACTATTAAAACTACTTACTATATAAAGAAACATATATGTAATAGAGAGTAATGGGCAATTACACAAAATTGTCCATTACTATACCTGATTTTTTTAACAAAGGAATGCTTAATAACCGTTCATAAGCCTCGGGTTTATTGGGGAATAATAAATAGGATTAGGTACTTTAGGAAAATAAAACGTTGCAATTTTTAGATAGAATTCATCTCACTAGACGATTTTGAAACGAGAAAAAAATCAAAACATTACAAGTGTTTTTAAAACTCAATTTTTGAATACTCATAAAAAGAGAACGTTACGGAACAACTCACTGAAACATTAAAAACAAGTGTTTTCTTAATGACCAAAGTATATTCAGTTCACATATATCAGATTATGTAGAGTTACATATTCCAAAATATATATATATAAAGAAATTACCTAAGTAATTTATATAGGTAATCTTCAAAAAATCAAAGAAAAATATCCACAGTTATATCATAAATGGGTGTATGCTCAAATTTCGTACGCGCTATTTTGGGATAAACTTTTCGATAGGTTCGTTATTCCAAGCAGGATAGAATTATGATGAATTCTGGATCTTCCAATTATTAAATAATAAATCATGAAACAAAAAATTCTTTTATTACTATTTACAGTAATTACAATAGTGGCTTATAGTCAAGATAAGCCCAGAATTATTATAGAAACAGATATCGGTGGAGATCCTGATGATCAGGCTACATTTGTACGTTTTCTGTTATATGCCAATGAGTTCGATATCGAAGGCATTATGATTAATAGCTCAGGAGTACAAGCTAGTAATGATTATAAATTTGGATACTCAGACCCTTTCGATATGGCCATAGGTTACATAAATGCTTATGGTAAAATAGTTGATAATTTGAACCGTCATGCTCCTAGTAATCGACAATTTCCTTCTGCAGAGTCATTATTGGCAGTAACAAAAAGAACTCGAATTGTAAATGATGAAATAGACGATGGTTCCAATAGAGTGATAGAAGTATTGAAAAAAAATGATAGTAGACCCATTTGGTATACTGACTGGGGAACTAATTTTAAGGGAATAAGCGCATTAAAAAGCGCTTTAGATCGTATTAATAACCCTGATACTGATGAAGGAATCACTTATGCAGATGCCGTAGCAAAAATTAAATTTATTGAATATGAAAATTTAGGAGGTTCAAGCATTATTAAGGATCATCTTGATGCAATACCTTTTATTATGGATACTTTTTTACCCGGTCAAGGATCTGGCCGATGGGCTGCTCGATGGTCTAAACTAACTGGAGAAGGCTGTGAAGAAAGTCATAATATAAATAGCGGTTGTAGACGTCAGGATTGGGCATTTCTAAATGATCTACATAATGCCTATAATGATGATATTAACCCTAATAATGATAAATTACGTTTAGCAAGGTATTATACCATACAAAAAGAAGGGGATACTCCAACCTGGATGCATCTTTTAGAAAATGGAATCAATATTGTGGGTTCACCAGAGTTAGGAAGTTGGTCTGGTAGATATACTCAAACATCTGGACAAAAGTTCTGGAAATGTCAAGAATTAGATAATTGGAAAGGCTCAACCAAAAGAGATAATACCTTAATTCGATGGGGAGATAATACGAGTCAATCCACAGATATTATTAATGATTTTAAAGTAAGATGGCAATGGGCAATACAATCAAATGTAGCAAATGCGAATCATCATCCAATACCCGTTGTAAATGGAGATAGTGGATTAGCACCTATACGACAAAGTGTTGTTTCTGGTCAAAAAATAAAATTAAATGCTTCAGGTTCTTCAGATCCTGATGGAAATGCATTGAGTTATCAATGGGTAATTTATAATGAGATTTCTTTACCAGGAGCTACTCTGACTGCTAGTACTGGTATTGAAACAGAAATAACAATTCCTGAAAATGATACTGAAGAATTGGGTTATGTACATGCATATGTGCGTATTACAGATAATGGTGCTATACCATTGACACGATACAAAAGAGTGATTTTTGAAGTACCGTCAAAACCAACTCCAGAGATTATTTTGGTAGATGCTGCTAACCAAGTACTGCCTATCTCACAGTTTCTTCCAAAATCATCGATAGATTATACTATTAATGCAGATGTAGTTTGGGACGATCAAATTGATCGTGTTGATTTTTTTAACAATGGTGTAAAAGTAGCTACTGATAATGTAGCACCATATTCTTTTAGTGTTAGTAGAGCTGTAGATGCTACTCATAAGGTATTTGCTCGATTACATTATAAGTGTGATGGAGTTTCATTAGTTGAAGATTCTGAGACCGCCACTATTATTATTGCAGACCGACTTATAAAAGATGTAACTACCTCTAGTGATAAGGATTATCAAAACTTGAGAAATTTTGGAAAAGTAAAACCTTATACAGATTACAATACTACGATAACAGAATACCCAAGTCACCTTGTGGGAGCTGAGTATGTCGCCACACCAAATAGGGATCGAGGAAGTAGTAACGGAAAGTTATTTACGGTAAACTTACTCCTTTCGTCAGAAGTATACATTGCTTTTGATGGTAGAGCTCCAATTACATTTAGCGATAGGGAGTATATTGATACTGGTGAGCATATACGAACAGATGATGGAGCTATCTTACGCCTGTACAAGAAAAAATTTAACGCAGGACCTGTAGTGATAGGAGGTGCCAATGTAGGGAGTACTGGTGCAAATAACCTTTTTGTTATTGTTAAATCCTTACCTGCTCAAGTAGCCATCACATCACCAACCAATGGTGCTCAATTTTCTATTGGGTCTAATGTGCCTATACAAGTGAATGCGTTTGGCTCATTTCCAATAGAACAAGTTGAATATTTTGTCACATATGATGGGAACGTTACCAAAGGAAATGACCTTAGCGCTCCCTATAGTTATCCCTTGAACAATATTCAAGGAGGTATTTACTCTATCCAAGTAAGAATGTGGTATAAAGACAAAGGGATCAGTAAATTTATTGATTCTCCCGTATCTAAAATATATGGTACTAGATCATTGATAAAAAGCATCTCTACACCAAGCGATAAAGTATACCGTAAGATGCAAAGTTTTGGTAACAATAGTACACTGTTCACAGATACTAATTTCAAAGTTACTGAGCATCCTTTTTTTTTAACAGGAGCAGAGTATATTATGACACCTAATAGAGATGCTGGAAGTAGTAATGGAGGGTTGTTAACAGCGAATTTAGCGGCTGCAGCAGATGTATATGTTGCATTTGATCGTAAAATTCCGGTAGTACCTTCATGGATACGCGGGTATTATCAAGATACGAGAGAACACGTAAGAACCGATGGAGGAGCTATTATGCGTGTATATAAAAAAAGAGTAGGTGTTGGTAATGTAGTTTTTGGAGGAGCTTCTGCTAGAACCGAAGGAGCTACAAATTATATTGTAATTGCAAAGGCTGTTGCTCCAAGTATAGTAATTACTTCGATTGCAAATGGTCAAAATTTCCAAGTTGGAAATAATATCCTTATCGCAACAAATCCTTCAGCATTTTTACCAATTACAAAAGTGACATTTTTTGATAACAATAAAGTGATTGGAGAAGATACCACAGCACCTTTTTCTTTCACCTTACGAGGATTAACAATTGGTTCTCATAAAATTCAAGCTAGAATGCAGTATGGATTTCCGGGTCAACTTCAATATGCATATTCTGGAATAATAACCATACATGGAACCAATGTATTAATAAACTCAATTTCGACTCCGAGTGATAAGCCATATCGTAAAATGAAAGGTTTTGGTAATAATGTTACGTTGTTTACGGATTTGAATCCTAAGGTGACTCAACACCCTTCCTTTTTAACTGGGGGAGAGTATATTATGACTCCTAATAGAGATGCTGGTAGTAGCAATGGAAGGCTGTTAACCGCAAATTTAGCAGCTGCAGCAGATGTGTATGTTGCATTTGATCGTAAGATCCCGGTTGTACCTTCATGGATACGTGGGTATTATCAAGATACTAGGGAACATGTAAGAACTAATTGGGGAGCTATTATGCGTGTATATAAAAAACGAGTAGGTGCTGGTAATGTAGTTTTTGGAGGAGCTTCCTCTAGAACTGCAGGAGCCACAAATTATATTGTGATTGTTAAACGAGCTGGTTCATCAAAATTTTCCGAACAGAATACAGAATTAGTTAATGAGCAATCAGATCAATTGAAACTATATCCAGTGCCAACTACAGGGGTGATGTTTGTCAATACGAGTAATCAAGAACAAGATTGGACGGTACTTTCAATAAATGGTAACATAATTACGTCTGGAAAGGGTAATTCTATAGACATTAGTAATTTAAGTGATGGATACTACCTTGTGAAAATTGGAGGACAAACTTTTACGATTCTTAAAAAGCCATAATTGCTTTTTTAAGAATAGAGAGCGTCTATAATGTATTCTATTAACCTAAATATATATAACAAATGAAAAGTATCTTAAGTCTAAAAGGAGTTGCAAAACTCAGCAGAGACAAACAACAAAGAATTAATGGGGCAAGTCGCAGTGGATTGTGGGGGTGTTGTCCAGGTCAGGTAGGGTGTTGGATTTATATTCCCAGCGCTTCATCAGGTTTTTGTGAACCAGGATACTGCCGTCCTAATGGATATTGTATGCCAGCTTAATTTTTTTGAATTGTCTCTAGAGGGAAGCTCTAGAATGTTAATTACTAATTAAATGAGGCTGTCTTTTAAGGCAGTCTTTTTTATTTAGGAATTTCTCTGATACTACCAAACGGAACTAATGATATTAATCGAGTAAAAGCTTCTACAAGAGTTATTGTTATTAATGCCCAAATGACCAGGGCATTGATAGTGATTGGGTTCAGTATAGAACAATTGTTAATGCAATAGAGTCTTTAACGGGTTATAATTTTGTTTAAAAATATTCCCAATTCTATAGAATCGGTATTAGAATCTAGAGTTGATAACGAACCTTCTAATACGATTTACGGATAAGAAGTTCGTATAAATAGTTTGAATTATTTTGTGCTAGATTAAGGTATAAAATTAAAGAATATCCTTAGCTATTGTTGAATTTTATAACGCAGATATAGTGCAAAAGAAACGAACTATATGCGAAAGTTTTATGCGTAAATCGTATAACTAGCTTGATGTATTTGTAATGTTACTTAGCTAATAAACGTTTGTTTAGGAAACTATTTGCTTTTTTCTAAAAAAAAACCTCTGTAAATATAATATTTCCAGAGGTTTTTGTGTTTTAGGTTTAAGGGAATTATTAGTATGTTTGTTTTAGTCATAGTTTAAGAATCTAAATACGTAATGAAAATAGATCATGTTCTTATAGAAAATCAGATAGATAAATCTTTTAAAAAAGGGAGTTTGATGGTCAAAGATCAAAGAAACAATAAGATCTTTATAAAAAATGGTGATTTTAGTGTTAATGGCGTTGAACAGCCTAAATCTAAGGATTCTATCAAGTCAATTTTATTAGAAGCTTTCAAGTTAAGTAGGGAAGTTCAAATTGAAAACGATACATATATAAGAAGTAATTCAAAATGGGTTCAAAAAATCAAAGTTTAAATAGTTGATATCTTATTTGACTATAACAAATACGACTACCGTCAGTTTGTCTAAAAACCTTCTTTAGCTTTAGTTTTTCAAAAATAAGCTTGATTTATGATATGATACTATTTTTTAGTAATTTCATGGTATGAAATTTATAGAAGGAAGCAATCGAAGTCAAACCCATCTTTTCCCCATTTCCTTAGAGGATTCCATAGATACTGATAACGAAGTACGATTCATTGATCTATTTGTGGATAGTCTGGTATTAGCAGATTTTGGATTTACATTAGAATTTACAGAAAACGGTAGGCCTGCATATCACCCCGGGGATCTGCTCAAGCTATACATTTATGGATACCTAAATAAGATACGTTCTTCCCGTGATTTAGAAAAATCCTGTAAGCGCAACATTGAAGTAATGTGGTTGTTAAAAAACCTAGCCCCGGATCATAATACAATTTCTAATTTTCGTAAGGACAACCCTAAAGCCATAAAGAAGGTCTTTAGGGCTACTGTTTCTATAGCCAAACATTTTGATTTAATTGGAGGTAAATTGGTTGCTGGTGATAGCACCAAGTTTCGGGCTCAAAACGGTAAGAAGAGTAATTTTAATCAAAAAAAGATAGACCGTCATACTACTTATATAGATAATAAATTAGAAGAATATAATAAAGCATTGGTTACTGCAGAAACAGAAGTAAAAGAGCAGTTAA